>NZ_AP014809.1:5006783-5705640 GCF_002355515.1 Methylorubrum populi | reverse complement strand
GCCGCGACGTTGTCAAGACCGACGCCGCGTGCCACCGCTAAAGATGGCTGTGTATCAACAATCCTCTATCGTTCTCCTAACAGCGGGACGATCGGGGAAAACATCTGCGCATCGACCGAGTCGTCGGCAGGGGGTCGAAGAGTCGAAGGCCTGCCCGCAACTTGGGGACGACTCCGGACCGGCCGGCACTCATCTTGCCGGACGTCCCTGCCGGCAACGTTTTGTTAAGCTACACGGTCGGCTCGGCCGTGCGCAACGAAGACCATTTCGCGCATGGTTAACGAGCCCCTGCCGGACCGCTCGCGGGCGCGATGCAAGAGACGATTCGGGAAAACGTGGCGTGATCTGTGGAGAAGGGCTGCGCGCCGGTGCACAACCGGGAACAGACAGATCGGCCGACGGGCGCTCCGTTCGCCTCAAGCTTCGATCGAGCCAGCCTTGTGGCGGGCGATCGGAAGCGCGATGGAGAGCGCCATCGGGCGCATCGGCGATTGCTGAGTGATTTGTGACGCCCCCTCGATCCTGAGGCGCGGGCAAACACGAAAAAGCCCGGTCCGAAGAGACCGGGCTCAATCTGTTACTCTATCGATCGGCTCCCCTGACTTCCCTCTTTGAGCAGGGGCGGGGAGCCATCAGGAACCGCTCAGGCGGCGATCGCCTTCACGCGGGCGGCGAGACGAGAGACCTTCCGCGAGGCGTTGTTCTTGTGAACGATGCCGTGCTGGGCAGCGCGCATGATCTCCGGCTCGGCGGAGCGGAGGGCGGCAAGGGCCTGGCTCTGATCACCAGTGGCGATCGCCTCCTCGACCTTGCGGACGAAGGTGCGCATCCGGGAACGGCGCGAGCGGTTGATCGCCGTACGCTTGGCGATCTTTCGGGTCATCTTCTTGGCCGACACGGTGTTGGCCATGGGCATCCTCGTCTGGTCGTGGCGGCAGCGACCCAGCCCGGGAGCATCCGGTGTCGGTCAGCGCAGCCTGATGATAAGCAAAGGCGAAACGACCGGGCGCAGTGCTGCGGCCGGACGTGGAGGCTGCTCTATAGCGATGCCCCCATGATCCGTCAACAAATCGTCACGCCACGCGTCGCTCTTGCCCTTCCTGCATTTTGTTCGAAGGAAGAGCGTTGCCAAGCGGAATTCGATCGGCTAATGCCGCGTCCAGTTCGGCGGCGGCACCGCCCCCCGACACCGCGCTGCGGTAGCTCAGTGGTAGAGCACCTCATTGGTAATGAGGAGGTCGAGAGTTCAATCCTCTCTCGCAGCACCATTCTTCCCCTAACGATATCAGCAGGTTAGGGCGAACGACACGCTGAGAACGACCGCACTCCCACACGGCGGTCTCACACATTGTCACTCAGAATAGCGCGACCGTGGAAGAACCCCAGGACGGGCGTTTTCCATCTACCGCAGCGAACGCCCCTCGATCTTGCCGGACGCTGGCGAGGACGGCCCGTCCCCTTCCCTTTAGCCATATGTGAGCGTTCATCGCTATCGATCCTATCGCTCAAGCGGTATTGCGGACCGAAGAACAGAGGGTTAGCCCATCATCATTCGATTGTGGATGATAATCTCGGGCGAGACTGACAGGATAACGCGTCGGCTTTTATTTGAAATCCGACAGCGATGACGATCACGTCGCTGGAACCGAGCATGATCGGAGGGCGCAGCCATAACCGATCGTCCCATGTGGCGAACACGAGCCAATCTCGAAAGTATTTGCTTCATGCGCAAACCTCTCGGGCGGCTTCGGCATCACGGGCCGACACGGTTAAGATCGTCTGGCACAACGTCTGCCGCAGACAGCAAGCGGTCGCCCTCCTCGTTCGTCACTGGCCGCTTGCTGCGCCGATCAAGCTGTTCAGAGGATGGGTCGGTTTGGCTCTCACCCTCGATATCGTCCGACCATGCTGTTGTGTGATCGAGTCGACATACGAGGGCTTGCCCAATGCCGCAGGCTTACCCGTCATCCTCGACATTGAGGCAGCGGGTCCGGAGAGCCTGACGGTGGTGAAGGCAATCAAAGCCGATGGGCTCGCCCTGCCGGTGCTGGCGATCGGGCACAGTTACGGCGATGTCGGCTACAGTGTGCGCGCCATGAAGGCCGGCGCCGTCGATTACATCGAGAAGCCGTGGCAACCCGATGCCCTGCTGACCGCCGTGTCATCGGCCCTCGCCGAACTGCGCCACGACGCCGATCGAAGCCGGGCGCGCACCGATGAGAAGCTTCGCATCGGCGTCCTCTCGAACCGGGAGAGGGAGGTGCTGGAGGGCCTCCTGGCGGGTGGCACCAAAAAGTCGATCGGCCGGGCGCTCGGCCTCAGTCCGCGCACTGTCGAGATCCACCGGGCCCATGTCATGGAAGCGCTCGGGGTCCGGACCCTCCCGGAAGCCGTGCTGATGGCGGCGAGAGTCGGTGTTCAGCCGACTGACGGTCTCGGACCGCTCAGCGCCGGCGCAAGGCCCATCCCGACAACGCCATCGGACGTCTCTCGAATTGTGATGCTACGCCGCGGGCCGAGCGCTTGAGTTGGGTCGCAGCGGCGTCGCATCGACCTTCAGATAGGAAGCATCGAATTCGGCCAGGGACTTGAGCCCGTCCGGTTTGAGGATCGTGAGCTTGCGGCCGGACAACTCGATCAGCCCGTCACGACGCAGCTTCTGCAGGACGCGATTGACGTGGACGCACGACATCCCGAGCGTGTCGGCCAAATCCGCCTGCGTGATGGGGAAGCTGAACTGGTTCTCGGAAGCGAAACCGGTTGCGCGCAAGCGAAACAGGATCTCGCACAGGAAGTGCGCCAGCCGCTCGGGGCCGGATCGGGAACCCAGATTGGTGATCCACTCGCGCAGGGTCGCAGCCTCCGTCAGCCGCGCCATCTGGAGGGCCAGGGCGATCCGAGGACGTCGGCGGATCAGATCCTCGTAGTCGGACCGTGGAATGAGCGTGAGCCGACAGGCCGTGAGCGTTCCGAGCGCGCAATCGAGGGGCAGCCGGAAATCGAGTTCGGGCTCGAAGATGTCGCCGGGCAGAAGATAAGCCGTGATCTGGCGGCGCCCATTCGTCAGGAATTTGTAGCGGCAGGCAAAGCCATCGAGAACAAGGACGGCGCTCTCGGGAACGTCGGATTGATGGAGAAGGGGCGTTTGCGCCGGGAAACGACGACCGTTCGTCGTCAGACTTTCGAGCTCGCGGATATCGCTCGAACTCAGTTCCACGTAGGCGCCGAGCCTTCGCCGGAGAGGATCACCCACCTCGTGATCGGCGGATCCCGCACATGGCACGATCTTCTGCAAATCCTGAGGATTCTCAGCCTGTTGAGCCCCAACCTGCGCCTCACCGGACGGGGATCCAAGGTGCGAGGGGACGGGGCGTTCGGGTTGAACCTGCCGCATGCGCATTCGATACTCGTCCGCCCAGGTTGAGGGAACATGAAGTTACACCCCTAGCACCGCATCCGGCACTTACCTAAGGTAGTCGCGCATCGCGAGAGAGTTGTAAACGATTTCCGGCCTGCGCCTGCGTAATACGCAAAGAAATAAGCGGTCCATGCTCACGCTTAGTTCGGCCTGCCATGGTGTCGGACGTACAAGCGATGTAACTTATGCCAATCTCGGGCGGTCGTGCCACGCCCGGCCCGCATTGACTCGGATCGCCGCCTCGATCTGGCGATGCCCGCGGGGCGCGGTCCGACGGGTTTCGAGGCGCGACACGACGATGATGACCACCGGCTACAACCCGGCTCTCGTGGCGCTGTCCCTCGCCATCGCGGTGCTCGCCTCCTACACGGCCCTCGACCTCGGCGCACGGGTGCGCAGCGCCGGCTCCCGCCTGGGGTGGGCCTGGCTCCTCGGCGCCGCCCTCGCGATGGGCGGCGGCATCTGGTCGATGCACTTCGTCGGGATGCTGGCCTTCGAGATGGGTCTGCCCGCGGCCTACGACCTTGGCAGCACGCTGCTGTCGCTGCTGATCGCCGTCGTTGTGACCGGCGCGGCTTTAGCCTGGGTCGGACGCCGGCAGGCCGCGCGCTGGGATGTCCTCGTCGCCGGCCCCGTCATGGGGATCGGCGTGGCGGCGATGCATTACACCGGGATGGCCGCGATGCGGATGCCCGGCAATCTCGCCTACAGCCTGCCGATCGTGGCGTTGTCCGTCGCGATCGCCGTCCTGGCCGCGACCGTCGCCCTTTGGCTGACCTTCCGGCCGACGGGCATCTGGCAGCGGTTCATCGCGGCGCTGGTGATGGGCGTGGCGGTCGCAGGGATGCACTACACGGGCATGGCGGCGGCGACGATCACCGCGGAGGAGGGGGGCGCCCATGCGGCGCATCTCGCGGCGACGAGCGTCGATCAGCAGAATCTCGCCCTCTACGTCGCGGGTGTCACCTTCGTCATCCTGTTCCTCGCGATGCTCGCCTCCGCATTCGACCAGCAGCGGATTCAGGGCGAGTTGCGGGCGAGCGAGGAGCGGTTCCGCGCCGCCGTGCAGGCCGTGCGCGGCGTGCTGTGGACCAACGATCCGCAGGGCCGGATGACCGGCGAGCAGCCCGGATGGGCCGCACTGACCGGGCAAACGCGCGCCGAATACGAGGGGTTCGGCTGGGCCGAAGCCGTTCATCCGGACGATCGGCAGCCGAGCGTCGAGGCTTGGAACGTCACGGTCGCCACCCGCAGCACCTTCGTCCACGAGCATCGGGTGCGCGCCCGCGACGGGTTGTGGCGACACTTCTCCATCCGCGCGGTGCCGGTGTTGGACGGGCATGGCGCCATCCGCGAATGGGTCGGCGTTCACACCGATATCACGGAGCAGCGCGAGGCCGAGGCCGAACTGCGGGAATCGAATGAGGAGATTCAGCGCTACGCCTACATCGTCAGCCACGACCTGCGGGCGCCGCTCGTCAACGTGATGGGCTTCACGAGCGAGTTGGAGGCGGTGCGCGAGGAATTGCACGCCCTTCTGCGCGACCATCCGCAGGGTGCGCGGATCAACGACGACATTGCCGAGTCGCTGGGGTTCATCCAGGCGGCGATCATCAAGATGGAACGGTTGATCGCCGCGATCCTGAAGCTGTCGCGCGAAGGACGGCGCCGGTTCCATCCCGAGCCGCTCGCGATGACACAGCTCGTGCGTGGCATCGCCGATGCCCAGCGCCATCAGGCGGACCGCAAGGGCGCGACGGTGACGGTCGCGGACGATCTCCCCGAGATCGTGGCCGACCGCCTCGCCGTCGAGCAGGTGTTCGGCAATCTCATCGACAACGCCCTCAAATATCTCGATCCGGCCCGGCCCGGGACGATCGCGGTCAGGGCCAGTTCCGCGCCCGGCAACCGGATCCGTTTTGCCGTGTCGGATAACGGCCGGGGCATCGCGCCCCAGGATCACGGCCGAATCTTCGAGCTGTTCCGGCGCTCAGGTGCGCAGGATCAACCGGGGGAGGGCATCGGCCTCGCCAGCGTGAAGGCCCTCGTGCGCGCGCTCGGCGGACGCGTCGAGGTTTCCTCGCAGCCGGGCAGCGGCACAACCTTTATCGTGACGCTGCCCCGCGGGCCGGCTACAGGCCGAAGCGCGGCGATATCGAATTCGTCCGACACGATGTCCCTGGCCGCGGAGTGACCATGCAGCCGCCCTTCCATGCCGTCAGCATCGTGATGATCGAGGATGACGAGGGTCACGCCCGGCTGATCGAGCGCAACATCCGTCGCGCTGGCGTGAACAACGAGATCGTCCCCTTCCGCGACGGAACCTCAGCGCTCGAATTCCTGTTCGGTGCCGACGGCAGCGGGGAGGTGAGCGGCCGACGCCATCTTCTCATCCTGCTCGACCTCAACCTGCCGGACATGACGGGCATCGACATCCTGGAGCGGATCAAGGCCAATCCGCACACCAAGCGCTCCCCGGTCGTCGTCCTGACGACCACCGACGACAGCCGCGAGATCCAGCGCTGCTACGACCTCGGGGCGAACGTCTACATCACCAAGCCGGTCAACTACGAAGGCTTCTCGAACGCGATTCGTCAGCTCGGGCTGTTCTTCTCGGTCATCCAGGTTCCCGAGAACTCATGAGCGACGCGAGCGCGGCCCCGGCCCTCATCCTCTACATCGACGACGATCCCGGCCTCGGACGCCTCGTTCAGCGATCGCTCCAGGCGCGGGGATATCACGTCGAGCTCGCCGCGAGTGGCGAGGAGGGGCTGGCGCGGGCGCGGAGCGGCGGCGTCAATCTGATCGCTCTCGACCACCACATGCCCGATCGGACGGGGCTCGATCTGCTGCCGCTACTCCGCGCTCTGCCGGACGCACCGCCAGTCATTTACGTCACCGGCTCCGAGGACAGCCGGGTCGCGGTGGCGGCCCTCAAGGCGGGAGCGGTCGACTATGTCTGGAAGGACCTCCAAGGACAGTTCCGCGAGCTGCTCGGGGAATCGGTCGATACCGCCCTGCGCCAGGAGGCGATGCGGCGCGACAAGGAGCGGGCCGAGGCCGCCGTGCGCGAGGCGCGGGACCGGGCGGAACTCCTGTTGCGCGAAGTGAACCATCGGGTTGCGAACTCGCTGACGCTGGTCGCCGCGCTCGCCCGGATGCAGACCAACGCAGTGGCGGACCCGGCCGCGAAGCAGGCTTTGGAGGAGATGCAGGCCCGCATCTCGGCCATCGCCGGCATCCATCGCCGCCTTTACACCTCGCAGGACGTGGAGGCGGTGGAACTCGACGCCTATCTGGCGGGGCTCGTCGAAGAATTGCAGTTGGCGATGAAGGCGTCCGGCCGCGATCATGCCATTCGCCTCCAGGCGGAGCCGATCCGGCTGGCGACCGACAAGGCGGTCTCCCTCGGCGTGGTCGTCACCGAACTGGTCACCAACGCCTACAAATACGCATACCCATCCGAGACGCAGGGCGAGATTCGTGTGCGCGTCATGCGCGAGGGGCCCGATATGCTCTCGCTCGCCGTGGAGGATGACGGCATCGGCTGGACGGGGGAGGGCGAAGCGAGGGGGACCGGCCTCGGTTCGCGCATCATCAGGGCGATGGCCTCTAACCTGCGCTCGGCGCTGACTTACGCCCCTGGCCGGATCGGAACGCGGGCCGTGCTGTCATTCCAGACGTGACGCATGACGAGTCCTTTGGCGGACGGCTGCCGGCCCTGAACGAATCGTAGCTCGCGCCGAGTTGAAACGATCCCGTCGGAAAATCGAGTGCGAACATCGCTCGCTTGCGGCGCGGATGTCTCACGACAGTCTCCGCTACGATCAGGCTGACATTTTTCGATCCGGATATGCCTGCGGGCTGGGTCAATTCCAGGGCTTTTACTCCCGACGAAATGTTCAGTGCGAAGCTTTGGCCGAGATTTTCTCGATCGAGGCGATGAACCGGGCCAGCCGGGGCCGGTTATCGAGACGGCAGGTCAGCTGCCTGTTTCTCCCAAGACTTCGACCCGCCCGACCCTGTCGGCGCGGGCTTCTTTTCGTCGGGTGGGTGGATTCGAAGACTGAAGGACAACCCATCAGAAGCGGCGGCAGCGAACCGCCTCGTCGGCGAGCGAAGCGTGGACAACCTGTCCGCCCGCCGCCTCGCAGGTCGAGCGGAACGACCGTTCGGACCGGTGAAACCCCCAAATTGCGATCATCGGCGCGACCATGATGAACACGGTCATGCCCATGATGAAGGCGGGAAACCATTCCGGCATCGGCCGGGAGGAGGGCGGCTCCGGGCGGATTGGCGGCATGGGTGCCAGGAAGGCCAGGAGCGGGAGCAGGTGCAGGACGCTCAAGGTTCGGGCTCTCCCGCGAGGGCGGCGCAGGCCGCCGAGACAGGTCGATTGGAGAATAACGCATCGCAGCGGCCTCCGGTCACCCGAGGGACGGAAGGCGATGCGTCGCAGGAGTCGCTCACCTGCCGGCGTCAGGGTACCGGGACCTGCTCGGTCAGGGCATTGATCGACAGCAGATAGGCGACAAGATCCGTCTGCTCACCAGCGCTCACCCCGGCGGCCGGATCTGCCCAGTAGGCATGGCCCTCACCCGTGACGCGGGCCGTGCGCGCCTTCTGCGAGGCGGCATTGGCCGCGACAACCTTTGCGCGCAGGCCGCGATCGACCAGGGCTCGCAGACTGTTGGCCGGATCGGGCGCAATGCCCGCGTCGAGCGTGCCCGGAACGCCGAGCTGTTTCTCGGCGTCAGGTCCGACGGCGACACCGGAATCGTGGAGGTAGGGTGCGCTCCAGGCGAGACCGACGAGGTTCTGCACCTTGTACCCCCCGGCCGTTCCGGCATGGGCCCAGGCAAGCTGCACCTGCTTGAGAACCTCTCCCTCCAGCGGGATCGGCACGAGCTTAGGATCCGGCGGCAGCGGAAACGGCGTATCCGTGGCGAAAATCTCCGGCGGCGCGAGGCGCGCCTCCATTCGCATGGTCGAGTGCGCGCGGCTCGGCTGCGTGCCGATCTCTGCGATCGGAATGACCCGGTTGTTGCTCAGCGCCGGCCCGGAATGGCAACCGGCGCAGCCCACGCGCTCGAATACCGCGCGGCCGCGCCTCATCTGCTCGGTATCCGCGGGGGCGTCGGGCGCCCGCAGCAGGTTCTGAAAGGCCGACATCGCGTTGTTGGCATAGTTTGCGGGCTCTCCCGGCACCGAGGCCAGGAGGCCGTTATCGGTCATATAGTTGGTGGCGGGGAAACTCGGCAGGACGGCGTAGCTGTTGAGGCCGGGCGTTCCCGGCGTCGGGTCGGCCGCCTCCAACATCTCGGTCGGGCGCCTGCCTGAGGCTGGATCGTAGCGAAGGGGCCCGGCCGCCGCGCCCTGCAGGACCGTACCGAGATAGACCTGCGGATCGAGCCCGAACAGGGTCTTCGCTGCCCGCGTCTGCTGGGTCGTATCGGAATTGGCGGCATGGACGTTGTTGTTGAGCGCCGACAATCCCTTGAACGGTCCAATCCCGGCGCGGCCGCTCCAACTATAGGGTTCGGCATAGGCCGAAAAGCTCGACGGGATCGAGGTCGGGTTGGTCTCGCGATCGGCGGAGGAATCGAAGCTGCCGGCGGGCCAGCTTGCGACTTCCACCTTGGCCGCAGCCTCGAAACGGTCGCGGTCCGGGAGCGCCGCCCGCGCCCCGCTCTCGGTAATGACCTGGCGGGCCGGATCGCCCGGATGGGCGGAGGGGTCGGCGCTGCCATGCATGAAGTAGGCGCTCGCGTTGCTCGCGAGCGCCATCAGCAGGCCGGCATTGAGGTCGGTGTTGGGCGCGCCCTCCACGACCTTGCCCGAGGCCGGATCGACCGCAGCGTGGCAGAGCGCACAGGTGATCCCCATGCGCAGGCGCCCGCGGTCGTAGAATGTGCGGATACCGAGGATGAAGGCCGAGTTTCGCGGCACGTCGAGTCCCGTCGGAACCAGCTCGCCCGTCCTCCAGATCCTGTCGCCCACGCTCACGTCGCGGGCCATGCGAACTTGAAGATTGGTCGTGCCTTTGCCTCCGAGCAGGACGATGGCGCGGGCGACCTCATAGGGCGTCAGCCCGCCGTCGAGCATCCCCATCACATCGGACAGGAACACCTCGTTGCCGAAGGTCTCGCGGTAGAAGGCTTCCCGGCCGCGGCGCAGCAGCGCCTCGTCGATCGCGACCGCACCGCTCTCAGCGGTCAGGGCGCCACGCCCTTCCGACGTGGCTCTCAAGCGCTCGGCCTCAGCCCGTGCAACCCGTCGGCCGAGGACGTCATAGGCGGTGCTCACCGGGTAGCGCCCCGGATTCAGGAGATCGCCCTCGTCCGGCATCGGCGCATAGCTGAAACGGGCCACTGAACCCGCGGCGATCACAGTGCCGACTGCGACAAACGAGACCATGAAGACACGAAGTGGCCGAGCCATTAGGGCGAATTTTCCTTGCGACAATGGGGAGGAAAGACGCGATCAGGCAACCTCTTGCGGCAGACATCGTTTGCCGCAACTGAAAATAACGTAGGCTAGGTTGTTTTCGATCCGGCACATACGTTGCGCAGCGGCCGCATTTTCGATCCATACACAGGCTAATAACGGCGATACGCTCTTTCGCGCTCTGATAATCTATGTTGGCGCGAGGAACGGCAAATCGCGGGACAAGTCCGGCGCGGGGGCACGAGCCCCAGCCCAAGTCCGTGATCTGCCACAGGACCTGATGCCAGAGACTGCCCTAGACGAACTTGCCTCGCCCCTCGATGACGAGGTGCCGACGCTGCCCCCTGAGGTCCAGCAACGCCTCGGAGCCCTTCTCGCCGAAGCCTACGCGCGAATGCCGGGCAGTCCGAGCACGGAGGTTGGCCGCTTCGATGCCCTGCTGGCCCGGTTGGAGACGGTTCTCGTCGCCCAGGAAGGCAAGGACGAGGAGTCGTTTCGAGCCGCCATCATTGAGATGACGCCCCGTCTCTACAACTTCGCCATGTCGCTGACGAAGAATCCGTCGGCCGCCGACGATCTCGTGCAGGACACCTTCCTGCGAGCTTGGCGCAGCCGGTCGCGCTTCACCGTCGGCACCAATCTCGGCGCGTGGCTGTTCACGATCATGCGGAACGCCTTCTACTCGCGCCATCGCAAGGAGGTGCGCGAGGTCGCCGACAGTGACGGCGATTACGCCGAGCGCCTCGCCGCAGCGCCCGAGCAATCGGGCCATGTCGATCTGATGGATGCGCAGACGGCGCTTGCCAAGCTGCCCCTGCCGATGCGGCAGGCGCTGATCCTCGTGGCGATCGAGAACCTCAGCTACGAGGAGGCGGCGACCGTGATGAACTGCCGCATCGGCACGGTGAAGAGCCGTGTCTGGCGCGCGCGCGAACAGCTCGCGCAAATTCTCGGCTACAGCGCCGCCGATGTCGGCTCCGACGGCATGACGCTCTCGGCCGTCGGCGGCTCGACCTGGATGGCGTGACAGCGCTCGGGTGAGGCGGCGGCGGGCCCGGACCGGCGCCGCGCCCCTTCACGCGCTCATCTGCAATTGCAGCTGCGGCAGGCGGGATGTCCGGGCGAGGCCGAACTCCTTCAACGACACGACCTCCACCAACTCGTCCTTGCGCGCGATCACGACGCTGTTGTCCGGCACCGGCGTCCAGGTCGCGTGCTCCTTGTCGAGCGGCTCCGAGACCACGACGACACCGTCGGCCGACTGGCGGTAATACATGCTGTTGGCCGCGTCGTTGGCCGCGTAGCGGAAGGCGTAGAGGTCGCGGCCATCCGCGAGGGCCGCGGTGAAGCGGAACGGGTGCCCGCCCTCGATGCCGCCGACCAGCTCCGTCACCTTGGCGAGCGCCAGGGCGGTGGCGGTGATCGGGTCACGCTTCACCTCCGAAGCCATCAGACCCTGACCGAGGATGGCCAAAAACAGCGCCTCCGAATCCGTGGTGCCGTTGCGCGAGGGATAGAGTTCGTCCGGGATCAGCGCCTCGATCGGCCGGCGCAGGCGCGCCCAGTCGCCGACATAGCCGTTATGCATGAACAGCCACGGTCCGCAGGCGAAAGGATGGCAGTTCGGGCGGGTGATCGGCGTCCCCGTCGCCGCCCGCACATGGGCGAAGAACAGGTGCGAGTGCAGGTGGCGGCAGATGTAGCGCAGGTTCTCGTCGGACCAAGCCGGCTGGACCTCGCGGAAACGGCCGGGCTCGGGATGGTCGCCGTACCAGCCGAGGCCGAAGCCGTCGCCGTTGGTGCTCGCGGTCGATTCAAGCGCCTTGATGCTCTGTGAGACCAGCGAGTGCGCCGGTTCGGTCACATAATGTTCGAGCGGGATCGTGCGGCCTCGATAGGCGATCCAACGACACATCGTTTCGGGTCTCCCGCAGCGTTCCAGCGCATCGCGCATCGGGGATGATCGTGGAGAATCCGCGTCACCTTGAGCGCAGCCGGCCGCGCCGGTCCGGCGCGTCGGGTCATGCAGGCAACGCGGGAGCGGCCGATCAGATGCGGATCAGATGCCGTGCGATTGCAGCCACCCTTCGAGCAGGGCGACCTGCCAGAGCTTGGAATTGCCCTTCGGCGTCAGCGTCCCGTCGGGATCGGCGAGCAGGTGATCGACGTAAGCCCGGTTGAAGATTCCGCGCTCGCGGGCGGCCGGGCGATCGAGCACGTCGCGCACGAAGTCCATGAACGGCCCGCGGATATGCTTGAGCGCCGGGACCGGGAAGTAGCCCTTCGGCCGGTCGATCACCTCGGCCGGTACCACCGCGCGGGCGGCCTCCTTGAGGATGAACTTGCCGCCGTCGCGCACCTTCAACTCGGCGGGGATGCGGGCGGCGAGTTCCACGAGCTCGTGATCGAGGAAGGGCACGCGCGCCTCGAGCCCGCAGGCCATGGTCATGTTGTCGACGCGCTTGACCGGATCGTCGACGAGCATGATCCGCTGATCGAGGTCGAGGGTCTTGTCGATGGCGCTCTTGCTCCTCGAGTCGGCGAAGAAGCGCGCGATGAAGTCGCGGCTGTAATCCTCGTCGACAAAGTCCGGGGTCAGCGCCTCCCGCATCTCGGCGTGATCTCGATCGAAATAGGCCTTGGCGTAATCGGCGGTCGGGTCGGTCGAGCCCATCAGCTTCGGATACCAGTGGTAGCCGCCGAACACCTCGTCGGCGCCCTGGCCGCTCTGGATCACCTTCACGTGCTTGGCGACCTCCTGCGACAGCAGAAGGAAGGCGACCGCGTCGTGGCTCATCTGCGGCTCGGCCATGGCGTGGATCGCGGCCGGTAGCGCCTCCAGCGTGCGCGAGCCGTCCACGACGATCTTGGCGTGGTCGGTCTCGAACCGATCGGCGATGATATCGGAATACTTGAACTCGTCGCCCTCGACGCCATTCACCGCATCGAAGCCGACCGAGAAGGTCTTCAAGCCGCTCTGACCGTTCCTCGCGAGAAGCGCGACGATGACCGACGAATCGAGACCGCCCGAGAGCAGGACACCGGTCGGTACGTCGGCAATCTGGCGGCGTGCGACCGCGAGACCGAGCGAATCCAGCACCGCCGCGCGCCAATCCGCCTCTGTCATGTGGCGGTCCTCGTCGCGCGGACCGACGGTCAGCGTCCAGTAGGTTTCCTCCCGGCGAGAGCCGTCGGGCTCGAAGGTCAGGGTCGTTGCGGGATGAACCTTCCTCACACCCTTGAGGATGGTCAGCGGCGCCGGCACGCCCGCGTGCCAGCTCATGTAGTGGTGAAGCGCCACCTTATCGATCGAAGTGTCGACGTCGCCTGCTGCGAGCAGAGCCGGCAGGGAGGAAGCGAAGCGGAAGCGTCGGCCTGTCTCGGCATAGTAGAGCGGCTTGATGCCGAGTCGGTCGCGGGCGAGCGTCACGCGGCCGGAATCGCGCTCGTGAACCGCGAAGACGAACATGCCGAGGAAGCGCTTCACGCAATCCCGCCCCCAGGCGTGGAAGGCCTTGAGCACGACTTCGGTGTCGCTCGTGGAAAAGAAGCGGTAGCCCCTGGCGACAAGCTCCTCGCGCAGGTCCTTGTAATTGTAGATGCAGCCGTTGAAGACGATCGAGAGGCCGAGATCGGCATCGACCATCGGCTGCTGGCCGGCTTCCGACAGGTCGATGATCTTCAGCCGGCAATGACCGAACAGCACCCCGCCCTGGCCGTGAAGCCCGCCGGCGTCCGGACCGCGGGGACGCAGGACCGCCATCATCGCCCGCACGGCGCTCGGATCGGCCTCCCCGCCGAAATTGATCTCTCCGCAGATCCCGCACATCGCCGCTGGCCGTCCTCGTCTCGTCCTCGATGTTCGAACTTGAGCGTCAGAACCGGGCGGCGCCCGACACGTTCCCTTCCGCCCGCGAAACCCTGACCTTCGTTCGATACCGCACGGCGAGGCCGCCCGGCTCACTCCGGCCAAGCGATTTCCGAGCCATCATGGGATGCATCGGCACGGGCGGGTCAACGAAGGAGCGAGATCGGACGGACCCTCAGGCCGGCGGGGTCAGCCCCTCGCGGGCAAGGACCGCGCGGACGGCGGGGCGCTCGGCCATGCGACGGGCATGGTCGGTCCAGGCCGGGAACTGCGCCGGCATGTCGAAACCGATGACGGGACCGCGGGCCCAGATCCAGAACACCATCAGGTAGGGATCGACGACGCTGTAGCACTCGCCCAGCGTCCAGCCGCCGTTCGAGAGACGCACCTCGGTCATGGTGCAGAGATCACCGAAGGTGTCGGCCCCCTTGGCGCGGATCTCGGGAAAAGCGGCTTCATCGGCGCTGTAACGCTCGGGCCGCCGGACATGGGCGTAGGCGACGTGGTGCCCGGTCGAGAGCCACGCCATCCACTCGTCGGCCACCGCCTGCCCGCGCAGGTCCGCGGGAAGCAGGCCGGCCTCCGGATGCGAGCGGGCGAGATGGCGCAGGATCGCCGCGTTCTCGGTCAGCACCCAGCCATCCTCGTAGAGCGCCGGCACGCGCCCGCGCTCGTTGACGGCGAGGTATTCCGGCGCGCGCTGGTCGCCCTTGGCGAGATCGAGACGGACCGTCTCGTAGGGCGCACCGATCTCCTCCAGCACGATGTGGGAGGCGAGCGAGCAGGCGCCGGGAGCGTAGTAGAGGGTGCGGGCGGTCATGGGCCTTCGTATCGCTGCGGACGACGCGTTCCGAAGAATAGCGTCGTCCGCGGGGATGCCCAGTTACAGCGGCTCCGCGCCGCGCCCCATGGCGGCGATGCCCGTGCGGGAGATCTCCACGAGGCCGATCACCGTGAGCAGACGGATGAAGCGGTCGATCTCCTCGGTGGAGCCGGTGAGCTCGAACACGAAGGAGTTCAGCGTGGCATCGAGGGTGCGGGCGCCGAAGGCGGCGGCGAGGCGCAGGGCCTCGCTCCGGTGCTCGCCGGTCCCGGCCACCTTCACAAGGCAGAGCTCCCGCTCCAGCGCCTGCCCCTGAAGCGTCAGATCGACGACGCGGTGAACGGGCACGAGGCGGTCGAGCTGCGCCTTGATCTGATCGATGACCGCGTTGGTACCGGTGGTGACGATGGTGATGCGCGAGAGGTGACGCGCCTCTTCCGTCTCCGACACGGTCAGGCTCTCGATGTTGTAGCCGCGGCCGGAGAACAGGCCGGCGATGCGAGCGAGCGCACCGGGCTCGTTGTCCACGATCACCGCCAGGGTGTGACGGTTGACGCTCTCGACCCGCGTCGGCTCAGGGTAGTGGGTGTTCATCGCGTTCATCGTCTGGCGTTCCTCAACTTGAACCCTGTTCGATCTTGCTTCCGCCACCTCAGGTCAGCACCGCGATGCTGGACCCGCCTGCCGGTGGCGTGATACCGGCCGCGCCATGGATCGGCGCCAGCGTGTCTTGAATCTCGTCCTGCCGCAGGGCCGAACCGGCGTCGAGATCGGCCCGCTCACGAACCCACTCATCCGCAAGGACGAGGGGGATGTGCTCTACGCCGACCATCTGCCGACGGACGAACTGCGCCGCCAGTACCAGGGCCATCCGACGCTCGGCCCCGCGGGTACCGACGGCATCCATCCCGTCGATATCGTGCTGGGGGAGGGCGGCTTGGCGGAGGCGCTCGGTCCCCGTGGGCCGGTCGATTACATCGTGGCCTCGCACGTCGTCGAGCACGTACCCGATTCCATCGGCTGGCTGCGGGAGGCGGGCGACGCCCTGCGCGAGGGCGGCGTGTTCTGCCTCATCGTGCCCGACAAGCGCTTCACCTTCGACCACTTCCGCGCACCGACGACCGCCGGCGCACTGATCGCCGCCCATCTCGCCGGCCTGCGCAGGCCACCGCTCGCCACCGTCTACGAGCATTTCGCCCGGACGACCCCGGTCGATGCCGGTGCAGTCTGGGACGGCCGGCCCGTGCCCCTCCAGCCGATCAGCGGGGGACCCGTCGAAGCGCTCTCCATTACCGCCGGCCTCGCCGAGACCGGCGCGTCCGTCGATGTGCATTGCGCGGTGTTCACGCCCTTCAGCTTCGCCGAACTCCTGGCGGAGCTGATCGGCCTCGACCTGCTGCCGTTCGAGTGCGCGGCCCTGGAGCCGACCCGCCCGCGGGAGAGCGAGTTCTTCGTGCTCCTGCGCAAGCGCACCGACCGGCCGGCGGAAGAGCGCGCCGCGACCGTGCCGCGCCTCGACCCGGACCGCCACGGCGCGTTGCCGCGGCCGACTTGGCCGCAGCGGATCGGTCAGCAGCTTCCGAAGCGCTGGCGGCGGGCCTTCCTCGGAAGGTAGGCCCGACCCCGCCGTTCGAAGTGTCCGATCCATGGCTCCGCGCCGCGAGACAGAGGGCCGGCCTGGTCAGACCAGCATTTTGCCCTCGGCCGAGATGACGTCGCCGAGCTCCACCCCGGTCTCGCCGAGGTAGTCGGACAGCAGCATCTCGTTATGCGCCTTGCCCGACGGGATCATCGGGAAGCAGTTCTCGGTCTTGTCGACGACGCAGTCGAAGATCACCGGCCCGTCATAGGCCAGCATCTCCTGGATTGCGGCGTCGAGCTCGCCCGGCTTCTCGCAGCGGATGCCCTTGGCACCGTAGGCCTCGGCGAGCTTCACGAAGTCGGGCAGGCTCTCCGAGTAGCTTTGCGAGTAGCGCGAGCCGTGCAACAGCTCCTGCCACTGGCGCACCATGCCCATGTACTCGTTGTTCAGGATGAAGATCTTGACCGGCAGCCGGTACTGAACCGCCGTCGAGAGCTCCTGCATGTTCATCAGGATCGAGGCTTCGCCCGCGATGTCGATGACGAGGCCGTCCGGGTTGGCGAGCTGCGTGCCGATCGCCGCCGGCAGGCCGTAGCCCATGGTGCCGAGGCCGCCCGAGGTCATCCAGCGGTTCGGCTCGTCGAACTTGAAATACTGCGCCGCCCACATCTGATGCTGGCCGACCTCCGTGGTGACGAAGGTCTTGCGGTCCTTGCACGCCTCGTAGAGGCGCTGGACCGCGTATTGCGGCTTGATGATCGTGCCCGACGGCCAGTAGGCGAGGCAGTCGCGCGACTTCCAGCGGCTGATCTTGTTGAACCAGTCCTCCATCCGCGCCTTGTCGGGCTGCTTCGGCAGGGCACGCCACTGGGCGAGCATCTCGTCCAGCACCGCGGCGCAATCGCCGAGGATGCCGATATCGACCTTCACGACCTTGTTGATCGACGAGGCGTCGACATCGACGTGGATCTTCTTTGAGTACGGCGAGAAGGCGTCGAGGCGACCGGTGATGCGGTCGTCGAACCGCGCACCGATGTTGATCATCACGTCGCAATCATGCATCGCGAGGTTGGCCTCGTAGGTGCCGTGCATGCCGAGCATCCCGAGGAACTTGTCGTCGGAGGCCGGGAAGGCACCGAGGCCCATCAGCGTGGACGTCACCGGGAAGCCGGTCTCGGCCACGAGTTCGCGCAGCAGCCGCGAGGCTTCCGGTCCGGAATTGATGACGCCGCCGCCGGTGTAGAAGATCGGACGGCGCGCGCCCGCCATCAGCTCGACCGCGGCGCGGATCTTCTCGGAATCGCCCTGGACCGGCGGGTTGTAGGTCTTGTGACCGTTGCGGCTCGGGCGCTCGTAGACGCCGGTGGCGAACTGCACGTCCTTCGGCAGGTCGATGACGACCGGGCCGGGGCGGCCGTGGCTCGCGACGTAGAACGCCTCGTGCAGGATGCGCGGCAGATCCTCGATCGATTTGACGAGGTAATTGTGCTTCGTGCAGTGGCGCGTGATGCCGACGGTGTCGCATTCCTGGAACGCGTCCGAGCCGATCAGATGCGTCGGCACCTGGCCGGTGACGGCGACGAGCGGGATCGAGTCGAGCATCGCGTCGGTCAAGCCGGTGACGATGTTGGTGGCACCCGGGCCGGAGGTGACGAGGACGACGCCGACCTTGCCCGACGAGCGCGCATAACCCTCGGCGGCGTGGACCGCGCCCTGCTCGTGGCGCACCAGCACGTGCTTGATCGTGGTCTCGTCGAACAGCGCGTCGTAGATCGGAAGCACGGCACCGCCCGGATAGCCGAACAGGGTGTCCACGCCCTGATCCTGGAACGCCCGGATGACCATCTGGGCCCCGGTCATGACCTCGCCGCTCATCGACTCCTCCATCAATCCGTTCTTCGTGTTCCGATCCGCATGCCGGCCCGTTGGATTTCGCGCAATAAAAAAGGGCCCCTAGGGGACCCTGCATGCGCCACCGACCGGGCCTGTCGGGCTTGAGATCAAGCCCGCCCCGTCCGTGGCGCTTCCACTACGATAAGAACCGTGCGCATCGTCGATCCGTTCGCCGCTTCCTCGCCGACTTCTGGCGAGTGACTCTCAGCAAGTGAGGGGCGCGGATTAAGCGATACGTACCCGTCCGTCAATCCGCGCCGCTCGTATTTGCGGCGGCAAAGCTCGCATTCGAACGCCACTGCGCCGCCGCCCCGCCTCAGGCCGCCCGCACCGTCAGCAGGAAGCGGTCCACTTCCGCACTGAGATGCTCCGATTGCCGCGACAATTCGGAGGCGGAGGACAGCACCTGGGCCGCCGCAGCCCCGGTCTCCTCGGAAGCCCGCGCCACGCCGGCGATGTTCGACGTGACAGCGCCGGTGCCGCTGGCCGCCTGGGCGACGTTGCGCACGATCTCCTGCGTTGCCGCGCCCTGCTGCTCGACCGCGGCCGCGATCCCGTTGGCGACGTCGCTGATCTCGCGGATACGCGCGGTGATGCCGCCGATCGCCGCAACGGCCTGCCCCGTCGCGCCTTGAACACGCCCGATCTGTCCGGAAATCTCCTCGGTCGCGCGGGCGGTCTGGTTGGCAAGCTCCTTCACCTCGGCCGCGACCACGGCGAAGCCGCGGCCGGCCTCACCCGCCCGCGCCGCCTCGATCGTGGCGTTGAGTGCGAGCAGGTTGGTCTGCCCCGCGATGGTCGCGATCAGGCCGACGACGTCGCCGATCCGGCTGACGACGGCGTCGAGTTCATGGACCAGGATCGCGGTGCGATCGGCCTCGGAAACCGCGCTCGCGGCGAGGTCCGACGAGTTCGACACCTGCCGGCCGATCTCCTGCACCGATGCACCGAGCTGTTCGGCCGCCGCCGCCACGGTGCCGACATTCGAGGCAGCTTCCTCCGCCGCGCCGGCGACCTGTCCGGACCGGCCGGCGGTCTGCCGCGCCGTCGCCGCCATGGTCTCGGCCGTCACCTGCAACTCCGTGGCGGAGGACGCGACCATATCGACGATGCCGCCGACGGCCTGCTCGAAGCCTTCGGCGATGGCGCCGAGGGCGCGCTTGCGCTCGTCCTCGGAGGCGGCGCGGGCGAGCGCGCCCTCCCGTTCGAGTTCGCGGGTGCGGATCAAACTCTCCTTGAACACCTGCACCGCGGCGGCCATGGCGCCGATCTCGTCGCGCCGGCTCAGGCCCGGCACCTCTGCCGCGACATCGCCCTCGGCCAGACGGGTCATCGTGCGCCCCAATCCGTCGAGCGGGCGCAGCGTCCTGCGGATGCCGAGCCAGAGCAGGGTCAACGCCGCCGCGATCATGCCGCCCCCGACCAGAATCGCTTGGCGGGTCATGCGATCGAACCCGGCCAGAACGTCCGCTCGCTTCAGGCCGACGTAGAGAATGCCGGTCACGTGACCATCCGCACCGAGAATCGGCTCGTAGAGGGTCAGGTAGGGCGTGCCGAGGATGTCCGCCTCACCCCGATAGGTCTTACCGCGACCGAGCACGGTGTCGTGGACGGGGCCCGGCGCCAGCCGCGTGCCGACCGCGCGGCTGCCGTCGGCCTTGCGCACCGTGGTGGCGGAACGGACCTCGCCCGTGAAGACGGTTGCGGTGCCGCCGGTAACGTTCGCGACGCGGTCCACGGCGGCGTTGAGATCGGCGTTCGCTCCGGCCGCGGGTTCCATCCCTGCCCGGAGCAGACGCATGGAGCTGTCCAGCGAATCGCCGGCCCGGGCATGCATCACGGCGCGCGCCTCGAGCAGCAGGTTGCCGCCGACCGCGAGGGTTGCGACCAAGACGAAGAGGCTGCCCAGCAGAGCAACCCGGGCCGCAAGGGACAATCGGACCGACTGAGGCGAGCGGTCGGCTTTCGCCATAAGGAATTCCCCGAGCACATCGTAGAAGATGATAGATCGAGGACGGAAGTAAGGATGTAATGTTACCGAATTGTTGAGCGAAAATAAACCTATTCAAGACTCAAAACAAACATATGCTGTGGAATTTATATTCATCATTTCTTGTAGATGACAGGATAGTGCAAGGAAATGATTCTCCCTCAGGTTCCGCAGAAGGTCCGATAGCCGCGCCCGCCACCTTCGGGAGCCTCCGCGTACCGCGCGAAGTCAGGCTGATCGTCGTAGGGACGGGCAAGAACTGTCAGCAGCGTCTCGAACGGTGCGAAATCCTGTCGCTCGACCGCGGCCTCGATCATGGCCTCCACCTGATGGTTACGCGGAATGAAGGCCGGATTGGTCGTCCGCATCAGCAAGCGCCGTGATGCGGCGTCGCCCGGCTCCTCGGCGAGCCTGCGGTTCCAGCGCTCGGCCCAGCGGTCATACGCGGTCGGATCGATGAAGAGGCTCCGCACCGCCTCGACCGCCGCCGGTTCGGGATCCCTTCCAGCCTCCGGCACGACGTCGCCGAGGCGCCGGAAGGTGAGGGTAAAATCGGCCTCGTTTTCGGACATCGTCTTCAGGAGATCGCCGGCGAGGACGGTGTCGCCGTCCCGGCTGGTGGCGAGCCCGAGCTTGCGATTCAGCCCGCCGTGATAGGCGGCCTCGAACAATCCCGCGAAGCCCGTCAGTGCGGCTTCGGCCTCCGCGACCGCCTGGGTCTCGTCATCGGACAGGAGCGGCAGCAGCGCTTCCGCGAGCCGGGTGAGGTTCCAGAGGGCGATGCGCGGCTGGTTGCCGTAGGCATAGCGCCCATGTCGATCGATAGAGCTGAAGGCGGTCGCCGGGTCGTAGGTATCAAGGAAGGCGCAAGGACCGTAGTCGATGGTCTCGCCGGCAATCGACATGTTGTCCGTATTCATCACGCCGTGGATGAAGCCGACGGTGAGCCAGCGGGCGACCAGTTCGGCTTGGCGGCGGATGACGCCTTCGAGGAAAGCGCGGTAGGGGTTCCCGGCATCGGCGGCCGCCGGATCGTGGCGCGCGATGGCGTGGTCCGCCAGCAGACGCAGCCCCTCGACGTCGCCGCGGGCGGCGAAGAACTGGAACGAGCCGACCCGGATATGGCTCGACGCGACGCGGGTCAGGACGGCACCGGGCAGCACCGTTTCGCGGATTACCCGCTCCCCGGTGGTGACCGCGGCGAGCGCGCGCGTGGTCGGGATACCGAGCGCGTGCATCGCCTCGCTGACGAGGTACTCGCGCAGCACGGGCCCGAGGGCGGCGCGCCCGTCGCCCCGGCGCGAAAACGGCGTCGGCCCCGAACCCTTGAGCTGGATGTCGCGGCGGCGCCCGTCGCGATCGACGACCTCCCCGAGGAGAATGGCACGCCCGTCGCCGAGTTGCGGTACGAACTGCCCGAACTGGTGCCCGGCATAGGCCGCCGCGAGCGGTTCCGCCCCCTCCGGAACATGCTGCCCCGCCAGAACGGCGACGCCCTCGGCACCTTCGAGTCGCTCGGGGTCGAGACCGAGATCGATGGCGAGCGCCCGATTCAGCCGCACCAGTCTCGGCGTCTCGACCGGCGTCGGCGCGACGCGCGCGAAGAAGCGGTCCGGCAGGCGCGCGTAGCTGTTGTCGAAGGGAAAGAGGACAGTCATCGGCGTACCGGCGCGGGATGGGGCTCGAAACGGATCGAAGAAAAGCGTGAGGACGGGTGCAAGGCTTACGCCCATCGCTCGGCGGGATCAGGCGAGTTGGCCTTTGGAGCGGATTGTGGCTCGAGGCTGGAGCGGGTCTCCGGGTGATCCCTATCCCTTATTCGAGGGCAATCGGGATCCCATCGACAGGACCGTATCTGATAGACCGGGGGAGGGCTCTGTCGACGATCGGCCGCCCTCGACTCACCGAGAACGGCCGACCGGACGCACCCGAAGAACGGCTCAGCCGCGCCCGGCCTGTTTCGGAGTCCGCACCTCGTCCTTCGTGGGCGGAGGCGGGGAATGCGGACCGGGCTGCGGATCGGAGTGCGGTCGCTCCATCCCCGGGACCGGCCCCTGCGCGGGAGGCTCGGGACGGTCCTCGGGAGCGGGACGCTCCCTCTCGGCCATGATCAAGCCGCCTTCTGGTTCACGCGGCTCTCGGCCAGCGCCGTGAGCTTCTGGTCGGTCGCCTTCTCCTCGTCGAGCGTCTGCTGGAGCACGGCGGCGCAGTCGTCGCGGCCGAGCCTCTTGGCCCAGGCGACGAGAGTGCCGTAGCGGGCGATCTCGTAATGCTCCACGGCCTGCGCCGCCGCGAGCAATGCCGCATCGAGTACCTCCTTGTCGGCGACTTCGCCGGCGGTCTCGTTGGCCTCCTTGATGATCCCGTCGATGGCCGGGCAATTGACCGCCTTCGGCTTGTGGCCGTGCATCCCGAACACCTGCTCGAGGCGCTTGATCTGCCCCTCGGTCTCACGCAGATGCGTCTCGAAGCCCTGGCGAAGCTGCGCGTTCGTCGCCTTCCCGATCATCGTCGGGAGAGCCTTGGTGATCTGGTTCTCGGCGTAATAGACGTCCTGCAACGTGTGCACGAAGAGGTCGTCCAGCGACTTGATGTCCTTCGTGAACAGACCCATGGCGTCCTCCTGTCACGTCTTCGAGGGCCATGCGGGAACAGGGCCCGTGACGGGAAAAGCCGAGCCGCGCGGAGCCGGTTCCGAAGAACGGCGGATGACGTCGCATTCGTCACCGACCGCCCCCACCCTCAGAATCATTCGCTTCGATCGGATTCCGCCGCGGGTGGCCATCGGAGGCTCTCCGAACCGGGAGGTCGTCTATCCCGCCGCCGGCAAGTTCGTTACGACGACCAAGCGTAGGGATGGCGCGCGGCGCTCGAGGAGCCGAGAAGGCCGGGCGAACCAAGGGACGGATCGACGGGATGGCGGATGCGCTCACGGGCAGGGTGGCGCGGCGCCTGCTGCCCTTCCTGATGCTGTGCTACTTCTTCGCCTATCTCGACCGGGTGAATGTCGGCTTCGCCGCCCTCACCATGAATCGCGACATCGGCCTGTCAGCCACGGCCTATGGACTGGGGGCGGGGCTGTTCTTCCTCGGCTACGTCGCCTTCGAAGTTCCGAGCAACCTCATTCTCGAACGGGTCGGCGCGCGGATCTGGATCGCGCGGATCATGGTGACGTGGTCGCTGATCTCCGCCTCGACCGCCTTCGTGACGGGCGAATGGTCGTTCTACCTCGTCCGCGTCCTCCTCGGACTTGCAGAGGCCGGCTTCTTTCCCGGCATCATCCTCTATCTGACCTATTGGTTCCCCGCCGCGCAGCGCGCGGGCATCGTCGGCACCTTCATGATGGCGGTGCCGCTCTCGGCCGCCATCGGCGCGCCATTGTCCGGCCTCGTCATGAGCTTCGCCGACGGCCGGCTCGGCTTGGCAGGGTGGCAGTGGCTCTACCTCCTTGAGGCGGCGCCGAGCCTGGTCCTCGGCCTCGCGACCCTGTTCGTCCTCACCGACCGGCCCGAACAGGCCACCTGGCTGACCGCGGACGAGCGAGCGAGCCTCGTCGCGCGGATGGCGGAGGATCACCGTCGGCAGCCCAACCGGACGGCGCATTTCCGCAGCGCGCTCCTCGATCCGCGGGTGCTGGGGCTCGGCCTCGTCTATTTCGGCCTCAGCACCGGCCTCTACGCCGTCGGCCTCTGGCTGCCGCAGATCATCAGCAGTTTCGGCTTCACGACGACAGCGACGGGCTTCGTCACCGCCGTGCCTTACATCGTCTCGGCGGCGGGGATGGTCGCCTGGACGCGGCGCTCCGATCGCAAGGGGGAGCGCGTCCGCCACGTCGCCATCCCCACCGTGGCCGCCGGCCTCGCCCTGCTCGCCGCGAGTCTGGCCGGAACGCCGCTTCTGACCATCATCGCACTGAGCGCGGCGGCATTGGGCGTGTTCGCGGCGCTGCCGACCTTCTGGACCCTGCCGACGCGGTTGCTCACCGGCACCGCGGCAGCGGGCGGGATCGCGCTGATCAACGCGCTCGGCAGCCTCGGCGGCTTCGCCGGACCAGCCCTCATGGGCTGGATCCGCGACGCGACCGGGCGCTTCGGCGACGGATTGGCCGCCGTCGCCGTGGTGCTCGTGCTCGCGGGCGCATCGGTGCTGCGCATTGGCCGCGCCGCCGAGCGGACGTGAGGTTCAGGTCGCCGCAGATGCGTGACCCGGTGGCGGCAAAGTCCCATCTCTCACGAGGGCTGGACCAATCACGATCGACCCGTCGGGGTTCGGCGTCTGATCGAAGCGAATCCCGGAGCCGCCCTATCGTGGGGGATCAACCGGCTTCGGTGTGTGCTGTCGCGGCGCGCGTCAGCCGGTCGAGGGTGATCGCGATGCGCGGGAGCGCGGGAGAACCGACGATACAATCATCGGATTGCCCGGGCGCTGGACACGCACCGTCCGCTGCAGCACGGCATGGACATCGCCTGCTTTCGCGGTTGCTGGATCGCCGCGTTTGTCGCCCGCCGCCACATCCACGGCGGTCGGCGTCGCCACCGGCGCCATCTCCAGCACAGGCTTCGGCCGAGGACGCGGCATCAGCCGGGAGAGTCCGAAAAGGAAGAGGCCCAGGCATCCCCAACCGAGTGATGCGACCGAAGGTTCGCCTGCGAGCATCACCACCACCAGGCCACCGATCGCCGCGGCCACGCCCACCAGTCGGAATTCGGAGTCGGGTAGATTCATGCTCTCGTTGTACGACGCCTCGGTTGCCGAGCGGTGCACGCGACCCATCCAATTCGAGAAATCGGCGCGTTCCGGCCCGGATCGGAACGCGTGAAAGGGCTGGTTCCGGCGAGACGCGGATCGCACGGGCGTCGTCCCCTGTCCGGCAGCGTCGCGCACTCACCGGCCCCGTGACACGAAGCGGTCGGGCGAACCCGAACCGGATCACGAATTGGTCAGAGGCGGCAGTGGAAGCTTGACGCTTGAGGATTTCGTCATGCCAATGCGGTCGCTGCGCTGATCATGTCGGGCCAGCGGATGGTGGGTCGGCCCGTTCGACGGGCCGACCCACTCTTCCCCTCGATCCCGCCCGAAACCGTGGTCGGGACTGCCGTCGCTCACGGGATCGGATCAAGTCGGGACGCTCTGCGCGGAAGGGCAGAGGTGCGCCTCCGCCTGAGGAATCCGTCGATTGAACCGCCCATCGTATCGGTGACCGGTGCGCCGGCCGCGTTCGAAGCGGCGGCCCGTGGGCAAATCGCGTGTAAAATTCATCGGGGACGACGAGGCGCGCAGTCGCTGCGGCGCTCGATCCATCTCGGATAGACCGTGACGGCAGCGTCGTTGCGTCGGACGACGACATCCAACAGAAGCCACCGTCGCGAGGGTTCGTCCCTTCCTTCACTTTGGCCGTTTGGATGGCAAGCGGCTTTCGGTATCCGAAGGCGATCGCTTCCGCGCCGATCGAGATCGGGCGGCAAGCGATCGAAAGAACACTGCCGAAGCTCTCATCGCGCTGCGAGCCCGGCATCTCGGACGATCTCCTCGCGTTTACTTGCAGCGACCCGCCGGATGTCACGAATCGAACGCCCCGGTAATCGCGACTAACGAGAGACTTCGTCGGCTGACGAGAGGGAGGGCGAACCGGATGCATGGACGACGGCCCGCAATTGCTTCCGAAACGCCCCGCGACGCCCTGGCGGCCCGCCTCTCGCGCGAGATGACGGAGGCCGAGCGCCACGGCTTCGGAACGTCCACGGTCTGGCTGACGCGCGAGGAGACCGACCTGATCTGTAAAGCCCTGCAGATGTCTGCGGGAAGCGATGCGACCAGACTGGACTTTCTCGACCGGTGCGCCGCCGCCATGACCGCCCGCGACGGGACCGTCCGGCGCTGGCACATGTCCATCGACCAGGACGGATTGAGGCTCAACGCGTCGTCGGATGGCCGCGACGCCTCTGCGACCGGAGGACACGCCTCCTGCCGCGCGGCCATCGACGAACGGATCGACGAGTTGGAATCCGCGCGGGCCGACCCCACCGAGGATCGGGACTTGCACGAACGGCGCTCAAACGATGCGCCGAAGCGAGCCTGATGGCACTGTCCACCCTGATCCGAGCTGAGCGCGTCGATGTGGGCCTGTTCAATCTCGGACGGGCCCTCGTGAGAGGCGCCGGCGGTGCCGGAGCGCGGCTGATTCAGGCCGCGATGAAGTCGGTCAGGCCGGTTGCCGAAAAAAAGCTCATGCTCAACGCGACAGGAAATGTTATGTACGCCGCATCATGTCGGCCCCCCGATCCCATTGGCGCTCGCTGCTGACGGTCCTTCAGATCGTGGCGCTCGTCGTCTTCGCGGTGGCGGATGCCGGGCACTCGCATGCGGGCGCCTCGCATATCGGCCATGCTTCTGTCGCCGCTTTCGAGCATTCGGACGCCTCCGGATCTGACTCCGTCGGCGAGATCGCAGATCAGGCAGAGCCGGGTGGCGACAAGCCAAGTGCCGGTCCGTGCGGTCTGTGCTGCTGCCACACGTCGTTCGTCCGCCAGGACTTCGCTGCCGTGACGCTCGCCCCGCAGCCCGGCCGAACCTTGATCGGCATTCCGACGGTTGCGTTCGATAGCGTGGCACCCAAAACCCCGTCAGAGCCCCCTCGAACCCTCGCCTGAGATTCGCGCTTCGACGCGCGCTCTGAGCGGCGGCCCATGATGGCTGCCGCCAGCCTCTCTCTCGCGAAGGCTCGGTTTTCCCATGCGTGTTCTCTCCGCCTCCGCCCTGCGGATGGCTGTTCTTGCGCTCGGCCTGTCGGTCGTGACGCCGACGATATCTGCCGCCCATGAGGGCCACGACCACGCCAACGAGGCGCAAGCCTCGCCGACGACGGCCGCGCCGCGCGGCTCGTCGCGAACCGAGGCGCTCGAACTCGTCGCCATCGCCCGCAGCGGTAGGCTGGTCGTGTTCCTCGATCGAGCAGGCTCCAACGAACCGGTGACGGACGCCGTCGTCGAGGCGGAGACACCGGAAGGGCCCGCCAGAGCGCTGCCGCTTCCGGACGGAAGCTACGGGCTAAATGCCGATTGGAGTCAGCATCCAGGCGAGCACGACGTACTGTTCACCGTGACGGTGAACGGCAACGCCGACCTGTTCCCGGTCACGCTGTCCGTCCCGGAGGCGCCGCCGGCACCGCTCGCGGCGGGCGCCTCCACCTGGGCAGCCGGCCTCGCGGCGGCCCACGACTTCCAGCGCCACCTCAAGGAGGCCGACCCGCTGCCGATTGCCATCGGCGGCGGCGGCTTCGTTCTCGGCGTCGCGGTCACGCTGCTGATGCGCCGGCGACGCTACCTGCCCGCTACGGCACTGGTCGTCTTCGTTGTGGGCCTCGCTCTTGCTCCTCGCGCTTTCGCGGACGAAGGGCACGACAACGGTGGCAAGGGTCGCGCCTCGCCCCAGGGCCTGCCGATGGCCGCGCCGTCCGCCGGCGGACAGGACTTGGCACGACGCCAACCCGACGGGTCGATCTTCGTGCCGAAACCAACCCAGCGGGTGCTCGCGGTCCGAACCGTCGTGACCGCCTCGGATACGCTTCGCCGCACCGTCGAGCTGCCGGGGCGCATCGTGCCCGACCCGAGCGCCAGCGGCGTCGTCCAATCCTCCGTCGGCGGCCGGCTCTCGCCTCCGGAATCCGGCATCTTTCCGCGCCTGGGGACGCGAGTGCGCAAGGGCGAGGTGCTGGCCTACGTGACGCCGCCGGTGCAGGCGGTGGACGCCTCCGACATGCGCCAGCGCCAGGGGGAGCTCGACCAGCAGATCGCCATCATGGAACGTCGGGTCGAGCGCTACCGCAAGCTCGCGCCGGGCGGCTCCGTCTCGCAGGTGCAGCTCGAGGACGCTCAGGCCGAGCTCAAGGGGCTGCTCGACCGCCGCGCCGCCCTCGACAATATCCGTCAGCAGCCGGAGGCTCTGATGGCGCCCGTCGACGGAGTCATCGCCGAGGCGACCGCGGTCGCGGGCCAGATGGCGAGCCCGGGGGTACAGGTCTTCCAGATCGTCGATCCGGCCCGCCTCTGGGTGGAGGCCCTGAGCTTCGACGCGCTGGCCGGGGGGCAGGACGCCACGGCCCGGATGGCCGACGGGCGGGTGCTCCGGCTCGCCTATATGGGGGCGGGCTTGGCCGACCGCAGCCAGGCGGTGCCGATGCACTTCGCCGTGGTCGGTGCGCCGCATGAGCTTCGCACCGGACAGTTCATCACCGTGCTGGCCTCCACCGACGGGCAGCAGGAGGGGCTGGCCCTGCCGCGCACCAGCGTCGTCCGTGGCGGCAACGGGCAGAGCATCGTCTACGAGCACACCGCGCCCGAGCGCTTCGAGCCGCGCGAGGTGCGGGTCGAACCGCTCGATGCGGGGCGGGTGCTGGTGGTGTCGGGAGTGGCTCCGGGTCAACGGATCGTCACCCAGGGCGCCGAGCTCCTCAATCAGGTCCGCTGAGGAGGCACGCCGATGTTCACGCTCCTCGTCACGCAGTCCCTGCGCAACCGCCTGCTCGTGCTGGCGCTCGCCGCCGTGCTCGTCGTCTACGGCGCTTTCACCGTCACCAAGCTCCCGGTCGACGTCTTCCCAGACCTCAACCGTCCGACCGTCACGATCATGACGGAGGCCGAGGGACTTGCGCCCCAGGAGGTGGAGCAACTCGTCACCTTCCCGATCGAGACGCAGATGAACGGCCTGCCGGGCGTTACGCGGGTGCGCTCGGTCTCGGGCGTCGGCCTCTCGGTCATCTACGTCGAATTCGACTGGGGCACCGATATCTACCGCAACCGCCAGCAGGTCTCGGAACGCTTGGCGATGGTGCGGCCGCAGCTGCCGCCCACGGTGAACCCGATGATGGGCCCGGTCTCCTCGATCATGGGCCAGATCGTCATGGTCGCCCTCAGCGGCGGCTCGGTCTCGCCGATGCAGTTGCGGGAGCTGGCCGACTTCACCATCCGCCCGCGCCTGCTCTCCATTCCCGGCGTCGCCCAGGTAATTCCGATGGGCGGGGAGGTGCGCCAGTTCCGCGTCGCGCCGCAACCCACGGCCCTTCGGGCGCTCGGCGTCACCCATGCCCAGCTGGAAACCGCGCTCGCGCAGTTCGGCACCAACACCGGCGGCGGGTTCACCGACCAGTACGCCCGCGAGTACCTGATCCGGAATCTCGGACGGACCATGAACCTCGATGACCTGCGCAACATGGTCGTCGCGACGGTCAACAACAGGCCGGTCTACCTGCGGCAGGTCGCCGACGTATCGTTCGCGGCCCGGGTGAAGCGGGGCGACAGCGGCTACATGGGCGCACCCGCCGTCGTGATCTCGGTGGAGAAGCAGCCGGGCGTCGATACGGTGCGCCTCACCCGCGAGGTCGAGGCGGCGCTCGCCGAGATCACGGCGAGCCTCAACGCCTGCGGGCCGGATGCCGACAAGCGCGGTCCGGGCCAGCTCGGCACCGAACCGCCCGGCGAGGCCTGTGCCTTCAAGGGGGTGCGCGCCGACCAGCTCATCTTCCGCCAAGCCAACTTCATCGAGACGTCGATCCGCAACGTCGAAACGGTGCTGATCGAGGCGATCATGGTGGTCGCCGTCGTCCTTTTCGCCTTCCTGCTGAACGTCCGCACGACCGCGATCTCGCTCACGGCGATCCCGGTCTCGATCCTGGCGACCGCGGTGGTGTTCCACCTGTTCGGGCTCTCCATCAACACGATGACGCTCGGCGGCCTCGCCATCGCCATCGGCGAACTCGTCGACGACGCGGTGGTCGATGTGGAGAACATCTTCCGGCGCCTCGGTGAGAATCGACGGGCCGGCAATCCGCGGAGCGTCTTCGAGGTCGTGATCGCGGCCTCGAACGAGGTGCGCTCGGGCATCGTCTACGCCACAATGGTGATCGTGCTGGTCTTCGTGCCGCTCTTCGCGCTGTCCGGCATCGAGGGCCGGCTCTTCGCGCCGCTCGGCCAAGCCTACATCATCTCGATCCTGGCGAGCCTCCTCGTCTCGATCACCCTGACTCCGGTGCTCGCCTACTATCTGCTGCCCGGGCTCAAGCGCCTGGAGGAGCACGACAGCCGCTTCCTCGTGCTGCTCAAGCGCGGCAACGCCGCCCTTCTGCGGAGCCTGCTCGGGCATGCCCGGCCGATCATCGCGGTGGCGGCTCTGGCGGTGGCGGCGGCGGGGCTCGCGGCCACCTTCCTGCCGCGCGCCTTCCTGCCGCCGTTCAACGAGGGCTCCTTCACGGTCAACATGACCTTCAACCCCGGCATCTCTCTGGCCGAGAGCAACCGCATCGGCCTCGTGGCCGAGCGCCTGCTTCTCGACATGCCGGACGTGAAATCCATCGGTCGCCGCACCGGCCGGGCCGAGCTCGACGAGCACGCGGAGGGCGTGCACTCCTCCGACCTGGAGATCGATCTCAAGCCGGGGGCCCGGCCGAAGCCCGATCTCGTCGCCGACATCCGCGGGCGCCTCGCCGTGCTCCCGGTCAACGTCAATGTCGGCCAGCCCATCTCACACCGCCTCGACCACATGCTCTCGGGCGTGCGTGCCGAGATCGCGCTCAAGATCTTCGGAGAGGATCTCGACACCCTGCGGGCTCTCGCCGAGGACCTGCGGCAACGCCTCGCGGACATCCCCGGCCTCGCCGACCTGCAGGTTGAGAAGCAGGTGCTGATCCCGCAGCTCGAAATTCGCGTCGACTACAACCGCGCGGCGCTCTACGGCGTACAGCCCGCCGCACTGGTCGAGCAGTTGAGCCGCCTCTCGAACGGCCAGGTCGTCTCGCGGGTGGTGGACGGCTACCGACGTTTCGACGTCGTGATGCGCCTGTCCGATGCGATGCGAACCACGCAGCGCCTCGGAGACCTTCTGATCGAGACGCCGTCCGGCTGGGTCCCGGCCCGCCAGATCGCCGACATCCGGGAGACCGACGGGCCGAATCAGATCCTGCGCGAGAATGCCCGCCGCCGCATCGTCGTGCAGGCCAACACGCAGCCCGGCGCCGACATCGGCAAGATCGTTCGAGCCATCGAGGAGAACGTCGCCGCGGCAAGCCTGCCCAACGGATACACCACACGGCTGGAGGGCTCGTTCCAGGCCCAGGCCGAGGCCAGCCGCACCATCGGTCTTCTCTCGCTGCTGTCGCTCGCCCTGGTGTTCGCGCTGCTCTACAGCCGCTACCGATCGGTGGTGTTCACGCTGATCATCCTGGGCAGCATTCCGCTTGCCCTGATCGGCTCTGTGGCCGCGCTCTGGCTGGCTGGGCAGCCCCTGTCGGTGGCGTCGATGATCGGCTTCATCACGCTGACCGGCATCGCCACCCGCAACGGCATCCTGAAGATCAGCCACTACCTGAACCTCGCCATCCACGAGGGCATGCCATTCGGGCGTGAGTTGGTGATCCGGGGCAGCCTGGAGCGGCTCGCGCCGGTCCTGATGACGGCGCTCTCCGCCGGCGTCGCGCTGGTGCCGTTGCTGATCGGCGCCGACGCCCCGGGCAAGGAGATCCTGCACCCCGTGGCGGTCACGATCTTCGGCGGCCTGATCAGCGCCACGCTGCTCGACACGGTGCTGACGCCGATCCTGTTCCTGACCTTCGGGCGGAAGCCACTGGAGCGGTTGCGGAACGATGCCGGTCGACGCTCCGAGGCGGCCGCAGGAACGCCGCAAAGCGCCCCGCTTGAGGCGTTCTGATGCGAGATCCGGCTCTCCGTCGAGGAGGGTCGGATCCCATCAACCGTATCGGCCGATCCGCGCGAGCGTGTCGTGACCGCAATCGGACGGAAGGGAGAGCCACGCTAGAACACGGCAGTCGGTTCCGAGATCGGTCCGGAGCGGGGCCAGCAGCTCGACGGTGCCGGTACGGTGAAGGGGCGTGAGCACGAGGACGCTCGCTTGGGCTGCCTCTTGACCGACTGGTTCGAGGTGGGCCGTCCGGCGAGAATTCCGATCAGATTGGGGTTGGCAGCTTGCGGCGATCCAGGCGCAACGAGCCGGATCGATCATATGGTCGACGTTCAGTTGATGCCCTGAACCGGCAGAGTAGTGACATGCTGTGATCCTATTCGATAAGATCGAGAACCATCTGCCAGCGGAATGCTTGGTAAGATTAGCGCACGCACAAAATTGAGCACACCTAAGCTCACCGAGAGGATGCAGGCGGCGATCGCGACTGGGACCAGATCGGTTCTGGTGGAGCGAGCACAGCGCAATGCGACGCCATTTCTCGATGTCGCCGAATATTCGCTCAACCCGGTTACGCCGTCGGCAGGCGATCCGGCGTCGAGTGGGGACAAACGCCTGCAACAGAGGAGCGCCCTGTTGATATCGGCGATGTTGCCCGGTCTTAGGGAGAACGCAGCCGGTCGACTACGACCATCAGCGAAGCCATAGGTTTTGCTGATGGAGCCGCCGCGCGAGCGGCCGACCGCGCACGTCCTGGCACTATTTCGCGGTTCGCCGCAGACCAGCAAAGCGGCCGGCGAGCGCCGGCGGGGGCCGGACGCGATCAGCGCAGTCCATCGGCTCGCACTCTCCTCGCCTGCACCCGAGCCGCCCTCACAGTTTCCCTGCACCGAGACGGAGGGAAGGCCCGATGCGCCCACTCCCCATCGATAGCGTCGCAGGCGTCCTCATCAGCTTGCCTCAGTTCATAGCTGCAGATGCAAGCGCCCGCGCCCGCTCGGCATCTCCGAATGCCGGGGCCGGCCGCAGGCGGACGGACATGGTCCACGCCTCCATGCGCACAGTCTCAGCCAAGAAGCGCTCGCCGGTATCGACGATCACAAGCGTGAAGCGCTGCGGGATGCCGAGGACGCTGATGACAGATAACTCAGCGCCAACCGCGGTCCGCCCCGCAACACAACACCAAATTGAATTTCCCACATGTGGAAATATGCGACCGATCTCATCTGCCTTTGGGAAGCCTTGTCTTTTGTTGCTCATCGTCATTACCAGAAATACCTAAGTTGATATATAAGTTGGTAAGGCGATTCATAACGATCATATATTGAGATTGATAAAAATTTAGCAAAACAACACCAGATTTGATCTCAGAATGCAGCCGTGCGAGCCAAAACAATTTTCCATTGCTTTGGTGCGACCAGCAGCCGGACGCTCCGTATGTCCACCGCCGGCAGGCCTGCTGTGAGCGTAGCTGATCATCGGCGGCCACAAGGATATCGAGAACAGGGATTGGTGCTACGACCGCCGGGGTCGAGTCAGATCCACGCGGGCAAGCGGATCGCCGGCGATGTCATGGATGAACTGCACGCGGCCCCCGGTGACGGACCAGCCCTCGAGCCTCGACTTGCCCAAGGCGTTCGAGACCGGCGGCATCATCAGCACGCCCATCATCGCGGGCTGCGTCGAGCACTCCAAGAGCGTGTAATTCGTCGGCTATATCGGCATCGTTCTGCGCGAGGCCGACTCTGCACCGACTTTGAAATCCGATCACCGCTTGGCCCGTCAATAGAACCAATACGCGGAGACTGCGGATCGAAATATCTCTCAGGCAAATACGAAATTAATAATGATGTTGAACGTAAAAATTTGCAAGCCAATGGGTTATCATACGGCGCATGCGCTCCAGACTCGCGCAAGATGTGTAATGAGATAGGATGGTTATTGAAATCTGGACCAGCTCAGCGGATCGAAGTTCAGCATTTCACCGTGACGTGTTGCGCCAGGGGCAAAGCGAACGAGAAAGCGCCATACTTGCACGGAAATGCCGGAATTGCTGAAGCGCTCAGCGCGCCAACCATCTGCTTACTCCGTCTCCGGTTCAGTAAGCAGCCTGTCGGCTAAAGGATTAGGGTGATTGGTGGGCGCACTAGGGTTCGAACCTAGGACCCGCTGATTAAGAGTCAGCTGCTCTACCAACTGAGCTATGCGCCCGAAGCCTCTTTGGGGAGGCCGGACCGCCGGGCCACCAGTCCCGTGCGGTGGCGGCGAATTAGCAACGGGCGGACGGCCTGTCCAGCCCCCATCGAAAAGTTTTCCGACAAAGCGTCGCGCAAGGCCCTTCGGCTGCCCTTGAGCACAACCTTTCGGCAGACGCTTCGACGAACCGCCCGCACGGATGTGCGCCCATCGTGACGGGCGGTGCCGTCTCGGCTAAAGCGCGAGGATGACTCTCTCACGACCCCTGAGAATCGGAACCCGCGGCAGCCCGATGGCGCTGGCACAGACCGGCATGGTCCGCGATCGGATCGTGGCCGCCAATCCCGGCCTCGAGACCGAGATCGTCGTCGTTTCGACCGTCGCCGACCGGGTGCTCGACCGGCCGCTCTCCGAGATCGGCGGCAAGGGGCTGTTCACCAAGGAGCTGGAGCAGGCGCTCTTTTCCGACGCGATCGACGTTGCCGTCCACTCCATGAAGGATGTGGAGACGTGGCTGCCGGACGGGCTCACGATCGCCTGCATCGTGGAGAGGGACGACCCGCGCGACGCCTTCCTGAGCGCGGGCTCGGCCAATGGGCTTGCCGACCTGCCGTCCGGCGCCCGCGTCGGCACGTCGTCGCTGCGGCGGGGGGCCCAGGTGCTGATGCACCGCCCCGATCTCACCATCGTGCCGCTGCGGGGCAACGCCAATACCCGGATGCGCAAGCTCGAAGCAGGGGAATGCGACGCCACCTTGCTGGCCCTCGCCGGTCTGCAGCGGCTCGGAATGACGGACGTCGCGCGCAGCGTTCTCTCCGTGGAGGAGATGCTTCCGGCCGTGGCACAGGGCGCGCTCGGGATCGAGTGTCGAGCCGGAGACGGCGCGATCCGCGCGTTGCTGGCGCCGGTCGCCTGCGCCACCACCACGACGGCGCTCGATGCCGAGCGCGGCCTCCTCGCCGAACTCGACGGCTCCTGCCGCACGCCCATCGCCGCGCTCGCGCAAGTGGCGGGTGACCGCATCACCCTCGACGGCCTCCTCTTCCTGCCGGATGGCAGCCGCCACTGGGCAGTTCACCGCGAAGGCTTGGCTGCGGACGCCGATGCGATCGGCCGCGATGCCGGGGCCGAGCTGAAGCGGGCGGCGGGCGACGTCTACTTCGCCCACCTCAAGTAGCGTCGTCACGAACGCCGGCCGGTCAACTCGTTGGGGATGACGGTCCGGGTCCTACTCAGACGAGGCTGCGCTCGATCGTCTCCTCGTCGCAGACGACACCCGCCGTGCCGGCGAACTCCGCCTCGCTGGCATGGGACGGCGGCAGGTCCCGCTTCTCCCCTAATCCGGGCGAGAAGCTGGCCATGAAGGTGCGCATCACGTGGGCGACCCCGGCCTCGGCAATGCTGCGCTGGTCCTCCTCGTAGTAGCGTCCGCCATTGGTGTGGCTCGTGATGATCTCGTAGGAGGGGAAGTAGACGAGGCGCGGATCGCCGCGCTCGCACACCTCGCCGGCTGCGGCGCGCAGCACCGCCTTCGAGTGCGCGTTCGCAACGAGGACGTGCCCGTCGCGATAGGTCGCGATCAGCGGAACCGGCGAGACCGTGAGGATGACCCGTGCTGCCGCGTTCACGCTCCAGAGGCGATCAAGGAATCCGGACACGTCCGCAGTCACCTCTGCCGTGCTGGCATTGACGAAGGTCACCTCGTCCGGGTCGAACCGTCCGCCGGCGACGCCTGGGGCGAGGGAGAGCGCCGCCCCATCGGCGCGGCAGCGCCAGCCCTCGGTCAGGCCGAGCGTCACGACCAGCACGTCGAGGCTTTCGAAGAGCTCGCGCACGCGGGCGAGATGGAGGTCGCGCGCTTCGATCACCGCCGCCTCGTCGGCAAAGCCGTTGGGCTCGATGGTCGGGCGGAAGGGATCGACGAAGCGTCCGTCCTCCCGCCGCCACGCCTTAAGGTCCGGATCGAACGCGCCGAAGGCGCGGTCGAAGAGCTGCACGAACTGGCGGGGACCGTAGAGATTGCCGTAGCGGGCGGAGAAGGTGCCGTACTGGCGCGACGACGCGTCGGCCGCACTCATTCCGTCCGGTGCGGTTTCCGTGACGTGATAGTGGAAACCACCGCGTGCGAGCGCCTGCGAGACGCGCTGCGCGAAACAGGAGCCGGCGGTCGCGACCCTGTCGGTTCGACCGATGCGGAAGACGTTGCGGGGACCCGGATCGATGGCGAAGGGCGGCACGCCCGCCACCGCCTTGCGCCAGAACCGCTCGGCCGGTAGATCGCGGTAAGGGTTCATCGCCTGATCCGATCCTGCACGCCCGCCCACAAGAGGCCGCGCGCCGCTTGGCCCCGCTCCCCGCCCTTTTCAAGCCGATCGTCCCGGCCGTCCAAGCTGCTGCGGCGCGCCGGTTCTCCTCGCGATCCTGGGCGAGACCATGGCGACGGTCGCCGGGCCGCCCGCGCATCGCAGTGATCGGCAATTGCCAAGCCACCGGCCTCGCCCAGTCCCTGCGCCTGTTGCTGCCGGGCGTCGAGGTCGAGGCGATCCTCGTTGCCGGGCTTGCCCCACGGTTCGGGCATATCGATCGGCTCGCGCTTCATCTGAGAGAGGCCGACCATGTCTTCTCGCAGTTCTTTCCCGTGGGCTTCGTCGCGGGCGGCAACGTCCACGGGCTGGCCGAGCGCGTGCCCGGTCTCCGGCTGTTTCCGACCGTCCTGTTTTCCGGCTTCCATCCCGATCTCGTTCATGTCGGCGACGAGGCGAGCCTGCGGCTGTCGCGGCTGATCGCCTCGCCGATCGGACCGTATCACTCGGCGATCGCGCTCCAGGGCTACCGCCTCGGTCTCAGCGTCGAGGCGACCTTGCGGCTCTACACCGGGCCCGTCTTCGAGCGCCTCGGCTATTTCGACCTTTGGAAGCTGAGCGCGGAGTATCTGCTGCGCACGGCGCGCGACGTCGGGTTCGGCCTGGATCGGGAATTCGCGGTCTGGAGCCGTGGCGGCGTGTTCATGCACGTCATCAACCATCCCCGCCTTCACGTCCTCGGCGACATGGCACGGCGCCTCGCCCGTGAATCAGGCTGCGTTCCGCTCGACATTCCCGTTGAGGCCTACGCCCCGGATACGCTGACGACCGAACCGGTCTGGCCGGTCCTGCCTGCAATCGCCGAGCGATACGGCGTGCCGGGCTCCACTCTGTTCAAGGGTGATGGCCGCCGCGCGCCGCCGCGCCTGCTCGATCTGCCCGAATTCGTCGCCGAGAGTTTCGCTCTCTATGCCCGGCACCGGCCGCAGGATCTCACCTGCGCGCGTCTCGACGCGTGGGACACGGAGCCCGGCATCCGCGCGCTCTTCGACGCGGCAGGGTAGGGCACCCCGCCTCGCGCCCGTTCAACCGGCGGCGCGGCGCCTGCCGTCACCGGGGTGCGCGGCCATCACGCTGGCGAGCTCCTGAATCTCGCGCGCTTCGAACGGCTTGCGGAGATAGATGCTGCCGGGGACCGTCCGGCCCTCGACCTGCGCCGCCGTCGACGCATAAACGATTGGCCGCTGCGGATGTCGCTCGCGATAGGCGCCGGCGACGGTCCAGCCGTCGATCAAGCCCGGCAGAACGATGTCGGTGAACAGCCAGTCGATCGACTCGCCTCCGTCTCGCAACACCGTCAACGCGGCCTCGCCGCTGGAGGCGGCCAGAACGCGCATGCCCTCCCGCTCGCACAGCCGCGTCAGCATCTCCAACAACAGGAAATTGTCCTCGACGATGAGCACGGTCGTGGCTGACCACATGGCCCTTATCCGGTTTCGGGGTGTGCTCATCACACGGTTGAACAGTTAATGCTTCGTTAACTCGCCGGCTGCATAGCAATCTTTCGCAAAGCTGAGCAATCGAATGAATCCGCCCGCTCCGCCTCAGCCCGACTTGCCCCGGGGGGCCGCCTTCGATACCGACACGCTCGCCGAGCTGGAGGACCTCTTCGGCCGCTCGCATCTCATGGAGCTGCTCGACGTCCTCGACCGCGAGATCGCGGCACGCCTCGACCCGCCGGCGCTGGAACCGTCGCAGCTCGCGCAGGACGCTCACATCCTGGTCTCATCGAGCGGTGGGCTCTCCTTCCACGATCTGTCGGGAGCCTGCGCGGCCCTGGAGCGGGCCTGCCTCAGCGGCGCCGAGATCGCGGTGCCGCTCGGCGTCGCCGTTCACGCCGCCCGCCATGCCCGGGACGCGATCGCCACCTTGCGCGCGGCCTGACACCCGATTTGCTGACCAACCTGTTGCTGCGTCGCAACATCGACGGGCAAAGCAACGCTGAATCGGCCCGCGCCCCCAGGACGCCGCAATTCTTGGCTGAACACTGACCTCGCGCTGCGGTCGAGCTTGAACCGGTCTCGGATCTCGCCGTCCCGGCCGTTTCACCCGCCGGGCGACCCGTCTCACGGGCAGACAGCGGCCTCAGCACATCCGTGAGAGACACTTAACCAACCGCGGCTACACCACCTGGAACGAGAACGTCCTCGGCCGAAGCGCAACCGCGTGCGGCCATCGAGGTCTCATCCCAGCATCAATTCGGGGTTGGTCTCGGTCGCCGTGCGATCGTGGCGAGCACCGGAAGGACAACCGACACGGCTTGGCCGTGAGGAGACAGACGATGTCGACACCCGCGCGCTTTCGTGGGCTTTCCCTGACGCTGGCACTCTGCGCCGCCCTCGGGCTCGGCGCCTGCAGCAAGGACAGCGATCTCGCCGACGCCTCCGGCTTCGGGGCAGGGGGCGCCGGCGGCGTCGCACGTCCCGGCAGCGCCCAGGATTTCGTCGTGAACATCGGCGACCGGGTGTTCTTCGAGTCCGACTCGACGGATCTCACGCCGACCGCCACCGCGACCCTCGACAAGCAGGCGTCCTGGCTCCAGCGATATCCGCGCTACAGCTTCCTCATCGAGGGTCACGCCGACGAGCGCGGCACGCGCGAGTACAATTACTCGCTGGGTGCCCGCCGCGCGCAGACGGTTCAGGATTATCTCGCCTCCCGCGGCATTGCTGCCTCGCGGATGCGAACCGTCTCCTACGGCAAGGAGCGTCCGGTGGCGGTGTGCAACGACATCTCCTGCTGGTCGCAGAACCGCCGCGCCGTCAGCGTCCTCGACGGCGGCGCCGGCTCCTGACACGGGCCGAGGCCCGGTTTTGCGGCCGACCGGGCCTTCTGCTAACGGGTGAGCGTGGCTCGTCATAAGTCCGGTGATTCACCTTATCCGCTCTGGCCGCGATGGCGAGGCGGAGGATTGGCGAGACACGAAGACGGCCGCGAGCCAGATGACTGATCGGTGCCAGCCGCCATGTTCCGCCGCCTCCTCCTGACCCTCGGACTCGGCCTCTCGATCTCGTCGGCGGCCTTGTGCGCCGCGCAGGCGCAGGACGCATCCGAACTCGTGGTGCGCCTGAACCGCCTTGAGAACGTCTCGCGGCAATTGTCGGGACAGATCGAAACGCTCCAGTACGAGAACCGGCAGCTCAAGGAACAGCTTCGGAAGTTCCAGGAGGACGTCGAATTCCGCTTCCAGGAAGGAAAGGGGAGCGCTGCCGCACCCGCCCGCAAGGCACCAGCGCCCGCCGCATCGCCCCCCTCGGCCGCCCCCTACGGCACCAATCCCGGCGAGGGACGACCGGGCAAGCGCAGTGACGCCTTCGACCCCACCCAGAACCCGAACGCCCCGGGCGCTCCGAAGCCGCTCGGCACGACTCAGCCCTCGCTCCCGCTGCCGACCGGCGCCATTGCCGAGGCCGAGGCGCCCCTGCGCCGCTCCGTCCCGCCGACGGTGGCGGATGCGGAGGTGGGTACGGCCGATGACACGGATCTGCCGCCCCCAGGTTTCGGCGGGCCGGTCGATCTCTCGCCGCCGCCCGTGCGCACCGGGTCGATCAATCCGGTCGAGGCGCCGGCGGGCGGCGCGAGCATCGCCGCCACCGGCAGCGGCGACGCGCAGGCTGATTTCGAGGCGGCCTACAGCCTCATCCGCGAGCGGCAATACGAGCAGGCCGAGATGAGCCTGCGCCAATTTATCCAATCGCATCCCCGCGACCGGCTGGTCCCGAAGGCGACCTACTGGCTCGGCGAGAGCTACCTGCAGCGCAATCGCTCCCGCGAGGCCGCCGAGCAGTTCCTGAAGGTCTCGACCGATTACGCGAACTCGCCCGTCGCTCCCGAAGCCATGCTGAAGCTCGGCGCATCCCTGCACGCCCTGGGCGCCAAGGCGCAGGCCTGCGCCACTCTGGCCGAGGTCGAGCGGAAGTTTCCGGGTGCGGGCGCCGGCGTGCGCCAGGGCGTCGAGCGGGAGCAGAAGCGCGCCCGCTGCGCCGCTTGAACGAGGCGCCCGACGCCCTCGACGAACGGCTCGCCCGCGCCCTCGCCCCGCTTCTCGACAGGGCCCGGTCACCGCTCCTCCTCGCCGTCTCCGGCGGGCCCGATTCGACGGCGCTGATGCATGCGGCCCGCTCGGGAGGCGCCCGCGTCCAGGTCGCCACCGTCGATCACGGCCTGCGTGCGGGTTCGGCCGAGGAGGCGGCCGGGGTCGGTCGCCTCGCATCCGAGCTCAACCTCGTCCACACGATTCTCACCTGGAACGCGCCGCGCCGCGACAGCGGCATCCAGGCCGCCGCGCGCCGGGCGCGCTACAGGCTTCTCACCGATCATGCCGCCCGGATCGGCGCCGGCCTCGTTCTCACCGCCCACACCCTCGACGATCAGGCGGAGACGGTGCTGATGCGGCTTATCGCGGGCAGCGGCCCCTCCGGTCTCGCCGGCATGCGCGGCGAGCGCCCGCTGTCACCGGCGATCCGATTGGCAAGGCCCTTTCTCGGCATCCTGAAATCGGATCTCGTCGCTTACTGCGAGGCCCACCACCTTCCCTTCCTGCGTGATCCTTCGAACACCGACGATCGCTTCACCCGAGCCCGCCTGCGCAACCTTCTGCCATTGCTGGCCGGAGAGGGCCTGAACGCGGCCCGCTTCGGCCGGCTCGCCATTCGCGCTGCGCGGGACGATGCGGCGCTGAGGCAGCGCGCCGACGCGGTTCTGTCGCAGATCGCAGGCAGCGAGGCCGAAGAGCTTCGCCTCGACGGCCTTCGCCTGTCCCGCGAGCCGGAAGCGATCGTGATACGCGTCCTCGATGCCGCCCTCGACAGAATCGCGCCGGAGCACGAACCCCCTGTTCCGAAGCGCTTGGAGCGGCTTGAGACCCTCGTCCTCGAAGGGCTGCTGCCGGCTTTACATGAGGGGAGGGCGCTTCGCCGGACCCTGCGCGGGGTGCTGATCGGGACCGATCGACAGGGGACGATCCGCCTTTCCGCCGCGCCGCCGCGCAGGGCAGCCGGAGAGCGCCGCTAACGCTGCGTGGTGACCCTCGCCGCAGGCGCATCCGATTTACTTGGCAACCGAAGGGGCGCCGCCTACATTGGCTGCGAGCGCGTGGAGTATGCCGCGACCTTGCGGGACGACGCTCGCACGCCTCCCAGGACCGATCGATGAACCCGAATTTCCGCAATTTCGCCCTGTGGGTCGTCATCTTCCTGCTGGTGCTCGCCCTCGTGACCCTGTTTCAGAACCCGGGTCACCGCGGCGGCGGCAGCGAGATCGCCTACAGCCAGCTTCTGAACGACGCCGATGCCGGCAAGATCCAGTCCGTCACGATTTCGGGTCAGGATGTCAGCGGCACTTATGTGGGCGGCGGCAATTTCTCGAGCTATCTGCCGAACGACCCGAGCCTCGTTTCGAAGCTTCAGGCCAAGGGCGTGCAGATCACCGCTCGCCCGCCCTCCGACAACACGCCCTGGTTCATCCAGCTTCTCGTGAGCTGGCTGCCGATTCTCGTGTTCATCGGCGCCTGGATCTTCCTCTCGCGCCAGATGCAGTCCGGTGCGGGCCGCGCCATGGGCTTCGGCAAGTCGAAGGCCAAGCTCCTGAACGAGGCGCACGGGCGCGTCTCCTTCGAGGACGTCGCCGGCGTCGAGGAGGCCAAGGAAGATCTCCAGGAGATCGTCGAATTCCTGCGCGATCCCCAGAAGTTCCAGCGCCTCGGCGGCCGCATCCCCCGCGGCGTGCTCCTCGTCGGCCCGCCCGGCACGGGTAAGACCCTGATCGCCCGCGCGGTCGCGGGTGAGGCCAACGTGCCGTTCTTCACGATCTCGGGCTCGGACTTCGTCGAGATGTTCGTCGGCGTCGGCGCCAGCCGCGTGCGCGACATGTTCGAGCAGGCCAAGAAGAACGCGCCCTGCATCATCTTCATCGACGAGATCGACGCGGTCGGCCGCCATCGCGGCGCAGGTCTCGGCGGCGGCAACGACGAGCGCGAGCAGACCCTCAATCAGCTTCTCGTGGAAATGGACGGCTTCGAGGCCAACGAGGGCGTGATCATCATCGCGGCGACCAACCGCCCCGACGTGCTCGACCCGGCGCTACTGCGTCCCGGCCGCTTCGACCGCCAGATCATGGTGCCGAACCCGGACGTCACCGGCCGCGAGCGCATCCTGCGCGTCCACGTTCGCAAGGTGCCGCTGGCGCCAGATGTCGACCTCAAGACCATCGCCCGCGGCACTCCGGGCTTCTCCGGCGCCGACCTGATGAACCTCGTCAACGAGTCGGCGCTGCTCGCCGCGCGTCGCGGAAAGCGCATCGTCACGATGCACGAGTTCGAGGACGCGAAGGACAAGGTGATGATGGGGGCGGAGCGCCGTACCCTCGTCATGACCGAGGACGAGAAACGGCTCACGGCCTATCACGAGGGCGGCCACGCCATCGTCGCGCTGAACGTCCCCGCGACCGATCCGGTCCACAAGGCGACGATCATCCCCCGCGGCCGTGCCCTCGGCATGGTCATGCAGCTGCCCGAGCGCGACAAGCTGTCGATGTCGTTCGAGCAGATGACCTCGCGGTTGGCGATCATGATGGGCGGGCGCATCGCCGAGGAGATGATCTTCGGACCCGAGAAGGTGACCTCGGGCGCGCAGTCCGACATCGAGCAGGCCACGCGGCTGGCGAAGATGATGGTGACCCGCTGGGGCTTCTCGCCCGAACTCGGCACCGTGGCTTACGGCGACAACAACGACGAGGTCTTTCTCGGCATGTCGATGGGCCGTCAGCAGACGGTGTCGGAGGCGACCGCTCAGAAGATCGACGCCGAGGTGCGCCGCCTCGTCGAATCCGGCCTGGAGGAAGCGCGCCGAATCCTCGGAGAGCACAAGGACGACCTCGAGGCCCTGGCGCAGGGTCTGCTCGAGTACGAGACGCTCTCGGGCGAGGAGATCCGCAAGCTGCTTCAGGGCGAGCCGCCGGTGCGCGACTCGGGCGACGTGCCGCCGACTCCGGCGCGCGGTTCCCCGGTCCCCTCGACCGGACGCGGCCGCCCCCGTGGCAGCGACGGCGGCCTGGAGCCGAGCCCGCAACCGCAGGGCTGACACCCTGATCGTCCGAACGCGAAGGGGCGCCGCGAGGCGCCCCTTTTTTCATGCAAGCGGGCTCTGCGGCGTCGTCCCGGTCCCTGTCCTCCTGAACCTACGGATGGAACGGCCGATCATGACAGGTTCGGTCTACGTGATCGTCGGCCTCGGCGCGGCCGTGGCCGGCTTCGTTCAGGGATTGTCGGGCTTCGCCTTCGGCCTCGTCGCCATGTCGATCTGGGCCTGGGTGATCGATCCGCAGCTTGCCGCGGCACTCGCGGTCACCGGCGCCCTGGCCGGGCAGATCATCGCCGCCGTCACCGTGCGCCGGGGCTTCGACGCGGACCTCCTCGCGCCGTTCGTGCTCGGCGGCCTCGCCGGCGTGCCGCTCGGAGCCCTGCTTCTGCCGCATCTCGACATCCACTGGTTCAAGGCGATCCTCGGTGGCGTCCTCGTCCTGTGGTGTCCGGCGATGCTGCTGTCGAAGGATCTGCCGCGGGTCGCCGTCGGCGGCCGCCTCGCCGATGCCGCCATCGGCCTCGGTGGCGGCGTGCTCGGTGGCCTCGGCGGTTTCACGGGGACGCTCCCCACGCTGTGGTGCACCCTGCGGGGCTACGAGCGGGACGTCCAGCGCGCCGTCATCCAGAACTTCAATCTGTCGATGCTCACCGTCACCCTGATCGTCTACATCGCCTCCGGCCTCGTCACCCGGAGCATGGTGCCGATGATCCTCGTGGTGCTGCCGGCCATGCTGCTCCCCGCCATCCTCGGCAGCCGCGTCTATGTCGGGCTGAGCGAGGCCGGGTTCCGCAGACTCGTGCTCGGGCTTCTCACCGCATCCGGCGTCGCCCTGCTGGTCTCGGCCGTGCCCGAACTGCTCCGATAGCCGCCAGGCCGGCGAGGCCGCCCCATTTCGACCGCCTTTGTCGCGGAGCAACCGATTCACGATACCCGAGATCCGCTCCGCCGGCAGGGTCTCGATCTGGTACGATGGCCCCTGCGAGCCACGCCGAGCGCGGAGAAGCGACGTTGCGCAAACACTTCGGAACCGATGGCATCCGTGGACGGGCCAACGGCGTCATCACGCCGGAACTCGCCCTGAAGGTCGGGCAGGCGGCGGGCGTGATTTTCCAGCGCGGCGACCATCGCCATCGCGTCGTGATCGGCAAGGACACCCGGCTCTCGGGCTACATGATCGAGACCGCGCTGGTGGCCGGCTTCACCTCCGTCGGCATGGACGTGCTGCTGCTGGGCCCGATGCCGACCCCCGCCGTCGCCATGCTGACCCGCTCGATGCGTGCCGATATCGGCGTGATGATCTCGGCCTCGCACAACCCGTTCGAGGATAACGGCATCAAACTGTTCGGACCTGACGGGTTCAAGCTCAACGACGAGCTGGAACTGGAGATCGAGAGCCTGATCGACGGTGACATGCGCCGCCGCCTCGCCGGGTCGCGCGATCTCGGCCGCGCCAAGCGGATCGAGAGCGTGCATGCCCGCTACATCGAATTCGCCAAGCGCACCCTGCCGCGTCACGTGACTCTGGACGGCCTGCGCGTCGTCGTGGACTGCGCCAACGGCGCCGCCTACCGCGTCGCCCCGGAAACCCTCTGGGAACTCGGCGCCGAAGTGATCGCCATCGGCGTCGAGCCCGACGGCTTCAACATCAACCAGGATGTCGGCTCGACCGCGCCGGACGCCCTCGTGCAGAAGGTGCGGGAGCTGCGCGCCGATGTCGGCATCGCCCTCGACGGTGACGCCGACCGCGTGCTGATCGTGGACGAGAAGGGTCAGAAGGTCGACGGCGACCAGCTCATGGCGGCCGTCGCCCGCTCGTGGAAAGAGGACGAGCGCCTCACCCAGCCGGGCCTCGTCGCGACGATCATGTCGAATCTCGGCCTGGAGCGCTTCATCAACGGGCTCGGCCTTACGCTCGCCCGTACCGCCGTCGGCGACCGCTACGTGCTCGAACACATGCGCGAGCACGGCTACAATCTCGGCGGCGAGCAATCCGGCCACATCATCATGTCGGACTACGCGACCACCGGCGACGGACTGGTGGCCGCCCTGCAACTCCTCAGCGTCGTGAAGCGCCGCAACCTGCCGGTCAGCGAAGTCTGCCACTGCTTCGAACCGCTGCCGCAGATCCTCAAGAACGTGCGCTTCCGGTCCGGCGAGCCGCTGCGGGCGGACTCGGTGGTCACGGCCATCGCGCATGCGAAGGACCGGCTCGGCCAGTCGGGCCGCCTCGTGATCCGTCCGTCCGGCACCGAACCCGTCATCCGTGTGATGGCCGAGGGCGACGACCCTGACCTCGTCGCAGAAGTGGTGGACGAGGTCGTGGACGCCGTGACCCGCGCGGCGGCCTGAAGCGCTACTCTCCGTCACACCAGACCCTCGCCCTCCCTTGAGGGCGAGCCCTCGAACGGGCCGCGCCGCCAGATCCGATCTCGGGTCGGTGACCCGCAGGGCGTGTGCGCGCAGAGGGCAAAGCCCGATCGAAAGGAAATTTCCAGCCACGCCGTGCAATCGGCGATGGTACTGACTTTCTCGTGATATTATCGATCCGAGAAACGAATCAACAAGACTAAATTTTTACGTTAAGCCAGACTTAACCTTCGTAGACGATCCTTCTGCTCGCATCTCGGGCCGGCCTGATCTTTCGGCGCGCTCGACGGGTGAAGGATATCTTAATGCGCCGCCGCTCCAAAATTCCCGCACTGGCGCGCGCCCTCACGCTCCTCGCGGGCGTCGGGGTGCCCGGCCTTGCACAGGCCGCCGACCTGTTGCCGCCTCCCCCCCCCATGCCGGCACCGCTGCCCGAACCGGAGGTGTTCGCCGGTGGATGGTATCTGCGCGTCGACGGCGGCTACGGCGCGCTCGACCTGCGCAAGAGCATCGCCGAGGACGTGTCGCATCCGCCCAAGCCCTACGACTACGCCGTCATACAGGACAAGGTTTCGAACCAGTACTTTGTCGGCGCCGGCGTCGGCTACCAGATCAATCCGTGGCTTCGCGTCGACGCCACCGGAGAGTACCGCTTCCGCAGCAAGTGGAGCTTCGCCGCCGAGGATAAGACCTACGGCGATACCGGCGGCTACAACGTCACCAGTGGCAAGTTCGATTCGATCGTCGGCCTCGCCAACGGCTACATCGATCTCGGCACGTGGTACGGCGTGACCCCGTTCGTCGGCGCCGGCGTCGGCGTCGCTCATCACAGCTTCGGCGGTGTGACCGACAAGGGCTACGGGGCCTATGAGGGCGGCTACGGCATCGGCCGTCACAACGAGCGGACCAATTTCGCCTGGGCGCTCCATGCGGGTCTCGGCTACGCCGTTTCGCAGAACGTCCGCTTCGAGGCTGCTTACCGCTACCTCAACATGGGCGAGGCCACGACCGGCGTCGTCACCTGCGCTCCGGACTGCCCGAAGACGGTCTATCGGGTGAAAGACCTCGAATCACACGACGTCAAGGTCGGCCTGCGCTACCTGTTCGGCGCTCCCGTCGCGGTCGCCGCCGTCGATTACGCGCCGCCCCCGCCGCTGGTCCGCAAGTACTGATTGCCGTCTTGTTGAGATGCACTCTGCACGGCGCGGACATCGTCCGCGCCGTTGCTGTCTGCGATTGAGTGCATCACAAACCGGTTAAGGTTAAGCGGATCATAACTTTTATCGAAAAGACTACAGGTCAATCGAGTCGCGGCCATGTCCCGCCGCCATCTCCGACGAGGCTTCCCATGATCGCATCGCATCGTCTGGCGCTGGCGGCCACGCTCGCGACCGGCACGCTTATCGGGACCCTGACCGGGTCCTTCGCGCTTCCCGGAAGCGCCACCGCCGCCGATCTGCTTCCGCCGCCCCCGCCGCCCCCGGTTCGGGCCGAACCGGTGGCTATCGGCAGCGGCTGGTATCTCCGGGGTGACTTCACCCAGTCCTGGTACGACCACCCCCGCGACGACGCCATTCCCGATCCGAGCGATCCTGGAATGCCGCCCCTGGTCGGATTGCGGCTGAGCTCGGAGGGCGGCTATGGCGGTGGCATCGGCTATCAGATCAATCCCTGGCTGCGCGTCGATGCCACGATCGACCAGCGCGGCACCTCCTCCTTCCGCGGCTACTCCTCGCGCTCGGTGTTCCAGACCGGCTACAACCTCGAGGCCGGCAAAGTCGATGTGCTGACGGGCCTCGTCAACGTCTACGCCGACATCGGCACTTGGTACGGCTTCACGCCCTATGTCGGTGCCGGCGTCGGCTTCGCCGACAAGAGCATGCGCCGCAACTACACGCAGACGACCTGCCTCATCGACGGCTGCGACGGAGCCGCCGGCACGGGCCCCCGCGATCCCGCCTTCCGCGCCAATCATTCGGTCACGACCTTCGCCTGGGCGCTGACCGCCGGTGTCTCCTACGATATCGGCGCCGGCTTCAGCCTGGATGCGGCCTACCGCTACATCAACCTCGGCCGGCTTCGCAGCGGGCTGGACGAGTATGGCGGACTTACCCGTGTGAAGGATCTGGCCGCCAACGAGTTCCGGGTCGGCCTGCGCTACCGCTTCGCCGACGGCCTGCTTCCGTCTGCCGCCCAAAACTTCGGCAACTGAGCCGATCAGACCCATCTCGCTTCGACATGCGGCGTCCGGGTGAAACCCGGGCGCCGTTTCCATTTCGGGCGCCCTCGGTCAGCCGGGCACGAAGACATGAATCGGCTGCGGGCACGTCACGATATTCGATCATGATTATCGCCGATCCCGCTCGATCTGATGTTCGAAGCGACGCGCCCGTCATCGCGGGACGTCATCCAATGTTGGTCCAGCACAAAAAATTAAGGTTACCGAGTTAGTACGAATGGGTCAGCCCGGCGCCGCGACGGCCCGGTGCGTGAGGACGACGACGATGCGTATCGCGACCCTGGCTCTTCTGACTTCCGTTCTGGTATCGCCTGCTCTCGCCGCCGACCTCGATTACGGCGTCCTGCGCGGTGCGGACGACGACTATGTGGCTCCGGCTCCTTTGGTGGACTGGAGCGGCTTCTATGTCGGCGGGCATGGTGGCTACTCATCGGCCGCACTCGGCTTCAATAATGCCTTCCAGTCGATCGTCGCCAACGCGCTGCGATATACGGCTGCAGAGAACGAGATGAATGCCTCGCGGTTTCTTACGGCGCGGGGTACGCATTCCAACGGAGCAAGCTATGGCGTCTTTGCCGGCGTCAATTATCAGTTCGAAGATGTCGTCGTCGGCCTCGAAGCCGACTATACCTATTTCGGCAAGAGCGGCTCCACGTTCGATGAGATTGGCCGCGTGTCAACCACGAAGGACGGTTTCCTCAACACAGTATACTTAGCTGGTGAAGCAAGCACCAAGATTCAGGATTATGGCACCGTTCGAGGGCGCCTCGGCTACGCCTTCGATAACATTCTTCCCTTCATCACTGGCGGCATGGCGCTCGGCCGAGCAACGGTAAGCGACACGGTTGCCGTACAGAATTATGGATATGATAACGCGGCTTATACGGCCAATCAAACGGGATCGACAAAGTCTTTCATCAATCACTTTGGATACTCGAATTTCCTTCAGAGCGACCCTCCAGGCAGCACCCCGGCTCCTCCGATTGTCTACGGGGCAACAAAGAAGGTCACCGTTGTCGGACTCGCGGTGGGTGGCGGCATCGAATATGCCATCACGTCGAACTTCCTGCTTCGCGGTGAATATCAATACGTCTTGTTCAACGATTTTCAGGGTCACAAGGCCGAGCTGAATACAGTGCGCGGCGGCGCCGCCATCAAGTTCTGACGCGATCGAACGCGAGGCTTCCATGCGCCACCTGCTTCCGCTCGCAGCCGCAGCACTCACCGGTTTCGTGTCGCTTCCGCAGGCGGAGGCCGGTGACGCCGACCGGCGCTTTGTGCCCCGCTCGGCGGTGAGGGCTCTCCCTCCGGAGATCCCCTACCGCGATCCGCGTCCGCGTTTCCGCGCACGGCCGCCGGTCGACAGGTTTGCCGTCCAGGCCTACGTCCCGCGACCGACCAACCAGCCGATGTTCAACGAGCCGCCGCAGCCGCTGCGCTGACGCCGGCTCAGCTGTCGAGCTCGCTGTCCCAGTAGAGATAGTCGAGCCAGGTGTGGTGGTACTGGCGGTGGTCGAATTCCGGCTGGCGGCGGTGCAGCTCGTGACGTGTGGGCCGGTGCGGCTCGTTCAGCAGCGGCATCTCCGCCTCGTCCGGCGTGCGGTTGGCCTTGCGCAGGTTGCAGGGCGAGCAGGCCGCAACGACGTTCTCCCAGGTGGAGAGGCCACCGCGGGAGCGGGGCACGACGTGATCGAAGGTCAGGCCGCCCGAGGGAAGGCGGAGACCGCAATACTGGCAGGTGAAGGTGTCGCGCAGATAGATGTTGTAGCGCGTGAAGGCCGGGCTGCGGGCAAGCGCAACATAGCTCTTGAGGGCGACCACGCTCGGCACTTTCAGGGACCGGCTCGGGCTGTGCGCCTCGATGTCGTAATTCGCGACCAGGGTGACACGGTCGAGAAACAGGGCCGTGAATGCGTCCTTCCAGGACCACAACGAGAGCGGATTGTAGGAAAGCGGCCGGTAATCCGCGTTGAGCACCAGGGTCTGCAGATCGATCATCGACGCCACTCACTGCTCGTGACGGCGCCCCGAGGGCGCCTCGGCCTTGGACGCTGGAGGTCCGGCGGCCCATGCCGTGCCCGCGACGGCCGGAAGCCAGGAGGATCCTTGGAACCGTGACCCTGGGCGTTTCGCCCCAGCACGGCCCCGAGTCTCCGACCCGTCGCGCGCTCTCCCGCCGCAGCCGAAGCGCAACGCACTTCGACGGGACGGCGGATGTGAATGAAACCGGGGGGAACTTGACGCCGACAGCTCCCCCGACCGGCGAATCTTGCCGGTTCGAGCCGAAGCGTGGCAGGGCGGACGATCAGCGCCGCCTCCTCGCTGCGTGAGGATATGGCCAAGTCCATCGCGGCTTAGTGTAATATCAGCGTGACAAGCTTGTGAAGGTGAGGCGGTGGTCCGAGACGTCGCGGCGACCGATTTTCCTTGCAAATCGGACTTCCACCGCCCGCCCCGCACGCTTTTGCCCCATTGCGCGGGCAGAGACCGCGAAACGGGGCCGCGCGACGCGCAATTGTGCGTCGCAAAAAGTTTCTCGTCCGCCTCTCGGAAAGCCGGGCCAGGGCCCTAGCTCGAAGGCGGAACGGCAGAAACTCTTGCTTCGGCTCGCCTGAGGCGGCCGTCGCGCGGGCATCGCACCCGAGGCAACGCGGCTGCCCCGGCGCAGCCAACCCGACGCGAAACGTTCCTCCCGCGAAGGATGACAATGCTACGACGCTCCCTTCTCACCCGCTTCCGCCATCGGATTGTCGGCACGGCCCTGATCGCGACGCTGACCGCGACATCCGTCCTTCCGAATTCGGCGGCGGGGCAGGGGAGCCCGCCGCCCGCGCAGGCGCCGGCAGCGACCAGCCAGCCGGCTCCCGCCAACGGGCAAGCCGCACCGGCCGCCAAGCCCGCCGCGCCGAAGGCCCCCGTCTCTGAGGCGCTGCAGACGCTCCGCGATCGGCTCGATACCATCAAGGCGGATCTCGAAGCGCGGGAGAAGGCCATCACCGGGCCGAATGTGGGCGCGGGCGATCTCACCCGTGCCCGCGACGGTCTCGATCCGCTCGCCGACCGTCTGCGGTCGGTGATCGACCTGCTCGGTCCCCGGCTCGAGGCCGCCCGCGAACGCCTGACGCAGATCGGCCCCAAGCCGAAGGAAGGCGAGGAGAGCGAGGAAGTCGCCCGCGAACGCGCAGAGCGTGAGCAGGCCGTCAACGACATCGACGGCACCCAGCGCCTGGCCAAATCGCTGCTGGTGCAGAGCGACCAGATCGTCGATCAGATCTCCAATCGCCGCCGCGCCGCTTTCACCCGCGGCCTGTTCGAGCGCAGCACCTCGCTGCTGACCCCCGATCTCTGGATGCGGGTCGGCGCGGATATCCCGCGGGACATCAGCTCGCTGAAGAGCGGTTTCGACGACACCGTGTCCCTGTTCCGCCGGAACGGCAGCCTCTGGAACCTGCTGATCCTCGGCCTCGCCCTCGGCCTGTCCTTCGCCCTGTATTTCGGACGTCGCAACATCGCGCCGGCCCTGGGGCGCCGGGATATCAACGTCACCAATCCCTCGCGGCGCGCCAAGCTACTCGGTGCGTGGCGGGTTCTCCTGCTCGGGACCTTGCCGGCCCTGGCGGGGAGCTACGCCGTCTACTACGCCCTCGACGTGACCGAACTGCTGCCGGCGCGTTTCCTGCCGGTCGCCAGCACCATTCTCGGCGGTATCGCCTTCATCGCCTTCGTCGAGGCGACGGCCGACGCCCTGCTCGCGGTGAACAAGCCCGCTTGGCGTCCGGCACCGGTCTCGGATGCCGCCGCGTGGCGTATCACCGCGCTGGCCGTCAGCATCGCCGTGGTCATCACGGTGTCGAAATCGACGGAAGCCCTCAACTCCGCGATCTACGCCGCGCTGCCGATCTCGATCGCCACCCGCGGCATCGGTGCCATCACGGCGGCGCTGCTCCTGGCCATCGGTCTCCATCGCTTCGCCGATACGGCGGAGAAGGAGGAGGAGTGCTTCGGCCCCTATGTCGGCACCGAGACCTCGTCGAATATCGGCGGACCCCTGCGGCTGCTCGGCTGGGTCGCGGTCGCCGTGATCGCGGCCGCGCCGCTCGTCGGCTACGTCGCGTTCTCGGCCTTCCTCGTCGATCAGCTGATCTGGACCGCCAGCATCCTCGTGCTGCTCTGGCTTCTGATCGTCAGCGCCGACGTGCTGATCGGCGGCTCGCTGTGCGAGGACACCCGCATCGCCACGACGCTTCAGGCCAATACCGGCCTGCGAAAGCGCTCGCTGAACCAGATCGCGGTGCTGACGACGGGCTTCGCCCGCGTCCTGCTGATCGCCGTGGCCGCGCTCCTCGCGCTGGCGCCCTGGGGCCTCGATTCGACGGACGTGTTCTCGTCGGTCCGCACGGCCTTCTTCGGGTTCAAGGTTGGCGACGTCACGATCTCGCTCTCGGCGATCGCCTTCGGCGTCAGCATTCTCGTGGTCGGCGTGTTCATCACCCGAGGCGTGCAGCGCTGGCTCGAGAACACCTACCTGCCGGCGACGGATCTCGACGCGGGCCTGCGCAACTCGATCTCGACCGTGGCCGGCTATGTCGGGTTCCTGCTCGCCCTGGCCCTGGCCTTCTCGTATCTGGGCCTCAGCCTCGAGAAGCTGACCATCGTCGCCGGCGCGCTCTCCGTCGGTATCGGTTTCGGCCTGCAGTCGATCGTCAACAACTTCGTCTCGGGCCTGCTGCTTCTCTGGGAGCGGCCGATCCGCGTCGGCGATCAGGTGCTGATCGGCGACAGCGAGGGTATCGTGCGGCGGATCTCGGTGCGCTCCACCGAGATCCAGACCTTCGACCGCTCGGCGGTCATCGTGCCGAACTCGAACCTGATCTCGGGCATCGTGAAGAACCGCGTTCGCGGCGACCGGACCGGCCGGGTCATCATCTCGGTCAGCGTTCTGCGCAGCAAGGATCCGGTCGAGGCCGCGGAAATGATGGTCTCCTGCGCCAAGGCACATCCGGACGTGCTCAAGGAGCCGGCGCCGCGTGTGGTGTTCAAGAAGATCGGCGATCCGTTCCTCGAATTCGAGCTGATCGCCATGGTGGTCGACGTCAACCTGAGCCAGAAGGTGCAGAGCGACCTGAACTTCTCGGTGTTCAAGACCCTGGCCGATGCCGAGTTCATCCCGCCGATGGGCCCGGCGTCGAGCTTCATCACGGTGCAGGGACTGGAGCCGGTACGCGACGCGCTCGGGCAGATCGCGCACGCGGTCGGCAGCCCCGCGGCACACGTCATCGCGCCTCCGCCGGCGGCCCGGCCGGAGAGTGAGGAGAAGGTCCCGGCCAAAGCGGACGAGGCGCCGACTTCCGACCCGCGCGAGGCGGCGCGTCGATCGGCAGAGGCGTCTCAGGACGTAAGTCTGCGACGCCACGGCTAGGCCGGGGCTGATCACGCGACCCTGCACCCGTCCTTGGGGATAGCGGGGCGGGAATCACCGATACACTTGAGTTTCCCGCGAGCAGGACCCACCTGAACCGTTCGCTCACGGGAAACCGCTTTCGTGCTCGGACGTCAGACCTTTCTTGCCGCTCCTGCGTTGCTCGCCCTCGTGACCCTGCTCCAGGGATGCGCGGGACAGATCGCACCTGAAGCGACCGGCATGCCGAGCATGTATCTTCCGCTCACCACCGGCAGCACCGCCGTCGATACCGGCGCGGCCCGGGACATGATCTCGGCCTACCGCCGCAACAACGGGTTCGCGCCGCTCGTCGTCGACCCGAAATTGCAGCGCCTGGCCGAGACCGAGGCCGCCGCCATGGCCGCCTCCGATCGGCCGAGCAAGAGCCAGACGGTGCGCGCCGCGGTGACCCGCCTCGGCTACGACGGGGCCGATGCCAACCTCTCGGCCGGCTACCACACGCTCGCGGAAGCGTTTTCCGGATGGCGCGACAGTCCTCCGCACCGGGCGGTCATGCTCGCACCGGAGGCGAAGCGCATGGGCATCGCCACGGCTTATGCGCCGGGCTCGAAGTACAAGGTGTACTGGGCGCTGCTGGTGGCCAAATAGGGCATCGTCTCTTGCCGAAGGCCGGAGGGCAGCCTTCGGGACGATGCGTCGGCCCTCAGGGCACCACCTTGCCGTTGGGCGTCGGCGGTGGCTCAGAGAGAAGCGTCACCGTCACCCGGCGGTTGGCCGCGAGATAGGGATTGTCGGGGAACATCGGCTCCGTATCCGCCTTGCCCGTCACCGAGGCGAAACGGTCGTCGGGCAGCCCGGCATTGGCCAGGACATCGCGTACGCTCAGCGCGCGGTTCGCCGAAAGCTCCCAGGGTGGGGCGGTGTCGCGGGTGCCGGGGCGCGTGGTCGCGGTGAAGCCGGTCACGGCGATGCGGTTCGGCAGCTTCATCAGCGTCGGCGCGAGGCGCTCCAGCAGCCGCCGGGTGCGATCGTTGGGACGGCTCGAACCCTCCGGGAACATCGAGCGTCCGTCCTGATCGACGATCGACACGTCGAGACCCTTGCGGCTCGGCGCGATGATCACGTTCTTCGACAGTTCCGCCACCTCCGGCATGTCCTGCATCGCCTGCCGCAGGGAGGCTGCCGCTTGGCCGAACGCATCGGGATAGCCGCGGTCGGGGATGCCGTCGTCGAGGCCGCTATCGATCTGCGGCGGCGTCGTGCGGTCGGTGGCACGCTCGGGCGGCACGTCGCGCAGGTGCTTGAACTTGTCGGCGGTCGGGATGCCTTCGCTCTCCAGGATGCCGGCGAACTTCGATTCCTTGTTCACGCCGAAGGCGTCGCGCATCGAGCCGGCGACGACCTGCAGCTTCTTCTGATCCTGGGTCGAGTAGGCGGCGATCATGACGAAGAAGCTCATCAGGAGCGCCATCAGGTCGGCGAAGGTCACGAACCAGCCGTGACCGCCATGGGCGCCGCCGCGCTTCTTCTTGGCCACCGCCTACGCTCCCGTCACGCCGCTTCCGCGGCGAGATCCTCGCGGTGGTTGGCCGGCAGGTAGGCGATCAGCATCTCGCGCACCAGCGAGGGGCTCTTCTGATCGCGGATCAGCAGGATGCCGTCGATGATGAGGGAGCGCGAGACGTCCTCCTCCTCGAGCTTCACGTGCAGCTTGTCGGCGATCGGAAGGGTGACCATGTTGGCGATCAGCGCGCCGTAGAGCGTCGCGAGGAGCGCGGTGGCCATGGCGGGCCCGAGCTTCGAGGGATCGGACATGTTGGCGAACATCGTCACCATGCCGAGGATGGTGCCGATCATGCCCCAGGCCGGGGCGCAGTCGCCGAAGGCGCGGTAGATCTTCGAGCCCTCGTCGAGATGCATCAGGAAGTTGTCGCGATCGCGCTCCATCGTGTCGCGGATGAAGTCGCGGTCGTAGCCGTCGGCGATGTAGCGCGCGCCCTGGGCCAGGAACGGATCGGAGATCTCCATGTTCTCCAGGGCGATCGGGCCGGACTTGCGCACCACGTCGGCAATCTTGGTGATTTCTTCGATCAGTTCATGCGGCTTCACCGAGCGCATGGTGAAGGCGTAGCGCAGGCCCATCGGCAGGCCGTGCAGCATGGTCGAGAAGGGGAAGCGGATCATCGTCGCGGCGATGGCGCCGCCGAAGATCACGATCACGGCGTGCTTGTCGAAATAGGCGGCGAAGTTGCCGCCATCGATCATGATCAGCGTGAACACCACGCCGACGCCGCCGAGCAGCCCGATACCGGTTGCGAGATCCATGACGCCGACGCCCGAAGCCCGGCCGATCCTGCCGGCCGTCCCCGAGATGTAAAAAAACAGGCTGAAGGAACCGTAAAGGGACTTGGAGGAAGCGACGGTTCGTCGTCATGTGCCGTTCAGGGGCGGGACGCCATAAGTCCCCGTGCCGATTGCCCGAGTGGCGTTCCGCGGAACTTCCGCAGCCTCACGGTCGGCCGGCGCCGGATCGAACCGGTTCCAACGACGGGATCCCCACGGCCGCGGCCGGACGGGGCGGGGAGCGTAAGCACGATGTCGATGATTCGACTCTATGCGCGGGTGCTGAGCCTGCTCGGAGCGGAGAAGCGGCTGGCCATCGGTCTGATCGTGGCCAATGTCGCACTCGCGGTGGCGGCGTTTGCCGAACCCCTGATCATGGGCCGCATCATCGACGGCCTGACCCATCTCTCCAAGGATACGCCGGCGACGACCCTGGTACCCTGGATCGTCGCCTGGGTGGTGTTCGGCCTGTTCACCATCGGCGCGGGCGTGGCGATCGCCCTGCATTCGGATCGGCTCGCCCACCGCAACCGCCTCTCGACCATGGCGAATTTCTTCGAGCACGTGCTCGAACTGCCGATCGCCTTCCACTCGTCCAACCATTCCGGCCGTGTGCTGAAGGCGATGCTCGAAGGCACCAACGCCATGGCCTGGGTCTGGCTCAACTTCTTCCGCGAGCACTTCGCCGCCCTGCTGTCCGTCGGCGTGCTGCTGCCGATGACGCTGTTCGTGAACTGGCGGCTCGGCGCGATCCTCGTCGTGCTGGTCCTCGTCTTCACGGCGCTGGCGAGCTACGTCCTGCGCCGGACCGAGACGCTCCAGGGCGAGGTCGAGCAGTTCCAATCGGGACTGGCCGCCCACGCCTCCGACGCCCTCGGCAACGTCGCGGTGATCCAGTCCTTCACTCGCGCCCGCGCCGAGAAGGAGGCGATGCGCGACATCATCCACGACCTGCTCCGGGTCCAGATTCCGGTCCTGTCGTGGTGGGCGCTGGCCAATGTCGCCACCCGCGCCTCCGGCACGCTGACCATGACCGCGATCTTCATCACCGGCATCGCCCTGCACCAGAAGGGTGCGGCGACCGTCGGCGAGATCGTCGCCTTCATGAGCCTCGCCACCATGCTCGTGACCAAGCTCGACCACGTCGTGACCTTCGTGAACGGCGTGTTCATGCAGGCCCCGAAGATGCGCGAGTTCTTCGAGGTGGTCGACACCGTACCGACCGTCCGCGACCGGCCGCAGGCCAAGCAGGTCGCCCGGTTCGAGGGGGAGGTGAGTTTCGAGGACGTCGCCTTCTCCTACGACGGCCGCCGCAACGCGCTCGACGGCGTGTCCTTCACGGCCCGTCCCGGCGAGACCGTGGCGCTGGTCGGCACCACGGGCTCGGGCAAGTCCACGACGCTCGGCCTGCTGCACCGGACCTTCGACCCGGACGCCGGCGCCATCCGCATCGACGGCCTCGACATTCGCGACATCGGCCTCTCGTCGCTGCGCCACAACATCGGCGTCGTGTTCCAGGAGCCGATGCTGTTCAACCGCTCGATCCGCGAGAATCTCCAGGTCGGCCGCCCCGACGCGACCGATGCCGAGATGCTCGACGCGCTGGAGCGCGCCCAGGCGAGCGAGTTCATGGCCCGTCAGCCCGACGGACTCGACACGATCATCGGCGAGCGCGGCCGGTCGCTCTCCGGCGGCGAGCGCCAGCGACTCTCGATCGCCCGGGCGCTCCTGAAGAACCCGCCGATGCTGATCCTCGACGAGGCCACCAGCGCCCTCGACGCCGCCACCGAGCGCAAGCTGCAGCAGGCGCTCGAGACGGTGATGGAGGGGCGCACCACCTTCGTGATCGCCCACCGCCTCGCGACGATCCGCAACGCCGACCGCATCCTCGTGTTCGAGAACGGCAAGATCGTCGAGGCCGGCGATTTCGATGAGCTGGTCGCTCTCAACCAGCGCTTCGCAGCCCTCGCCCGGGCCCAGTTCATGGCGGCCGAGGCGGAAGACAGCCTACCGCTCGCCGCCTGATACGGCCGGTCGCTTGATCGGAGCGACCGTGTCGTAAGACCGCGTGCCGCTCGAGCGGAGACCGATCCACCATCCCGAAAGGATCGTGCGGATCGGGGCTCGGGCGAAACAGGAGCGAACCTGCTTCCGTCAGCAGGCCAGGCTACGAGGGCATTGTTTCAGCGGACAGATCCGGCTCGACGAGCTTCAGACGCGGCATCCAGCATCGCTCCTGAAGGCGGCTACGTTACGGTCTGACCCGCGCCCGTGCGGCGGCTTGGGGCGGGTGTTCGGGAAGCGGCGCCGATATGGCATCGAATGCGCTCTCATCGAGCGTCAAAACCGGCAGGGCTCCGAGATCCATCGTGCGCGCGGGAACCGGCTTCGAGGCCGGAATGACGGGCGCGTCCGGGACTGACACGGTCGGCTGCGGCTCGGGAGCCGGCATGGCCGCTAATGGCGGTTCGAGGGCGGTCGGCGGTTCGCGGGCCGGTGCTGCCTGCACAGGAGCAGCGGCGCGATTCGGTCGAGCGGCTTCTTGAACGGGCCCGGCCACTGCCCCGAGGGCGGCCTGCTCCGGAACGGAGCCACCGGAACGGATCTGTGAGGCAACCGCCCAGGTCGCGACGAGAGAGAGACCCAGCAATCCGGCAGCGATGCTCCGGACGGGTCGGCGGTCTCGCCGATCGAGGGGCTTCAGCGGGCCGGGCTGCAGGCGTCCGCGCCGCAGAGCGAAACGCGGCTGGCGAACCCGCGGCCAAGCATCCAGCGCGGCGGCAGCTTCGGCTGCTCCCATCGGGGTACTCCGGTTTCGTCGAGGATCGGCCGTTCATACACGGGTAGGATCCACGTCGAAAATGAGGCAGACGCCGCAGCCTGCGGCGAGGAGGCGCGCTCGGGGTCAGGCCTCAGCCGCCTCGCGGTCGACATACCATGTCAGCCGCCCCGCACTCTCGAAATGGCGCGCCGGCAAATCCTCGCCCGCCGCGAGCCGCCGAAGCGCGTCGCGCTTGCCCGCGCCGTTGACGAGAAACAGCACGGATCGCGACGAGGCCAAGGCGGGAAAGGTCAGGGTGATGCGCGGCACGAAAGGCTCCATCCCGGCTTCCGGCACCGGCGCCACCCAGGCCGAGCGCTCGGCCAGAGCCGGCTTGCCCGGAAACAGCGATGCGGTGTGACCGTCGCTGCCGAGGCCGAGGAGCACGAGATCGAAGAGCGGACGGTCCGGGTCGAGCCGCTCGCCGCCGTAGAATGCCTGCAAAGTCCGCTCGTAGGCGCCGGCGCCCGCCTCAACGCCTTCGTCCGAGGGGATGAAGTGCAGGTGCGTCGCCGGCACCGGTGCGGCATGGCCGAAGGCCTCGCGCACCATCCGCACGTTGCTCAGGGGATCATCCCACGGCACGACGCGGTCGTCACCGAAGAACCAGTGGATGCGCGTCCACGGCACCCGCTCGACGAAGCCCGGCGAGGCCAGCAGCGCGTAGAGCCGCTTCGGCGTCGAGCCGCCTGACAGGCAGATCGCGACGCGCTCGCCCGGCGCGCTTTCAGCTATCGCGAGAAGATGCTCGGCCGCCGCCCGGGCCGTTGCCTCGGCATCGGCCATCAACTCGGTGTTCGGAGGAAGCGGAATCACGGCGCCGGCCCCCGGCGCGGCGGCTCCTTGTGGCCGCCAAAGCCCTGGCGCATGGCCGAGAGCAGCTTGTCGGCGTAGCTCTCGTCCTCGCGGGAGCGGAAGCGGCGATAGAGGGCGCTGGAGAGGACGGTGGCCGGCACGGCCTCTTCGATCGCCGCGTTGATGGTCCAGCGGCCCTCGCCGGAATCCTCGACATAGCCCGAAAACCCTTCGAGGCGCTCGTCGCCGGCCAGCGCGGCGGCGGTGAGATCGAGGAGCCAAGAGGAGACGACGCTACCCCGCCGCCAGACTTCGGCGATGTCCCCGAGATTGAGATCGAAGCGGCGCTCCTCCGGGATGTCGGGAGCGTTGGCGTGGCGCAGAATGTCGAAGCCCTCGGCATAGGCCTGCATCAGGCCGTACTCGATGCCGTTGTGGATCATCTTCACGAAATGGCCGGCGCCGCTCGGGCCGGCATGGATGTAGCCCTGCTCGGCCCGCGGGTCGCGGTCTTCACGGCCGGGCGTGCGCGGGATTTCGCCGATGCCCGGCGCGAGTGTGCGGAAGATCGGGTCGAGCCGATCGACGGCCTCCTTGTGGCCGCCGATCATCATGCAGTAGCCGCGCTCCAGCCCCCAGACACCGCCGGAGGTACCGACATCGAGGTAGTGGATCCCCTTCGCGTCGAGATCCCGAGCCCGTCGCACGTCGTCCTGATAGAACGAGTTGCCGCCGTCGATGATGCAGTCGTCGGCGCTGAGGAGGCCGCCGAGGGTCTTCACCGTCTCCTCGGTGATCTGGCCGGCCGGAAGCATCACCCAAGCGGTGCGGGGCGCCTCCAACTTGGCGACGAGATCATCCAGACTCGAGGCGGCGGTCGCTCCTTCGGCGGCCAAGGCTTCCACCACCTTCGGATCGCGGTCGTAGACCACGGCCGTGTGGCCGTCGCGCAGCAGACGGCGAACGATGTTGCCGCCCATCCGGCCGAGGCCGATCATGCCGAGTTGCATCCGGTCGCACTCCCATCGGGGCCGTCAGGATCCTCTGCGCGATCCTTCCGGTTCACGGAACCGGCAGGTTCGAGCGACGACGACCCCCGGCAATGGTAGGGCGTAAAACCCGGAATCAAGGCTTGGGCGGCGTCGCCCCCGAGGCCGGAGGCTGGCCGGGCGCGGCGTCCACCCGCTTCTCCGGGTTCTTGACCTGGCTGTAGGCGACATTGCCGAACGAGCCGATCGTCGCGGACCAGGGCAGCGGCTCGGCCGTCCGATCGGTGCGGTTGGCCTTGCAGAAGGCGGCGAGCAGCCCGTTGACCACCGCATCGTCGCCGGCTTCGGGGGCGGCCGCCTTCACCTGCGGCGCGACCCGGGAGAGGACGGGAACGAAGTCGTTCGGCTTCAGACCCTTCAGCGCATCGCCGCCCACGGCCTGCTCGATGCCGGCCTTCAGCTTGTCGTCCTCGATGGTCGAGCACGGGGCGTTGCCGGCCATCATCGTCCGGATCTTCTGCCGCGCGTTCGCGACGACTCCGGTCTCCGACACGACCGGGGCGTTGTTGCCCCAGGAATTGCGGATGTAGTCGGTGACGTTCTTGATCTGCTCGTCGGTCATCTCTTGGCCTATGGCCGGCATCGGCGCGTAGCCGCTCTGGGCGGCGAGGCCGCCGACGATCACGTTGATGACCGTCTCCGGGCCTGCGGATTGAACCGAGGTATTCCCGGCGAGCGCCGGGATCGCGCCCTCGACGCCCTTGCCGTCAGGCCTGTGGCAAGAGGAGCAATAGGTCAGGTAGGTGTCCGCCCCCGGTGCGCCCGGCTGGTTGAAGGCCTGGAGATCCTTCTCCTTGTAGGTCTGCTTGGCCGGAACCGTGCGCAGATAGGCGACCATCGCCTGCAGGTCGGCGTCGGTCATCTTGGAGAGCGATTCCTCGATGGTCTGGCGCATCGGGCCCGCGGCCACGCCCGGCCGGTTGCCCGGGGCTGTACCGGTCTTGAGATAGGTGACGACTTCCGCGTCGCTCCAGGCACCGATCCCCTGGTGCCCGTCCGGCGTGATGTTGGGCGCGTACCAGCCGTCGATCACACCGCCGCCGAACCGGCCGGAGAGGCTGGAATTACCGACGAGCTTGCGCTCGTTGTGGCACATACCGCAATGGCCGAGACCTTCCACGAGGTATCCGCCGCGGTTGACCTCCGCACTCGCGTTCGGATCGGGCTTGAACCGTTCGGCGGTGAAGAACGCCGTGCGCCACGTGATCAGGGCGGTGCGCACGTTGAAGGGGAACGGAATCTCGTTCTCCTCCCGCTTCTCCTTCACCGCCGGCAGCGACTTCAGATAGGCGAAGATCGCCTTCGTATCCTCGTCGGAGACCTTGGTGTACCAGCCGAACGGGAAGGCCGGGTAGAGATACTCACCCTCGTCGCCGATGCCGTGACGGAACGCCTTCTCGAAGGTCTCGTAGTTCCACTTGCCGATGCCGGTTTCGTCATCCGGCGTAAGATTGGGTGTCTTGATCGCACCGATCGGTGTGTCGAGCCTGTAGTTGCCGGCCATGAACTTGCCGCCGGCCTTGGTATGGCAGGCCGTGCAGTCGCCCGCCGTCACCAGGTACTCACCGCGCTTCACGAGATCGGCGTCGGGCTCCTGCGCGCGGACCGTGCCGACCGAGAGAAGTGCGGCGACGGCGAGCCAACCGGAGCCCAGGGCGGTGAAGCGTGTCATGAACCCGATCTCCGACGTTGAAGAGCCCCGGCGAGAATCGTTCTAAGTCATTGGCGGACGCGCACCGAACGTTCGCCACTTTCGGTTGTTCCAGGCCGCATTGTCACAGTTCGGCGCGGGGGCCGAGGCGCTCCGGCGAAAGCGGACCGCCAGCTCGGCGAGGTGCGCAACGAGCGCAACGACCAGCCATGCCGCGAGGTTTGGCCACGGGGCGCCAGTGAGTGCTGCCCGCAGGGCCAGCATCAGCGCGGCCCCGGAGGCGAGATTGCTCAGGAGCGCCAGCGGCGCGGGGCCTCGCCCCCAGCGCAGGCGCACGCCGAGCAGCACAAGTGCCTCGACGGCGACCAGCACGAGGATGACGTCGATGATGCGGCCTGACTCGAACAGGGATGCGAGCATGTCGGCCATCGCTCATACAGTCCCGAAGCGCGGCCCGAAGGGCGGGTTGAGCCGGACGATGGTCAGGTTCAGGCAGGCGGCCACGCTGACCCAAACGAGATAGGGAAGATTCAGCAGCGCCGCGGTTGTTGAGGCCCCGCCGACGACGAACATCACGGCCAGGATCGAAAGCCATAACACCAGCACCTCGGCAAAGGCCCAGTCGGGCCGGCGAAGGCGGAAGAAGATCACGCTCCAGGCGATGTTGAGGGCACCGTTGACGGCGAGGACGAAGATGAGCCGCGTGCGCGCCGCCGGGTCGGGGGTGACGTTCCAGGCGATGACCGCCGAGGCGGTGGTGAGGGCGAAGATCACCGCCCAGACCGGACCGAAGGCCCAGTCCGGCGGCTTCCAGCCGGGAACACGCAGGCGGCGGTACCACGCATCGGTCCGGGTCGCGATCCCGCCCGCCACGGCGACGGCGAGGGCCACGAGGCCGGCAACCGCGGGCGGGCCCCAGCCGCCGGCAAGCAGACCCGTCACGGCGAGACCCATCGGAACAGGTGGGCGAGATCCTTGAAGAAGATCCGCGCATGGGCGGCGGGCTTCGCGCGAACCAGCTCCTTGTTCATGTAGGCGTCCCAGGTGAGCTGCTGGACGTCCCGATCCTTGCAGATCGCGACGAAGCGCTCGCGCAGGGCGTCACTGCGGTACCAGACCCACTGCATCATCCCGAGGATCCAGAAGACGCGCCCGTGCAGCCGCATGAAGCGCTTGCGCGCGTCGGCCAGAGCGCGGGCCTCCCCGGTGGCGAGGAACGCCGCGGCCGCCTCGGCCGCGAGGCGACCGCCGAGCATGGCGTAGTAGATGCCCTCGCCGGAAGCCGGTGCGACGACGCCCGCCGCATCGCCTGCGAGGAGCACGTCGCGTCCGTTGTCCCACCGCCGCAGCGGCTTGAGCGGGATCGGCGCGCCCTCCCGGCGGATCGTCTCGCAGGCGTCGAGGCCGGTGCCGGCGCGCAGATCGCGGATCGCACCGCGCAGGGAGAAGCCCTTGCGGGCGCTGCCGGTGCCGACGCTGACCGTCTCGCCGTGCGGGAAGATCCAGGCGTAGAAATCCGGCGACAGACGGCCCTGATAGTAGACGTCGCAGCGCGCCCCGTCATGCGCGGCATCGGCGGGGCGCCGGATGATCTCGTGATAGGCGAAGACCTGCCGCATCCGGGCATGCCCCGGCATCTCGGCGCGTCCCACGGCGGAGGTCGCCCCGTCGGCGCCGATGACGAGGCGGGCCTGGGCGCGCTGCTCCTCGCCGACCTTGCCGGAGCGGTAATGCACGGTCGCGAGGCCCATCTGATCGCGGGAGATGCGTTCGAACAGGCCGTCGCGAAGCTCGGCCCCGGCGAGCACCGCCCGTTCGCGCAGGTAGGGATCGAAATGCTCGCGGTCGACCATGCCGACGAAGCCGTCGCCGACCGGCATGTCGACGTGGCGCGCGCTCGGCGCCACCATCCGGGCGCTGCGAATGCGGGCAACGAGAAGCGCGTCGGGGATCGCGAAATCGCGGATCAGCCGCGGCGGAATCGCGCCGCCGCAGGGCTTGATCCGCCCGGCCTTGTCGAGGAGCAGCACTCGGTGTCCGGCAGCAGCGAGGTCCGCGGCCGCGGTCGCACCGGCCGGGCCACCGCCCACCACCACGACGTCGAAGATCTCGCAAGCGTCGTGGTGGGCCATGGCACTACCTCGCCTCGAAACCGGGATTCAGCTGGAAGGAAGCCGTTTCGGTCAGTGGGTTCTGCCGGCGGCCGACGGTGACGTGCTCGACACTCAGGCTGATCAGCAGGGCGACGAGGAACAGAACGCCTTCGAGCGCGAAGACCGCGGCGTAGGCGTAGACCGGCTCCGACGCGACGAGGCGGGCGAGATCGACCGCCAGCGTGCCGAGGAAGCCGCCCGCCCCGAAGGCGACGCCCTGAGCCGCGCCCCAGACGCCCATGCGGGTGCCGCGCTCGGCTTCACCGCCGCGCCCGGCCAGGGCCATCATCGAGCCGATCGCCGCCACGGCGTAGACGCCGTTGCCGAAGCCGAGCCCCGCCACCGCCGCCCGCAGCGGGAAGTCCGGCCCGACCGGCCCGCCAGCAGCGATGGCCCCGAGCGCCAGCGCCGAGAGCGCGCAGCCGATCGCCGTCCAGAGCTTGAGCGAGCCCAGCACCGGCCCGCCGATGAACACGGTGACGCCGGCCACGAACAGCATGCCGGCGAGCACGCCGCCGTGCTGGAGCCCGGCGAGCTTGGTCGTCGCCCCCGGCGTCATCGCGAAGACGAGACCGGCATAGGGTTCGAGGATCAATTCCTGCGCGCTATAGGCGAGCATCGAGACGAAGATGAATAGGGTGAAGCGCCGCGCCGCGGGCTCGGCCAGCACCTGCGCCAGCACGGCGCGGAACGGCGGCTTCGCCTCCGCCCGGGCGGCCGGCGAGGCCTGCCGTCTCGGCTCGATGCCGGCGACCGCGAGCAGGGCCACGGCGAGGGCGACCAACGACACGGTGCCCGAGACGGCCATGAGGCGCGCGCCCGAGAACGGATCGAGGAAATGACCGGCGAGCGGGGCGGTCACGGCGAAACCCGCAATCATCATCACCCAGACGATGGTCGCCGCCGCGCCCCGTCGCCCCGCTTCCACCCCGGTCGCGAGCAGGACGAGGAGCGAGGTGCCCGCCGCGCCCGCGCCCATCCCGACGAGGAGGAAGGACAGGACGGCGAGCGCCAGCCCGGCGGCGACGTGCGTCGCGGCGAGGGCGGTCGCCGCCGCAGCGCCGAAGCCGCCGAGGCAGAGCGCAGCCATGCCGCCGACGATCCACGGCGTGCGCCGCCCGCCGACATCCGAGCCGTAGCCCCAGCGGGGCCGCAGCACCTGCGTCGCGTAGTGCAGGGCGACGAGGCCGCCGGGCACCACGGCAGGCAAGGCCAGTTCCACAACCATGACCCGGTTGATGGTGGAGGTCATGAGAACCACCACCGCGCCGAGCGCGGTCTGGACGAGGCCGAGCCGGACGATCTGGATCCACGAGAAGGATGGCGGGAAGGCGGGCATGGCTCGGGTCATGAGGCCAGCCCTTGCACGAGCGGGCGCAGGGCGAAAGCCGAGGCCAGCATGCCGAGGACGTAGAGCGTCGTGCCGGTACCGTTGTACCAGGCGGCCCGGGCCCGGGGCGCCTTCAGGAAATGCAGCATCAGCGCGAGCTGCCCGGCGAGCAGGGCGCCGACCAGGGCGGCGTGCCAAGTCCGCTCCCAATGGAAGAGGAGCAGCAGCACCGCCACCTGCGGCAGGGCCATGACGAGGCAGGCGAAGCGCGCCGCACGATCGGAGCCAAGCTGCACCGGCAGCGAGCGCAGGCCCATGGCCCGGTCCCCCTCGACAGACTTGAAGTCGTTGAGGGTCATGATGCCGTGCGCGCCGATCGAGTAGAGCAGGGCGACGAGGAGCACCCGCCGGTCGGGCATCGATGCGGCCATCACGGCCGCCCCGGTGAACCACGGAAGCCCCTCGTAACAGAGGGCCACCGCCGAGTTGCCCCACCAGCCGTTGCGCTTCAGCCGGAGCGGCGGCGCGGAGTAGATCCAGGCCAGCACGAGGCCGAACAGGGCGGCGCCGAGGATCCAGGGACCGAGCATCGCGGCAACGGCCAGCGACAGGATCGTCCAGCCGGCGGCGAGATAGAGCCCCCACCGGCCGGGAATGCGCCCCGACGGGATCGGGCGGTTCGGCTCGTTGATGGCATCGACATGGCGATCGAACCAGTCGTTGGCGGCCTGGCTCGTGGCACAGACCAGAGGCCCGGCCAGGACCACGCCGGCGCCGATGACGAGCCATTGCCCGGACGGTGCCTGACCGGAGGAGATCACTCCGCAGCCGAATGCCCACATCGGAGCGAACCATGTGATCGGCTTGAGAAGCTCGACGACGGCGCTTGGTGCGGGCGTTGCCATACCGGGAAGCTACCGACGTCGCGGGCCGAGTGTCAACTCGACTTTACACTCGTGCCAGACAAAATCGATTTCGATGCAGACATCAGGAGAGCAGCACTATAATGCATAATTTTGGTGCATCGCGCTAAGGCGTCAACTCAGGGTCGTTCGCATCGAGGTCGCCGACGCCGTAGCGGCGCATCTTGGCGTAGAGGCCCTGGCGGCTCAGGCCCAGCATCTCCGCGGCGGAAGCGCGGTTGTCGCGGGTGATTCGCAGCGCCGCCTCGATGCACAGCTTCTCGATCAGATCGGTCGTCTCGCGCACGAGAGCCTTCATCGAGACGCGTCCGACCAGCTCCGTCATCTGCTCGACCGAGCGGGGCAGGTCGTGCACGCCGCCCCCCGCATGGACCGGGGCCGCCCGGCGCGGCGTCGCGCGGACGGTGAAGCCGAAACAGGGCTGCTCGGCGTGAGAGGTGGCGACAGCGGCAACCTCCACTTCCTCGAGCGAGCCGTACTGGCCGCGCATCGAGGTCGGGAAGTGACGTACCGAGCCGTAATCGCGCAGCATCGCGAACAGCGAGAGCGCTTCGGTCTCCTCACGGCCGAGCCAGTTGTCTAACGTCCGCCCTCGCACCTGCTCCTCGGTCGCGTGCTGCGTGAGGTCGAGGAAGGCGGTGTTAGCGGTCAGAATTCGGCGCGCGGCGTCGGTGACGACAAAGCCCTCCGGCATCCGCTGGATGATGTCGAGCGCACCACCGTTGAATTCGACACGCTCGGGCGTGACCGGCGCCAGCGGGGCGAGGCGCATCAGCACGGAGGTCGTGCCCTCGCCGCGGAACAGGGACGCGGAAACGCGGACATCACCCCGGCCGCCGTTCAACGGCACGACGAGATCGGTTGCCTGCCCCGTGACGCGCAGGCCCGCGAACAGGGTTTCGAGCTCGCGCAGACTTCCCGCGTCAAACAGGTCGGCGGCATCTCCGCCGACGACGCGCTTCAGCGAACGGCCGAGCAGCCGCATCGCGGCCGGATTGATCTCCGTCACGCGCCGCGTGCCCGCATCGATCACCAGCACGGGTTCGCCGGAGAGCTGGAACAAGAGCTTGTAGCGTGTCTCGGCCGTGCGCAGGCGGTCGTAGTCACGCTCCAGCGCCTGCTGAGCCTCAGCCAGACGTCGCTGCAGCGCGGCGACCGACCGAAGATCCTGGCCGACCACGATGATCGGTCCGTCCTTCTGCGGCCGGAGCGTGGCGTAGCGGATCGGAAGATCGGTCCCGGTGGGGGAGGGATGGTTGACCTGCCGCCAGCGGGTGATGGTGCCGGGTGCCGCATCGCGCAGCAACGCATCGATCTTCGGCCGGCTCTCGACCGTCACGGTGTCGATCCACGGCCGGCCGAGCCAGGATTCGATGCCCTGGCCCTCGAAATCGGAGCGGCCCGCGCTCGTGTCGCGGATGATGCCGCGCTCATCGACAACGAGGGACAGATCGGACGTCGCCGCAATCAGCAGCCCGGCCTGCTCGCTGTCGAGAAGGCCGGCCGCCTGTTGCAGCGCCGGGGAAGGGCGCCGGGGAGAGGGGCTCGCCAAGCTGCTCAAGGTCAATACTTCGTGATGGCGCGGGAAGCGCCCTTATCAACAGGCTCGCGATCGCATTTCAAGCAAGCTTTCCGCAATGAGCGGTGCAAGCCGCCCATCTTCCGCGGTGCCGTCCGCACCCACGAGGCGCACATGGCCCGGATTCCTGGCGAAGTAGGGCCCTCCGACCAGGACCTTGAGCCTCGGGTTGCGCGAGGCGATGCGCAAGTTGCGGATCAGATCCGGAAGGGCCGGGAGGAAGACGTCGCAGGAAAGGGTCAGACCGGCGACGTCGAACCAGTCCGAGCGAACGAGCTCTTCGGGGCCGCAACCCGACCCGGCACCCGTCGTGGTCACATCCCATCCCGCCTCGCGGAAGATGCTCGCCAGGAGCGACAGGCAGAACACGTGCGTCTCACCGGCGCACGGCATCAGGAGGATGCTGCGCCCCGACGGGTCGACGGCATCGTCCTCCAGTCTCGCGCATAAATCCCGCGTCGCCGCCTGGAGCCGTCCGAGGGCGACGGTGACATCCACGAAGTCACACGAATCGTCTTCCCAGAGCTGTCCGAGATGTCGGGCCACGGGTGCGAGCAACTCGACCAGCACGCCTTCGAGCGTCAGCCCCGCATCAAGGAAATTCAGGAGGACGGCGGCGAGGTCGGTGTCAGTGCGGGCGAGCAGCAATTCGCAGAGGCGCTGAACCTCTTCAGGGGTCGGCTGGCGGCTCGATACCGGACTGCGCGAGGGGGGCCGGTCGCGGTGAGCGAGCATGAGCCGTGGCAGAATCTCCGCCTCGACGACGCTTGCGAGCTGACCGCGCATTCGGGCTTCACCGGGCTGATCCCCGAGGACTGAGCCTGCCAGCGATTCTCCCAGGGCGGCGCAATCCGGCGCGACCGCAGGGAACTCGAATCGCTCGCCGAAATGCCTCCACTCACCCATGGGCGCCTCCCCGAGGATGCGGCTCGGTGGGAAAGAGCGCATTTTAATGCGCACAACCTCGCCGAAAGCAACGGACGCGTGTAGCGCCAACGATACGCTTCCGCTCAGGATTGGCAATCCCAGGCGCCCTGCCTCCATCGGCTAATTGTCATTCTGGAAGAACGTCAACTTGGATTGACAGTTTCCGCTGGCCGGGCCTAGGCTCCGCCATAACGAGGTTCCGCCGGACGGAGCCGGGAAATGAGCGAGGGCCGACGCCATGCGTCAGCGCCAGGGCCGGCACACACCGCTCTACACGAGCGCCGAGCGCCAACGGCGCGACGCCTCGCCTTGGACACTCGTGCAGGGAGTGCTGGCTCCTCTGCAGTTCCTCGTCTTCCTCGCGAGTCTCGGCCTCGTCCTGCGCACGCTCGCGACCGGGGAAGGTGCGGCGATCGCCAGCGCCTCCGTCGTCGCCAAGACCCTCGTCCTCTACGCGATCATGGTGACGGGCTCGATCTGGGAAAAGGCCGTGTTCGGCCGCTACCTGTTCGCGCCGGCCTTCTTCTGGGAGGACGTGTTCAGCATCCTCGTGCTGGCGCTGCACACGGCCTATCTCGCCGCACTCGGTCTCGGCTGGCTCGACACGCCCGGATTGATGGTCCTCGCGCTCGCCGCCTATGCCGCCTACCTCATCAATGCCGTTCAGTTCCTCCTGAAGCTCCGGGCGGCACGGCTCGAGGCGCCGGCCTCCCTCGCCCTCGCAGCGGGAGCCGCGCGGTGAACGCCCACGCGCCCATCGCCGCAACCGGATGCGACGTCGCCATCCGCGCCGAGCGTGGTCAGCGGGCCGTGTTCTGCGGCCTGACCGGCATCGTCTGGCTTCACCGGAAGATCCAGGACGCCTTCTTCCTCGTCGTCGGCTCCCGCACCTGCGCCCACCTGATCCAGTCGGCGGCGGGCGTGATGATCTTCGCCGAGCCGCGCTTCGCCACCGCCATCATCGATGAGCGCGATCTCGCCGGCCTTGCCGACATGAACGAGGAGCTCGACCGGGTCGTGACGCGGCTGATCGAGCGGCGGCCGGAGATCCGGCTGCTGTTCCTCGTCGGCTCGTGTCCCTCCGAGGTGATCAAGCTCGACCTGTCGCGGGCGGCCCTGCGGCTGTCGCAGCGGCTGGCTCCCGCCGTGCGCGTGCTCAATTACTCGGGCTCGGGCATCGAGACGACCTTCACTCAGGGAGAGGATGCCTGCCTCGCGGCTTTGGTGCCGGACCTGCCGGCGGCGACCGCGACGGACGATCTGCTCGTCGTCGGCGCGCTCGCCGACGTGGTCGAGGACCAGTTCACGCGGAGGGTTTTAGGGCTGCATAGATGACCTATCTTCCTCGCCGAGCGCATTCGGCGGGAGGTGGGTCATGGGTCTGCAGTGCAAGCGTTGTGGCAGTGAGGAGCACGTCAAAAATGGGCTGATGCGCTCCAAGCAGCGGTATCGGTGCAAGGCCTGTGGCCTGAACTTCACCGACACGCCCGCCCGCGGCAAGCCGCTGGCCATGAAGGCCACCGCGGTCCTGCTGTATGTCAGCGGCTTGTCGATGAACCGCACCGCCAAGCTGCTCGGTGTCTCGACACCGACGATCCAGGCTTGGCTGGAGCAGTTCGCCGCCGCCTACGCGCACAAGCCCGAGCCGGAAGGCCGGGCGGTGGTGATCGAGCTTGATGAGATGTGGCACTATGTGAAAAAAAGTCCGAGCCGCTCTGGATCTGGAAAGCTTGGGATCGTGCTTCAGGGCAGTTGGTGGACTGGGAATGCGGCGGTCGTGACAAGGCCACCTGCGAGCGCCTGATCCAACGGCTGCAGCGCTGGCGCACCCGGCTCTACTGCACGGACGCCTACGCTGCCTACACCGCGCTGTTGCCGATCGGGCAGCACTATACGGGCAAGGACGAGACCCACAGCATCGAGCGGGACAACGCCCGGCAGCGGCATTGGCTCGCCCGCTTTCGACGCCGCTCAATCGTGGTCTCGAAAGCCAAGCGCATGGTGGACGTCAGCCTCGCCCTCTTCGCCCGTTTCGCCGGAAACTGCAGGATCAGCGACCTGCTCTCTATGCTAACCTAAAACCCTCTTCACGCGACTGTTCTCCGATCTCGGCATCGCCGCACGGTTCCTGCCGGCGCGGCGAGCCGATCAGATGCCGGCGGTCGGGCGCGGCACGCGCTTCCTCCTCGCCCAGCCCTTCCTCGCCGACACCGCCCGGGCCCTGGAGGAACGCGGCGCCCGCCGGATCGCCGCTCCGTTTCCCCTCGGTGCCGAGGGGACGACCGCGTGGCTTCGCGCGGCGGCCGAAGCGTTCGGCGTCGAAACGGGACGCTTCGAGGCGGTGACGGCGCCGGGCGTGCGGCGAGCGCGCCAGGCGCTGACGGCCTACGCCGAGACGCTCGCGCGCAGGCGGGTGTTCTTCTTTCCCGATTCGCAGCTCGAAGTGCCGCTCGCCCGCTTCCTGTCGCGGGAGATGGGCGCGGAGCTGATCGAGGTCGGCACGCCCTACCTCCATCGCGCCCACCTCGCCGCGGAGATCGACTGGCTTCCCGGCGGGACGCCCGTGGTGGAGGGCCAGAGCCTGGATGACGGGCTCGACCGCTGCCGGGCGGCGCGGCCGGACCTGACGGTGTGCGGCCTCGGTCTCGCCAACCCGCTGGAGGCGGAGGGGCTGACGACGAAGTGGTCGATCGAACTGCTGTTCACGCCGATTCAGGGCTACGAACAGGCGGGCGACCTCGCCGAGCTCTTCGCGCGCCCGCTCGTGCGGCGCGCCCGGCTGGAGGTGTAGCGGCGATGCAGCTCACCGTCTGGACCTACGAGGGACCACCGCATATCGGCGCCATGCGGGTCGCCACCGCGATGGAGGGCCTGCACTACGTGCTGCACGCGCCTCAAGGCGACACCTACGCCGACCTTCTGTTCACGATGATCGATCGGCGCGCCAAGCGTCCGCCCGTGACCTACACGACCTTCCAGGCCCAGGATCTGGGTCGCGACACCGCCGCGATCTTCAAGGAAGCGGTCGCCGCCGCCTACGCGCGCTTCCGTCCGCAGGCGATGATCGTCGGCGCCTCCTGCACGGCGGAACTGATCCAGGACGATCCGGGCGGCCTGGCCAGAGCGCTCGACCTGCCGATCCCCGTCATTCCTCTGGAACTGCCCGCCTATCAGAAGAAGGAGAACTGGGGCGCGTCCGAGACCTTCTACCGCTTGGTGCGCGCGCTCGCTGGCAGCCCGGCCGAGCGCCGCTCGCGCACGGGACGGCGCCCCTGCTGCAACCTCCTCGGGCCCACCGCGCTCGGCTTCCGCAACCGCGATGACCTGATCGAGGTCCGGCTCATTCTCGATGCGCTCGGGATCGCGGTGAATGTCGTCGCGCCGCTCGGTGCCAGTCCCGGCGATCTCGCCCGGCTGGGGGAGGCCGACTTCAACGTCGTGCTCTATCCCGAGGTGGCGCGCTCCGCCGCGCAGTACCTCGAAAAGACGTTCGGGCAGCCCTTCGTCGACACAGTGCCGATCGGCGTCGGGGCGACACGGCGTTTCGTGGAGGCCGTTGCGGCGCTCGCCGGCGCCGATCCCGCCCCCGTCCTCGCCGACGCGTCGTCGCGGCTGCCCTGGTACAGCCGCTCCGTCGACTCGACCTATCTCACGGGAAAGCGCGTCTTCGTCTTCGGAGATGCCACCCACGCCCTGGCCATCGCCCGGGTCGCCGCGCACGAACTCGGCTTCAGGCTCGTCGGACTCGGCAGCTACAGCCGCGAATTCGCCCGCGAAGTCCGGGCGGAGGCCGCCCTGCACGGGATCGAGGCGACGATCACCGACGACTACCTCGACGTCGAGGCGGCGATCCAGGCAGCCATGCCGGAACTGGTGCTCGGCACGCAGATGGAGCGCCATGTTGCCAAGCGGCTCGGCATCCCCTGCGCGGTGATCTCGGCGCCGATCCATGTCCAGGACTTTCCGGCCCGCCACTCGCCGCAGATGGGCTTCGAAGGCGCGAACGTCCTGTTCGACACCCTCGTGCATCCCCTGATGATGGGGCTGGAGGAGCATCTCCTCGGGATGTTCCGTGAAGATCCCGAATTCCACGATGGCGCCGCCCCGTCCCATCTCGGTCGCACGCCGAGCCGGATCGCGGACGCCGCGGAGCGGGCGCCGATGAATCCTCCCCTCGCGTCGGCGCCCGTTCCATCCCTCCCCATCCCCGACGCCGATGCGATCCGAACCGCGCCGTGGGCGCCCGATGCCGAGAAGGAGCTGAAGAAGATCCCGTTCTTCGTGCGCGGGAAGGCCCGCGCCAACACCGAGCGCTTCGCCCGCGAGCGGCACCTACCGCTCATCACCCTCGAGACCCTCTACGATGCCAAGGCGCATTTCGGCCGATAGGCCCACTATCCGCGTCGCCATCGTCACGCTCGACAATCATCTGGCGAGCGCGGTGGAGCGGGCGCGTCTGCGGCTCGCCGCGCAGATGCCGGGCCTGGTGCTGAGCTTCCACGCCGCCGCCGAATGGGAGACCGACAAGGCCGCTCTCCAGGCCTGCGAGGCGGACATTGCCCGCGCCGACATCGTCGTCTCGGCGATGCTGTTCCTCGACGAGCACGTTCGGGCGATCCTGCCGGCGCTGCTGGCTCGCCGCGATGCCTGCGACGCGATGATCGGCTGCCTCTCGGCCGCCGAGATCGTGCGCACGACGCGGCTCCACCGCTTCGACATGAGCGGCGCCAAGCGCTCGGCGCTCGACTTCCTCAAGCGTCTGCGGGGCAAGCCGGGCGCGGAGGGCAACGCCGCCCGGCAGATGGCGCTGGTGCGCAAGCTTCCGAAGATCCTACGCTTCATCCCCGGCTCGGCGCAGGACGTGCGGGCCTATTTCCTGACCCTGCAATACTGGCTCGCGGGCTCGGACGAGAACGTAGCGAGCCTCGTGCGCTTCCTCGTGCAGCGTTACGCCGCCGGTCCCCGCTGCGGATGGCGGGAGATCGCAGCCGCGCCGGCCCCACAGCACTATCCCGAGACCGGCCTCTACCATCCGCGCATGTCGGGCCGGGTCGGCGAGAACCTCTCGGCGATGCCGGCCGTGCCGGGGGCGCGCGGGCGCGTTGGCCTGCTGCTGATGCGCTCCTACGTGTTGGCCGGCAACACGGCGCATTACGACGGCGTCATCGCCGCGTTCGAGGCGCGCGGCCTTTCGGTGGTGCCGGCCTTCGCCGCCGGGCTCGACAACCGCCCGGCGGTCGACGCCTTCTTCACGGCGGACGGACAGCCGACGATCGACGCGCTGGTCTCACTCACCGGCTTCTCGCTGGTCGGCGGCCCGGCCTACAACGACTCGGCGGCGGCCGAGGCGACCCTGGCACGGCTCGACGTGCCGTATCTCGCCGCCCACGCGCTCGAGTTCCAGACGCTCGAACAGTGGGAGGCGGGCGCGCGCGGCCTCTCGCCGGTCGAGGCGACCATGATGGTCGCGATTCCGGAACTGGACGGCGCGACCGCGCCGATGGTGTTCGGCGGCCGCTCGTCGGGGTCCGGCCCCGGCAATGCCCGCGACATGCGCGTGCATCCCGAGCGCGCAGAGCGTCTCGCCGCCCGCATCGAGCGGCTCGTCTCCCTGCGGAACCGTCCGAAGCACGAGCGGCGGCTCGCCGTCGTGCTGTTCAACTTCCCGCCGAATGCCGGCGCCACGGGCTCCGCCGCCTTCCTCTCGGTCTACGCCTCGCTGCTGAACACCCTGCGCGGCCTGAAGGCCGACGGCTACGATGTCGAGGTCCCCGCAAGCGTCGACGCCCTGCGAGAAACGATTCTCGGCGGCAACGCCGCGCGTTACGGCACCCCCGCCAATGTCCATGCCCGCGTCTCGGCGGAGGAACACGTCCGCCGCGAGACCTTTCTGCCCGAGATCGAGGCGCAATGGGGTCCGGCGCCCGGCCGCCACCAGAGCAACGGCGCCGACATCCTCGTTCTCGGCGCCCGGTTCGGAAACGTCTTCGTCGGAGTGCAGCCCGCCTTCGGCTACGAGGGCGACCCGATGCGGCTGCTGTTCGAGGAGGGCTTCGCGCCGACCCACGCCTTCTGCGCCTTCTACCGCTGGCTGCACGAGGACTTTTCCGCCGACGCGGTACTGCACTTCGGCACGCACGGTGCGCTCGAATTCATGCCCGGCAAGCAGTCCGGGCTGTCGGGGGCCTGCTGGCCCGAGCGGCTGATCGGCGACCTTCCGAACATCTATCTCTACGCCGCCAATAATCCGTCCGAGGGCACGCTCGCCAAGCGGCGGTCCGCCGCGACGCTGGTGAGCTACCTCACACCGAGCCTCGCCACGGCGGGGCTCTACCGCGGTCTGAGCGACCTCAAGGTCTCGATCGAGCGCTGGCGCGGCCTGGAACCCGAAGCGTTCTCGGAGCGGACGGCGCTGGCCGCCATCATCCAGGCACAGGGCGCAGCCGTCGATCTCGTGCCGGCCGAACCGGCCTGGGAAGGCGACACGGGCCCGCGCGTCGCCGCGCTCGCCGCCGCGCTGAGCGAGCTCGAACAGACCTTGATCCCGCACGGCCTTCACGTGGTCGGCGAGGGCATGGCCGGCGAGGAGCGCGTCGATCTTCTGCTCGCGCTGGCGGACGCCTCGCACGGATTGAAACCGGCGCGCGCCGGGATCGAGCGGCTGACCGAGGGTGCGGCGCTCAACGAAGCGTTGGCCGAGGCAGGTCTGCCCCTCAGCGAAGCGAACCGAACCGCTTTCGCCAATCTCGCCCGGATCGATCGTGACCTGACCCGCGACAGCGAGATGCCCTCCCTGCTGCGGGCACTCGACGGGCGCTTCATTGCCCCCGTGGCGGGCGGCGACCTGTTGCGCAATCCCGCGATCCTGCCAACGGGGCGCAACCTGCACGGCTTCGACCCCTACCGTCTGCCCTCGGCCTTCGCGCTGGCCGATGGAGCGAAGCAAGTGGCGCGGGTGCTGGAGCGCCACATCGCCGAAGGCCGGGCATTGCCGGAAAGCGTTGCTCTCGTCTTGTGGGGCACCGACAACCTGAAGAGCGAGGGCGGCCCGATTGCCCAGGCGCTGGCGCTGATCGGCGCGGCGCCCCGATTCGACGGCTACGGCCGGCTCGCCGGAGCCGAACTGATCCCGCTTGAGCGACTCGGCCGGCCGCGCATCGACGCGGTGGTCACGCTTTCGGGCATCTTCCGCGATCTCCTGCCGCTTCAAACGAGGCTTCTGGCGGAAGCAAGCTTTCTGGCGGCCTCGGCCGACGAGCCGATCGACCGGAACTTCGTGCGCAAGCACGCCCTGGCGATCCAGGCCGAGCAGGCTTGCGACTTCGAGACGGCAGCCCTGCGGGTCTTCTCGAACGCGGAGGGGGCCTACGGCGCCAACGTCAACCATCTCGTCGAGTCCGGCCGCTGGGACGACGAGGGTGAGCTCTGCGAGACGTTCTCCCGCCGCAAGAGCTTCGCCTACGGCCGCACCGGGCGTCCCGAACCCCGGCGCGACCTGATGAAGGCGGTGCTCGCCCGGGTCGATCTCGCCTACCAGAACCTCGATTCGGTCGAACTCGGTGTCACATCCGTCGATCACTACTTCGACGGGCTCGGCGGCATGAGCCGTGCGGTCGCCCGCGCGAAGGGCGCCAGCGTGCCGATCTACATCAGCGACCAGACCCGCGGGGAGGGGCGCGTGCGCTCCCTCGATGAGCAGGTGGCGCTGGAGACCCGCACCCGCATGCTCAACCCGAAATGGTACGAGGGCCTGCTCGGCCACGGCTACGAGGGCGTGCGCCAGATCGAGGCGACGCTGACCAACACGGTCGGCTGGTCGGCCACCGCCGGCGCGGTGCAGCCCTGGATCTACGAGCGCATCACCGAGACCTTCGTGCTCGACGATCAGATGCGCGACCGGATGGCGTCGCTCAACCCGACCGCCTGCGCCAAGGTCGCGAGCCGTCTCATCGAGGCCCATCGCCGCGGCTTCTGGACCCCCGACCCGGCGATGCGCGACGCGCTCGACCGCGCCGAGGAGGAGCTGGAAGACCGGCTCGAGGGCGTCACGCCCGGAATCACCGCAGGAGTCGCGGCATGAACATCGCCATCCGCAATCCGGTCGCCATGCGCCGCGAGGAGGGCAGCCTCCAGGTCGCGCTCGATCCCGCCGACCGGATCGAGACCGCCAAGGTCTTCGCGGTCTACGGCAAGGGCGGCATCGGCAAGTCCACCACCTCCTCGAACCTTTCGGTGGCCTTCTCGAAGCTCGGAAAGCGCGTCCTGCAGATCGGCTGCGACCCGAAGCACGACTCGACCTTCACCCTGACCAAACGCCTTGCACCGACCGTCATCGACGCGCTCGAATCGGTGAACTTCCACTCGGAGGAGCTGCGGCCGGATGATTTCGTCGTCGAGGGCTTCAACGGTGTGAAATGCGTCGAGGCCGGTGGCCCGCCGGCCGGCACCGGCTGCGGCGGCTACGTCGTCGGGCAGACGGTGAAGCTCCTCAAGGAGCACCACCTGCTCGAAGACACCGACGTGGTGGTATTCGACGTGCTCGGCGACGTGGTCTGCGGCGGCTTCGCCTCGCCGCTGCAGCACGCCGACCGGGCGCTGATCGTCACCGCCAACGACTTCGATTCGATCTTCGCCATGAACCGGATCGTCGCGGCGATCCACTCCAAGGCCAAGAATTACGGGGTGCGCCTCGGCGGCGTCATCGCCAACCGCTCGGCCAAGACGGACGAGATCGACCGCTTCAACGCCGCGGTGGGCCTGCGCCGACTGGCGCATTTCCCCGATCTCGACGTGGTGCGCCGCTCCCGGCTGAAGAAGTCGACGCTGTTCGAGATGGACGCCTCGCCGGAGCTGAAGGCCGTCACCGACGAGTACATGCGGCTGGCCGAAGCGCTCTGGGCCGGCGCCGACCCGTGCGAGGCGGCGCCGATGAAGGACCGCGACCTGTTCGAATTTCTTGGTTTCGACTGATCGGGCTTCGATTGATGAGCACGCCCTACCTCACCCGCCGCTCGCAGCTCGAGACCTATTTCGACCGCACCGCCGTCGAGGCGTGGTCGCGCCTGACCTCCGACGCGCCGGTCTCGAAGATCCGCGCCACGGTGCGGGCCGGGCGCGACACCATGCGGGCGACCCTGCTCGGCTGGCTGCCGCAGGATCTGACCGGCCGACGCCTGCTGGATGCCGGCTGCGGCACCGGCGCGCTCGCGGTCGAGGCGGCCCGCCGGGGGGCGGAGGTTGTCGCCATCGACGTCTCGCCGACGCTGATCGGGCTCGCCCGCGAACGTCTGCCGGCGATCGCCGGGCCGGGCTCCGTCGATTTCCGTGTCGGCGACATGCTCGATCCCTGGCTCGGACGCTTCGACCATGTCATCGCGATGGATTCGCTGATCCACTATCAGGCGCCCGACATCGTGCGGGCGCTCGCCGAACTGTCCCTGCGCACCGACGGAAGCCTGCTGTTCACGGTCGCGCCGCGCACGGCTTTGCTGACGCTGATGCATACGGCCGGCAAGCTGTTTCCCAAGGCCGACCGGGCGCCCGCCATCGTGCCGGTGACGGAGGGCGGGCTGCGGCGGCGCATCGCGCGGGAGCAGGCGCTGGTCCGCTTCGCCGTCGACCGCACGCAGAGGGTGAACAGCGGGTTCTATCTCTCGAACGCCATCGAGCTGCGCAGACAAAAAAACCCTCCCCCCTCTGCGGGGGAGGGTGCCCGCGGAGCGGGCGGGAGAGGGGCCGGCTCAGGTTCGTCCGGAAGCGGCGCTCCCCTCTCACGAACCCTGCTGACGCAGGGGCCACCCTCCCCCGCAGTGGGGGGAGGGCAATCTCGATGAAGTCCGGCCTCGCCATCACCCAGGCGCTGTTGCGTCTCGGCCCGGCGATCCTTCCCTTCGCCGACGCGGCGACGAAGGAGCTGCCGCTCGGGCGGCTGATGCGGCTGTCGCTGTTTCAGGTCACCGTCGGTATGGCCGCAGTGCTCCTGATCGGCACGCTCAACCGCGTCATGATCGTCGAACTGGCGGTGCCGGCCTGGATCGTCGCGGTGATGCTGTCGCTGCCGCTCCTGTTCGCGCCCCTGCGGGCGCTGGTCGGCTTCCGCTCGGACACGCACCGGTCGGTGCTCGGCTGGCGGCGGGTGCCCTACATCTGGTTCGGCACGCTGCTGCAATTCGGCGGGCTGGCGATCATGCCGTTCGCCCTTCTGATTCTGTCGGGTGACACCACCGGCCCGCTCTGGGTCGGCCATGCGGCCGCGGCGCTCGCCTTCCTGCTCGTCGGCGCGGGACTTCACACGACGCAGACCGTCGGCCTGGCGCTCGCCACCGATCTTGCCCCGGCCCACGCCCGCCCGAAGGTGGTGGCGCTCCTCTGCGCCATGCTGCTCGCCGGCATGATGGGCAGCGCCGTTCTGTTCGGGCTGGCACTCGCCAATTTCTCGGCGATCCGCCTGATCCAGGTGATCCAGGGCGCGGCGCTGATCACCATCGTGCTCAACGGCGTCGCGTTGTGGAAGCAGGAGGCGCGCGATCCCGGCCGCACGGACCGGACCAAGCCGCGGCCGAGTTTTTCGCAGTCCTGGCGCGGTTATGCCGGCGAGGGCACCGCGCGGCGGCGTCTCGCGGCGATCGCTCTCGGGACCGCGGCCTTCTCGATGCAGGATATTCTGCTCGAACCCTACGGCGGCCAGATCCTCGGCCTCACCGTGGCGCAGACGACGGCGCTGACGGCGATGCTCGCGGCGGGCGGCGGGCTCGGCCTGATCGCGGCGGCGCGCTGGCTCAACCGCGGGGGCGATCCCTACCGGGTCGCGGCCACCGGCACGGTGATCGGCATCGCCGCCTTCTCGGCGGTGATCTTTGCCGCACCGCTCGCGTCCGCCCGGCTCTTCGCCGCCGGCGTCACCCTGATCGGCATCGGCGGGGGGCTGTTCGCCCACGGAACGCTCACCGCCTCCATGGCCAAGGCCGGGCCGGAGGATACCGGCCTCGCCCTCGGCGCCTGGGGCGCGGCGCAGGCGACCGCGGCCGGCACCGCGATCGCCGCGAGCGGCATCCTGCGCGATCTCGGCGCGGCGATCGCTCAGTCGGGGGCGCTCGGCGAAGGCATGAACGAGCCGGCGATCGGCTACCTCATCGTCTACCACGTCGAGATCGCGCTGCTCTTCGCCACCCTGGTCGCCATCGGTCCGCTCGTGCGCGCGGCCGAGCCCGAGGCCGACTGCCCGGACGAGGGGCAGGCTGGCCGGTTCGATCCCCTCGTCAACCGTCTTACCTGATCGGGAGGCCTGCCATGCCCAGAGGCGAGATCACCGGTTACATCGACGTCGCGCAGGTCACGCTATACGCGTTCTGGATCTTCTTCGCGGGCCTCGTCTTCTATCTCCGGCGCGAGGACCGGCGCGAGGGCTATCCGCTGGAGAACGAGGCCGCCGGCCGTCTCAAGAGCCCGGATCCGATCCTGATCCCGACACCGAAGGCGTTCCACCTGTCGAGCGGTCACACGATGTACGCGCCGCAGACCAACATCGCCTACGACACCGACGTGCCGAGCACCCGCCGCGAGGTCTTCCCCGGCGCACCCTACTTCCGCACCGACACCTCGCTTCAGGCCGGCGTCGGTCCGGGCTCGTGGGTGCCGCGCCACGACGAGCACGACCGGACCTGGGACGCGCAGTACCGCATCGTTCCGTTGCGCGTCGCCGACGCCTTCGTCGTCCACGAGGACGGACCGAACCCGATCGGGATGCCGGTCTTCGGCGCCGACCGGCAGGTCGCCGGCACCGTCGTCGATCTCTGGGTCGATCGCGGCGAATCCTTCGTGCGCTACTACGAGGTCGAACTCGGTGCGGGCGGGCGCCGGGTGCTGATGCCGGCGACCTTCTGCACCACCGGCCGCTTCTCGCGCACCGTGAAGACCGAGGCGCTGCTGGCGGCGCAGTTCGCCGACATCCCCGGAACCAAGGATCCCGACTCCGTCACCCTTCGGGAGGAGGAGCGGATCATGGCCTATTTCGGCGCTGGCACGCTCTACGCCTCGCCGGCCCGCCAAGAACCGATTCTCTGAGGCCGATCCTATGAGCGAGTCGGATTTCCTGCCCGAAGGGACTCTGCGGGGGCTGCCCGGTCCGCTGCCTGCGGGCGAGCGCATCCTGTGGCGCGGCGCCCCGACCTTGCACGGCGTGCTGCTGCGCGCCTTTCACGCCCGGCTCGTCATGCTCTGGTTCGCCGGCGCCGCCACGGTGCTCGCCATCGGTGCTGCCGCCAGCGGCGGGCCGGCGCGGGCACTCGCCGTCGCGGGTCCGACCCTGCTGATCGGTCTCGGCGCTCTGGGGCTGCTGACCTTCCTCGCTTGGCTCGTCCAGCGCACGACGGTCTACACCCTGACCGACCGGCGGGTGGTGATGCATGTCGGCATCGCCCTGCCGATCACCCTCAACCTGCCGCTCACCCGGATCGAGTCGGCGGATCTGCGCCTGTTCGCCGATGGCAGCGGCGACCTTCCCCTGCGGCTGCCGCCGGGCGAGCGTGTCGCTTACCTGCACCTGTGGCCCCATGCCCGCCCCTGGCGGGTGAGCCGGCCGGAACCGATGCTGCGCTCCGTGCCGGAGGCCCGGAGCGTGGCGGCCCTGCTCGCCCCGGCGCTGGCGGCCCATGCCGACGGCCCCACCCGCATCGAGGAGCCGGCCGCCATCGGCGCGCGCGGGGGTGCCGCACCGGGCCGTCTCGCGACGGCCGCGGCGCGATAGCCGGGAATTAGACCGATGCCCGTGGAACTGAACTTCCGCCGACCGCCGCAGAAGCCGCCGTCCCAGCGGCCGGCTCTTCTGGCCGTGGCCTCTCTGCTGGCGGTGTCCCTGCTCGCGGTCGCCCTCGGCCGCGGCCAGGAGAAGGAGCCGGAGGAGCAGCCGTCCCGGCCGGTCCAGACTCTGGCCTTCCACGCCGAGGATCTGCCGGACGGCGGCATTGATCTGCGCGCGGCCGGGGACGGACGCTTGGTCGCCCGGATCGAGCCGGGTCAGGACGGCTTCATCCGCGGGACGCTGCGCGGCCTCGCCCAGGCGCGGCAGCGCGAGGGCCTGGGCCGCGAGCCGCCCTTCACCCTCACGCGATTCGACAACGGCACGTTGTCGTTGGAGGATGGAGCGACCGGGCGCCACGTGGCGCTGCTGGCCTTCGGCCCGTCGAACGCGAAGGCCTTCGCTCGCCTGCTGCCCGGCACGGAGCTGCGCTGATGGGAGGAGCGGCTGACATGGCCTGGATCGGCAAGACGGTCGTCGAGGTGCCCTGCACCGTCGAGATCGAGCAGACACCCGAGAGCCTGCACGCGCACGTGACGCTCGATGCCGGGTTCGAGATCGAACCCGGCGACGAGGTTCAGGTCCACGACGCCCCGACCGAGGTGCCCTACGGCGAGCGCCTCACCGTGCGCCGCACGGCCACCGTGACCCGCGCCGGCCGGCTGGAGCGGGCCTGGACCAAGCTGATCGCCCATCTCGAGCTGACCGAACTCTACGAGGTGAGCTTTTCCGAACGGAGGAAGCTGTGAACGCCACCGTCCAGCCCCAGCACCCGTCCTCGGCCGGAGCTCCGCCGCCGCGCCATCCGGTCAATGAATCGACCAAGAGCGCGCAGCAGACGACTTTCCTGAGCCCGCGCTTCTACACCACCGATTTCGCCGAACTCGACCGCACCGACGTCGAGCCGGTGCGCCGCGAGTGGGACATCCTGATCGACGAGTTGCGCTCGGACCCGAACAAGCGCCACTTCGTGCGCAACGAGGAGTTCGACTGCGACCTCGCGGACCTGGATCCGGAGCTGCGCAAGGAGTTCCTCGACTTCCTCGTCTCCTCGATCACCGCAGAGTTCTCGGGCTGCGTGCTCTACGCGGAGATGCGCAAGCGCGCCAAGAACAAGGACATCAAGGAGTTGTTCGGCTTCATGAGCCGCGACGAGGCCCGGCATGCCGGCTTCATCAACGACACGCTGAAGGATTTCGGCGTCGGCGTCGATCTCGGCTTCCTGACGAAGACCAAGAAGTACACCTTCTTCAAGCCGAAGTTCATCTTCTACGCGACCTATCTTTCGGAGAAGATCGGCTACGCTCGCTACATCACCATCTACCGCGAGCTGGAGCGGCATCCCGAGCGGCGCATCCACCCGATCTTCAAGTGGTTCGAGAAGTGGTGCAACGACGAGTTCCGGCACGGGGAGGCCTTCGCGCTGCTGATGCGCGCCAACCCGCGGCTGACGGAAGGGGTGAACCGCTACTGGATCCGCTTCTTCCTGCTCGCCGTGTTCGCGACGATGTATGTCCGCGACCATTGCCGTCCCGCCTTCCACAAGGCGCTCGGGGTCGATCCGACCGATTACGACTTCAAGGTCTTCCGGATCACCTCCGAGATCTCAAAACAGACCTTCCCGATCACCCTCGACCTCGACGACCCGCGCTTCAAGGCGGGTCTCGACCGGCTGCTGATCTGCGCCGAGAAGATCGCCGCCGCCAAGGCGGAGGGCGGCCTTTCGGGCAAGCTCAAACACGGCGCCCAGGCTCTGACCGCGGCGGCGATCTTCGCACGGCTTTACTGTCTGCCGGTCAAGCAGAACGCGATGCCGGCCGACATCCGCCTCCGGCCGGTCTGGTAGCATGGGCGCCTACGCCGCCCCGGCGCTCTACGCCGTCCTGCTGTGGTGGTCGGCCACCGGTCTGGTGCTGGTTCTCCAGCATCTGCCGCGGCGGACGCATCCCCGCAGCATGGTCGCGGCGAGCGCCGTGCTGGCCGGGGCGCTCTGGGCGATCGGCGCTGTCGCGGACGACGACACCGAGACGGGAGCCTATATCGGCTTCACCGCCGCGGTGGTCGTCTGGGGCTGGCAGGAGATGAGCTACTACATGGGCTTCGTCTCCGGCCCGAAGCCCATGGCCTGCGCGCCGAACCTGCGCGGGCTCGACCGCTTCTTCGCGGCACTCGCCACCAGCCTCTGGCACGACTTCGCGATCCTGCTCGGCGGGCTCGCCATTCTCTGCCTGACCTGGGGGGAGGGGAACAGGGTGGCTTTGTGGACCTACGCCCTGCTCGCGCTGATGAACGCCTCGGCCCGGCTCAACCTGTTCCTCGGTGTGCGCAACCTCCACGCCGAGTTCCTGCCCTCGCATCTCGGCTATCTCGCCTGCTACCTGAGCCGGCGGCCGATGAACCCGCTGTTTCCGGTCTCGGTGACGCTGGGCACGGCGGCGACGGTGCTGCTCGCCCGCGGCGCCCTCTCGGCGGAGGCCGCTCCGCAGGCGGTCACGGGCCTGAGCCTTCTCGCGGCGCTCGCGGCCCTGGCCACCCTCGAACACTGGTTCCTGATGCTGCCTCTGCCCTCGGCGGCGCTGTGGAACTGGAGCCTGCCGGGCCGCACGGCCCCGGCGTCCGCGGAGGTGCAGGACACGGCCGCGGTGCCACGCGAATGAGGTGAGGCGGACGCGAGATCCACCCGCCGCCGGGATTTTCATCGGGGAGGACGGTTATGGACTACGAGGCGTTCTTCGGCAGCGCGATCACCGGTCTCCACCGGGAGGGACGCTACCGCGTCTTCACCGATCTGGAACGTCAGGCCGGGCGCTTTCCCTACGCGACACATCACAGCCCGGGGGGCGAGCGCGAGGTCACCGTCTGGTGCTCCAACGACTATCTCGGCATGGGCCAGCACGCTTCCGTGCTGCGAGTGATGCACGAGGCGATCGACCGCTGCGGCGCGGGGGCAGGCGGCACCCGCAACATCTCCGGCACCAACCACTACCACGTGCTGCTGGAACAGGAGCTGGCCGACCTCCACGGCAAGGAGGCGGCGCTAATCTTCTCCTCCGGCTACGTCTCGAACTGGGCGGCGCTGGGTACCCTCGCCTCCAAGCTTCCGGGCTGCGTCGTGTTCTCCGACGAGGGCAATCACGCCTCGATGATCGAGGGCATCCGTTCGAGCCGGGCCGAGCGCCAGATCTTCCGCCACAACGATCCGGAGGATCTGGACCGCAAGCTCGCCCTGATCGAGCCCGGCCGGGCCAAGCTCGTGGCCTTCGAGTCGGTCTACTCCATGGACGGCGACATCGCTCCCATCGACGAGATCTGCGATGTCGCCGAGGCGCACGGCGCGCTGACCTATCTCGACGAGGTGCACGCGGTCGGCCTCTACGGGGCGCGGGGCGGCGGCATCTCGGAGCGGATGGGGCTCGCCCACCGGCTCGACGTGATCGAGGGAACGCTCGGCAAGGCGTTCGCCGTGCATGGCGGCTACATCACCGGCTCGGCCCAGCTGTGCGACTTCGTGCGCAGCTTCGCCTCGGGCTTCATCTTCACGACCTCCCTGCCACCGGCGGTCGCGGCGGGCGCCGCCGCCAGCATCCGCCATCTCAAGGCGAGCGGCGTCGAGCGCGCCCGCCATCAGGAGCGGGTGGCGCGGGTGCGGCAGGCGCTGGACGCGGCGGGCATCCCGACGCTCGCCAACCAGAGCCACATCGTTCCGGTGATGGTGTGCGACCCCGTGCTGTGCAAGGCGATCAGCGATTCCCTGCTCGACGAGTTCGGAATCTACGTCCAGCCGATCAACTATCCCACCGTACCCCGGGGGACCGAGCGCCTGCGCATCACGCCCTCGCCGCTCCACTCCAACGCCGACATCGACCACCTCGTGGACGCGCTGAGCACGATCTGGCGGCGGATCGGCCTGAGCAAGGCGGCGGCGGAGTAGGGAACGGCGCTCGGGCTACATCTTCTTCTCGAGCGCGGCCTTCACCTGCATGAGCTGATCCCACACCACGCCGGGGCTGGTGCCCATCGCTTCCAGCACGGCGTTCGCGCCCCAGAACAGACCGAACAGAATCACCGGCACCAGAATCCAGCCGAGGATCTCCTCGCCGCGGTGGCGAGCCTTGCGGCGACGGCGTCGTCTCTCGCGGGACGTCAGCGGCTTCGGCCGGGGCGAAACCGGCTGTGGCGCGACAGGCGTGAGGGGCTCCTCCTGCGCGTCGCTCGTCATGCTACCCCCATTGCTGGCCGATGCCGCGACCTCTCACAGAGCGCGGCGCCGTCCATATCCGGGAGGCGGCACGGGAACGCAACCCGCACCGGCCTCGAAGGCCGCTCACTCTTGCGCGTGAGCGGCCTCGTTCCGTCAGACCTTGAGCGGGACCTTCGGCACGGTGCGGACCGAGCCGCCGCCCGATGAGCCCCCACCGGACGGGCCGCCGTCACGCTTGGTCGCCTTCTTGCGCGGCGCCGAGCGTGGTTTGGAGCGCTTGCGCTTGGTGGCGTTGGTAACGTCCTTCTCCGGCTTCGGCGTGACCGGGCCGGCGGGGAACTCGAAGCCGAGCTCGCCCTTGCCCTTTCCGGTTTCACCCTTGCCGTCCTCACCCTCCGGCTTCTTCAGCACGACCTTGACCGCGCCGCCGTCCTTGAGACGGCCGAACAGCACCTCGTCGGCGAGCGGCGTCTTGATCGTGGACTGGATCAGACGGGCCATGGGCCGGGCGCCCATCGCATCGTCGTAGCCGTTCTCCACGAGCCAGTCGCGGGCCTCGTCCGAGAGCTCGATCGTGACGTTGCGGTCGGCCAGCTGCGCCTCGAGCTGGAGCACGAACTTGTCGACGACCTTGGCCACGACCTCTTTCGGCAGGTGGCCGAACGAGATGATCGCGTCGAGACGGTTGCGGAATTCCGGCGCGAACAGGCGGTTGATCGCCTCCACGTCGTCACCCGTGCGCTTCGACTGCGTGAAGCCGTAGGCCGACTTCGCCAGATCGGAGGCACCCGCGTTCGAGGTCATGATGATGATGACGTTGCGGAAATCGACCTGCTTGCCGTTGTGGTCGGTCAGCTTGCCGTGGTCCATGACCTGCAACAGGATGTTGAACAGGTCCGGATGCGCCTTCTCGATTTCGTCGAGCAGGAGCACGCAGTGCGGGTGCTGGTCGATCCCGTCGGTGAGCAGACCGCCCTGATCGAAGCCGACATAGCCGGGCGGCGCGCCGATGAGCCGCGAGACCGTGTGGCGCTCCATGTATTCCGACATGTCGAACCGCAGCATCTCGACGCCGAGCGAGGCGGCCAGCTGCTTGGCGGCCTCGGTCTTGCCGACGCCGGTCGGGCCGGCGAACAGGTAGGAGCCGATCGGCTTGTCGGGATCGCGCAGGCCGGCGCGGGCCAGCTTGATCGCCGAGGTCAGCGCCTCGATGGCGTTGGTCTGGCCGTAGACGACCCGCTTCAGGTTCTCGGTCAGGTTCTTGAGCACCACCGCGTCGTCCTTCGACACGGTCTTGGGCGGGATGCGCGCCATCGTGGCGATGGTGGTCTCGATTTCCTTGACGCCGATGGTGCGCTTGCGGCGCGCCTCCGGCACCAGCATCTGCGAGGCGCCGGTTTCGTCGATCACGTCGATCGCCTTGTCGGGCAGCTTGCGGTCGTTGATGTAGCGGGCTGACAGCTCCACCGCCGCCTTCACGGCATCGGTGGTGTATTTCAGCTTGTGGAACTCCTCGAAATAGGGCTTGAGGCCCTTGAGGATCTCGATCGTGTCCGGGATCGACGGCTCGTTGACGTCGATCTTCTGGAACCGGCGCACCAGGGCGCGATCCTTCTCGAAGTACTGGCGGTACTCCTTGTAGGTGGTCGAGCCGATGCAGCGCAGGGCGCCCGACGCCAGCGCGGGCTTCAGCAGGTTCGAGGCGTCCATCGCGCCGCCCGACGTGGCGCCCGCACCGATCACGGTGTGGATCTCGTCGATGAACATGATGGCGTTGGGATGCGCCTCGATCTCCTTCATCACCTGCTTGAGGCGCTCCTCGAAGTCGCCGCGGTAGCGGGTGCCGGCGAGCAGCGTGCCCATGTCGAGGGAGAAGACCGTCGCGTCGGCCAGTACCTCCGGCACCTCGTGCTGGATGATTTTCCGCGCGAGGCCCTCGGCGATCGCCGTCTTGCCGACGCCGGGGTCGCCCACCAGCAGCGGGTTGTTCTTCTGGCGGCGGCAGAGCACCTGGATCGTGCGCTCGACCTCGGAATGGCGGCCGATCAGCGGATCGATCTTGCCGTCGCGCGCCTTCTTGTTGAGGTTGACGCAGTAGGCCTCCAGCGCGTCGCCCTTCTTCTTCGGCCGCGCCTCGTTGTCCTCTCCGCCGGGGCGCTCTGAGGCACTCTCCTCCTCGGCACCGCGCACGGGCTTGGCCTCGGAGGCGCCCGGCCGCTTGGCGATGCCGTGGCTGATGTAGTTCACCGCGTCGTAGCGGGTCATGTCCTGCTCTTGCAGGAAGTAGGCGGCGTGGCTCTCGCGCTCGGCGAAGATCGCGACGAGCACGTTGGCGCCGGTGACCTCCTCGCGGCCCGACGACTGCACGTGGATTACCGCGCGCTGGATGACGCGCTGGAAGCCGGCGGTCGGCTTGGCGTCCTGGCGCCCGTCGCCCGTCAGGTTCGAGAGTTCGGTGTCGACATACTCGACGAGATTGCGGCGCAGCACGTCGATCTCGACGTTGCAGGCCCGCATCACGGCGGCGGCATCCTGGTCATCGACGAGCGCGAGCAGGAGATGTTCGAGGGTCGCGTATTCGTGGCGGCGCTCTCCGGCCAGGGCCAGGGCGCGGTGGAGGGCTTGCTCGAGGCTGCGTGAGAAGCTTGGCAATGCTCTGGCCTTCGCTGGATGCCTATTTCTTTTCCATAACGCACTGAAGCGGATGTTGGTGCTTGCGGGCGAAATCCATCACCTGCGTCACTTTCGTTTCCGCGACTTCGTAGGTGAACACGCCGCACTCCCCCACGCCATTGTGGTGGACGTGCATCATGATCTGGTAGGCGTCTTCGTGACTTTTGTTAAAGAAGCGCTCGACGACATGCACGACGAACTCCATCGGCGTGTAATCGTCGTTGAGCAGCAGCACGCGATACAGGCTCGGCCGTTTCGCCCGCGGCTTGGTGCGGGTGATGATCGCGGTGCCCGAACGATCGTCGTCGCCCGGATTGCGCGGGGTCGAAGCCGCACGCACCGGAACCCGCCCCCGATCCGCCTCCTGCACGTCGTTCTGGATCAGCTTGGAAGACATCTGAATCGAAGCGACCCTGGTCTGGCAGCCCTTCGGCACCGGCGCCCCGGCGAGGGGTGCGGTGCTCAAGAGGCAATCTATAGGCCGATCGGCGGCTGCGCCAGTGAGGTGCGTGAAACTGTCCGGTCCCGCTCGTCCTCACTTTGCCGCCGCATGATCGTGACAGACCGTCCCGCAGAGCGGGCCGGCACGGCGTCCGACGCGCTCTGCGGGACGGTGCGGACCGGAGACGGGCCGGTTTCGTCAAGATCGGCTTAACCCCTGTGGCGAAAGGACGATCTCGAACGTCCCTGGGGCCGCATTAACGGGCGCGTAACCGCGTTCGTCCTACCGTCCTCGCCAGAGATTGCGGAGCCGGTGGCGGCGTCCGTGAAGGGTGCCAGCCGGGCTCGAGGGTCCGACTGTCGAGGCGAAGGTTTCGAGATGCGTCGCGTAGAAGGCCGGCCCGCCACGGGGTCCCGCGCTGTCGCCGTGCTGCTCCTGGCGACGAGTTTTCTCGTCGCGGTGGCCGATCCCGCCGAGGCCAAGCGCCGAGGCCACGCACGCAAGGCGGTGAGCGGCTACAACCCGCCCTACGCCGCCATGGTCGTCGACGTGAAGTCGGGCCGGACCCTGCACGCGGTGAACGAGGACGCGCTGCGCCATCCGGCCTCGATCACCAAGGTGATGACGCTCTACATGCTGTTCGAGCAGCTGGAGAAGGGCCGCTACGACCTCGACTCGCCGCTGACCATCTCGGCCAATGCCGCCGCCCAGGCCCCCTCGAAGCTCGGCCTGCGGCCCGGTTCGACCGTCACCGTCGAGGAAGCGATCAAGGCGCTGGTGACGAAATCGGCCAACGACGTGGCCTGTGCCATCGGCGAGAACATCGCCGGCTCCGAGCCGCGGTTCGCCGAGATGATGACTCGCAAGGCCAAGGCGCTCGGCATGAGCCGCACCCACTACGCCAACGCCTCCGGCCTGCCCGATCCGGACCAGATCACCACCGCCCAGGATCTGACCATCCTGGCCCGCGCGATCCAGGACCGGTTCCCGCGCTACTACCGCTACTTCCAGACCCGCTCCTTCGCCTTCCGCGGCCGGACCATCGGCAATCACAACCGCCTGCTCGGCAATGTCGAGGGCGTGGACGGCATCAAGACCGGCTACACCCGCGATTCCGGCTTCAACCTGATGACGGCGGCCAAACTCGGTGACCGGCAGATCGTGGCGATCGTTCTCGGCGGAAAGTCCGGCGCGAGCCGCGACCGGATCATGGCCGACCTCGTGCGCGCCAACCTGCCGCGCGCCTATGCCGGCGCCCGCCAGACGTCACCGGTCGTCGAAGTGGCCGAGCGCGGCCGTCCGGCGGTCATCGCCGAGGCGGAGTCCCGTACCCGCACCGTGCTTGCCTCGGCGGACGACGACGCGGTCGAGACTACGAGTTCCACCAGCAACGCTCCGCTCGACATCCGTCCGGCCACGACCACGCCGGGGTCGCGCCGCGCCGGCCTCCAGGCGCTGCCGAACGCCGCCCAGGCCTATGCCGGGTCGGCGAGCCAGGCACCGTTCCCGAGCACGGGCGGCAAATCGACCGCCCGCCTGCCCGCCGTCGAGGGCGTCGCGTCCCGCGCCGAGGGACCGCCGAAGGATGCCCGCAGCGACGGCGCCAAGGCGGTCACGCCGACGCCGTGGGTGATCCAGCTCGGCGCCATGGATGACGAGGACAAGGCGAAGTCGATCCTCGCCGACGCCCGCAGCCGCACCGGCATGCTGTCCAAGGCCGCGCCCTACACGGTGCGCGTGTCTCACGGCGGTACCACGCTCTTCCGCGCCCGCTTCTCGGGCTTCGCCGAGCAGGGCGCCGCGCAGGATGCCTGCACCGCGCTCAAGAAGAACGGCTTCAACTGCTTCGCCACCCGCAGCTGATCGCCTCGATCCGATCTCGCGGTGCGGCTGCCGGCGCGTTCGGCCGGCGGCGGACCGACGACAAGAGCCGCAGCCAGCGGCCGCGACCTCATTCGACCCATCGACCCTGACAACGCGCGTGGAGTTCTAGCGATGTCGGTTCACCAGCCTGTCACGCGCCGCGTTCACGCGCGCCGCCCGCTCGACGCTGCCGCCCTGGTCGGGATGCAGCCGCTTCATCAGCGTCCGATGAGCCGTGCGGACCTCCTCCAGGGACGCCCCGCGCTCAAGCCCCAGGACCTGATAAGCCTCCTCCTCCGTCATCGTCCCTGGCTTCGCCGCGCCGCCCGGCCGCGGGTATCCATCGCTATCAGCGTCTACACGCCAGCCGGACTGCCGGCGGTCGAGATACGCCTCTAACAGGCGCGTGCCCTCGGGATCGTGGGGGCGCAGAAGGATCGTCAATTCAATCAGCGCCTCCGTCGGCACCGCCGACAGGGGGCGCCCGGCAAAGGGCCCGACGAAGAGGGTCCCGTCGAGCGGGGCGCCGTCGGAGCGCAGCGCAAGCTCGAGGGAGGCGGTGCGCACCAGCTGCGGCTCCGGATGCCCGCGCCACGCGCGGACGCGGCGGATCACGCCCGCCTCGCCCTCCGTGAGCCAGATCCCTCCGGCGCCGAGCAGCAGGGCCGGGATGAAGCTGCCGCGCAGCGACAGCACGAAGGCCGTCGCCAGAAGCGCGTAGCCGGCGAGCAGCCGGGGTGTCAGGCCGAAGGGCAGGCGCCCGTTGCGGCGGCCGAGCCACCAGAATCCGATGAGCGCCAGAAGGCCGAGGGCGAGAAGCATCCCGCGGTCATCGGCCGGTTCGGCGCGCGGGTAAAGCGCTCATCCGGTGCATGGCCCTGGTGAGAAACGTCATAACCGAGTCTGCGCCACATCCGCCGTATTCAGCCGGACGGTCCGCACTCGGCCATCGCGCTCCACCAGCAGGGTGATCGGGCGATCGAGCCCAGCCTCCTCGACCACGGCCGTGAGGTCCGACAGCCGGTGGACCGGGCGGCCGCCCGCGCCGACGATGACGTCGCCGATGTCGCCGGTGCGGGGATCGACGCCGCGCAAACCCGCCTGGGCCGCGGGCGAGCCGGGCAGCACCCGCAGCACGACGACGCCGTCGATGCCGAGCCGGGCAGCGGTCGCTTCCTGGCCGGCGATAATGCCGATGCCGGGATTGCGCACCCGGCCGTTCTTGATGAGGTCGGGCACCACCCGGTTCACCACGTCGACCGGCACCGCGAAGCCGATGCCGGCGCTGGCGCCGGAGGGAGAGAAGATCGCCGTGTTGACGCCGATCAGGCGTCCCGCGGAATCGAGCAGGGGCCCGCCGGAATTGCCGGGATTGATCGCCGCGTCGGTCTGGATGACGCCGGACAATTCGCGGCCCTCCTGCGTCGGCAGGCGCCGCTGGAGCGCGCTGATGACGCCGGTCGTCAGGGTGTGGTCGAGGCCGAACGGGTTGCCGATGGCGAAGGCCGATTGCCCCACCTTGAGGTCGGCCGAGGTGCCGACGGCGAGCGGTGGGGGCATCTTGGCCACGCGGCCGAGTTGGAGCACGGCGAGATCGTAGCTCGGCGCGGTGCCGACGACCCGCGCGCCGACGACCTCCCCGGAGGCGAGCCGAACGGAGATTGAACCGCCGCCTTTGGTCGCGGCCTCGACCACGTGGTTGTTGGTCACGACATGGCCGGCCGCGTCCCAAACGAAGCCGGTGCCGGTCTGCGTGCCGGAGCCCTGCTGCTGCTCCCCTTGTCCGAACTCGTCGTCCGGCTCCATCAGGCCACGGCCCTGCGCGGCGGCCTGGGCGAAGACGTGGACGACGGAGGGGGAGGCGCGGGCGAACAGATCGACGGTCGTCTTCTCCGCCGCCGAGAGGTCGCCGCGGGCGGTCACGGAGCGCGGTGCGTCCGCCGAGTAGAGGAAGGCGAGGATGTAGGGCTGCGCCACGAAGGCGATCAGCAATCCGAGGGTCACGCCCAAGGCAATCCGCACAAAACGATCCGGCACCGACAACCCCAACCGTTGACTCATCCCGCGTCCGAACCGCTGCCCAGGCCTTTGCCTCGTCCGCCCCCGGCGCGTCCATCGCCCGCACCGACCGTACGGGTCGCGTTCAGACAGGCCCTGCCAGGTTCCCCAACGTCCCTGGCTGTGTCAAAACTCCCATGATGGTATCTTTCTCCGGGTCGACCGGAGGCTGGCATGGGACGGTTTGTTGTCGGTGCCGAGCGTGATCAGACGACGCTGTTTCCGCCGTGTCTTGAAGACTGGATCGCCGAGGACAATCCGGTCCGCGTGGTCGATGCCTTCGTGGATGCGCTGGATCTTGGGGCGCTCGGCTTCGCGGGCGTCGATGCGGCACGGACGGGGCGACCGGGCTACCATCCGGCCGCTCTCCTGAAGCTCTACGTCTACGGATACCTCAACCGGGTCCCGTCGAGCCGGCGTCTGGAGCGTGAAGCGGGCCGCAACGTCGAGGTCATGTGGCTGACGGGTCAGCTGTCGCCCGATCACAAGACCATTGCTGAGTTCCGCCGTCAGAACGGACCGGCCATCGGGCGCGTCTGTGCCCGCTTCGTCGGTTTGTGCCGCGAGATGGGCCTGCTGACCGGCACACGCGTCGCGATCGACGGCTCGAAGTTCAAGGCGGTCAACAACCGCGACCGCAACTTCACGCAAGGCAAGCTCGACCGGCGCCGCCAGCAGATCGAGGAGAGCGTGTCGCGCTACCTCTCGCAGCTCGACACGGCCGATCGTCAGGATCCCACACCCGAACTGGCCGCCAAGGTGGTGCGGCTGAAGGAGAAGATCGCCCGCCTCGGGCAGGAGATGGAGCGGTTGGCCGGCCTGGAGGAGCAGATGAAGGCGGCGCCCGACCGGCAGATCTCGCTGACCGATCCCGACGCGCGATCGATGGCAACCAGCGGGCGCGGGTCGGGCGTGGTGGGCTACAACGTCCAGGTGGCGGTCGAGACCGAGCATCATCTGATCGTGGCGCACGCGGTGACCAATGCCGGCTCGGACCGGGCGCAGCTCCGTGGTATGGCAGTACGGGCCAAGCAGGCTCTGGAGACGGACACGCTCGATGCGGTGGCCGACCGGGGCTATTATTCCGGTGAACAGATTCTGGCTTGCGAACGCGCCGGCATCTCGGTCACGCTGCCCCGGCCGATGACCTCGGGCGCCAAGGCCGCCGGCCGCTTCGGCAAGGAGGATTTTCTCTATCGCCCTCAGGAGAATGCCTACCTGTGCCCGGCGGGCGAGACGCTGCCCCACCGATGCACCACGGTGGAGAACGGCCTGACGCTGCATCGGTACTGGACGAACGTGTGCTCGGCCTGCCCGATGAAGGCGGAATGCACGACGGGCAAGGAGCGCCGGGTGACACGTTGGGAGCACGAGGATGTGCTGGAGACGGTGCAGCGCCGATTGGACGCCGATCCGCTGGCCATGCGGGTCCGGCGTGAGACGGTCGAGCATCCTTTCGGTACGCTGAAGGCGCGGATGGGGGCCACGCACTTCCTCACCAAGACCCTGCCGCGCGTCTCGACCGAGATGGCGCTCCATGTCCTCGCCTACAATCTGACGCGGGTTCTCAACATCCTGGGAAGCCGGAAGCTCCTGGCGGCGATCCCCACCTGAGCGGGAGCATGGATCGCTCGCCGAAGAGGCCGGGAAACCGTCCAGGAGGCGCTTTCAATCAAAAACTGGTCGTCTCCCGACCGCAAAAACCCGTTCGACGCGATGAACAGCCCATTCTCAAGAGACCGGGACGTCACCCGACCGCAAAGTCCCAATCCCAGAGTTTTGACACGGCCTGGTCCGGTCGGTGACGCAGACGATCGCGGGACCTTGAGGAATGAGACTTAGCTGTGTCCGGTGTGGCCTCCGGTCAACAAATCCCCGCTTTTCCGCACAGGCAGGCTGGGTGCGGCATCGCACGGTCAAGCCTGCTTACCGAGAGTAACCAATTGCATACTGTTTCGTACGCAGTGTCATCCGACTGATGAGAAGGCATCCGTGGGTGGGCCTGGACCAATCCTGGCGAAACCAAGGCAAAGGTTCAGGCGAGGAACTGCGACGAAACAGTGACCGATTGGCCGTCGAGCACTCGAATTGATCGCAAAGCCGCCCCAGAGATGCTTCGATCGCCCTTGAATCTTTGAACATACCGTCCCGACGGCGTCAGTCGTCGCGGTGTCCTTTCGCGGACGAATACGGTTCGAACAGGAAGAACCAGAGATGGAAACCGAAGCTCTCGAACGTCCTGCCGATCTCACCATCTGGCGCACGCTGCCGGCCTCCTCCCCGCTGGCCCAGCCCGAGCGTTACGACACCCTGCGCGAGGCGCTCGCCGCCGCGAAGGGCGCGCTGGGCGATCCCTCGCAGCAGCCCTGGATCATCACGGAAGAGGGCGAGATCCTCTCCCCGAACTGGATCCGCACCTACGTCAACTGATCGCCTCCTCAGGCTGCGGGCCGCGCTGCACCGGAACCGGCGGGCCGCTCGGGTGCCGCGACGGCCCCGGGCGCCGGCTGCGGCCGGTTCACCAGCGTGACCAGCACGTAGGACACGATCATCAGCAGGAACCACGAGCCGAGCTTGGCCGCCGAGACCGGCGACCAACCCGCCGCCTGGTTCGGGTAGAGCCAGACGCGGGACGCCGTCCCGATATTCTCGGCGAGCCAGATGAAGAGCGATACAAGAACGAAGCCGAGCAGCAACGGCATCCGGCGATGCACCCGCCAGACCTTGAAGTGCACGATCGTGCCGCCGAACAGCACGCTGGTTGCGATGAACAGCAGGACCCGCAGATCGGCCACGTAATGGTGGCTGAAGAAGTTAAGATAAATCGCAGCTGCCAGCGGTAGCGTGAAGATCAGCGGCGGATGACGCGTGAAGCGGAAGTCGAACAGGCGCCAGACGCGGGCGATGTAGGAGCCGATGCTGGCATACATGAAGCCGGTGAAGAGCGGCACGCCCATGATCCGCAGCAGGCTCGCCTCCGGGTAGATCCACGAGCCGACGCTGGTCTTGAAGATCTCCATCACCGTTCCGACGATGTGATAGAGCGCGATGATCTTGGCCTCCTCCCAGGTCTCCATGCCGAGGGCCAGCAGCGCGACCTGGATCAGAACCGCCGCCAGCGTGAGAAAATCATAGCGCGAGAGCGGTGCGTCGGCCGGATAGAACAGGTGCGTTGCGATCAGCAGGGCGCAGATCAGGCCGCCGAATAGGCAGGCCCAGCCCTGCTTCACCCCGAACCGCAGGAACTCGTAGACGAAGGCGGGCACCCGGCCCGCGGCGCGGGCACGCTCGCCGAGCCGTCGCTCGGCCGCGATGAAGCCCGCCAGGAAGGGCCAAGTCCGTGCCGCACTCGGCGCCGCTCGCCCCGTCGTCATCCCAACCTCCGTCGCGCTCGCCGCTTCCCGCGACACGGGGGTCGGAAAACGGCGGTTTGACGGTCGCGCTTGCCATGTCCCACACTTCGACCGGTCGAACGCGGGCGGGGAGGGGGCGTGCAGGCGGCAGCGGTAGAGGATCGGGTTTGCGCCCGACGACGGCTGGAACGCGAGTTGCGCCGGCTCGAAGCGCTGGCGGCGCGCAAGCGCTTCCGCAGGCGCAGCTTACGAGCCCTGCGCGGATCGGCCGGCGCCGCGGCGACCTTCACCGCTCTCCTAAAGGTGAAGCTGGTCGGAACCCTGGCGGGCAAGGCCGCCATCGCCGTCCTCGTCGGCCTCGGCCTCGCGTGGCCGGCCCTGGTCATCGGCGTGGTCGGCCTGATCGGGATCGTGCTGGCCTTCGTCAGCCTGTTTTCCGGCGAGGGCGGCTCGCACCATTTCGATTGCGACTGGCCTTGCGACTGCGCCGGCCGGGAGAAGCGGGCCGAGCGGCTCAAAGCTCTGATCGCCCAGCGCCGGGCGTGGCTCGCGGCGCCTTCGGGGCCGGCTCCAAGCGTGCGCTGGGATGCGCGCGGGCGCCACCACGTGACAGGAAGCCGGCGCAAGCGCGGCCGGTGAGCCCCGCCTTATGGACAGTAGCCGCGTTTGGTGGCTTGCCTATAATGCTCAAAAAAAATCCATCGTCTCGGCTGATGCCGAGACTGACGCCAGGAACAGCTGCACGATGAGCTCCCGGATCCCCGATTTCGCCTCCGTCGCCTACGCGGCCGACGGCTTCAAGGCGCCGCCTCCGCCGGCCGGGGAGCCGTGGATGACGCCCGAGGGCATTCCGGTGAAGGGCTTCTACGGCCCCGAGGATCGGGAGGGGTGCGAGGGGATCGACTCGTTCCCCGGCCTGCCGCCCTATCTTCGTGGCCCCTATCCGGCGATGTACGTCACCCAGCCCTGGACGATCCGGCAATATGCCGGCTTCTCCACCGCCGAGGATTCGAATGCCTTCTACCGGCGCAATCTCGCGGCGGGCCAGAAGGGCCTCTCGGTCGCCTTCGACCTCGCCACCCACCGCGGCTACGATTCGGACCACCCGCGCGTCTCGGGCGATGTCGGCATGGCGGGCGTCGCGATCGACTCGATCTACGACATGCGCACGCTGTTCTCCGGCATCCCGCTGGACGAGATGACCGTGTCGATGACGATGAACGGCGCGGTGCTGCCCGTCCTCGCCCTCTACATCGTCGCGGCCGAGGAGCAGGGCGTGCCGCCCGAAAAGCTCGCCGGCACGATCCAGAACGACATCCTGAAAGAGTTCATGGTCCGCAACACCTACATCTATCCCCCCAAGGGATCGATGCGGATCATCTCCGATATCTTCGGCTACACCTCGAAGAACATGCCGAAGTTCAACTCGATCTCGATCTCCGGCTACCATATGCAGGAGGCCGGGGCGACGCAGGACCTCGAACTCGCCTACACGCTCGCCGACGGCGTCGAGTACATCAAGGCGGGGCTCGCCGCGGGCCTGACCATCGACCAGTTCGCACCGCGCCTGTCGTTCTTCTGGGCGATCGGGATGAACTTCTTCATGGAGATCGCCAAGATGCGGGCCGCGCGCCTGATCTGGGCGAAGCTCGTCAAGGAGTTCGAGCCCAAGAGCGACAAGTCTCTGCCGCTGCGCACGCATTCGCAGACCAGCGGATGGTCGCTGACCGCGCAGGACGTGTTCAACAACGTCACCCGCACCTGCATCGAGGCGATGGCGGCGACGCAGGGCGGCACCCAGTCGCTCCACACCAACGCGCTCGACGAGGCTCTGGCACTGCCCACTGACTTTTCGGCCCGCATCGCCCGCAACACCCAGCTCTTCCTGCAACAGGAGAGCGGCACGACGCGGATCATCGATCCGTGGGGCGGCTCCTACTATGTCGAGCGGCTGACCCGGGACATCGCTGCGCGGGCCTGGGAGCATATCCGCGAGGTCGAGGCGCTCGGCGGCATGGCCAAGGCGATCGAGGCCGGCATCCCGAAGCTGCGCATCGAGGAGGCGGCCGCCCGCGCCCAGGCGCGGATCGATTCCGGCCGCCAGACCATCGTCGGCATCAACAAGTACAAACCCGATGACGAGATGAAGATCGACTTGCTTCGCGTCGACAATGCCGACGTGCGCGCCAAGCAGATCGACAAGCTCAAGCGCCTGCGCGCCGAGCGCAACCAGGCCGATGTCGATGCGGCGCTGGCCGCGCTGACGAAGGCCGCGGACGGCGAGGGCAACCTGCTCGAACTGGCGGTGAACGCCGCGCGGGCCAAGGCCACGGTCGGCGAGATCTCGGAGGCGCTGGAGAAGGCGTGGGGCCGTCACCGCGCCGAGATCCGCTCGATCTCGGGCGTGTACAAGCGGGAGGTGGGCGGCATGTCGCCGGTGGTGGAGAAGGTCCGCGGCCTCGTCGAGGCCTTCGAGGAGAATGACGGGCGGCGCCCGCGCATCCTGGTCGCCAAGATGGGCCAGGATGGGCACGACCGCGGCCAGAAGGTGATCGCCTCGGCGTTTGCCGATCTCGGCTTCGACGTCGATATCGGGCCACTCTTCGCCACCCCCGACGAGGCGGCGCGGCAGGCGGTGGAGAACGACGTGCACATCGTCGGCGTCTCCTCGCTCGCGGCGGGCCACCTGACCCTCGTGCCGGAACTGAAGGCCGCCCTGAAGGCGGAAGGGCGCGACGACGTGATGATCGTGGTCGGCGGCGTCATCCCGCCGGGCGATTACGACGCGCTCTACGCCGCGGGCGCCTCGGCCATCTTCCCGCCGGGCACGGTGATCGCGGAGGCGGCGGTGAAGCTGCTAGGCGAACTCAACGATCGCCTCGGCTACGGCGAGCGTCAGGCGGCGGAGTAACCGACCTCACCTCGACCGGCGGGGACGATGCCCCCGCCTTTCGTTCGAATTTACCTGAATTCCAGGCGGCGCCGCACCTCGTGTGGTGCCGCCTCGGTGGATCGGCTAAAACGGCAGGGCATGTTCGCGCCCGCCGTCCGCTTGGCTCTCGGCAGCGCTCCCGTTCTTCGAAGGTGTTGGGCGATGGCCGAGGCGGACCGGGAAAAGATCCTGCCCGTGATCCTGTGCGGCGGCTCGGGCACGCGGCTGTGGCCGGCCTCGCGCGAGAGCATGCCCAAGCAGTTCACGCCGCTCGTGGATCCCGCGACCTCGACCTTCCAGGCGACCGTCCGCCGCGTCGCCGACGGGAGCGTGTTCGCCAAGCCGACCGTGATCGCTTCGGCCGAATCCCGCTTCATCGTCGCCGAGCAACTCGCGCAGAGCGGGATCGGTGCCGACATCCTGCTCGAACCCGAGCGGCGCGACTCCGCCGCCGCCGTGGCGGTGGCCGCCCTTTACGGCGCGCGCCGGGGGCCAGGGACGGTGGTGCTGGTGATGGCCGCCGATCACGTGATCGAGGATGCCGCCGCCTTCGCGCGCGCCGCGCAGGAGGCGGCGCTGGGCGCCCGGCTCGGCCAGATCATGACGCTCGGCATCACCCCGACCCGGCCGGCGACCGAGTACGGCTATATCCGCCGAGGCGCCGCCATCCCGGACGCACCCGATCTCCACCGGGTCGAACGCTTCGTGGAAAAACCCGACTCGGACGGCGCGGAGCGGCTGATCGGGGAGGGCGCCCTGTGGAACTCGGGCTACTTCGTGTTCCGGGCCGACGTCATGATCGCCGAGTTGGAGGCCTACGCGCCGGAGGTGCTGGAAGCCGCCCGCGGGGCGCTCGCGAACGCCGCGACCGATCTCGACTTCGTGCGGCTCCAGGCCGAGGCCTTCGCGCGCGCGCCAAAGACATCGATCGACTACGCGGTGATGGAGCGCACGACCCGGGCCGGCGTGCTCGCGGTCTCCTTCGCTTGGTCGGATGTCGGCACCTGGGACGCGGTCTGGCAGGTGCTGGAGCGCGACGCGCAGGGCAACGCCGTGCGCGGCCGCGTCGAGCTGGTGGAGACGACGGGCAGCCTCGTCCACAGCGAGGGCGACGGGCTCACCACCGTCGTCGGGCTCGACGACGTCGTGGTGGTCGCGACCCCGGACGCGGTGCTGGTCGCCTCGAAAGCGCGGTCGGGCAAGGTCAAGGATCTCGTCGGCGTGCTGCGCGAGAAGGCGCATCCGGAGGCCGATGCCCATCGCCGGATGTACCGGCCCTGGGGCTGGTATCAGCGCATCGATATCGGCGAGCGCTTCCAGGTGAAGCGGATCATGGTGACGCCGGGCGGGCGGCTCTCGCTGCAGAAGCACTTCCACCGGGCCGAGCACTGGGTGGTGGTGAAGGGCACGGCGGAGGTGACGCTCAACGACCGGATCATCCTCGTGCACGAGAACGAGGCGGTCTACCTGCCGATCGGCTCGATGCACCGGCTGACCAACCCCGGAAAGATCCCGCTCGAACTGATCGAGGTGCAGGTCGGCTCCTATACCGGCGAGGACGACATCATCCGCTTGGAGGATGTCTACGGGCGCTGAGCGCCGGACGCGACCGGAACGGCGGCGAGATAGCGCCCGAGCCGCGCGACGCCCTCGCGATCCATGTGGAGGCCGAGCTTCGAGCGGCGCCAGAGGATGTCGTCGGGCAGGCGGGCCCACTCGTGTCGCACGAGGTAGTCGACCTCGCGGGCGCTGAGATCGCCCCCGAAGATTTCGCCGAGATCGGACGGAGCGCGCGCCTCGCCGAGCAGGTGGCCGGCGCGGGTGCCGTAGGCGCGGGCAAGGCGCCGCACGGTCGCCTCCGGCAGGAAGGGATAGCGAGCCGCAAGCGTCTTCACGAACAGATCGAAATCGGCGTTCGCCATGTCGCCGCCGGGAAGGGGTGCCCCGCCCGTCCAAGCGGGCTTCATGTCCGGAATATGGGGCTTCAACTTATCCAGAGCATGTTCGGCGAGCCGCCGGTAGGTCGTGATCTTGCCCCCGAACACGGAGAGGACCGGCGGCCCGTCGTGATCGAGTTCCAGCACGTAGTCGCGGGTGACCGTCGAAGCGTTCGCGGCCGCGTCGTCGTAGAGCGGGCGCAGCCCCGAAAAACTCCAGACCACGTCGTCCGGACCGATCTGCCGTTGGAACGAGCGGTTGATGCAGGCGCAGAGGTAGCGCGTCTCCTCGCCCGAGATCTGGACGGGACCGGGGCCGCCCTCGTGCGCGACGTCGGTGGTGCCGATCAGGGTGAAGTCGCGCTCGTAGGGGATGGCGAAGACGATGCGCCGATCGGGTTGCTGCAGGATGTAGGCCTGATCCCCGTCGTAGAGCCGCCGCACGACGATGTGGCTTCCCTTGATGAGGCGCACCTTCGGGCGGGCCTCGACGGAAAGCGTGCGCAGCAGCGTCTCGCCGACCCAGGGACCGGCCGCGTTGACGACGATCCGGGCCCGCACGCTCTCCCGTTGCCGGCGCTCGGCATCGTAGAGGGTGACGGTCCAGGCGCCGCCCTCGCGTCGGGCGGATTCCACCGTGGTGCGGGTGCGGATCCGCGCGCCGCGCTCGGCCGCATCGAGCGCGTTCAGAACGACGAGGCGGCTGTCCTCGACCCAGCAATCGGAATAGGCGAAGCCCCGCGTCAGCCGCGGCTGGAGCGGTGCGCCGACGCCGGTTCGGTCGAAGCGCAGCGTCTCCGAGCGGGGCAGCGCCTTGAGGCGCGCGAGATGGTCGTAGAGGAACAGTCCCAGCCGCAGCATCCAGGCCGGGCGCAGGCCCGCATCGTGCGGCAGGACGAAGCGCAGCGGCCAGATGATGTGCGGCGCGAGCCGCATCAGCCGCTCGCGCTCCGCCAGCGCCTCGCGCACGAGCCGGAACTCGTACTGCTCGAGGTATCGCAGGCCGCCATGGATCAGCTTAGTCGAGGCCGAAGAGGTGTGCTCGGCCAGATCGCCTCGCTCGCACAGCAGCACGCGCAGGCCCCGGCCCGAAGCGTCGCGGGCGATGCCGACGCCGTTGATGCCGCCACCGATGACCAAGAGGTCGAAAAGATTGCTCACAGGCGGACCGATCCGCTGAGACCGAGGCTGACGATGATCCCGATCAGCACGACAGCCCCAAGACAGCGCCGCCAGGGATTGACGCCACGGAGGATCTCATCGAGCGCCCAGATCGTGAGGCTGAGCAGCGCGACGACGCGAAGGCCCGCGAAGATCGCGGCCGGCAGGCCGGGCATCGTCGCTTCGAGCAGCCATTCCAGGGCCGATGCCGCGGCGAAGACCCATAGCGGCAGGTTCGGCCATTGACCGATCACGACGGCGCCGCTGCGCCGGTCGCGGAAGAACCAATCGAAGGCCCTGCGCAAGCGGCGCCTCAGATCGCGTCCGTGCCCCGCGCGGCACGGATCGGTTCGCAGATTTTCGGACTGATCTGGTCGAGATGCGGGCAAGCATTGGTCTCGTACCAGCCGCGCAACTCGGGCTGCTTCGGCGCCACGTACATGGCGGTCAGGACGAACCCGCCGGCGAGGATGATTAATAACAAAAGAAGGTTTCGCAAGGGATATCTCCAATCCGGCGGGCCTCGGCGGGACGCCAGCATCATCGCGGCAGACGCGCGAAGGCCGGGAGAGTTCCCGGGCCGAGCCGCGCACCGCGGCCTCATCGACCGCGCAGATCGTCGACGGTCTGGGGCCTGGTGTGGGTCAGCGGACCCTGTGACCCGGGCAAAAGTCCGAGATCCTGAAGCCAGAGCATCGCCAGCAGCGCCGCGATCAGGCTGCCCACGCTCATCAGGATCGTGAGATGCCGCCGGCGGACGACGATGAGAACCAGCACGACGAGCAGGGCGAGCGAGAGCGAGAGCGTCAACATGGCGGACCTTGTACGCCGATCCGACCGGCGGCGCTCCGTCGGCCGCGCACCTTCGCAAACGGGACGGGACGCCGCTCACTTCCAGGCTGAATCCGATCGAGAGGGGCACAATACACCGAAAAGCCGATTTGATCTGAGCCCAAGCTCTTCTTCGCGCCTGTCATCAAAAATTCACGGAACCGCGTGCTCCAGCGACATTTGTAAGCTCGGCGGTGGATTGGTCCAGTCGCAGGCCTTGTTCTGGGCCGGACCTCGGCCGGCGCGCAACCGGAGACCGGCGCGTTCCGATACCAAATCGTATCGATCGCAGCGGTCGCAGCTCTTCGGGGTTCACATGTCGGACGCTCTCAGCCTGACGGGGGTCGGTTCGACGCCCGCGCGCGCCGAACCATCGGCCCGCGGCCCCAACCTGAACGGGCGCACCCACCCTGCGGGGATCGGCCTCTTCTTCCTCGTGCTCGCCGGCGGCATCGGCTACGCGCTCTTCAACCTGATCACCGACATGCAGGCGGCCGGCCAGCCGCCCCTCGCCATCGGCGCCTTCGTGCTGCTCGGGCTCGCCCTGCTCATCGCCCTCGCGTTCGAGTTCGTGAACGGATTCCACGACACCGCCAATGCCGTCGCGACCGTGATCTACACGCACAGCCTGCCGCCCGTCGTCGCGGTGGTCTATTCGGGTGTCCTGAATTTCCTCGGTGTCGTCGTCTCGACCGGCGCGGTCGCCTACAGCGTGGTGACGCTGCTTCCAGTCGAATTGGTGCTCAAGGCCGGATCGTCGGCGGGCTACGCGATGATCTTCGCGCTCCTGATCGCGGCCATCATCTGGAACCTGGGCACCTGGGCGCTCGGCCTGCCGAACTCGTCCTCTCACGCGCTGATCGGTTCGGTCCTCGGCGTCGGCCTCGCCAACCAGCTCCTCGCCCCCGCGGGCTCGGACGCGTCCGGCGTGCAGTGGGATCAGGCGTGGAGCGTGTTGCGCGCCCTGCTGTTCAGCCCGATCGTCGGCTTCGTCATGGCGGGCTTGCTGCTGCTGGCGATGCGGCTCATGATCCGCAACCGCGCCCTCTACCGCGAGCCGGAGGCCGATGCGCCGCCCCCGCTCTGGATCCGCGCCCTGCTGATCCTGACCTGCGGCGGCGTGTCCTTCGCCCATGGCGGCAATGACGGGCAGAAGGGCATGGGCCTGATCATGCTGATCCTGATCGGTGCCGCGCCCACCGCCTACGCGCTCAACCGCACGATGTCGGAAGCCTCGACGCCGGGCTTCGTTCAGCTCTCCGAGCGCGCCCGGACGGTTTTCCAGAAGCGGGCGGAGACGGCCGCGCTGCCGAGCCCGGCCGCGGCCCGCACACAGATCACCGAGGCCGCGGGCAAGAAGGACCTCGACCATCCGGAGGTCTATGCGGCCCTGGCCGCCCTTTCGAACGACATCGCCACGCAGGTGAAGGCGTACGGGGCGATCCGTCATGTCCCGGCTGAGGCGACGCCGAACCTGCGCAACGACATGTACCTTGCCTCCGACGCCATCCACAGCCTGACGAAGCGCGAGGGCCTCTTCGCTGGTGCCGAGGCGGAGACGCTGAAGGCCTACGAGGCAAGCCTGAACGACGGCACCCGCTACATCCCGACCTGGGTGAAGGTGTCGGTCGCCCTCGCGCTCGGTCTCGGCACCATGGTCGGCTGGAAGCGCATCGTCGTCACCGTCGGCAGCCGCATCGGCAAGAAGCACCTGACCTACGCGCAGGGCGCGTCCGCCGAGATCACCGCGGCCGGCACCATCGGCTTGGCGGAGGCCTACGGCCTGCCCGTGTCGACCACCCACATCCTGTCGAGCGGCGTCGCCGGCACCATGGCCGCCAACGGTTCTGGCCTGCAATGGGCCACCGTGCGCAACCTCGCCGCCGCGTGGCTCTTGACCCTGCCGGCGGCGATTGCCCTGGCCGGGCTCCTCTATGCCGGATTGCGGTTCGTGTTCTGACGCGGCCTCCGGTCAGACACCCGCATACATCCGGCCGGGGTTGAAGATGCCGGCCGGATCGTGCGCGGCCTTGATACCGGCGGTGATCCGCATCAGCGGCTCGGGCAGCGGATCGAAAACGGGCACGGCCGCCCGCAGCGTCTCCGGCGCCCGCACCAGCGTCGCGTGGCCGCTGCCGGCCGCCTTCACCGCACCTCGGATCGCCGCGGCGCCGGCATCGTCGACAGGGTCGGTGGCGAGCCAGATCAGGCCGCCGCCCCAATCGTAGAACCAGCGAGCGGCGCGCGCGGCCCCGATCGCCGCGGCGACCGCCGGCCCGCGCATCGGGGCGGTGGAGATGCGCCAGATCGCGGCCTCCCGCGGCTCGGCGAGCGGAGTCGCGTCGCGCACGGCCCGCCAGAGCGCGGCGCTGTCCTCGCCCTCGACGACGCGTGCATCGCCGAAGCGGCGCAGGAGGCGGCGCAGCTCGCCGAGACGGTAGCTCACCGACTTCGCGAAGCCCTCGACGCGCATCAAGGTGCGCGGCTCGGGACCGCCGACACCTCCGGGCAGATGGGCGGCGCCGGTCAGCTCGAACGGCGAGCCGAGGGCGGCGGCGAGCGCCTCGACGGCCGCCGCGTCGGCGAGGCCCGGCAGGATCAGGGTCGCGACCTGCTCCTGCACCGGCAGCACCTTGAAGGTCACCTCCGTCAGCAGGCCGAGCGTGCCCCACGACCCGGCCATCAGCTTCACGAGGTCGAGACCGGTGACGTTCTTCATCACCCGTCCGCCGGACTTGATCGGCTGGCCGCGGCCGTTGACGAAGCGCACGCCGATCAGGCTGTCGCGGGCCGCACCCGCATTGATGCGGCGGGGCCCGGAATTGTTGGCCGCCGCCACCGCGCCGAAGGTCGGCTCGCCAGTCGAGCCGAGGAGCGGGCGGTGATCCATCGGCTCGAAGGGCAGCATCTGCCCACGCTCGGCCAGCAGCGCCTCCACCTCGGCGAGCGGCGTGCCGGCGCGGGCGGCGACCACCATCTCGGCCGGCTCGTAGAGGGTGATGCCGGTGAGCCCGGTCGCGGAGAGCGTCGCCTCGTCTTGGGGCGGACGGCCGAACGTCGCCTTGGTGCCGCCGCCGACGAGCCGCAGCGGTTCCGAGCGGCCCGCAGCCTGCGCGACGATGGCGGCCGCCTCCTGCTCGCTGGCCGGCGCGTATGAGGTCATCGTTTCCGTCCCGTGGGGTTTCTTATGGTCGTTTCGCAAGAATGTCCGGACTCAAACCCCGATCGGACGAGCCTGGCAAGACGGGCTTCATACACGCCTCAACGGGCCGGCGCGGGGAGCCGTTTCGGAAAACGCTCCCGCGCCACCGTGCGCAGCCCCGCAATGTCGAGAAACCAGACGAGCGGGCCGTAGACCAACACCCCGACCACGACGCAGACCGGCAGCGCCAGCGCCGGCTCCAGGCCTCGGAACGGCAGGATGCCCAGGACCATCGCGAGGCAGGCGGCCGCGGTCAGGGCGATGTCGCGAGTGGGCAGGCGCAGGCGCTCGGTCCCGGTCAGCGCCCGCAGGCCGAGCACCACGACCGCTGCGGCGAGACCCAGGGTCTGCGCGACGGCGACGCCCTGCGGTCCGATCCATCGCGGCAGGAGGACGAGACCGAGACCGTTGACGGCCAGGCCGGCCATGGCGGCGGAGACGACCGGGCCGGTCCGGCGCCGGATCTGGAAAACGGGGTTGAGCGCGAAGTTCATGATCGAGAGGCACAACAGCCCCGGGATCAGCAGGTCGGTATAGTCGGCGAACGGACCGCGGAACTCCTCCGGCACGATCAGCGCCTGCAGGGCCGGCGTCACCGCCCAGTAGCCGGCGGCGCAGGGCAGGAGAAGAGCCACCACGATGGCGATGTTGCGCGAGACCTGGGTCTCGGCGGCTTCGCGGCCGTGATGCTCCTCCGCCTGCACGGCGATCTGGAACAGCAGCAGGTCGAGCGCCGCGCCGAGCGTCGAGAAGGCCCGCGAGCCGAGATCGGCGGCGAGGGCGAAGTAGCCGGCCTCGGCAAAGCCCGCGGTCCCGGCGATGGCGGCGCGGTTGAGGAAGGGCATGAGCTGGTAGACCGCATTGGCGGCGATCAGGGGCAGGGCATAGGCCGCGAACAGGCGCAGGGTCTCCCGTATCCGTTCGCGGGGCAGGGCGGAGGCCTGGCCGAGCGCCTTGTCGCCGAGGACCTTGCGCATCGGGATCACTGCCAGGAACTGGCTCGTTCCGCCCGCGATCAGCACCCAGACCGGCTGCGGAAACAGCCACGCCGTGCCCGCCATCAGCACGAAGGCCAGGACGTTCTTCCACACCACGAGCCGGAGATAGGCGCCGCCGATGAAGCGGGCGCGGGCAAGCGCCGCGTGGTAGTCGAACAACCCGATGCCGATCGCCGCGACCATGGTGCCGGCCGTCATCACCAGCCGGCCCTGGGGGGTCGGATCGACAGCGATCCCGAGGCCGGCGCAGAGAGCGGCGGCGGCGAACAGCGCGAGCGCGACGGCGCCGTAGCCCCGGTCGAGCCCGCGCCGGATCCACGGCTCGGCCTCGCGCACCCGCGCCGAGTAGAACCGCGTCGCTGAGAGCCGCAGCCACTCGAACAGGAGCGTGTTGAGCACGACCGCACCGGCCGTGGCCAGGGCGAAGCGGCCGAAATCGGCCGGCCCCAGCATCCGGGCGATAGCGATGCCGAGGACGAAGTTGAGCCCGGCATTGAGGACGAAGGCGGCGATGACGGCCATGGGACGGGATACGCTGCTCGCTCAGCCTGGAGCCTGTCGGCGAAATTCGCAGCTAGCCGCCAACAAAGCCTGAATTGTGGGGCGATCGCGCCACCACCGTTCCGGTCCGCATGCGGACCGAGGCTTGCCGCGCCCCGCCGCGGCGTGCGCGGCGGCAACGGGTCGAAGCCCGAACCATGCTATGAGCCCGCGGCCCGAAGCCGAGACTCGCGATGTCTGTCGATCTGCCCTTCATCACGAAGGTGTTCGCCGCGCTGTTCGCCATCATGAACCCGATCGCGAACGTGCCGGTCTTCCTCTCCCTCACCGAGGGCGCCTCCGATGCGGTGCGGCGGCGGGTTGCCGTCACCGCATCGGTCGGGACCACGATCGGCTGCTTCGTCTCGCTGGTGGGCGGGCAGGCCGTCCTGGATGCCTTCGGGCTCAGCGTCGACGATTTCCGCTTGGCGGGCGGGCTGATCGTCCTGACGATCGCGCTCTCCATGCTGCAGGGCTCGTCGAGCCGAACGCATGAGCGCGATCCCAAGGAGAAGCAGGAGGCGATCGATGCGCAGAGCGTCGCCATCTATCCTCTGACAATCCCCCTGCTCGTCGGTCCGGGGACGATCGCCACGCTCATCGTGTTCGGGCACACCGCCGAGACCCAGGGGAAGTGGCTGGACGTCGCGATCGGCCTCGGCGGCTTTCTCGTCCTCCTGGCCGTCGCGCTGCTCTCCGCCCCCTGGCTCGGCCGCCACCTGTCGGCGACGGCAACGGCGATCACGCGCCGCCTGATGGGCATGATCCTGGCCGCCGTCGCGATGGAGATGATCGTGACGAGCCTGCGAAACCTGTTCCCCGGCCTCAGCCAATGAGGCGCAGGATGCCTCCCCGACGCGGGCGTCCCATGACGGGGTGCTACAGCCAGCCCCGCCTGCGGAAGTACAGCAGCGGCGCGATCGCCGAGATCACGATCAGCGCGAGACCGTAGGGGTAGCCGTAAACCCAATCGAGTTCAGGCATGTGCTTGAAGTTCATGCCGTAGATCGAGGCGACCAGCGTCGGCGGCACGCCGACCACCGACACGACGGTGAGGACGCGGAAGGCGTTGTTCTGCTCGATGTTGATGAGCCCGAGCGTGGCGTCGAGCAGGAACTGGACGGTCTCGGAGAGCCGTGTCTCGAACTCGTCGATCGAGGCGATGTCGCCCGCCAGGGTGTCGAAGCGGGGCAGGTCGCCCTCGCCGAGCCCCTGTTGGCACTCGCTCTTGGCGAAGGCGATGATGCGCCCGAGCCCGAGCAGGCTGGCACGGACCTTGGCCAGCGACTTGCCGTGACGCCCGACCGAGCGCAGCAGGCGGCGCAACGCCAGGTCGCGGCGCTTGGGAGCGGTGGTATCGCCCTTCCGCGCACCGGGGCGCGCACCGGCATCGAAGTCGAAGATGCGGGTGGACAGGCTGTCGAGGTCGGCCGACATCTCCTCCAGCAGGTCGGCGAGGTTGTCGACCAGTTCCTCGACGACGAGCAGGAACATCCGCGTGCTGGTGCTGCCGTCGCCATCCCCGTCATCCACACGCTTGCGCACTGCCGCGAAGGCCCGCATCTCGTGGAAGCGCACCGTGACGAGGTGATCGGCGGTCAGCAGGAAGCCCAGCGGCTTCAGGCTGAAATCCGAGCGGTCGAAGGTCACCATCGGCGTCGAGAGCGAGAGGCCGTCGCGGTTGCGGCGCAGGCGGCTCGACGATTCCACCTCGCTGAGCGCGGCGCGCGACGGGATGCGGATGCCGGTTTTCCGCTCCACCTGCGCCGCCTCTTCCGCGGTCGGATCGTTCAGATCGATCCAGAGAGCGTGATCGGGCAGGCTCGCGCCGCCCGCCGCGCCGCCGTGCTCGACCGCACCGTTGGCCCCGTGCAGGCTCATCATGGGGAGAGATCGTCCCTCTCGCGCGGGATGCGCGGATAAATTCCTGCAGAAACGCCGCAGCGGCGAAGAAGCTGCGCCTTGACTCGAAATCGGCCGGCGCCTATCTCGCGACCGTCGTTAGCACTCACGTGTTTAGAGTGCTAACAATCAGGTGGAGCGCGGTCGCCCCGGCCGCATCAAGACCAACCGCCATTTCGAAGCAAGAGGGCAGCTCATGAAGTTCCGTCCGCTGCACGACCGCGTCGTCGTCCGTCGCATCGAGAGCGAAGAGAAGACGAAGGGCGGCATCATCATCCCGGATACCGCCAAGGAGAAGCCGCAGGAGGGCGAGATCGTCGCCGTCGGCCCCGGCGCCCGCGACGAGCAGGGCCGCGTCAACGCCCTCGACGTGAAGGTCGGTGACCGCGTGCTGTTCGGCAAGTGGTCCGGCACCGAGGTCAAGATCGACGGCCAGGATCTCCTCATCATGAAGGAATCCGACATCATGGGCGTCGTCGCCGCCTAAGGCAGCCGCCCTTATCCACCGCCCTTCGAGGCCGCGTCTCGCAGGCTTCAGGGCTTTCCGACACTCTCATCTGAGGCAGGTACTCACATGGCAGCGAAAGACGTTCGTTTCTCCGCCGACGCTCGCGACAAGATGCTGCGCGGCGTCGACATCCTCGCGGATGCCGTCAAGGTCACCCTCGGCCCCAAGGGCCGCAACGTCGTCATCGAGAAGAGCTTCGGCGCGCCCCGTATCACCAAGGACGGTGTGACGGTCGCCAAGGAGATCGAGCTCGCCGACAAGTTCGAGAACATGGGCGCCCAGATGGTGCGCGAAGTGGCCTCGAAGACCAACGACATCGCCGGTGACGGCACCACCACCGCCACCGTGCTGGCCCAGGCGATCGTCCGCGAGGGCGCCAAGTTCGTCGCCGCCGGCATCAACCCGATGGACCTGAAGCGCGGCATCGACCTCGCGACCCAGGCCGCCGTGAAGGACATCACCGCCCGCGCCAAGAAGGTCGCCTCCTCCGAAGAGGTCGCCCAGGTCGGCACGATCTCCGCCAACGGCGACAAGGAGATCGGCGAGATGATCGCCCACGCCATGCAGAAGGTGGGCAACGAGGGCGTCATCACCGTCGAGGAGGCCAAGACGGCCGAGACCGAGCTCGACGTCGTCGAGGGCATGCAGTTCGACCGCGGCTACCTCTCCCCGTACTTCGTCACGAACGCGGAGAAGATGGTCGCCGAGCTCGAGGATCCCTACATCCTCATCCACGAGAAGAAGCTCTCCTCGCTGCAGCCGATGCTGCCGGTGCTCGAGGCCGTGGTGCAGACCGGCAAGCCGCTGCTCATCATCGCCGAGGACATCGAGGGCGAGGCGCTCGCCACGCTCGTCGTGAACAAGCTGCGCGGCGGCCTGAAGGTCGCGGCGGTGAAGGCTCCGGGCTTCGGCGATCGCCGCAAGGCGATGCTCGAGGACATCGCGATCCTCACCAAGGGCCAGACCATTTCCGAGGATCTCGGCATCAAGCTCGAGAACGTCGCCCTGCCGATGCTCGGCCGCGCCAAGCGCGTCCGCATCGAGAAGGAGAACACCACGATCATCGACGGTCTCGGCGAGAAGGCCGACATCGAGGCCCGCGTCGGCCAGATCAAGGCGCAGATCGAGGAGACCACCTCGGACTACGACCGTGAGAAGCTCCAGGAGCGTCTCGCCAAGCTCGCGGGCGGCGTCGCGGTGATCCGCGTCGGCGGCGCGACCGAGGTCGAGGTCAAGGAGAAGAAGGACCGCGTGGACGACGCGCTCAACGCCACCCGCGCCGCGGTGGAAGAGGGCATCGTCCCCGGCGGCGGCACGGCTCTGCTCCGCGCCAAGAAGGCGGTCGCCGAGCTGAAGTCCGACGTTCCGGATGTCCAGGCCGGCATCAAGATCGTGCTCAAGGCGCTTGAGGCCCCGATCCGTCAGATCGCCCAGAACGCGGGCGTCGAGGGTTCGATCGTCGTCGGCAAGATCACCGACAACACGGGCTCCGAGACCTACGGCTTCAACGCCCAGACCGAAGAGTACGTCGACATGATCCAGTCGGGCATCGTCGACCCGGCCAAGGTCGTGCGCACCGCCCTCCAGGACGCGGCCTCCGTCGCCGGCCTGCTGGTGACCACGGAAGCCATGGTCGCCGACGCGCCGAAGAAGGACAGCCCGGCCCCGGCGATGCCCGGCGGTGGCATGGGCGGCATGGACTTCTAAGTCCACGCACCCGATCGAAGACGGAGAAGGGGTCGCCGCGAGGCGGCCCCTTTCTCTTTGACTTGCCCTAAGATTACGGAGCGGCCTGCCGGCTGTGAGCGGCCCCTCCCCAAGAAATGCAGACGAACTGTATCCTATGCGATAGCCGCCGACCCCGTGTCTGGGCAGCCTCGCCTCATCAAGGGTCTGATGTCTGCAAACGCCGTGACGGATCGTACACCTGCCCCATCCCCTCCCTACATTCATATCCGCGAGGAAATGCTCGGCCTGATGCGGGCACTGACGGAGGGAATGCGGATCGATAGCCTGATGGCCGATCAACTCTCTCAGATTTCCGATCGGGCCCGGCTCTGCGGAGAGCTGGAAATGGCCGACGGACTCCTCGACGTGACGCGCCAGCACCGGGTGGCGGTGCTGGAGGGACAGGGCCGGCTCGCCGCCCTCGAAGCCCGTTACGCGGTCTTGTTCCCCGACGAGTCGTAGAGCGCCGCGGGCATCGGTTCGACAGGAGGCAACGGCCGTCGGAAAAGCCATCCAGGAACGAAGCGCGACAGCCGGGCGGCGGCGACGGTGCGCACCCCGATCACGCGGAAACCCTCTCAGCCCTTCTTTTTCTTGCCCTTCCGCTCCTTCGAATCCTTGTCCTTGCCCTTCTTCTCGCGGCCTTCCTTGGCGGCCGGCGCGTCGTGGTCCTTGCCGTCCCACACCGCAGCGAAGGGGCGGCTGGCCAGCGCGCGCTCCGGAAGCGGCTCGGCGGCGCGGGCCTTCGCCGCCGCGTCCTCGACCCGGGTCTCGCCCTTTCGGAACGGTGCGTCACCGGCGGCGAGGGCGGAGAGGCGGTGGCGATGCCAACCCGGTGTCGCAGTCTTCAGCGAGGGGTGGTGTGGGTCGAGACGGGTCACAAGTCCCTTCACCTCCGCCTCGGACATGCCGTCGGCGATCAGGGCGAAGCTCTCGTTGCCCAGGATCTCACGGATCATGCGCAGCGATGCCACCCGCAGACCCCGCGCCTTGAGCTGCTTCACGACGAGGGTGCGGGCGGCCCTGGGAATCTCGGAGCGGATGTCGGGAAACGCTTCCGGGGCGGAGGCCATCGCCTGCAACACCGCGTAGCCATCGACATCAAGGGCCATGGAGGATTTCCTTCACTTCCGCGACGAGCGGAATCAGCACGTTGGGGACATGGGCGCCGTACTTGGCGGAGAAGGTCGGCGGCGCACCGTCGGCGGGAACCAGCGCGTCGGCCAGTGCAGCCGCCTGGGGAATGCGGGTCTCCAGCAGATGGAAGCCGGCATCCTCGGCCCGCGCTTCCGTCTGGAGCCGGGCCAGGGTGCGCTGATGCTGTCGGACCTGAGCCTGGAAGCGGGTGACGAGAACGTAAGGTGCGCTCCTCGGGGCGATGTGGCTCGCCTGCCGGCCGGAGCGCCGCCAGATCGTCTCGACGAAGGCGTTCAGACCGTAGGTCGAGAGGAAATCGGGGATCGAGGTGACGAGCACGAGGTCGGCGGCCCGCACCGCCACCTCGGTCATCGGCGAGATCCCCGGCGCGCAATCGAAGAAGATGTAGTCGTACTTCTCGGCAAGCGGCGCGAAATCCTCCTGGAAGATCGACCACAGCTTCTCGTCGATGGCGTGCATCGAGAACTTCCGCTCGGTCAGCTCGTAGAGGATCTCCCGTTCGACGAGGCGCAGGTGCGGGCCCGAGGGCAGCAGGGAGAGTGAGAGCGGCGCGTTCTTGTGGACGGTCAGGCTGACGCCGGGCTGGATCCGGGCGGAGAGATCCGGCCTATGGCGGGTGATGAGCTTGAGCGCGAGATAAGCCTCCAGGGTGCGCCCGCGGACGATCATCTCGCCGAGCAGCCTGTCGCCCGCGAGGCAGACCGATACGCTCGCCTGCGGATCGAGATCGACCACGAGCACCCGCGCCCCGTCGGCCGCCAGCGCCTCGGCAAGCATGACCACGGTGGTGGTCTTGCCGACCCCGCCCTTCATGTTCGCCACCGCGATCAGCTTGCCGCCCACCGAGATCCCCTCACAAACGATCCCCACCTCCGGACCCGCTCCGTCCGCAAGCCGAGCCGTTCGACGGCACTCTAGCGCATCGAACCTTGTCGGTGGCCGACTGCGCCTTTCGGCAGAGTGCTGACTGTCACCCGGCGGCTGGCCCGCCAGCGGCGGAGCGCGAGGGCCGATCCGCGACCGCCGCGGACCGGATACGCTATCGTGATCGCGGACATGGGCGGAACACGGCGCGCATAATCCTATTTTGCGAAGCGCCCACGACATCCGCCCTCCGGCGGAGCCCCTTCGACCCGAGGTTCTTCGCTGTGATTTTCCCGACCACCACGGCCTTCTACGGCGCGATCCTGGGCCTGATCTATGCCGGCCTGTCCGGCTGGGTGATCGGCGGCCGGCTCACCGGCAGCGTCCTGTTCGGCAACGGCGGGCAGGACACCCTGCAGCGCCGCATCCGCTCGCACGGCAACTTTCAGGAATACGTGCCGCTCACCGTGCTGCTGATTGCGCTCTACGAGGCGGGCGGCGGCTCCCATGCCTGGGTCAAGGGCCTGCTGATCGTGCTCGTGATCGCGCGCATCCTGCACCCAATCGGAATGTTCGCGCCGACCAACTCGCCCCGGCAGTTCGCCTGCCGCGGCGGCGGCATCCTCGCGACCATCGCCGTCATGACGATCGCCGCGATCCTGCTGCTCCTGCGCGCCGGCTGATCGCCGCTACGGCGCGGCGGCGATGCGCGGTGCCGGGTCTCGCGCGAGCGGCGTCGCCCCCTTGCGTTCGAGCGTCGCGACGGAGAGCGGCTGACCGCGCCCGCGTAGGGAATGCGTGCCGAGCGGCCTGACGATGACCCCCTCGGGCAGCCGCGGCAGCCGCTTCAGAAGATCCTCGGAGATCAGGGTATCGACGCCGAGCGGGCGGCACAGGGCCTCGACGCGGGCCACCACGTTCACGGCATCGCCGAAATAGGCGATCTTGTGCCGGTCCACTCCGACTTCCGCGGTGATCACCCGGCCGCCATGCAGGCCTGCACGCAGCCGCGGAACCGTGCCGAAACGCGCCTCCCACGCTTCGGCCTCCGCCTCGATCCGCTCGCGCACGGCGAACAGGCACTCGACGCAGCGCGCATCCTTCAGACCGCGCTCCATCGGCCAGGTGATCATGGCGAGGTCGCCGATATAGTCGTCGGTCGAGCCGTAGAACCGGCGCACGGGCTCGGCGAGGGTGGCGAAGACGGCGCTGAGATATTCCTGCGCCCGCAGATCGCCATGGGTTTCGGCGAAGGCGGTGGACCCGACGACGTCGAGGAACAGGAAGATGCGCTCCTCCTCAACCGGACGGTGGTAGCGCCCGACGAGGAAGTTGATGAAGACCTCGCCGCCGATCAGATCACGCATGCGGATGACGAAGACGAGCAGCGCCGAGACGGCGAGCGCGTAGGCCAGCACCCGCGGCGTGGTGCGCACCGCCTCCTCCAGACTGTCGCCGGTCAGACCGAGCAGCCAGACGACGAAGCCGCCGAGGGCGTTCCCGACGACGATCATCGCAACGTAGGAGAGTTCTGCCGCCACGACGTACAGCCCGGCGGGCAGGCGGCGGATGCGCGACTGGACGCCGGCCAGCAGCACGCCCCGGTCGAAGGCCAGCGCCGAGATACCGACGCACAGGCCGTAGGTGAAGCCCGCCAGGGGGGTCGCGCCACCGGCGAAGATGACGTTGTAGAGCAGCCCCGCCCCGCCCGAGGCGAGGAGGATGAGGAGCCAGAACCAGCGATGGTGCGGCAGCATCAGTTCGGGCTCCGGCAGCCGTCGGAGGAAGTGCCCGGCCCGTCCACGGCGGCCCAGAGGCCATGCGTGACACGGTCGAGCAGGCGGGTCGACACGGGGGCTCCTTCCGTCGCCGATCAGGAGGTAGGGGAAAACCTCTGATCCTCTTCGGGCTGCCGAAGGCTCATGCCTGCAACGTGGCGCGAATGTGGCGCATGGCCGCGTATAGCGCCTCGGCTGGGCCAGAATTTTTTCGAGCCCGTGACGCGACGCAAGGGATTAGGCGCCCTCCGGGAAGGCGAGAAAGCCTATTCGCCGACCCCGAACAACTTTTCGAGAAAGTTCCGGTCGTCCCGGCTCGGCCCCCGCTCCCGGCCGACGGGGCGCGGGGGAAGGGCGGAGGCGGTCTGCTCCGGTTCGCCGAGCAATGCGCCGATCAGGCCGCCGGGGCCGGAGTCGCGCTCGGGCGGCGCCTCGGGCCGCGGCGCGCGCCAGCGGTTGAGGCCCGGCAGGCCCACGGGCTTCTCGCCCTTGAGCGCCGTGGTCATGTAGGCCTTCCAGATGTCGACCGGCAGGCTGCCGCCCGAGGCCCGCTTCGTCGGCTCGCCGTCGTCGTTGCCGAGCCAGACTCCCGTCACCAGCGTAGCCGAGTAGCCGACGAACCACGCGTCGCGGAATTCCTGGCTGGTGCCGGTCTTGCCGGCCAGTTCCCAGCCGGCAATGTCGGCCTTCTTCGCCGTGCCCATGGTGAAGACGTCGTGCATCATGGCGTTCATCATGCCGACGGCGTTGGGATCGATCACGCGGCCGAGCCCGCCCTCACCGCGCTTGTAGAGCACCTTGCCGGCGGCGCTCTTGATGCTGGCGATGACGTAGGGGATCACGCCGGTGCCGCCGTTGGCGAAGGCGCAGTAGGCGCCCACGAGTTCGAGCGGCGTCACCTCGGAGGTGCCGAGCGCGATCGAGCCGTTGGCCTGGAGCGGAGACGAGATGCCGAGCCGCTGGGCAGTCTGCACCACCGCCTTCGGACCAACCTCCTGGCCGAGCTTCACCGCCACCGTGTTGAGCGAGAGCGCCAGCGCCTCGCGCAGGGAAACCGGGCCGCGGTAATTGTGCGAGTAGTTCTCCGGCGCCCAGTTACCGATGCGCACGGGGGCGTCGTCGCGGATCGTGTCGGGGGTCAGGCCGCGATCGACCGCGGCGAGGTAGACGAAGGGCTTGAAGGCCGAGCCCGGCTGGCGCTTGGCGGTGGTGGCGCGGTTGAACTGGCTCTGCGCGTAGTCGCGCCCGCCGACGAGGGCGCGGATCGCCCCGTCCGGCCGCATCGAGACGAGCGCGCCCTGGGCGACGTTGTAGCGGGTGCCCTTGCCGTTGAGTTCGTCGGTGAGCGCCTTCTCGCCGGCCGCCTGCATGCCTGCATCCACGGTTGTGGCGACGACGATGTCCTCGTCGAATTTTGGCAGGAAGTCGTCGAGCACGTCCATCACGAGGTCGGCGACGTAGTTCTGCGAGCCGCCGCCGCGAGTCGAGGCCGGCCGCGCGGGCTGTGCCAGCGCTACCTTCACGTCCGGGCTCTTGGCAAAGCCCAACTCCTCCATAGCCGCGAGCACCTGGGCCGCGCGGGCCTGGGCCGCCTTCAGGTTGCGGTTGGGCGCGAGCCGCGAGGGCGCCTGCACGAGGCCGCCGAGCATGGCGGCCTCCGCCAGGGTCACGTTCTTGGCGGGCTTGCCGAAGTAGCGCTGTGCCGCCGCCTCGACGCCGTAGGCGCCGGCGCCGAAATAGACCCGGTTCAGGTAGAGTTCGAGGATCTCGTCCTTGGTGTATTTGTGCTCCAGCCACAGCGCCAGGATCGCCTCCTGGATCTTTCGCGAGGCGGAGCGCTCGGGCGTCAGGAACAGGTTCTTGGCGAGCTGCTGCGTCAGGGTCGAGCCGCCCTGCGCCACGCCGCGCCGGGTCAGGTTCTGCGCGATCGCCCGGGCGACGCCGATCGGATCGATGCCGAAATGATCGTAGAAGCGGCGGTCCTCGATGGCGACGAAGGCGCGGGGCAGGTAGGGCGGCAATTCCTTGATCGAGACCACACGCCCGCCGGTCTCGCCGCGATTGGCGAGCAGGCTGCCGTCGCTGGCGAGGATCGCGATGTTGGGCGGTCGCTTCGGCACGGCAAGCTGATCGATCGGCGGCAGCTGCGACGCGTGGTAGGCGATGAGGCCGGCGAGCCCGATCACCGCCCAGATCCCGAGCACGACGCCGGCATAGACCAAACGGCCGAGCCAGGAGCGCCGCCGCGGCGGGCGCCGGCCACCGCCGCCGGACGCCTTGCGGGCGCGCCCCTTCGGGGCCGGCGCAGAGCGGCCGGCCGAACTGCGCTGTCCGCCCGCCGACCGGTCGTTGCGCGACAGGCGCACGTCGAGGCGGCCCGGCTCGCTCCCTTCGGGAATGTCGAAAGTGGGTTCGCTGCGTGGTTTGCGTCCGCGAGACTGCGCCATGCGTTCCATGCGTCCCGGGCTGCCGCTCGGTCCCCGAAGGATCATCCTCCGAGGATTGGGCGCCTCCCGCGACCGTGCTCCCCTTGTCGAACTTCCGGCACAGGCCGTCTTCGCCGGGCCGATCCCCTCGGACGGGGCCGCCGGTCCGTCCTGCGGCACGGCGGTTCGTCCCCTTGCGTCAGAGAGAGTAAATGCGGCGGGTTTAAGGGTTGTTAAGCCACCTGGAGCCCGCTGGGCCCGGCTTTACCGGATCTTCACGCGTGATCGTCTCGCGCGCGATCCAAGGGCCGGCGAAGAGCCGGCGAAGGGCTGGCGCGTCGCGGCAAGTGCCTTTATCGAAGGTCCCGCTCTCGCGGCGCCTGTGCCGGGAGCCGGACTGAACTGGACCGGGACAGCGGGCCCGAAGCGCGGAGGCGTCGGCGTCTCCGACGGCGCCCGGCTGAGCCGTCCCGGATCGAGGCTCGAGGGTTTGATGGTGCGCTCTGCTTTCGTTCTGCTGCACCGGTGGGCAGGTCTGACGGTCGCCGCCTTCCTGCTCGTGGCGGGGCTCACCGGCGCGGTGATCTCCTGGGACCACGAACTCGACGATTGGCTGAACCCACACCTCCACACGGTCGAGAGCCGCGGCGCGGCGATGCCCGCCCTCGACCTCGCGCGCCAGTTCGAGGCCCGGGAGCCGCATGCCCGCGTCGCCTATGTCCCTCTGGCGGCCGAGTCCGGCGAATCGCTGACCCTGTTCGTGGTGCCTCGGGTCGATGCCGCGACGGGCAAGCTGTACGCGCTCGGCTACAATCAGGTCTTCCTCGACCCGGTGACGGGCGCCGAACTCGGCCGGCGGGAATGGGGCCAGGTGTGGCCGATCACCCGCGAGACGCTGATCTCGTTCCTGTACAAGCTGCACTTCTCCCTGCATCTGCCGGAGATGTGGGGCGAGGAGCGCTGGGGCATCTGGCTCCTCGGCATCGTCGCCGTGGTCTGGATGCTCGATTCCTTCGTCGGCTTCTACCTGACGCTTCCCGCGCGAAAGGCTGCCAACCCGGCGGGTCCCGCGGCGGTCGAGCGGCAACTCGGCCGGGGATGGTGGTCGCGCTGGAAGCCGGCCTGGAAGGTGAAGACCTCGGGCAGCGGCTACCGGGTGACCTTCGATCTGCACCGCGCCTTCAGCCTCTGGACCTTCGCGCTGCTGTTCCTGCTCGCCTTCACGGCGTTCTCGCTCAACCTCTACCGCGAGGTGTTCCTACCGCTGATGTCGAGCGTCTCGCAGGTGACGCCCGAGCCGTCGAATACCCGCCCCTTCGTCTCGCCGCTCAAGCCGATCGAGCCGGGGGTGAGTTACGCGCAAGTTCTGGAGGCGGCGCAGGCCGAAGGGCAGCGCCGCGGCTGGAAGGAGCCCGTCGGCGCGCTGGCCTACACGCCGATGCAGGGGTTCTACACGGCACGCTACTTCGAGCCCGGCGACGATCACGGCGCCGCGGGCGTGGGTCCGGCGGCGATCTACTTCGACGGGCAGGACGGCCGGGTGATCGGGGATCGCCAGCCCTGGGTCGGCACCGCTGCCGACATCTTCGTGCAGGCACAGTTCCCGGTCCATTCGGGCCGCATCCTCGGCCTGCCCGGCCGGATCCTGATCTCGATCATGGGTCTCGTCGTGGCGATGCTCTCGGTCACCGGCGTGGTGATCTGGTGGCGCAAGCGCGCGGCGCGGCTCTCCGTGCGCCGCAAGGCCGTCGCGCTGCCCTCCGGCCGGCCCGTACCGGCGGAGTAGCCTCAGCGACCGGCCGTCAGCACCCGACGGCCGGCCCGGCGCATCGGCGCCAAGTCCGAGAGATCGTCGTGATGCAGGAGCAGGACGCCGGTCGTGCCGGCGAGCTTGCGGGCGGCGGACGTGAAGCCGGCATTCGAGACCACGGCCGCCATGTCGCCGGACCAGTGCAGGGCCGCCGCCGCGACCTCCTGCACCGCCGCATTGCCGACCGGACGTCCGTAGCGCTTGCATTGGACCACGAGGCGAATGCCCGATTTCTCGGCGATCACGTCGCAGCCCTGGTCGCCGCTCGCCCCCGTCGGCCGGGCATCCCAGCCCGCTTCGCCGAGCAGCTCGGCACAGTATCGCTCGTAGGCGACCCCGTCCTCCGGCGTGTCGATCACGTCGGGCAGTTCGTGCGCGCAGGCAATACGGTCGACGATCTCGACCATCTCGTCGAAACGCGGCTCGACGTAGTCGGAGAAGCCGCGCTCTTCGATCAACGGCAGAACCGTGCGCTCCACGAAATACGCGCGCTCGCGCAGCCAGCCGTCCTCGATGGTGTTGCCGTAAGCATCGACGAAGCATTCCTGCCGCCGTCTCAGCGCGAGCGTGGCAGCGTGACGCCGGGCGATCCGGCGCACGAGGGAGCGGAACCGGCGCGGTCGGTCGAGGCGGTGGAGGAGGACCGCGAGGCAGGCTGCCACCGTGGCGGCGAAGGCCGGAGCCCCGTAGCGAAGGCTGGCGCCTCCGCCGATGACGGCGACCCAGAATAGGCGCGTGGCGGTGGGCGACCGGCCGGACATCACATCTCCCGCGAGAGGCCGGCTTCGAGCCCGGCACTCGGGGAAGCTGTCCCTTCGAGGGGTTGCCCGACCTCTAACGCCGCCGCCTCACCGCGCCGCCTCTCAGGGGAGACGGCGCATCGCGTGTGGATAAGCATCGGCGGCGAGTCTCGCCCATGCGAGTGCGGCCAGACCAGGTTCGCGCAGGGTAGAGGCGGCTGCCCTCAGGCCGCATCACCGGAACGAGCACGGCCGCGGCGGCGCTGCGGCGACGCATCGCCTTCCTGAGCCGCCTCCGGGGCCGCCTCCGGAGCGGTCTTCGACGGCCATTTCCGACGCTGCTGGCCGAGGCCCATGGTCCGAGCGAGCTGCGACCGGGTCGCGGCGTAGCTCGGTGCGACCATCGGATAGTCGTCGGGCAGGTTCCAGCGCGCGCGATACTCGTCCGGGGAAAGATTGTAACGCGTCCGCAGGTGCCGCTTGAGTGACTTGAATTTCTTGCCGTCCTCGAGACAAACGAGGAAGTCCTGCTGAATCGAACGCCGGATCGGCACGGCCGGAGTCAGGGCCGGCTCCTCGGGCTCGGCCGGCTTATTGGACAATTGTGCGAGTGCCCCGTGGACCGCCGTGATCAGGCCGGGCACTTCTCCGACGGCCAGAGAGTTGTTCCCCACGTAGGCCGATATGATATCCACGGCCAGGGTGACGTAATCGTCAGTGGAGCGATCCTCAACCGACATGCTCAATATCCCTTCTGATATGTGCAAGCGACGAACATCAATACGCGTCGAGCAGGCGACGCTTTCATTGCCGAGCACGAAGCGACTGCGGTGAATGACGCAGGACTTAACCTTTGATGCAACCGCCTGCAAGATGAATTTTATGTTTCAAAAAAATTCAACTGAACTTTCGGCCGTGTGATTGATCGAATTTCGCTTAAACTCGCATATCAAAGTCCAGATATACGCGGGGTTTTTCGGTACAATCCGGCGTATCAAGCTGGGAAGATTGCGTAGATCGACCGGACACGTTCGTGCTGCGATGCAACAACGGTCTGGTCAGAACGACAGGTGAGCGGTTCACAAGGCCTGCTGCGGAGTTCACGCATCACGAAATCCATCCAATTTAATAATATTCACGCCAGATATCTATTCGCAAAAACTTCCACAAAGGTGATTTTTGAATGATTATACGTGCAAATCAGAAATCTTTGTCCGATAATATTTACGGATACATATAGCCCAGGAACAGAGTTGATTGATCAATCCCAAATCTTAAATTGTTGCAATGAACGCTGCATGGCGACGGCACAGCCTCATTTTCATAGATTACAAAGTAGAGGCATCGTCAGCCGTAAGTCACCGGACGTAGGCGGATCAAGTTCAAACGCAGCGCAGAATCAGCCCTTTTTCCACGGGCAGTCCGGAACGAGTGCGGATTCCGGTCGCCGCTTGTCCAACGTCAGTGACCGGATTTCTCGCGCGGGCCGTACGATCTGAATCGCTCGACCGTCTCGGCAACCTCGGTGTCCGACAGGACCACGGGCGTGCCGACCTGAAGGGCGATGGCGTACTGCCGACACAGCGCCTCGACTTCGACCGCGAGCCACATTGCCTTCGACAGGTTCGGACCCGTGGCGATCATGCCGTGATTGGCGAGCAGGCAAGCGCTGCGGCCTTCGAGAGCGTCGAGGGCGAAATCGGAGAGCTGCTGCGTGCCGTAGGGCGCGTAGGGAGCGCAACGGATCGTCGCCCCCCCGGCCATGGCGATCATGTAATGCACGGCCGGGATCTCACGCCCACAGATCGCGAAACCGGTGGCGTAGGGCGGATGGGCATGGACCACGGCGCCGATCTCGGGCCGTGCCGCCAGGATATCGCGGTGAAACCGCCACTCGGAGGAAGGCGCGAGCGGGTGGTCCCATTGCCCATCGAAATCCATAGGCACGAGGTCGTCGGGGCTGAGTTGCTCGGCCGGGATTCCGGACGGTGTGACGAGAAAGCCAGACCCGGATCGAACCGACAGATTGCCCGAGGTGCCCTGGCTGAGGCCGAGATCGAGCATCCGGCGCATCGCCTCGACCATCGCCTGACGGGTCGCGAAAGACGGCACGGGCACCTCCTCGGATAAAGACGATCCTGCGGCGCGGGCGCAAACGGGCTCGGTCGGGCGCGGCTGGCCCAGCAGGTCGGGAAAAAGTCGTCCCGCGACACTAACCCCGGGCGCCTGCCGGTGAAACAGGGACGGCTCGCCCTCGCCGCGCTGCCCGGATGCGGCACCCGACCTCGCCCCCCCGTCCGCTTGCGGACGGCGAGCACGGGCCGATGGTATGCGAGCAGAACCAGACGGTCGTGCCGCCACCGCCCACGGATTCTTCACCATCCTCCGTTCGGAGAACCTGTTGAGGCGAGTGGATGCGGTTTGACGCTCGGCCTTCCGGCCCGGAATGTTATAGGCGGCCCATGAGCACCTATCGATTCGAGGCTCTGCTCGCGCCGAGCCGCATCGCCGTGGTGGGAGCTGGCGACCGGCCCGGCTCGGTTGGCCGGGCGATCATCGACGGCCTGCGCGCCGGCGGATTCACCGGCGACATCGTGCCGGTGCATCCGCGCGAGGTCAGTGTCGACGGGCTGGCCTGCACGCCGCGCCTCGCCGACATGTCTCAGCCACCCGATCTCGTCATGGTCGCGACGCCCCCGGAGGCGGTGCCGGCCATCGTGGAGGAGGCGGGCCGGATCGGTGCCGCCGCGGCGGTGATCCTGTCCGCCCATCTCGGGCACGGCGAGGCGGCGCCCGTCGGCGCGGCCCAGGCGGCGGCACGGCAGCACGGCCTGCGGCTGATCGGCCCCGACAGCATCGGGCTGAGCGTGCCGGCGCGCGGCCTGAACGCGACCCTGCTCGCGCGGCCGCCGAAGCCGGGAGATCTCGCCCTCATCTCGCAATCGGGCACCGTCGCCTCGGCGATCGCCGAATGGGGATGGCGGCACGGTGTCGGCTTCTCGGCGGTGATGACGCTCGGCCGCTCCGCCGACGTCGATATCGCCGACTGCCTCGACTACTTCGCCGAGGATTATCACACCCGCGCGATCGTCCTCTCCCTTCATCATGTCGCGGATGCGCGGAAATTTCTCACGGCGGCGCGGGCGGCGGCCCGCGCCAAACCGGTGGTCGTGCTGCGCACCGGCCGCCACGAGGCGCCGGGCCGCCAGCCGGAGACCCATACCGGCGCGCTGGCCCGACCGGGCGCCGTGTACGAGTCCGCCTTCCGCCGGGCCGGCCTCCTCGCGGTGGACGGGCTCGACGCCATGTTCTCCGCCGTGGAGACCCTGGGGCGGCAGCGGCCCTTCCCCGGCAACAGGCTGATGATCGTGTCCAACGGGCGCGGCATCGGAGCGCTGGCCGCCGACCATCTCACCGACCGCGGCGGCACCCTTGCGGCGCCGGCGGAGGCGACGCTGGAGAGCCTCGCCTCCGTTCGGCACGGACGGCACGCCAACCCCCTCGATCTCGGGATCGACGCCGTTCCGGGCGACTATGTCCGCGCGCTCGAACCGTTGCTGGCGGGCCGCGACAGCGACGCCATCGTCGCGGTCCACGTGCCGACCGCGCGGGCGGGCAGCCGCGACGTGGCCGAGACCGTGACCGGCACCGTCGCCAAGGCCCGTTCCGCCGGGCGCCGCAAGCCGGTCTTCGCCGTGTCGATCGGCGAGGACGAGACGATCCGGTCGATCTACGCGGACGCCAAGATTCCGCTCTTTGCCACCGATGCCGACGCGGTCGAGGGGTTCCTGCACCTCGTGCGCTATCGCGAGGCGCAGAACGACCTGATGCGCACGCCGGACGCTCTGCCGCGTGATTTCTCGCCGGACGTCGCCGCCGCCCGCCGGATCGTGGATCAGGCGTTGGCGGAGGGGCGCACATGGCTCGACCCCCACGCCGTGACCGAACTCCTGACCGCCTACAGGATCGTCTCGGTGCCCGTGACGCTGGCTCCCGATCCCGATGGCGCCGCGGCGGCGGCGTGGCCTCTAATCGCCGGCGGCGGCACGGTGGTGCTCAAGCTCGTCTCGCCGGACGTGGTGCACAAGTCTGAGGTCGGCGGGGTGCGCCTCGGCCTCACCTCGGAGGCCGATGTGCGCGACGCGGCGCACGCGATGATCGCGCGGGTGAGGGAACTGCGCCCCGACGCGCGGGTGGCGGGCTTTGCCGTTCAGCCGATGGTGCGCCGGCCGCAGGGGCGGGAGCTGATCGCCGGCCTTGCCGAAGATCCCGTCTTCGGACCGGTCGTCGTGTTCGGCCGGGGCGGGACCGCGGTGGAGGTGATCGACGACCGCGCGCTCGCACTGCCGCCCCTCGACCTTGCGCTCGCCAGCGAACTGATCCGCCGCACCCGCGTCGCCCGGCGGCTCGAAGCCTATCGCGATGTGCCCGCGGCGGACCTTCCGGCCATCGCCCTGCTGCTGGTGAAGCTCGCCCAGCTCGCCGCCGACCTGCCGGAGGTGCGCGAGCTCGATATCAACCCCCTGCTCGCCGACGCCGATGGCGCGATCGCGCTCGACGCCCGCGTGCGTATCGCGCCCGAGCCGGCCCGGTCCGAACGCCGGCGCGGGAACTGGCACCCGCGCTTCGCGATCCGCCCCTATCCGTCCGACTGGGAGCGGCGCCTCGATGTGGGAGAGCGCTGCGTGCAGGTCCGGCCGGTGCGGCCCGATGACGAGGAGATGTTCCGCACCTTCTTCGCACAGGTGGATCCGGAGGACGTGCGCCTTCGCTTCTTCGCACCGGTGCGCGACTTCAATCACGCCTTCCTCGCGCGGCTGACGCAGCTCGACTATTCCCGCGCCATCGCCTTTGTCGCCATCGACGAGGCGGCGGAGGAGAGCCGGCGCATGCTCGGTGCCGTGCGCCTGCACGCCAACGCCAATCACGACACCGGCGAGTTCGCGATCCTCGTGCGCTCCGACATCAAGGGAACGGGGCTCGGCGTCGCCCTGATGCGCATGATGATCGATTGGGCGCGGGCCGAAGGTATCGGCTGTGTCGAGGGGAGTGTCCTCGCGGAGAACCGGCCGATGCGCGCGGTCTGCCGCCATCTCGGCTTCGCCGAGAAACCGATGCCGGACGATCCGAGCCTCGTGAAGGCAACCCTGAGAGTCGCGAGTTAGGCAGCCGCGGCCCTCCGCCCCGCTATCGGCATCGCCCGACGAAGGACGGGTCCGGCCGGATCCGCTCGGTCAGACAACAAAGGGCCGGTGGTCCGAGACGAGAAAGGCCACCGACCCTTTCGGATCGGCGGCCCTTCGGCGTTCGAGTGTCTTCAGACGGCTCAGTGGCCGCTCTCGGTGGCCTCGCGGGTCGACTCGTAGAGGAACCACGTGCGCTCCTCAGACTGGTCGATCCACTCTTCCAGCAGGCTCGTGGTCGAGACGTCGTTGGCCTCGTCGGTGACGGCGTGCAGCTCGCGCATGTTGGCGGTCAGCGCCTTGTTGTCGTCGCGCAGCTCCTTGAGCATCTCCAGCGGGCTGACGTAATCCGCGTTGTTGTCCGGGACCCGCTTGAGCTGCTCGGCCTGGCCCAGCGAGCGCAGGGTGGTGCCGCCGATCTTGCGGGCGCGCTCGCCGACCGCGTCGATGATGCCGAAGATCTGCTCGGACTGCTCGTCGAGCAGCAGATGGTAGTCGCGGAAGTTCGGCCCGCTGACATGCCAGTGGAAGTTCTTGGTCTTGATGTAGAGCGCGAACAGGTCCGACAGGAGGACGGTCAGACCCTCGGAGATCTTCTTGACGTCGTTCGGATCGAGATCGGTCGGGGTGTTGAGCCGATCGCTGGCGACGCGCAGCTTAGCCTTGGCCATGGGGGACATTCCTAACAATCTGCAACCGGATTTCAGCCGGCGACAACCGCGCCGGCACTCGATCGGCAGAATGAGAATACGGGAGGCTTTGTTCCGCTCCGCATGGCAGCGCTGCTGTGGATGGGATGCCGCAGATCGAGGCGCCCTCAGCCGCGCCCACCGACGAGACCGGGCGGCAGAAGGACCGGCTCGCCCTCCTCACGGCGTTGAGGCGGCGCGGCCTTCCGGGCCTGCGGCTTCGGCGGAGCGGGGAGGGCGGCAGGCGGCGCCGCGGCGGGGGTCGCTCCGACTGGTGCCGGCTTGCCCGCGGCAGGCTTGTTCGCGGCGGGGTAGGCGGAAACGGGATCGGCAGAAGCTGGCTTGGCGGGCATGCCCTGAGTGGCGAGAGGCGAGGGGCGCGGCGCGGGGCTCGGTGCGGCCGGGCGGGGTGGCACCGCACGGGGCGTGATCGCGCCCGTCGTCGTCACATCGGGCGTGTTCGGCGTGGCGGCCGCCGGGGCCGGGGGCGTGTCGAGACCGTAGATGTCGTCGCGGAAATGCACCCGACCGTCCGAGGTCGCATAGCCGGTGAGATAGACGAAGGCGACCGGCGTCGGCTTCACCAGCTTCACGTCGCGCCGCTCGCCCGCGGCGATGGCGGTCTCGATCTCGATCGGCCCCCAGGTCGAGCCGGCGCCGTTCGGCCCCTCGGTGCCCTGGAGCAGCCATGCGGCGAATTCCTTCACCTGCCCGACGCGCACGCAGCCGTGCGAGTGGAACCGCACCGAGCCCGCGAACAGCGACTTCGAGGGGGTGTCGTGCATGTAGATCGCGTGGCGGTTCGGCATGTCGATGCGGATCTGCCCGAGCGAATTGTCGAGGCCGGAATCCTGGCGGAGCGTGTAGTTGACCGCCTTCTGCGTGTTCCAGTCGATCGTGGTCGGATCGACCTCGACCCCGCCCGGGCCGAGGATGCGGATGCGGTTCTTGGCCAGATAGCCGGGGTTCTTGCGCATCGTCGGGATGATCTCGTTCCTGATCACCGAAACGGGCACGGTCCAGGTCGGGTTGAGATTCACGTCGGTGATGCGGGTCTCGACCCCGGGCGTCTGCTTGTCGGGCGAGCCGACCACCGCGACGTAGCGTCGGGTGACGGTGCCGTTCTCCACCGCCTCCACGGTGGCCGAGGGGATGTTCACGGTGACGTAGCGCTCGCCGAAGCCGAAATTCGAACCCATCAGCCGCTGCGCGGAGGCGCGCAGCTGCCGCTGGCGCACATCGGCCGGCACGTTGAGCGCGTTCAGCGTCAGGCGACCGAGGATGCCGGCATCCGGCAGGCCGTGCCGGGCCTGGAACGATTTCACCGCGGCCACAAGGGGCGGATCGTAGCGGTCGGAAGGCGGCGCGTCGGCGGGAAGGTCGCCGGTGAGCGTCAGGTGATGGCGCAGGGAGGGGATCGCCGGGTGGCTGTCGCCGGGCTTCGGCGCGAAATCGGCGGGCAGGGTCTTCCAGCCGCCGGCCTCGGCATAGACCTGATAGCGCTCGGCGGCGCGCATCGTGTCCATGAAGGTCTGCGCCGTGTAGGTCGGCAGCGGATCCTCCGAGACGCGGGCGTAGACCACCGGCGGCAGCTCGCGCGAGGCCTTTTTCGCCGGCGGCGTCTCGGTCGGGACGGCTACCGTGTCGGCGGTCGGGCGCTCCAGTCTCGGCTCGGGCTTGGCGTCGGCCTTCTCCGAACGCGGCTCCTGCTTAGGGTCGGCCCTGAGCTCGCGCCGCGGTTCGGCCGCCTTCTCCGCCTTCGGCTCGATCCGCAGGTTGATGCGGGAATCGGGCTGCGGCTCGGGGGCGGGCGAAGGCTCGGCCCGGAGCGGGGTGGCGAGCAGAAGGGCCAAGGCCGCCCCGGTCCCGCCGAGGAGCCGGGCGCGGCGGGGCCGGCGCGGGGCGAAGGAAACGTTCGGCATCGCGGATCTCGTCGGGAGCACGAGCCGATCATCGGTGGTGTTGGTTACCAACTCGCTGACCACTTCCCGCGCGGCGTGTGCCGCGGCACGTCGCCCCTCCGTCCGGGAGCGAGGGCGCCGCGGTGGCCCCGGCGCCCCGGATGTGCAAAACGCGAGGTCAGCCGACGCCCCGCGAGACCCCCGTGAGCGAAGACAAGACCCCCAAGCCCGGCAAGACCCTGTTGAATCCCGAGCGCAGAGCGGACGACGTCGATCAGTCGATCCGCCCGCTGAGCCTCGCCGAGTTCATCGGGCAGCGGGCGGCGCGCGCCAACATGCAGATCTTCATCGAGGCGGCCAAGAAGACGGGCCAAGCCCTCGACCACGTCCTGTTCGTCGGGCCGCCCGGCCTCGGAAAGACGACGCTGGCGCAGATCGTCGCCCGCGAACTCGGCGTGAACTTCCGCTCGACCTCCGGCCCGGTCATCGCCAAGGCCGGCGATTTGGCCGCGCAGCTCACCAATCTGGAGGAGCGCGACGTCCTGTTTATCGACGAGATCCACCGCCTAAACCCGGCGGTGGAGGAAATCCTCTACCCGGCGATGGAGGATTACCAGCTCGACCTGATCATCGGTGAGGGCCCGGCCGCCCGCTCCGTCAAGATCGAGCTGCCGAAATTCACTCTCGTCGGCGCCACGACCCGCGCGGGCCTGCTCACCACGCCGCTGCGCGACCGGTTCGGCATCCCGATCCGGCTCGAATTCTACGAGATCGACGAACTTGAACTGATCGTCCGGCGCGGCGCGCGGGTGCTCGGCCTCGGCATGTCGGAGGAGGGCGCCAATGAAATCGCCAAGCGCGCCCGCGGCACGCCGCGCATCGCCGGGCGCCTTCTGCGCCGGGTGCGCGACTTCGCCATCGTTGAGGACGCGCAGACGGTGGGCCGCGCCATCGCCGACCGGGCGCTGCAGATGCTCGACGTCGATCCGGTCGGCCTCGACGTGATGGACCGCAAGTACCTCACCCTGATCGCCACCTCCTTCGGCGGAGGTCCCGTCGGCATCGAGACCATCGCCGCCGCGCTCTCCGAGCCGCGCGACGCGATCGAGGACATCATCGAGCCCTACCTGATCCAGAAGGGCTTCGTGCAGCGTACGCCGCGCGGACGCGTGCTGACGCCGCACGCCTTCCGCCACATGGGCTTCGCCGAGCCCCGTCGCGATCCGAGCACCCAGTTCGGTCTCTTCGGCGGCAGCGACGACCCGGATGCGTGAGACGGACGCGAGCGATCCTGCGCGCGGAATATCGCCGGTCTCCGTCACCCGCCGCACGGTGCTGATCGGCCTCGGCGCGACGACGCTGGCCGGCGCCGGCACGGGCGCCTACGCGCTCGGCATCGAGCCGATGCGCCTTGCCGTGACCCGCTACCGGCTTCGGCCGCTGGGCCCCTGGCCGGAGGGCCTGAGACTGCGGATCGTGGCACTGTCCGACATCCATGCCTGCGAGCCGTGGATGTCGGCCGGGCGCATCGAGGGCATCGTGGCGGCCGCGAACGCCCTGAAGGGCGACCTGACGGTGCTGCTCGGCGACTACGTCTCGGGCATGAACCTCGTCACCCGCTACGTCGATGCCGCCGAGTGGGGGCCGGTGCTCGGACGGCTGCAAGCGCCGCTCGGCACCTACGCGATCCTCGGCAACCACGATTGGTGGGAGGACCGGTCGGCGCAGGCGCGCGGCGGAGGCCCGACGATCGCGGGCGAGGCCCTGCGGCGCAACGGCATCCGCGTGCTGCAGAACGAGGCGCTTCCGCTCCCGGTGCGAGGCCACGAGGTGTGGCTCGCCGGCCTCGGCGACCAGATCGCCTTCGTGCCGAGCGCGCGCAAGCGTGCCCGACCCCGGATCGGCGTCGACGACCTACCCGGCACCCTCGCCCAGATTCCCGAGGGCGCGCCCGCGATCCTGCTGGCGCACGAGCCCGACATCTTTCCTCAGGTGCCGCCGCGGATCACCCTCACGCTCTCGGGACACACCCATGGCGGACAGGTGCGCCTGTTCGGCTACGCGCCGGTCGTGCCCTCCCGCTACAGGAACCGCTTCGCCTACGGCCATGTGCGCGAGCAGGCCGACCTGATCGTCTCCGGCGGTCTCGGCATGAGCATCGCCCCGGTGCGGCTCGGCATACCGCCCGAGATCGTCGTGATCGATCTCGGAGATGCAGGGATCGCGACCCACTAAGCATGCACCGAACGCATATCAGATCGTTCGGTATTCCAGTCAGTACAGACTGACGAAGGTGAGCGCTCCCGCCTCATGCGCCGACGGCCGCTGCCGAGCACGGACTTAAGTCTCTGAAAAATCTCCCATCCTTGTGAGAGCCCGTTGCCGCCGCGGCTTCGCTCAGCGGTCGTCTGATCCTGTGATCACAGACTTGCGCACCCGTGGAACATGCGTGCACCGCACAAGTTGAGGCTGCGACCCCGCTCAGCGGGCGCGCCGGCAACGGCACACCTCTCTGCAAGACGTCCAAGGAAGCAACCGCCATGAAATCGCCCGTCCTGGCCGCCCTCGGCCTGTCCGTCGCGCTGACCGTGCCCGCTCTGGCCCAGGACGCGCTGCCGCTGCGCATCGGGGCCGACGCCCCGATCGGCGCGGCCGCTACCGACACGCGGGAGTTCCGCGCCGAGGCGCTGCGCTCGGACGCGGCCAGCATCGAGGCGAGCCGGATCGCCCTCGAGCGTTCTCGCAACCCGCGCGTGCGCAACTATGCCAACCGCGTGCTGGTCGAGCGTGAGGCCACCACCAAGGCGCTGCTGCCGGAAGGCACCTCGCTCAGCGCCAGCGGCCGGGTCGTCTCCGATCAGCAGGGGATTCCCACCCGCCTCGACAACCCGGTCGGCGTCGTGCTCGCCCCGGTGACGCTCGCCGCCAATATCGGCACCGGCATCGTCGGTGGCGTGCTCGGCGGCGTCGGCCTCGTCGACAACAGCCCCGGCGAGCCCGGTCGCCGCGTCGCACTCGGCCCGAACGGGCAACAGCGCCTCGAGCGCCTGCGCTCGGCCCGCTCGGCCCGCGAGTTCGACCGCGCCTACATCGACGGACAGGCCCGCTCGGACGCCCGGACGCTGGCGCTCTACAGCAGCTACGCCCGCAACGGCGACAGCGCCGCCGGCCGCACCTTCGCCACCCAGGCGCTGCCCTACATCGCCGACGAGCATGCCCATTCGGCCAGCCTCGCCGGCCGCATCGGCGGCTGATCGCCCGACGGCCGATCCGACCAGAGGGCCGCTCCCGAGAGGGGGCGGCCCTCGTCGTACCCGCTGTTCGATCGCGGCGCGCCAGGACGCCGATCGCGCCCCCTCGCCACGAAAGCCGTGAGCGGCTACACACCGGCGCTCTCACCAACCCGGATTTCCATGAATTCCGCGTCACGCGCCGAAGCGCACCGCCTCCCGGTGCGGGTCTACTACGAGGACACCGATTTTTCGGGCTTCGTCTATCACGCGAGCTACCTGCGCTTCATGGAACGCGGGCGCACCGAATTGCTGCGCGGACTTGCCGGCGATCAATCGGATCTGCACGCCGACGGCGCTGGTCTCGTCTTCGTCGTGCGCAAGATGGCCCTCGACTATCTCAGGCCCGCCCGGATGGACGACTGGATCGAGGTTCTGACTTGGTCGAGCGATCTGCGCGGCGCATCCATGCATCTCGCCCAGGAGGTGTGCCGGGGCGAGGAGGTGCTGGTGCGCGCCGAGGTCGTGGTGGCCTGCGTCCGGAACGGCCGGGCCATCCGCCTGCCCGAGAGCCTGCGCCGGGCGCTGTCCGGGCCGGGGATCAGATCCGCCTGACTTCGACGAGGAACGCCTCGACCGCCCGCGTGACCTGCTCCATCTGCTGATCGAACGTCCCGGTCGCGGAGAGGACCGAGCGCGCGGAGCCGGCGGAGGTCTCGGCATTGTCGGCGACCTCGGCGATGCTGCCGCCGACGTGATCGGTCCGCTCCGCCGCCTCGCGGGCGCTTCGGCTGATCTCGCCGGCCGTGGCCGCCTGCTCCTCCACCGCCGCGGCGATGGTATTGGCACCCTCGTCGAGACCGTGGATCATGGTCGAGATCCGCTCGATCGCGGCCACGGACCGCGCCGTCGCCGTCTGGATCTGGCTGATGTGCTGCGCGATCTCGCCCGTGGCCTTGGCGGTCTGCCCGGCGAGCGCCTTCACCTCCGTCGCCACCACGGCGAAGCCCCGGCCGGCGGCACCCGCGCGGGCCGCCTCGATGGTGGCGTTCAGCGCCAGCAGGTTGGTCTGATTGGCGATGGAGTTGATCAACCCGACGACCTCGCCGATCCGCTGCGAGGTCTCCGCGAGCATGCGCACGCTGTCCAGGGCCGCACCGGCCTCGGTCACTGCCTGACCCGTCGCCTCGCTGGAGCGGTTCACCTGGCGGGTGATCTCGCCGTTGGAGGCGGTCAGTTCCTCCACCGCTGCGGCGACGGACTGGACATTGGCCGTCGTCTCGGTCGCGCCGGTCGCGGCACTTCCCGCCGAGCGGGCGGTCGCATCGGTCGCCGAGAGGACGCGCTCGGCCGCGTCCCGCATCACCGTCGTGGCGTCCGACGCGGCCCGCAGGGCCGTGCCGACGAGACTGTCGAAGCTCGCGATGGAATCCGTGAGCGGGGTGACGTCGGACCATGTCAGCGCCGCGGCGACGTAGCGGCCGGCGGCGTCGCGGACGGGGGAGACGTGGAGGTCGAGCGTCTTGGGGCCGAGCCGGATCTTGGTACGCCAGGGGAGGCGGGACGGATCGCCGACGATGGCGCGCTGGTGGGCCGGATTCTTATGGAAGACGTCCATCGAGAGTCCGAGCATGGCATCCGGATCGACGGAGGCCGGCAGATAGGTTCGCAGGCTGTGGAGCGTCTCGACGCTGCGGCGGTTGGCGAAGGTGATCGTTGCCTCCACCGGGTGGAGGACGAGTACGTTGACCGGCAGAGCGTCCATCAGCGCCGTGAAATCGGAGAAGGGAAAGTCCGGACCCTGTGACTTCCGCAGCTCCGATGCGGCGGTGGCTGCGATGGTCCTGCGGAACGGCATGGTCGGCACTCTCAGATCGACGGATGGATCGCTCGGTTGGTGGCGCATGCCATCATATGTTGGCTGACAAGCGGTTAACGCAGATCGCATTTAGTTGGAATTTTACTGAATTCTCACCTTACTTCCTTCGCGTTACTGTCTTCATTGATATGAAATTCACCAAAATCAATCTCAAGTCGGGATTCGACCAGCAATCGGCGCGGCCAGTCGCCAGAGGTCGGTCTCAACGATTCCTTAACCCTACCGGGCGCTTAGACTCGTCCGCCTGCAGGTCCGCACGGCAGAGCCGCGCGGGTCGGACAGGCATCGCCGGCGACCCATACTTTCGACAGATTCGCGAGTGATTTCAGGTCGCATCGCTCAAAGGATCAGTCGGCAGTCCGGCGCGCATCGGCGCGGCCCTGACGACGCGAGGATCGTTCGATGACCCCAGCCGATGCCATGCAGGCCGCGCCCGTCGCAGACATGAGCCTGTTCGGCCTGTTCTGGCAGGCCCACTTCGTCGTGAAGATCGTGATGGTCGGCCTGCTCGGCGCTTCGGTCTGGTGCTGGTCGATCATCGTCGACAAGACGCTGCTGTTTCGCCGCACGGAGGCCGAGATGGATGCCTTCGAGGAGGCGTTCTGGTCGGGCCGCTCGCTGGAGGAACTCTACCGCTCCTTCAACGACCGGCAGCCCACCGGCCTCGGCGCCCTGTTCGTGGCCGCCATGCGGGAGTGGAAGCGCTCCTTCGAGGGCTCGGGCCGGCAGATCCACTCGCTGTCGCAGCGCATCGACAAGGTGCTCGACGTCACCATCCAGCGCGAGGTGGAGCGGCTCGATTCCCGCCTGCTGTTCCTTGCCTCAATCGGCTCGGCCGGCCCGTATATCGGCCTCTTCGGCACGGTCTGGGGCATCATGACCGCCTTCACCTCGATCGCGGCCTCCAAGAACACCTCGCTCGCCGTCGTGGCTCCGGGCATCGCCGAGGCGCTGTTCGCCACCGCCATCGGCCTGTTCGCGGCGATTCCCGCCGTGCTCGCCTACAACAAGCTCCAGGCCTCCGTCGCCAAGTCGCAGTCGCGGCTCGAAGGCTTCGCCGACGAGTTCTCGGCGATTCTCTCGCGCCAGATCGACGAGCGCCTCTCGGTCGCCGCCTGATCATCCATCGCAGCTGAACGGAAGCGGGAGCCGGATCGATGGGCATGACGCACGGCGCGGCGCAGGGCGGCGGCAAGCGCCGCCGCCGCGGACGGCGCGGACACGGCGCCATCAACGAGATCAACATGACGCCGTTCATCGACGTCGTGCTGGTGCTGCTGATCGTGTTCATGGTCGCCGCGCCGATGATGACGGTGGGCGTGCCCCTCGATCTGCCGCAATCCAAGGCGAGTCCGCTCAATTCCGACGTCAAGCCGATCACGCTCTCGATCCGCCGCACCGGCGAGGTCTATCTCGGCGAGGTCGAGCTGAAGGACGACGACATCGTGCCCCAGCTCATGCAGACGGCGAAGACCGGCACCGAGGAGCGCGTGTTCGTGCGTGGCGACAAGCGCGTCGATTACGGGCGCGTGGCCCAGGTGATGGCGATCGTGACCGGCGGCGGCTTCAAGAAGGTCGCCCTCGTGACCGAGCCGGAATCGAATTAGCGGAGCGGACACAGTGGCTCTGCGCTGGCCCGAGTCTATCAGAAACCGTGAACCGGGCGTCTGGATCTCCGCCGGCGCGCACGCCGCCGTGCTCGGCCTCGCGCTGTTCGCGGTCGCCGCCCCGGCGCTGCCCGACGCGCAGGAGGGCGTGCCGGTCGAGGTTCTGACCGAGCAGCAATTCTCGGAGCTGACCCGCGGCGAGCGCAACGCGGAGAAGCCGGAGAACAATCCGAACCGCGCCGAGCGCGTCTCCGAGAAGATGGAGCAGCGCGAGCCGGAGAACGCCAAGACCGACGCGCCCGCCGCCCCGACGCGCACCGCCGACACCAAGCTCGCATCCGTCGATGCGATGCCGCTGCGCGCCGACACCGCCGATCCCGTGAAGGAGGAGGCCGAGGCCGCCGCGGCCAAGGCGGAGGCCGCGAAGGCCGAGGCCGAGAAGGCGGCCGCCGCCAAGGCCGCCGAGGCGAAGGCCAAAGCGGAAGCCAAGGCGAAGGCGGATGCCGCCGCCAAGGCGGAAGCCGCGAAGGCCGAAGCGGCCAAGGCTGCGGAAGCCAAGGCTGCCGCCGCGAAGGCGGAAGCCGAGAAGCGCGAGGAACTTCAGAAGCTGATCGAGCACGAGCAGGCGGAGGCCGAGGCCGCAGCAAAAGCGGCGGAGGCCAAGGCCAAGGCGCGCGCCGAGGCGAAAGCCAAGGCCGACGCCAAGGCGAAGGCGGAAGCCGAAGCCCGCGCCAAGGCGGAGGCCGAGGCGAAGGCCAAGGCCGAGGCGGCCGCGAAAGCCGAGGCCGAGGCCGAGCACCGCAAGCAGGTCGCCGAAGCCAAGGCCAAGGCGGAAGCCGAGGCCAAGGCCAAGGCCGAGGCCGCCGCGAAAGCCAAGGCGAAGGCGATGGCCGAGGCCAAAGCGAAGGCCGATGCCGAAGCCAAGGCGCGCCAGCAGGCGGAACTCGCCAACAAGTTCAGCCCCGGCGACATCCGCCAGACGCTCGCCTCGAAGGCTCCCTCGCAATCGACCGGTTCGACCGGCCGCGAGGTCCAGCGCACGGCCTCCCTCGGCACGGCGACGGGCAACGCCCAGCGCCTCTCGCCCTCCCTGCGCGACGCCCTCGTCGGCATGCTGCAGCAGCAGATCGAGCGGTGCTACTCGGCCCCGCCCGGCGCGACGCAGGGTGTGGTGCTGCCGATGCTCGATATCCGCCTCAATCCGGACGGATCCCTCACCGCCGAGCCGCGGGTGATGCGCGCCGGAAACAACTCGGTCGACCAATCGATCGCCCAGGCGGCGCTGCGGGCGGTGCGGCGCTGCGCGCCCTACAAGATCCCGGCCCAGTACGCGCCGTATTACAACGACTGGAAGGCCATCAACGCCGAGTTCGAGTTCTCGCCCGTGTGATCCGCCGGCTCGACCGGCCGATCCTCCGCCTCATCGGCCTTTCCCTTTCGCACCCCCTGACCGACCTGGACTTGTCCCATGCCTGGAACAGCCTTCACCCGGCGCACACTCCTGCCGGCGCTCACGGCCGCGCTCGGCGTTCTCGCCCTGGCGCTCCCCGCCGCGACGCCGGCGCGGGCGCAGCTCCAGCTCCGCATCGGCAGCGGCGCCTTCCAGCCGATGCCGATCGCGGTCGCCGACTTCGCCGGTGACGCCAGCCTCGGCACGCTGGTCTCCAGCGTCATCACCAACAACCTGCGCCGCTCCGGCTACTTCACGCCTCTGGAGAAGGGGCGATTCCCCGAGAATCCGAGCTTCGACGCGGCGCCGAACTTCGAGGCCTGGAAGGGCGCGGGCGTGCAGGCGCTGGTGACAGGCCGGGTCGGGCGCGACGCCTCGGGCCGGCTCACCGTGGCCTTCCGCCTGTGGGACGTGGCCTCGGGCCAGCAGATCACGGGCCAGCAATACGGCACCGACGTCGCCAACGCGCGCCGCACCGGGCACCTCGTGTCGGACGCGGTCTACACCAAGGTCACCGGTCTCGGGCCGTGGTTCGACAGCCGCGTCGCCTATGTCGACGAATCCGGCCCGAAGGAGAACCGCCGCAAGCGCCTGATGGTGATGGATCAGGACGGCGCCAATGTCCGCGCTCTCACCGGCGGCGGCGACGTCTCGGTGGTGGCGCCGCGCTACTCGCCGGCGGGGCAGGACATCGCCTTCATGACCCAGGCGCCGGGCCAGCAGCCCAAGGTGCAGATGATCGATCTGGAGACCGGCAAGCGTCAGACGGTGGGCAACTTCGCCTCGATGAGCGCGAGCCCGCGCTTCTCGCCGGACGGGCGCCGCCTCGTGATGAGCGTGCAGCAGGGCGGCAATGCCGACATCGTCACCGTCGATCTCGCATCCAAGGCGCAGACGCCGGTGACGCAGGGTCTCGCGATCGACACCTCGCCGAGCTACTCGCCCGACGGCAGCCAGATCGTGTTCGAATCCGACCGCGGCGGCTCGCAGCAGATCTACGTCATGGGCGCCGACGGCTCGAACCCGCGCCGCCTCTCCTTCGGCGAAGGCTCCGCCTCGCAGCCGGCCTGGTCGCCGCGCGGCGATCTCATCGCCTTCACCCGGCAGCGGAAGGGCGGCTTCGCCATCTGCGTGATGAAGCCCGACGGCTCGGGCGAGCGGGTGCTGACCGAGGGCTTCCACAACGAGAGCCCGACCTTCGCGCCGAACGGCCAGTACGTGATGTTCTTCCGCGATCCCGGCGGGCAGGGCGGCGGCAAGCTCTACATGGTCGATATCACCGGCAAGGTGGAGCAGCCGGTGCCGACTCCGTCCTTCGCCTCCGATCCGACCTGGTCGCCGCTGCTGTCGGGCAAGTAGGCCGCGCATCGCGCGGTCGCCGCCGGGCCGCGCGCTCATCACCCCGCGTGCCGAGGTGTCGGCGCGCGCTCTGCTTCGAGGCGGGCCGGAACGGTCGATCCCACGCCCCACTCGCTCCGGAGCCGTTGCGGCGTGCAGCGAGGCTGCTGGCGCGGCACCTCAGCCCGAGGATCGTCATGGATGCCGGTAGAGGTCTGCCAGACACGCACTCTCGCTCGCGCCCCGACCACGCATCAACGACGAAATCCGCGCGGGCCTCGAAGGCCGGCACGGTGGAAACCCTCTTGCTTGCAATAGAAACCGCGGCGGAAGCGGTCCGCAGGTGGGGCTGATGCGTGTTCGAAGTCGCGCCGTGTCGGCCGCTTCTGCGCCCCTAGGGATCCGCTTCCGTCCGGTGTTCGTGGCGGGCCGCTAAGTCCGAGACCGAACGGGTTCTCAGCCTATCGTTGCGGCTTCATGCTGCGGTGGAGTCATCCCTGTCTCCTCCAGCTTTCGCCAACAAACCGTGCGCGGACCACGCGGCTTCTTGGCCGATGTGCTTGCGGCTGCGAAGCACTGAGAGAGACTGCGTCCGTATTGGCAGGTCGTCAAGCAGAAATCTGCTGCCAAGCCGACTGTTTTTTGCTTTCACGAATGCTTGCAGTGCAAAATCGTTCGCGGGCAACGGCTTACGGCCGCTGGGAAGAACAGTGCCGTGCGCCGCGCCGGGGGACAGGCCGTGCCTCCGCCCGGCCGCCGAGGTGCCGCCGTCTCAGCGCGCCTCGAGGAGACGGTTCTTGACGAGGTAGCGGATACCCCTGTCGAAGGACTCGTCGGTGTTGCCCCGCAGATCGACGCTGTAGGCCCGCTCGGGCACACCGTCCGCGAGAGGCTTCACGTAGACGTTGATGTTGAGGATCAGGTTCGAGACCTTCTGGACCTCGCCGGTCACGGCCGTCTGCGCGCCGAGGCGGCGGGCGAAATCCTCCGCACAGCCGTTGCAGGCGCGCAGGTCGGCACTCTTGGCCACCTCGTCCCGGACCGGCTCCGTCGAGACCAGCGTGTAGCGGCCACTGTCGGCCATCAGCGCGCGCAGGGTCTCGCTGGTGCGCTTCAACCGCTCGTGCTCGGCCTGCGACGGCTCGGTCGGCGCCCCTTTGGCGAACTGAAAATCGAAGACCGCGACCTTTTCGGGCTCCGCCTGCGCGCCGCCGCCGAAGAGGCCGAGGCCGCCGACGAAAGCGAAAGCCGCGAGCAGGCAACGAGGTCCGAGGCAATTCATGTCCATCCACTTCTCCGGCCGGCGCGGGCAGGCCCGCGCGTCGACATCACATGAGGCGGGTGCAGAGTTCCGTCGCCGCGTGCGCCGGGTTCGGCGAAGCCGTAGATCGGGTTCAGCGGATCGCTGCGGGTCGTGGACACAAAGTGGAATCAAACCGCTGCGAAGATGGGATTCCTGTCGCCGCCGCTTCCCCCCTCCGGCGGCGGGACGGTTTCGCGGGCCGGCACGACGCTCCCCAGCAGATGTGCCGGCCCGTGGAACGCCCGAGCTGCGCGGTCGGGACGGCGCGCGGTGTCGGTCGAGCGTTTCCGGTCAGATCGCGGCGAGGCCGCGTTGGACCGCCGGACGGGCGAGGAGCGCCTCGAGCCAGCGGCGCACGTTCGGGAGGCCCTCGACCTCGATGCCCTGCTTGCCGTGGAACTTCGCTCAGGTCAGCGCGGCGATGTCGGCGATCGAGTAGGCATCGGCGAGATATTCATGCGTGGCGAGCCGCCGGTCGAGGACGCCGTAGAGACGCTTGGCCTCCTCCGTGAAGCGCTCGATGGCGTAGGGGATCTTGTCCTGCGCGTAGATGCGGAAATGATGCGCTTGCCCCAGCATCGGGCCGAGACCGCCGACCTGCCAGAACAGCCACTCGTCGACCGCCGTTCGTGCGCGCTCGTCGCTCGGGTAGAGGCAGCCGGTCTTGCGACCGAGATATTGCAAGATGGCACCCGACTCGAACACCGAGATCGGCGCGCCGCCCGGGCCGTCCGGATCGACAATGGCCGGGATCTTGTTGTTGGGCGAGATGGCGAGGAAATCGGGTGCCATCTGCTCGCCCTTGCCGATATTCACCGGCACGACCCGATAGGGCAGGCCGCACTCTTCGAGCATGATCGGGATCTTCCACCCGTTCGGCGTGCTCCAGGTGTAGAGTTCGATCGGCTGCGCCGTCGTGACCGCCATGCTGGCATCCCGGGAAAGCGGGCCCGCGCCCATCCTCGACCCATGAGGTAGCGCGGAACGGCTCGATGGCTCAAGCCAAAGGCCAAGCTCTCCCCGCGCGCGGGATCGCGACCGGAAGCGCCGGGCGCAGCCGAAGCGTGAGCCGAAGCCCGAACCCCCGGGGCGGATGCCGGCGATCGGGCCGATACAAAACCGGGGCAATCGTGCGCAAGTTGCAGAGGACGCTTGCTCTTTGTCCGCCGATGCGGCTGTGATGCGGCCTACGGCGACGCTGCCGAATCCGTCCCACCGGAGTTGCCCGATGCTCTCTCGTCTCCTCGCCGCGGCCGCGTTGGCTGCGCCGCTATTCCTGGCTCAGGCCGTCACGGCCAAGGAGGCCTGGAGCGCGCCGGCCGCCAAGGAGACGGCAAAAGAGCCGAGCGTGGCCCAGTCCGCCGCCCGCGATCGGCAGAAGAAGTGCGGCGCCGAATGGCGCGCGCTCTCGGCAACCGAGAAGGCGTCCCAGGGGCCGAAATGGCCGCAATACTACAGCAAGTGCGTCAAGCGCCTGAAGGAGCAGAAGGCCTGACGGGGCGACGATGATCGCTCGCGCCGCTACCGGGACAGTCCGCCGGTGAACCGAATGGCGGCGGGCGTGTTGCCCCGCCGATGCGTTCTGACACGCGCCGCGCCGAAGCCGTGACCCGGCTCCGGCCGGGCGCGAAACGAAGCGACGACGGAAAGTCTCACAGACATGGAGCGTGAACGCCGCATCCTGCAGCGCACGGTGGCGGTCGCCGCGATCGTGCCGGTCCTCGCGGGACTCTACGGCGTGTTGTTCGGTATCGACGGCCTCGGCGGCGGCACACCGGTCAACGTCTCGGCCGACAGCCACTTCCGCTACCTGTCCGGCCTGCTGACCGGCATCGGCATCCTGTTCTTCACCTGCGTGCCGGGGATCGAGGACAAGTCGAGGCTGTTCCGCTTCCTCACCCTCGTCGTGGTGCTCGGCGGGCTGGCGCGGCTGCTCGGCCTCTACCTCACAGGGGTGCCGTCGCTGACCATGCTCGCCGCGCTCGCCCTCGAACTCGTGGTCACGCCGCTGCTGTGCCTGTGGCAGTTGCGGGTCGCGCGCCTCGCCCGGGATGCGGGGCAGGCTCTGCAGCCGGGGATCGGGGCGGCGAGGTGAGCGGGGCGGCGCGGCGGGCCGGCGGAGCGGGTCCGGGCGAGCGCCTGCTCGACAGCCTCGACTGCTGGGTCCCCAAGCCCGCCGCCTGGGCCTTCGCCCTCCGGATCTGGCTCGCCATGATGCTGGCGCTCTACGCCGCGTTCTGGCTCCAGCTCGACAGCGCCTCCTCCGCCGCCGTCTGCGTGGCGATCCTGGCCCAGCCGAAGCGCGGCCAAGCCCTCTCGAAGGCCGGCTACCGCTTCCTCGGCACCGTCATCGGCGGCATCGTCGGCATCGCCCTGATGGAGCTGTTCGGGCAGGATCGCGTGCTCCTGCTCCTCAGCTTCGCCTGCTGGCTGGGCCTGTGCGTCTTCGTCGCGCAGTTCCTGCAGGACACCCGCGCCTACGGGGCGATGCTGTCCGGCTACACCGTGGCGATCGTCGCGATCGCGCATATCGACGCGCCGCAGACGGTCTTCGACGCCGCCATCGGCCGGGTCGCCGCGATTGCCGTCGGCATCGTCGCGATCACCTTCATCAACGATGCGCTCGCCTCGCCGAGCACGTGGCAATCCCTGCTCCCCCGCCTCGCCGCGGCCCATGCGGCGGCCCGGGCCTTCGCCCGCGAGAGCCTGACACGGGGCGACCTCGGCCCGGAGCGCAGCGCCGCGCTGATCCGGCAGGTCGCGCCGATGCGGGCGGATGCGAGCGCCATCGCCGGCGAACTCGATGACGGCATCCACCGGGCCGCGGGCGCCCGCAGCGCCATCGCCGCGCTCTACGTCCTTGCCGCGGCCAGCCGGGCGCTGGCGGCAGCGATGGCGCGGATCGACGGACCCGGATCGCGGGCGCGGGAGGCACAGGCGCTCGCCCTGGGCTCGGTCGCGGAAGGCGACGGGCCCCGCGCCGAGGCGCTCGCCCGCGACGGTGACAGGCTGCGTGACCGCTTAGACGAGGCGATGCGCGATCCGGGCGCCTCCCTGGACGAGATCGTGGTGGTCCAACGCGCGCTCGATGTCGTCAATGCCGCGACCTTCGCCGAGGACGGCGTGCGCGCTCTCGCGGACGGCCACCAGCCGCTGCGCGACATCGCCCTGCCGACTCATCGCGACTTCCAAGTCGCGCTGCGGGCGGCGCTGCGCGTGATGATCGCTTTTGGCCTCGCGGCAGGGCTCTTCATCCTGCTCGGGCTGCCGCAATCCTCCTTCGCCCTGGTACAAGTGGCGGCGACCTGTTCCCTGTCCTCGGTGACGCCCGACCCGCGCAAATTCGCGCAAGGGGTGCTGATCGGGATGCCGCTCGCCGCACTCTGCGCCGGGTTCGTCCTGTTCGTGATGCTCAACGGAAACCAGGGCTTCCCGCTCCTCGCGATCGCCATGGCGCCCGTGGTCTTCTTCGGCTGTCTCGTCTCGCTCCACCCGCCGAGCTTCACCATCGGCTTCATCACCCTCGTGTTCACGCCGGCGCTGATGGCGCCGGAGAACCCGCAATCCTACGATCCGCAGACCTTCCTCCTGAACGCGCTGCTGGTCGTTGCCGCCGCCGTGATCCTGTTCCTGACGATTCGCCTCGTCCTGCCGATTTCGGCCTCGCAGCACCGCGCCTTTGCCCTCGAGGAAGCCCGCCGCGACCTGGCCGAGGCATTGGCGGGGGAGGGGGGCGACGCCACCACCCGTACCAGCCTCAATGCCGACCGACTGTTCCAGTTCTCGGCCTGGAATTCGGGCAGCGGCGCGGTACGCCGGACGAGCCTGCACCACGCCTTCGCCGTGGCGCAGTTGGAAGCCGCCGCCGCGCGCGCCCACGCCCAACTGCGCGACCTGAGCGCGATCCGCCGCCTCGCTCCTCTGATCGGTGAGGCGCGGGCGGCGCTCGCCTCCGCCTGCTCCGCGGAGCTCGACCGCGCGGCGATCGCCCTGATCGGCGAGGCAAGGCAACAGGATCGTCCGGTGCGCCTGCGGCTCGCCCGCGCCGTGACAGACCTTGCCACCGCCTCGCGCGTTATCAGGCGGCACGGACGCTTCTTCCGGCGCCTTTCCCTCCCCAGTTCCTGACGACGCAGATGCAGCACGACCTCACCATCGGCGGGATTTTGGTCTCGCCCTTCATCGCCTACGCGCTGATCGCCTTCACGCTGCTCGTGGGGCTGCGGGTCGTGTTCCGCAAGATTCGGTTCGGACGCTACGTCGCCAACGCGCCGCTGGCGGAAGCCGGCATCTATGTCTGCCTGCTGGCGCTCGTGGTGGTGCTGCTGTGAAGCGCGACGACGACGCACCGGCCGACGACCGGCACCTGACGACGTCCAACGAGGCCGCCTCCGACGAGCCGCGTTCCGGACGGCAGGCGGGTACGAAGCCGGCATCCGGACGGCGTCGGCGCTGGAGCCGCCTGCTGCGGCTCGCCGCCACCGGCCTCGTCCTCGCCTTCGCCGCCGGGGCCGCATACGTGGTCTGGCAGTTTTACGTGACCGCCCCCTGGACCCGCGACGGACGGGTGCGCGTGCAGGTGGTCAACATCGCGCCGCAGGTGGCCGGCACCATCGTCGAGCTGCGGGTCGCCGACAATCAAGAGGTGAAGAAGGGGGACGTCCTCTACGTCATCGATCCGTTCGACTACCAGGAGGCGGTGGTCTCGGCCGAGGCCGCGATCAAGAACCGCGAGGCCGACCTCTCGGTGAAGGAGGCACAATCGGCCCGGCGCGCCGCGCTCTCCACCGTCTCGACCTCGGTCGAGGAGAAGCAGCAATATGCCGGCACCGCCAAGATCGCCGAGGCGGCGCTGGAGACCGCCAGGTCGCAGCTCTCGCAGGCCCGGAAGAATCTGGAGCGCACGCAGGTGCGATCGACCGTCAATGGGCGGGTCACCAACCTGCTGCTGAGGGTCGGTGACTACGCCCAGACCGGCACGGCCAACATCCGGGTCATCGACACCGATTCCTTCTGGATCGACGGCTACTTCGAAGAGACGAAGATGGCCCATATCCGCGTCGGCGCACCCGCCGAGATGGCACTGATGGGGTACGGCGAGCCCCTGCGCGGCACGGTGGAGAGCCTGACGCTGGGCATCTCGACCGCCAATGCCGCCACGAGCACGCAAGGGCTGCCGAACGTCGATCCGGTCTATACCTGGGTGCGGCTCGCCCAACGGGTGCCCGTGCGCATCCGCATCGACCACGTGCCGCCGGAGGTGACCCTGGTGGCGGGCATGACGGCGACCGTCGTCGTCGGCGATGGTCGCGAGGGCCAGCCACTCTGGGTCGCGTCGCTGCGCGAGCGGATCTTCGGCAGTTCCGACCGGACGGGGCCCGGCGCCGAGGGGAGGAACTGAGCCCGCGACGGCGCGCGGACAGTGCGAGACCCACGAAAATTGGGTAAGGCGGCGTCATGGCCACCGCTCCCCTCGTCCGCTTCGCTCCCTCGCCGACCGGCTTCCTGCATATCGGCAATGCCCGGCCGGCGCTGCTGAATGCCCTGTTCGCGCGTCGCGAGGCCGGTCGCTTCCTGCTGCGTCTCGACGACACCGACCGGGAGCGCTCGACGGAGGAGTTCGCGACCGCCGTGGCCGAGGATCTCGGCTGGCTCGGCATCGAGCCGGACCTGTTCTTCCGTCAGAGCGATCGCACCGCCCTCTACGACACGGCGGCCGAGCGGCTGAAGGCGGCGGGGCGGCTCTATCCCTGCTACGAGACGCCGGAGGAGCTGGAGCGGCGGCGCAAGCGCCAGCTCGGCCGCGGCCTCCCGCCGATCTACGACCGCGCGGCGCTCGCCCTGACCGATGCGGACCGCACCGCCCTCGAGGCCGAAGGCCGCCGCCCGCACTGGCGATTCAAGCTCGATCACCGCGTCGTCGCCTGGAATGACCTCGTCCGCGGCGAGAGCCACGTCGATTGCGCCTCGCTCTCCGACCCCGTTCTGGTGCGCGCCGACGGCAGCTACCTCTACACGCTGCCCTCGGTGGTGGACGACGCGGAGGTCGGCGTCACCCATGTGATCCGCGGCGAGGATCACGTCACGAATACCGGCGTGCAGGTGCAGCTCTTCGAGGCGCTCGGCGCCGCCGTGCCCGTCTTCGGCCACCACAACCTGCTGACGACGGCGGATGGGGAGGGGCTGTCGAAGCGCCTCGGACACCTGTCCCTGCGCTCCCTGCGCGCGGCCGGCTACGAGCCCGCGGCGGTGCGCTCGCTCGCGGTGCTGACCGGCTCGGCCGAGGCCGTGCGCCCGATCGCTTCCCTCGACGAGTTGGCGGGCCTCGTCGATCTCGCCCACCTGTCGCGGGCGCCGGCCCGGTTCGACCCGGCCGAACTCGACGGGATGAATGCGCGCCTCGTCCACGAGATGCCGCTCGACGCGGTGCGCGAGCGGCTTACCGCCCTGGGCGTGCCGGTGGAGCAGGCCGAGGCTTTCTGGCCGGCGGTGCGCGCCAATCTCGGCCGCGTCTCCGAGGCCGGCGATTGGTGGCGCGTGGTGGCGGGTCCGGTCACGCCGGTGATCGCCGAGCCCGATTTCATCGCCAAAGCCGCCCGCCTGCTGCCGGACGCCCCGTTCGACGCCGGCACGTGGAAGGCCTGGACCGACGCGGTGAAGGCCGAGACCGGCGCCAAGGGCCGCGCCCTGTTCATGCCGCTTCGCCTCGCCCTGACCGGTCTCGATCACGGACCGGACCTCTCGACGCTTCTCCCGCTCATCGGACGGGAGCGGGCGCTGCGACGGCTCGGTGGGGACCCGGCCTAATCGAGAACCCCGTCGGGCTCGGCTTCGATCATCATCACGTCGAGGGTGAAGCTGCCGTCGTCCTCGATGGCGAAATGCGACCGGACTGGCTCGGGCGCCTCCGCCTGGAGCGCCCGGATCATCGCGACGCTCGGCTCCGGCGTGCCCATGCGCGCGACCCACGATGGAAAATCCATGCGCACGCGCCAGCGCTGGACGGCGCCCGGCACGAACCCGGCCTCCGCCAGCATCCGGCGCCACTCCGCCTCGCCGTAATCGCGCACGTGGGACGGGTCGCGCAGCAACTCCCAGACCTGAAGATGGGTGTCGAGGAGGGCCGAGCCCGGATGCACGACATCGACGATACCGAGGCGCCCGCCCGGCGCGAGCACCCGGTGCGCCTCCCGCAGGGCGGCGGGCACATCGCCCCAATGATGGGCGCTGTAGCGCGAGAGGACGCACTCGAAACTCGCATCCGCGAAGGGCAACGCCTCGACACTGGCCTGGCGGGTGACGACATTCGTCAATCCGCGCCGCTGGGCCTCTCCCGAGACGGCGTCGAGCATGGCCTGCGACAGGTCGAGGGCGGTCACGGCGCGGACATGGGGGGCCACCGCGTAGGTGACGTGGCCGCCGCCGCAGCCGAGATCGAGCACGGCCGCGTGGGGGAGGGAACCGAAGCGGGCCAGGGCCGCGAGATCCTCTCCGGCAGCGTGGACGGCGCTCGCGACGTAGTCGGCGGCGCGTCGGCCGAACTGGCTCTCCGTGTGGGCGTCGTGGCTCGGCGCTGCGGTCATGGCGACGCTCCTGCCTCGGCGGCGCGTTCGAGCGCCGCGATATCGAGCTTCACCATGCCCTGCATGGCGGTGAAGACGCGCCCGGCCACGCCCGGATCGGGATCGGCGAGGAGGCGCGGGAGCATCTCCGGCACGATCTGCCAGGGTACGCCCCATCGGTCCCGCAGCCAGCCGCAGGCGATCTCCGCGCCGCCCTCGGCGGTCAGCGCCGACCACAGGCGGTCGACCTCGGCCTGATCCCGGCAGGTGACCGAGATCGACGCGGCGGTACCGTAATCGGCCGGCGTGCCGCCGTTCAGGGCCTGGAAGGTCTGCCCTCCCAGGGTGAAGACGATCAGGATCGGCTCGCCGGCCTCGCCGCCCGGCCAGGAACCCGGCGCGCGCTGGACGTGGTCGATGCGCGAATCGGGCACGAGCGAGACGTAGAGGCGGACGGCCGCCTCCGCGTCCTTGCCGAACCAGAGGCAGGTGCTGACGTTGGGCATGCCGGGCTCTCCCTCGCTGTCGGCAGGATAGCGAGCACACCGCCCGCACTTCAACCGCGGTGGGCCGGCAGGTTCACCGCACCCTTCAGCCGCCGGCGGGCGGAAGCGGCGCGAGACGCGTCAGCCGCAGGGCGATGAGGAGCGCCGCCACGTAGAGGCTGCCGAAGAAGCCCGCCACTCCCGGCCAGCCGAAATGCAGGAAGAACCAGCCGCCCGCCGTGCCGAGCAGGGACGAGCCGAGATAGTACATGCAGAGATAGACCGCCGAGGCCTGCGCGCGGTCGGTCGAGGCCCGACGCCCGACCCAGCTCGACGCGACCGAGTGCGCGCCGAAGAAGCTGACCGTGACGACGACGATGCCGGCGATGATGAGGACGAGATTGTCGGCGAGCGTCAGGGCGATACCGCCGATCCCGAGCAGGATCGCCAGCCACAGGACCTTGCGCCGCCCCAGCACCCCGGCGACGTGGCCGGTGATGGCCGAGCTCGCGGTGCCCGCGAGATAGACGATGAAGATCAGGCCGATCGCCGTCTGGCTCAACGAGAAGGGCGGATCGAGCAGGCGGAAGCCGATGTAGTTGTAGACGCAGACGAAGCCGCCCATCAGCAGGAACGGTTCGAGAAACAGCCAGGGCAGCCCGGCGTCGCGGAAATGGTGACTGAAGGTGCCGGGCACCTCGCGCCAGCGCATCCGGTGGGCCAGGAAGTGGCGCGAGGCCGGCAACGCGAACTGGAAGGCCAGCGCCGCGAACAGCGCCAGCACGCCGATCACGCCGAGGCCCCAGCGCCAGGAGGCGTGGTCGGCGATGACGCCCGCGAGCAGCCGCCCGACCATGCCGCCGAGCGCGTTGCCGCCGATGAGGAGCCCCATCGACAGGCCGATGGCGCGCCCGTGCATCTCCTCGCTGAGATAGGCCATGGCGACGGCGGGCAGGCCGCTCGCGGCGATACCCGTCAGCGCCCGCAGCACGAGGAAACCGTGCCAGCTCGGCATCAGCACGGCGCCGATGGTGAGCAGGGCCGAGGCGAAGAGCGAGGCCGCCATCACCCGCTTGCGCCCCCAGACCTCGGAGAGCGGGCTGACGATCAGCAGCGAGACCGCCAGCGTGGCGCAGGGCAGCGACAGCGCGAGGCTGCTCTCGGCCGGCGAGACCGCGAAGGTGTCGTGGAAGACCGGCAACAGCGGCTGGACGCCATAGAGCACGGCGAAGGTGGAGAAGCCCGCCGCGAACAGGGCGAGCGTCGCCCGGCGGAAGGTCGGCGTCCCGGCCTCGATGAACCGGTCGCTGTCGTCCGCCATCGCCGTCCCGTGCTCTCAAGCCCACGCGTAACGTCCCCCCACTGCGCCGCAGCGGGGGGAGGGTCAAGGGCTTCGGTTAACGCGGCGCCGGGGGCTGTTGCCCTTCAGCCTGCTGCTGGAGCAGCGGGGTGATCCGGCGGACGGTGACGCGACGGTTCTCGCGGTTGGCCTCCTGCGTGTTCACCTTCAGGTACTGCTCGCCGTAGCCCTGCGTGGTGAGGTTCTCCGGCGGCACCTGGAAGTTCTGCGTCAGCACCGCGGCGACCGACTGCGCCCGGCGGTCGGAGAGCGAGAGGTTGTCGATGTCCGACCCGACGGCATCGGTGTAGCCCTCGATCAGGAAGACCTCCTGCGGATTGTCCTTGATCGTCCGGTTGATCGCCTCGGCGATGGTCGACAGGCGCTTGGCCTGATCCGGCGTGACCGTGAAGGAGCCGGTGTCGAAGGTGATCGTATTGATATCCACCGAAGGCATGCGCGCCCGCAGCTGCGGGCTGTAGCGCACCTGATCCAGGGTGTAGCGCCGATCGAGCTTCTGCACCGGCGGGGCGGAGAGCGCCTCGTAGACGGTGCGCTCGTCGGCCTGATCGTAATCGACGACGTAGCGGTCGCGCGGGATGCGGATATCCGGCGGCGGCAGTTCAACCACGTCCTCGTAGATCGGCCGCGGCGCGCCGCCGTAGACATTGTTGATGAGGACAACCTCGCGCCCGTCGCGGTAGCGGCGGGACCGGCGCAGCAGCCGGCCGTCGTCGTCCACGACGGTGATGATCTGGCCGCCTGCCGGGCTGTCGACATAGCTGTAGATCTCGCCGCCGCGGCGCTCGCTGCGGTAGCCGCGCTCGCCGTAGAGGGTACGGAAACGCTCGTTCTCGTCGTGGCGGATGAAGGTGGTGTCGCGGTCGCGCACGATGATGCGGCCGGGCTCGCGGTAATAGGTGCGGCCATCCACGTCGTACTCGCGGCGATCGCGGCGGATCGTGTCGTAGTCGCGCACGCGATAATCATCGTCGCGGAAGCCGCCGGGGATATAGGCGGGCGTCCCGGGCACGTTGAAGCGGTCGCGACGCTCGAAGCGCTCGCCGCGCCGATCGTCGTAACGCCGGTCATCATCGCGGCGATCGTCCCGCCGGTCGCCGTCACGACGATCGAAACGGTCACCACGCCGATCGCCATCGCGACGATCATCGAGGCTGCGCTGATCCGAGCGGCTGTCCGGCTGGTTCGGCGCCGCGGCGTCGGGCGGCGTGCCCGGAGGCTGGACCGGGCGGCCGGGAATGCCGGGCTGCTGGTTCGGAGCGACCGGTCGGCCGGGAACGCCCGGCTGCTGGTTCGGCGGCGTGTGCCCGCCGGGCGCCTCGCGGGCGCCGTCGGGCTGGGCTGCCGTCGGCGGGGTCGGCTGGTCCGGACGGGTGGGCTGCTGCGCGTTAGGCGTCACCGGGCGCCCTGGAACGCCGGGCCGCTGGTTCGGCGGGGTCTCGGGCTGAGACGGGCTCGGTGCGGCCGGCGGCGTCGGACGCGTCGGGCGCTCCGAAGCGGGCGGCGTCGGCGCGTCCGGGGCCCGGCGCTGGTTCGGGGCGGCATCGGGGCGCTCGGTGTCACGATCGCGGCCGGCCGGGCGCGCCGGACGATCAGCGCCGTCGCGATCCGGCCGATCCGGCGCGTCGCGACGGGCGGGTGCCTCGCGCTCGGGGGCTTCGCGGCGCGCGGGTGCCTCGCGATCCGGGGTCCGCTCGCGGGATGCCGGCGGGGTCGGGCGCTCCTCGGACCGATCCGGTCTCTGAGCGGGGGCCGGAGCACGCTCGGGACGCTCCTGGCGCTCGGGACGCTCTTGGCGCTCGGGACGCTCTTGGCGCTCGGGACGATCCGGGCGCTCCTGTCGTTCCTGGGGTGGCGGCCGCTCGGGACGGGCCGGCCGTTCGGCGGGCTCTGGCCGCTCGCGGGCCGCGGGCGCCTGGCGCGGCTCGGGCCGCTCCGGCCGCTCGGATCGATCCGGCCGCTCCCGCGCCGGCGGTCCGCCGCGCTCCACGCCGCCGCGCTCGGCCGGACCGGCGCCCCCCGGTCCACCCGGCCCGCCGGGTCCGCGTTTGCCGCCGCGCGGACCCTCGCCGGCATCCTCGCGCTGTGCGAGTTCGATCCGCCCACTGTCGCCGAGAGACCGCGCCAGGGAGAGATCGGACAGGACGAGCGCCGGCAACATCGTGCCGGCCAGGAGCAGCGAGCGGGTCATCCGCATGAAGACAGCCTCGTGAAATGCAATCGGCGGTTCCGAACACAGTCGGACCGGATTGGTTCCCCGTTCTCCCAGTCCGATGGGCAACGAAGATTGGTCGAGGCGAAGGGATCTTCTGTGGTCTTCCCGTCGATGGGCCCGCCCGAGATTGGTGGTCGCGGACTACGGAGCGGGCGTCAGCGACGGAGGCGGAAGGAGGCTCGGGACGATGATGCGGATGCCGTTGCGGCTCTCGCCGGTCGAGCCGGTCTGCTCGGCGGCCTCCTTCGCCGACGGCGTCACCGACGCGCCCTCTCGGCTGGCCGCGTCGGCGGCGAGGCTGGCCGCCGTCCGGTCGGCACGTCCGACGAGGGTCAGGCGCACCTTCGGGGCTCGGGAAAGCTTCTCCGCCGTCATCGGCGTGACGAAGATATCGCCCTTGTGCCGCACCAGCATGCTCTCGGCCTTGGCGAGCGACTGCGCCCAACTCTGGCCCTCCTGCTTGCAGGAGCAGTCCGGAGTGAAGCTCTTACGGAACTTGAAGGCCGCCGGCAGGGCGGTGTAGGCGCGGCTGCCCTTGATGGTGGCAGCGTATTTCAGAGCCTCGTCGCCGTGCGGCATCGAATAGGCCACCGCTTCCGTGCCGGGGCAGAGCGCCTGGCACATCTCGTCGGCCCCGCCGCGCCCGTCGGGCAGGTTGGCCATCGGGAAGTAGGACCCGTCGCAGGTCTTCACGCAGATCACCTGCGCGCCGCCGCGGGCGGTCTGATTGCCGGCCGTCTGTCCCTCCTGCCCCTCACCGGGGATCAGGCCGGTGCAGGCGCTCGACACGGCCGCGACGAGCTGCCGGCGGCGGGCGGCGACCACCTCGCCGTCGCCCCCGCCATAGGTCGCGTTGAGCGAACGGATCCGGGCTTCGACGGCACCGCATTGCGGGGGGCGCGTGTCGAAGAACAGGAACTTGCCGCCCTCGCAATTGAGGCTGCGGTAGTAGGTCTCGAGGCGCGCGACCTCGCTCTGCAGCGCGGAGGCGGTCGAGGCGCTCGCGTTGAGGTTGGCGAGTTCCGTGCGGTAGCGCTGGCAGGCCCACACATCGGGTGCGGCCGCGGCCGGCGACGCCCCGCCGAGGGTGAGTACGGCGAGCGCGAGGGCGAGCACGCGGCGAAACTGCGGTCCGATCATCGGCATGGTGCGGATGCTGGGGATCTCGGGCAGGAGGTCGCGGGGGTCACGGAGAGGATGCCGGGCCGCGCACGGCGGCCCAAGCGATCTTCGACATGTGTTAAAGCCCCTCGCCCTTTCGGGACAGAGACACCATGTCTCTGCGGCCAAGCTTTGAGGGGATTGCGTCGATGATGTGGCTCACGGGCACCAATGGGGATCGCGGCCGGCAAGCGGCGGCCTGCCTTGCCGCATGCGTCGTCTCTTGCTTCGCCCTGGCTGTGCCGGCCCGGGCGCAGGAGCCCGATCGGATCTTCGACAAGTCGACGGTCTGGCGCCCGCTGACGCCCAACGACAAGCTCGTGGTCTACGGCATCGACGACCCGTCGGTGGCCGGCGTCGCCTGCTGGTACACGCAGCCCGAAAAGGGGGGCATCAAGGGCACGCTCGGCTTGGCGGAGGATGTCTCGGACATCTCGCTCGCCTGCCGGCAGGTCGGACCGGTCCAGTTCAAGGACAAGTTCAAGCAGGGCGAGGTGGTGTTCAGCGAGCGGCGTTCGCTGATCTTCAAGTCGATGCAGATCGTCCGCGGCTGCGACGTCCGGCGCAACACGCTGATCTACATGGTCTATTCCGACAGGGTGATCCAGGGTTCGCCCAAGAACTCCACCTCCGCCGTGCCGCTCGCCCCGTGGGGAACTGAGCCGCCGCCGAAATGCGCAGATTTCGTGAAGTAGAGCGGCCGTGGCTGAATCCGGCCGGCCTCAGTCCTGGCAGGTGATGCGCAGCGGTCGCGGCGCGCTCTTCACCGGAGCGGCGTCGCCGATGGCACCGGTATACTCGTCCTGCGCGGCGACACCGTAATTGGCAGCACTGGCAAAGCCTTGCGACTCGCACCACGCGTTGGCGACGACCTGCCCGCACTCGCTCGGGCCGCCGCTCAGGCACTCGCCGACGCCGTAACCGTCCTCGGCAGGGATCAGGAAAGTCTTTTCGACGGGCTTGCGCGCGGCCGGTTCCGTGCCGGCGCTCGCCGGAAGGGCGGCGGTGGCGAGAACGAGGGCGAGCAGAGCGGCGGCCGGACGGCGCATGGTGAAAACCTTGTGAACGGGTTCGTTCGAGTTCGGAGTGTTCGGACGGCGCGGTAAACAAATCCTTGCCGGATCCGGTCACGGCCGCTTGAGAAGCAGCGAGGCAGCCGCCCTTCTCGAATTCATCACCGTTTTGGGGTAGCCCAACCGCGGGGCGGCGACCGTCGCGGCGGCGCAACAGCGGCCGGCGGCGGCTCGGGCGACATCGTGGCGGCGACGTGCACGGACTCCGCCGGGCGGCCCGCCGAAGGTGCTGCGCCGCAACGACAAACGACGAGGGCGGCAAGCGCCGCAGGGGAGGCCGGGCGAGCCCGGCAGGAACGCAGTCGATGACGCCGATGTTGCGCCTCTACAACACGCTGACCCGCGAGAAGGCGGCCTTCGCTCCGATCGATCCGGCGCGGGTGCGGATGTATGCCTGCGGACCGACGGTCTACGATGCGGCGCATATCGGCAACGCCCGGCCGATCATCGTCTTCGACCTGCTGTTCCGGCTCCTGCGCCACCTCTACGGGCCGGCGCACGTCACCTACGCCCGCAACGTCACGGACGTGGACGACAAGATCAACGCCCGCGCGCTGGAGCGCGGCATCACCATCCGCGAACTCACCGACGGGACGCTGGCGCAGTTTCACCGTGACATCCGCGACCTCGGTGTGCTGATGGCCGACGACGTGAACCGGGCCGGCGAGCCGGCGCGATTCATCGAGCCGCGGGCGACCGACCACATCGCCGAAATGCACCGGCTGATCGAGGGTCTGGTTACGGCCGGCCACGCCTACGTAGCGGAAGGGCACGTGCTGTTCGACGTGCCCTCCATGCCCGATTACGGCGCGCTCTCGAAGCGCCCGCTCGACGAGATGGAGGCCGGCGCCCGAGTCGAGGTGGCGCCCTACAAGCGCTCACCGCTCGACTTCGTGCTGTGGAAGCCCTCGAAGGCGGGCGAGCCCTCCTGGCCGTCCCCCTGCAGGATCGATGCGCCCGGCCGGCCCGGCTGGCACATCGAGTGCTCCGCGATGTCGTGGAAGCATCTGGGCGAGACCTTCGACATTCACGCCGGCGGCATCGACCTGATCTTTCCCCACCACGAGAACGAGGTCGCGCAGTCGCGCTGCTGCTTCGGCACCGACGTGATGGCCAATGTCTGGCTCCACAACGGCTTCCTGCAGGTCGAGGGGGAGAAGATGTCGAAATCGCTCGGCAACTTCATCACCATCCGCCAGGTGCTGGACGATTGGCCGGGCGAAGTCGTGCGCCTCAACATGCTCAAGACCCACTACCGCCAGCCGATCGACTGGACCCTGCGTGGCCTGGGGGAATCGAGCCGGATGCTCGACCGCTGGTACGAGGCGGCCGGCGAGGCGGCGCCCGACGCGGCGGTGCCCGAAGGCGTGGTCGAGGCGCTGGGCGACGACCTGAACACGCCGGCCGCCATCGGCGAGCTGCACCGGCTCGCCGGCGCCGAACCGGGGGCACTCAAGGCCGGCGCGGGGCTGATGGGCTTCCTTCCGACGACGAAGGCGCAGCGGGAGGCGGAAAGGGTCGGCGCGGCGGGGATCGACGTGGCAAGGGTCGAGGCGCTGATCGCCGAGCGCAAGGCGGCCCGCGCCGCCAAGGACTGGGCCGCCTCCGACCGGGTGCGCGACGCGCTCACCGCGATGGGCGTGAGCGTGAAGGACAACAAGGACGGCACCACCACCTGGACGGTGGCGGGCTGAAGCGTCAGCCCGTCAATCGCTGCAGCCACCCGCCGCCATGGGCGTAGGACCGCCCACCGAGGCGGCGCAAGGCCTCCTCCGTCGAGGTGAGCGGATACTCGGCATAGATCTGCGCGATCTCTTCCGCCGTGTTGGGCAAGCGCGAAAATTCCTCGACGATCGCGTCGTAGTTGGTCTTGAGTGTGCGCGAGGAAGGGTCGAGCCCGGTGACGATGACGAGGCCGGTGGGCGGGGCGTCGACCAGCATCACGTCGAGATCGGGCCGGTAGCGCTTCAGGATCGGCACCACCTTCCAGACGTCGCCGGTCCACCAGCCCTCGAAAGGCGTGCCGCGCGCGCGGATATCGGCCTGCATCGGGTCGCGATCGGCCATCGGCTCGGCCACCGGCAGACAGTCGTGCATCACGATGATCGAGTCGCGTCGGCAGATCGCTTCGGTGTTGAAGAAATCCCGCAGCAGGAACTCGAACAGGTGCATGCCGTCGAGAAAGGCGAGGTCGATCCGGCCGCCGATGTCGCGCCGCAGGTCGAGGTGGGCGAAGAACACGTCGCTCATCACCTGAAACAGCGAGACCTTGGTCTTGTTGGCCGCGATGTTGGTCTTGAGCCGGAATTCCGGATCGACGGCGATGCCGTGCCGGCAGGCGATGCCGGAGAAGATGTCGCCGAAGGCGACGCCGATCTCGAGGTACCGCCGCACGGCGGCATTGCGGGAGAGCCTGGCCAGCACGCTCGCGTAGTGCTCGCCCCGGTGCTCGCCGGCGATGGTCGGTCCGGGCTCGGTCACGGCGGTCATCAGAATCGCTTCTCGATCAGTTCGTCCGCCAGCGGCGCCGGCTCCAACCGGGCTAGGACCTCGCTCAGCGTCTCCACCACGCGGTCGGGATCCTCGCCGACGAGGTAGTTCAGGTCGAGGCCCTCGCGGATGAAGCCGTGGGTGCGCATGTGGTCGATCAGGGTGATCAGCGGGTCCCAGAAGCCGTTCACCGAAAGCAGCAGGATCGGCTTGCGGTGCTGGCCGAGCTGGGCCCAGGTGAGCTGCTCGACCAGTTCCTCCAGCGTGCCGATGCCGCCGGGCAGGGCGACGAAGGCGTCGGCCCGGTCGAACATCAGCCGCTTGCGGGTGTGCATGTCGGAGACGACGATGGTCTCCTGCACCGCGTCGAGCATGCGCTCGCGCGATTTCAGGAAGTCCGGAATGATGCCGGTGACGTAGCCGCCCGCATCGAGTGTCGCGCCGGCGACGGTGCCCATGAGGCCGACATTGCCGCCGCCATAGACGAGCTTGACCCCCGCACGGGCGAGGGATGTGCCGAGCCGGCGCGCCGCGTCGGCAAAGGCCGGATCGCCGCCGAAGCCGGAGCCGCAATAGACGCAGACGGAGGTGAGCTGCGCCATCACGCGTCTCCCCGGCGGCAACGGCGGGACGGGGTCAGGCCGAGCTTCATGCACCCGTCCAAGCGAAAGAATGCTGAGTTGACGCGGGAAAAATGGGTACCCGCCCGTTCGAGCTTTGGTGTTCTTCTCATGTTCGTTAATATGTCACCGGATTTAGACGGGTTGTCGACAATCGGCGGCGCATCGTGCTGGCCCGCGGCAACCCGAGGCGTACGGGAGTGAGCGGCGATGACGGCTGAGGTGCGGCGAAGCATCGTCCTCGCGGTAGCGGGGCTGCTCGGCGGCTTCGCCATGGTGGTCGCGCTGTTCGGGACGGGGGAGCTTCTCAAGCGCAACGCGGCGGTCAATCCTTCTGCCGAAACACCGGCGACGCCGGGAGAACCTTCGGCCGGAGCGGAGACCGGCGACCGTGCGGGCGAGGCACCCAGGACGGACTCCCCTCATGCCGCCCTCGGCGCCCTATCGCAAGGGGGCGTCGGGCAGGGGCCGTCCCCGGCCGGTGACGCGAAGCCGCGCGCGGATGATGGAGCGCCGAGCTTCGACATCGTTCGGGTCGAGCCGGATGGGGCGAGCGTCGTCGCCGGGCGCGCAGCGCCCAACAGCCGCATCGAGCTTCTGCGCGATGGAAAACCCTTCGCCACCGCTCAGGCCGACGCCGCGGGTCAGTTCGCGCTGACCCCGCCGGACCTGCCGCCGGGCACGAGCGAGATCACCCTGACCGCCACCGGCCCCGACGGCAAGCCGCTGCCGGGCCGCGAGAACGTGACGATCGTGGTGGCGGAAAAGCGCGATGCCAAGCCTCTGATCGCCCTGAGCGCGCCCGACGCGCCGACGCGGGTGCTGTCGCAGCCCGACGCGCCCGAGGCCGGTGGCAAGCCGCCCGCGACCGCGCTTGCCGGAACGCCCGGCCAAGCCGCGCCCGCGCCGGGCGGGGCCGCGAACAAGCCGGCGCGCGAGGCGGAGAAGCCGTCCGGCAAGGCCGCGGTGCCGGGCGCCGTGCGCATCGTCAGCGTGGATGCGCAGGAGGGCGGGCGCCTTCACGTCACCGGTCAGACGACGGCGTGGAGCAGCCTGCGCCTTTATCTCAACGACACCATGGTGGCCTCCGGTCAGTCGGGTGCCGACGGGCGGGTCGCCTTCACGATCGGGCGGGGCGTGAAGCCGGGGGCCTACCGCATCCGCGTCGATTCCGTCGATCCGGCCGGTGGCAAGGTGAAGGCGCGCGCCGAAGTCGCCTTCGCCTATCCCGACAGCGTGCCGCCGACACGGTATGCGGATACGGGTTCGCCCGAGATGACGAAGCCGGGCAGGGCACCGTCGGCTCCGGACCGGGAGCGGGCGGCGGCCGAACCGCAATCCCTGCCACCGGAGCAAGCCGGAGCGAACCGCCCGGCGCCGAAGGCCAGAACGGCGGAGGTTGCCCCCGCGCCGAGCCTTGCGGCTGCCCCGTCCGTTTCTGCGGGGACCGCGCGCAGCGAGCCGGATCGTCCCGCAACAGCCGGCACGCCGTCGCTCGCCGCGTCCTCGGGGGCCACGGCGCCGTCGCCGGGTGCGGATCGCAGAGCGGCCACCGCACTCGCGCCGAGCCTTCCCGGCGGTGCCGCGGCTCCGGCCGAGGCGGGTGCCGTGTTCGTGCCGGAGATCAACACCGCCCGGATCACCCGCGGCGACAGCCTGTGGCAGATCAGCCGGCGCACCTATGGCCGCGGCAACCGCTACACCGTGATCTACGACGCCAATCAGGATCAGATCCGCGACCCGAATCGGATCTATCCGGGCCAGATGTTCGTGCTGCCGAAGGACGCACCCGCGCGGGAGACGCCGTCGGCGCGAAGCGTTTCCGATCGCCGGACCTGACGGGGGGACCGGATGCGCCCGAGGCGGTCAGCAGGGCGTCCCGGGGCGTCATCCTGAGGCGGAGCCGAAGCGGTCGAACGCAGCGTAAGCCAAGGAGCCGAGACTTTCGCGAAGGCGAGCGCTGGCGACCGAGACCGGCCGGAAGCCGGTGTGATCGCTTCCACGCGACGGCCGAACGGCGGGGGAGGGTGCGCGAACGTGCGCGAGCGCCTATATGCGCCACGCGACGGCCGCCCCGCGCCGAGAGATCCTTCCGAACCTCACGATGGCAAAAGCACCCGCGCCGGCGGGGGAGGGCGCGTCCGCGCCCCTCGAACGTCCTGGCCTCCTGACCACCTATCGCCGGCTCTGGCCCTATCTCTGGCCCCACGGCCGCGCCGATCTCCAGCGCCGGGTGTTCATCGCCTTCGGGCTGCTCTTCGTCGCCAAGGCCGCGACGATGGTGATGCCCTTCACCTTCAAATGGGCCACCGACGCGCTGGTCGCGGCGATCGGCGAGAAGGGGGCCGCTGCCGCCGTGCCGGCGGGGCTCGTCTCGGCGCCCTTCCTGCTGATCGCCCTCTACGGCCTGTCGCGCATCGCCATGGCCGGGCTGACGCAGGTGCGCGACGGGCTCTTCGCCAAGGTGGCGATGCACGCCGTGCGCAAGCTCGCGCTCCAGACCTTCGAACACATGCACCGGCTCTCCCTGCGCTTCCATCTGGAGCGCAAGACCGGCGGCCTGACCCGCGTGCTGGAGCGCGGCCGCTCCGGCATCGAGGAATTGTCGCGCCTGATGGTGCTGACCCTGGTGCCGACCATCGTCGAGCTGGTGCTCGTGCTCGGCATCCTCGCCTACGAGTTCGACTGGCTCTACTCCGTGGTCGTGGCGAGCATGATCGCCGCCTATCTCGGCTTCACCTGGAAGGCGACCGAGTGGCGCATCGGCATCCGCCGCCGGATGAACAACTCGGACACCGAGGCCAACACCAAGGCGGTCGATTCGCTGCTCAACTTCGAGACGGTGAAGTATTTCGGCGCCGAGGCCCGCGAGACCGCCCGCTACGACGCCTCGATGGAGCGCTACGAGAAGGCCTCCACCCAGACCTACGTCTCGCTGGCGGTGCTCAACGCCGGCCAGGCGGTGATCTTCACCCTCGGCATGACCGCGGTGATGTGGCTCGCCGCCCGCGACATCATGGCCGGGCGCACCACGATCGGCGGCTTCGTGCTCGTCAACACCATGCTGGTCCAGCTCTCGATCCCGCTCAACTTCATGGGGATGATCTACCGCGAGATCAAACAGGCGCTGATCGACATCGACGACATGTTCCTGATCCTGCAGCGCGATCCCGAGATCGCCGATCGCCCCGGCGCGCCCGCGCTCAAGGTGGAGGCGGGCACCGTGCGCTTCGAGGACGTGCGCTTCGCCTACAACCCGGACCGGCCGATCCTGCGCGGTGTCTCCTTCGAGGTGCCGGCGGGCCGCACCGTCGCCATCGTCGGCCCCTCGGGGGCGGGCAAGTCGACGCTCTCGCGCCTCCTGTTCCGCTTCTACGAGCCGAATGCCGGGCGCATCACCATCGACGGCCAGGACATCGCGAGCGTCCGCCAGGATTCCCTGCGCGCGGCCATCGGCATGGTCCCGCAGGACACGGTGCTGTTCAACGACACCATCGGCTACAACATCCGCTACGGCCGCTGGGACGCCAGCGAGGCGGAGGTGCGCGAGGCCGCCCGCCTCGCCCAGATCGACCGCTTCATCGAGAGCCTGCCGGAGGGCTACGACACGCCGGTGGGCGAGCGCGGCCTGAAGCTCTCGGGCGGCGAGAAGCAGCGGGTGGCGATCGCCCGCACCATCCTGAAGGGTCCGCCGATCCTCGTCCTCGACGAGGCGACCTCGGCGCTCGATTCCTTCACCGAGCGCGAGATCCAGGCGGCTCTCGACCGGGTCAGCCAGGGCCGTACCACGCTGGTCATCGCCCACCGACTCTCGACGGTGATCAACGCCGACGAGATCCTCGTGCTCGACCAGGGCCGGGTCGTCGAGCGGGGCGACCATGCGGGCCTGCTCGCCCGCGGCGGGGTCTACGCCGCGCTGTGGAACCGCCAGCGCGAGGCGGACGCGGCCCGCGAGGCGCTCAAGCGCGCCGAGGACGAGCGCTCCCTGGTCGAGGCCGTCCGGCCGGAGCCGGAGACGGTGACCTGACCACCGGTTGACGGAACCGCGCCCCCCTGCCATCCGGCGGGGACAGATTCGCCCCGCCGGAGTCCAACGGGAGCCCATGACCGACCTCATCGAGACGATCCGCCGGACGCTCGTGCCGATCCACAAGGAGGGCTACCCCTTCATCCTGATCGGCATCGTGCTGACCGTGGTGCTCGGCTACTTCTCGCAGTTCTTCGGCTGGATCTTCCTGATCCTCACCCTCTGGGTCTGCTACTTTTTCCGCGATCCCGAGCGCGTGGTGCCGGTGGGCGACGGCCTCGTCGTCTCGCCCGCCGACGGGCGCGTGAACCTGATCTCGACCGTGCTGCCGCCGCCGGAGCTCGACCTCTCGCACGAGCCGATGCTGCGGATCTCGGTCTTCATGAACGTGTTCGACTGCCACGTGAACCGCGTGCCGGTCTCCGGCAAGATCGGCCAGATCCACTACACGCCGGGCCTGTTCCTCAACGCCGAGCTCGACAAGGCGAGCGAGGACAACGAGCGCAACGGCCTCGTCATGGAGACGACCCATCGCGGCCAGCCGGTGCGCATCGGCGTGGTGCAGATCGCCGGGCTGGTGGCGCGCCGCATCGTCGGCTTCGTCTCGGCGGGCGACACCAAGCAGGTCGGCGAGCGCTTCGGCCTGATCCGCTTCGGCTCGCGGGTCGATGTCTACCTGCCGGTGGGCACCCGCGTGATGGTCGGGCTCGGCCAGAAGGCCGTGGCCGGCGAGACCGTGCTGGCCGATCTCGGCGGCGGGCCTGAGCGGGCTTTCCGCCGCATCTGATCTCTTTGCAGAAGGGCGACATGCCGAGAAGCGACGAGCCGAAAGACACGTCGAGAGACGAGTCGAGGGACGACATGGACGATCTGTTCCCGCCCTTCGCGCCGGACGCGAACGATCGGCCGCGCCGGTTCCGGCCGGTGCCGTTCCGGATGATCGCGCCCAACATGATCACCCTGCTCGCGCTCTGCCTCGGGCTGACCGCGATCCGGCTCGCCTTCGAGGGCCGGTTCGAGCCGGCGGTGATCGCGGTGATCGTCGCGGCCGGGCTCGACGGGATCGACGGGCGCGTGGCCCGCCTGCTCAAGGGCACCTCGCGCTTCGGGGCCGAACTCGATTCGCTGGCCGACTTCGTCAATTTCGGCTGCGCCCCGGCGCTGATCCTCTACAGCTTCACCCTGCACAACCTGAAATCCGTCGGCTGGATCGTGGCGCTCGTCTTCGCCATCGCCATGTGCCTGCGGCTTGCGCGCTTCAACGCGATGCTCGACGACCCGAACCGCCCGGAGTGGAAGAAGGACTACTTCGTCGGCATGCCGGCGCCGGCCGGCGCCCTCACCGGGATGCTGCCGCTCTACCTCCACTTCCTCGGCCTGGATTTCAGCGCCTGGGGTCGGCCGGTGATCCTCGTCTACGTCCTGGCCATCGCGCTCCTCGTCGTCTCCACGGTGCCGACCTTCTCCGGCAAGACCTGGGGCAAGCGCGTGCCGCGCGACCTCGTGGTGCCGATCTTCCTCGTCGTCGTGGTCGGCTTCGGCCTCGTCATCAGCTTCCCGTTCGAGGCGATGGCGGCGGTGAGCGTGGCCTATCTCGCGGGCATTCCCTTCGGCGCGGCGCAGTACCGCAAGCGCCTGAAGCAGGAGGCCGCGCGCGCGCCCGCTTCGGCGACGGTGGAGCATCCGGCGGCGCCGGGAGCGTAACGTACCGCCCCCGCGACGATCCCTCCGCTGACCGGGATCTGGCCCCGCGCCCCGTCCGGCCTGCTCCCGTCACCCGCATCGGGGCGCGTGAGGAGACGGCCATGACAGGTGAGGCGGATTTCGTCCGGCGGATCGGGATCGCGCATCCGATCATCCAGGCTCCGATGGTCGGGCCGAAGGCGCCGCTCGCGGCCGCCGTCAGCGCGGCCGGCGGGCTCGGCTCCCTCGGCTGCGCCGCGCTGACACCCGATCAGATCCGCGCCGAGGTGGCCGCGATCCGGGCGGTGACGGATGGGCCGTTCAACCTGAACTTCTTCTGCCACGCGCCGCCCGCCCCCGATCCGGCGCGCGAGGCCGCGTGGCGGGCCGCCCTCGCGCCATATTACGCGGCGTTCGGACTTGACCCGACGGCGCCGGTGGCGATGGCCAACCGCGCACCCTTCGATGCTGCGATGGCCGAGGTGGTGGAAGAGCTGCGCCCAGCCGTCGTCAGCTTCCATTTCGGCCTGCCGGCGGAGCCGCTGCTGCGGCGGGTGCGGGAGGCGGGCTGCCTGATCCTGTCCTCGGCCACGACCGTGCGCGAGGCGCGCTGGCTCGCCGAGCGCGGCGTCGATGCGGTCATCGCGCAGGGGGCGGAGGCCGGCGGCCATCGCGGCATGTTCCTCACCGACGCGGCGGCCTCGCAGGTCGGCACCATCGCCCTGGTGCCGCAGATCGCCGACGCGGTGAACGTGCCGGTGATCGCGGCGGGCGGCATCAGTGATCCCCGCGGCGTGGCGGCGGCCTTCGCCCTGGGCGCCAGCGCGGTGCAGGTCGGCACCGCCTATCTGCGCTGCCCCGAGGCCGGCCTCTCCGCGCCCTACCGCGCCGCCCTGAGCACAGCCCGGGACGAGGACACGGCCCTCACCAACGTGCTCACCGGCCGCCCCGCCCGCGGCCTGCTCACCCGCGCAGTGCGGGAACTCGGGCCGATCAGTGCGGTCGCGCCGGCCTTCCCCGGTGCCGCGGTCGCGCTCCAGCCCCTGCGCACGGCCGCCGAGGCGCAAGGCTCGGGCGATTTCTCGCCGCTCTGGTCGGGGCAGGCGGTCGGCCTCTCGCGGGAGCGGCCGGCGGCCGACCTGACCCTCCTGCTGGCCAGCGGCGTTCCGGGCTGAACCACCAACGAGAAAGGGCCGCCCCGAGGGGCGGCCCTTCCACAGTCCGAGACGGATCTCGAAAAATCAGCGCGAGTAGAACTCGATGACGAGGTTCGGCTCCATCTGCACCGGGTAGGGCACCTCGGAGAGGCCCGGGATCCGGGTGACGCGGGCGGTCATCTTCTGATGATCGACCTCAATGTAGTCCGGCACGTCGCGCTCGGCGAGCTGCGAGGCCACGACCACGATCTCGAGCTGACGGGAAGCTTCCTTCACCTCGATCACGTCGCCGGCCTTGACCTGGTAGCTCGGGATGTTGACCCGGCGGCCGTTGACCTTGATGTGCCCGTGGTTGACGAACTGGCGCGCGGCGAACGGGGTCGCGACGAACTTCGAACGGTACACCACGGCGTCGAGGCGGCGCTCGAGCAGGCCGATCAGGTTCTCGCCGGAGTCACCGCGCAGGCGGATCGCCTCGGCGTAGTAGCGGCGGAACTGCTTCTCGGTGATGTTGCCGTAGTAGCCCTTGAGCTTCTGCTTGGCGCGCAGCTGCGTGCCGAAGTCGCTCATCTTGCCCTTGCGGCGCTGGCCGTGCTGGCCGGGGCCGTATTCGCGGCGGTTCACGGGGCTCTTCGGGCGGCCCCAGATGTTCTGGCCCATGCGGCGATCGAGCTTGTGCTTCGCCTGGACGCGTTTTGACATCGCTGTTCCTCTGGAACAAATTTTTGAGGAACGCGCCCTCCTCTCCCTCTTCGCCGGAGCGGCGAGGGCGACAGGGCGGCTGTTACCGCCCACGGGTGCGCATGAAATGCGACGGGGCCCCAAACCGGAGCCCCGTACACGAGCGGGTGCCTAGACGAGAACACCGGCAGCGTCAATGCCGCGGCCGACGCCGCCCTCGGCCGCACCCCGATCCTCATCCTTCATTAACCCTCGTGTCGCCTGAATCACACGCGAGAATCCCCGAACTCTGACGGAGCGCCGACCCATGCCGACGCCAACCACCCGCGCCAGCCTCATCGGCCTCGCGCTGACCGGCAGCCTCATCGCCGGCCCGGCCCGTGCCGACTTCCAATCCTGCCTCGCCGGCATCCAGGCGCAGGCCGCAGGCGCTGGCGTCTCGGCCCAGACCTTCCGGGCGGCGACGGCCAACATCGCCTACGACGACAAGGTGATCGAGCTGTCCCAGGCCCAGCCCGAGTTCAAGACGCCGATCTGGGACTACATGTCGGCGCTGGTGGACGACGAGCGGGTCGAGGACGGGCGCGCGGCCATGCGCCAGCACGCCCAGGCGCTCGCCAACGCCGAGGCCCGCTACGGCGTCGACCGCTACACCATCGCCGCCGTGTGGGGCGTCGAGTCGAACTTCGGCAAGAACCTCGGCAAGATGCCGCTGGTGCAGTCGCTGGCGACGCTCGCCTGCTCCGGCCACCGCCGCCGCGAGTTCTTCCGCACCGAGCTGATCGCGACGCTCAAGATCATCGAGCGCGGGGACATCGAGGCCTCGCGGCTCACCGGCTCCTGGGCCGGCGCCTTCGGCCAGACGCAGTTCATGCCGACCACCTATCAGCGCCTCGCGGTCGACGGCGACGGGGACGGGCGGCGCGACATCGTCGATTCAGTGGCCGACGCCGTCGCCTCCACCGCCAACTTCCTGCGCGTCGCCAAGTGGTCGAATGCCCAGCCCTGGGGCTACGAGGTGCGGCTGCCGCGCGGCTTCAACACCGCCGCCGCCGGCCGCAAGAACAAGCATGCCGTCGGCCATTGGGCCTCGCTCGGCGTCACCCGGGTCGACGGCAAGCCGCTCACGGGGGAGGGGCCCGCCGGCATCCTGGCGCCGGCCGGCATCAACGGCCCGGCCTTCCTCGTGACGAAGAACTTCGACGCGATCTACTCCTACAACGCCGCCGAATCCTACGGGCTCGCCATCGCCGTGCTGTCGGACCGCCTGCGCGGACGCCCCGGCGTCCAGGCCGACTGGCCGACGGACGACCCGCCGCTGTCGCGCGCCGAGCGCCGCGACCTCCAGAGCCGCCTGATCGCCCGCGGCTACGATGTCGGCGAGCCCGACGGCAAGGTCGGCTCCAAGACCCGCGAGGCGATCAAGGACGTCGAGCGCCAGCTCGGCATGCCCGCCACCGGCCGTCCGGGCGGGAAGGTGCTGGAGGCGCTGCGGCGGGGCTAAAGTCATCCCAGACCGCTCCTCTGCGGGCTGCGTGGTGTCCGTGCGCTCCATCGCACGGGTCGCCCGCGGCCTTTTTCATTCCGCGAGCGCATCACCGTCAGCGTCCGTACCCGGCAGGCAGCGGGCCGCAAAGAGCCGCCTCGGCCGCCCCGCTGCCGATGACGGTCAGTGCAGGCAACAAAAAAGCCCGCCCCGAGCATCTCGGGACGGGCATATTGGCGGAAGCGGCTCCCCGGAGCCACTCCACGAAAGGATCACTCGGCAGCGGCGGGCGCCTTCTCGGCCTTGGCCGGACGGTCGTTGCGCTCGACGATACGGGCCGACTTACCGCGACGGTCGCGCAGGTAGTACAGCTTGGCGCGACGGACCTTACCGCGGCGGGCCACCTTGATCGAATCGATCATCGGGGAGTGCACGGGGAAGACGCGCTCCACGCCCTCGCCGTAGGAGATCTTGCGGACGGTGAAGCTCTCGTTGAGGCCGCCGCCGTTGCGGGCGATGCAGACGCCCTCGTAGGCCTGGACGCGGGTACGCTCGCCTTCCTTCACGCGGACGTTGACGATGACCGTGTCGCCCGGCTCGAAATCCGGAATGGTCTTGGCGAGGCGGGCAATCTCTTCCCGCTCGAGCTGCTCGATGATGTTCATTGGAAACGCTCCGGCCGTTAGCGCCCGTCCGGTGAGGTCCGGGCGTCAGGATTTCGGCATCCTGTTGTGAGTTGGCCGGGCCTGTACCCGATGCACGCGGCTTTGTCGATGGGCTCGATCGTCCGGCGCGCTCGGGAGCGGATCAGTAGCGTGACGGAACGATCATCGAGGGCGCGATCGGCGCACGGATGTAGTCGGCATGCCGCACGCGGTCTGGCAGCATCACCGGCGGGTGTTCGACGGCACCGTAGGGGATCTGCTCCAGCAGATGGCTGATGCAGTTGAGGCGGGCACGGCGCTTATTATCCGCCTCGACCACCCACCAGGGCGCCTCGGGGATGTGAGTGCGCGCCAGCATATCCTCCTTGGCGCGGGTGTAATCCTCCCAGCGGCGGCGCGATTCGACGTCCATCGGCGAGAGCTTCCACTGCTTCAGCGGATCGGCGATGCGCATCCGGAAGCGCAGGGCCTGCTCGGCGTCGGTGATCGAGAACCAGTACTTCACGAGCCGGATGCCGGAACGCACCAGCATGCGCTCGAATTCCGGCACGGAGCGGAAGAATTCCTCGACTTCGGCCTCGGTGCAGAAGCCCATCACCCGCTCGACACCGGCACGGTTGTACCAGGAGCGGTCGAACAACAGGATCTCGCCCGCGGCCGGCAGGTGGGCGACGTAGCGCTGGAAATACCATTGCGAGCGCTCGCGCTCGTTCGGAGCGGGCAGCGCCGCCACGCGGCAGATGCGGGGATTGAGGCGCTGCGTGATGCGCTTGATGACGCCGCCCTTGCCGGCCGAATCGCGGCCCTCGAAGATCACGACGACCCGCAGGCCCTCGGTCTTCACCCAATCCTGCAGGCGGATCAGTTCGTGCTGGAGCCGGAGCAACTCGCGGAAATAGGTGCGTCGGGACGGCGCGTCGCCATCATCATGGTCCTCGTCGAAGCTGAGCTCCAGCTCCTCGTCGTAGCTGTCGGCCAGTTCGCGCCGGATCGCCTCGAAATCGCTGGGTTGGAGGCGGCTGTCGTCGCGCATGGGGCTCTGTCCGATCGTCGGCTCGTACCCGACGCCTTAGAGCACCCTCGTGTGACAGACCGGCGAAGGCGGCCGACCACTTCCGGCTCCCATGTCCCTCCGAACCCGCTCGGACGCGCCGGTCCGGTCTCCGCTTCGATCCAGCACGGACGATCAGTTGCGGACGGAGCCGGTCGTGGTCACGGCGGCGTGGGATTTGGTGGAGGCAGCCTCCTTCACCGTCTCCTTCGACACGGGCTTCGCCTTGGACGCCTCGGCGGCCTTCTCGCCCGTGCCCGGCTTCTCGATCGTTCCCGGCTTCTTGGCGAGCACCTTGCTGAAGGCGCTCACATCGCCGTCGGCATCGGCAACCGCGATGCGGTTCGATTTGGCGGAGCCCGTCTTGGCATCACCCACCTTGGCCTCACCCGCCTTGGCCGGCTCCTGCACCGCCACCACCGTCGTCGGCTTCTCATGCGCCTTGCGGGCAGCCGCAGCCTTGGTCGGTCCGGGCGCATCGGCGGGGGCCGCCGCGACGAGGACGGGCTTGCCCTTGGCATCGACCTCGAACTCGTTCGGTCCGAGTGCGAGGCTCTCCGGGCGGCTGACCTCGCCGAGGTGATAGCGGCCGTACTCCTTGGCGGTGTAGGCGAGCTCCTTCTCCTTGTCCTTCTCGTTCTCGATCAGGCTGGCGAAGGTCGGCCCTTCGGGCTTCTGCGGACGGAAGACCGGGTTCTGGCCGCCGTCGTCGTAGACGACGCGGGTGGCAGGCGTGCCCTTGGCAATCAGCTCGGCCACCTCGTGGCTGTCGCGATCGCGCTTCTCGGCCACCAGCGGATCGACCCGCGGCGTACAATTGCCCGCCGCGACGTCGGCGCCGCCGAACACATATTTGGTGCCGCAGGCCGCGACCCGCGGCTCCTCCTTGAGGGTCTCGAAATAGTCCGAGCCCTCCTTGAGGTTCTTCCAGAAGGGCGCGTTGGGGTCGTTGCGGAACTTGGCGATGTTCGCCGGCGTCATCCGGAACGGGTAGGACTGGAACTGGAAGGCGCGCTGGCCGCCGCTGAAGGCCTCGCGGGCGATCGCGTAGATCTCCGACATCGACGCGTCGGTCATCGCGAAGCAGCCCGAGGACGAGCAGGTGCCGTGCACCATGATATAGTTGCCGGTGCCGCCCTTGGCCCGGTCGATGGCGTTGGGGTAGCCGACGTCGAAGGACAGGTAGTAGCTGGAGTTCGGGTTCATCTGACCCGGCGTGATCGTGTAGAAGCCCTCCGGCGCCTGCCGGTCGCCCTGCTTCAGCTTGGGGCCGAGCTGGCCCGACCAACGGCAGATCGGGAAGGTCTTCAGCAGCGCGTACTGGCCGTTCGAGCCGCGCTTCCACACCTCCATCTCCGCCTCCTTCTTGAAGGCGCGGATCAGGATCGGGTCAGACTGGCTCATGCCCTTGGTCTGCATGAGCGCGAGCGTCTGGGGCGGGATCGGGGTCAGGCTACGGGTCGAGGCGCCTCCGAGCATGGCGCTGTCCTGGCAGGCACCAAGGGTCATCGCCAGGGCAACGGCAGCAGCCGCCACAAACGGACGCACAGCCATGGGGAACCCGTCCTTACGTGTCCTTGCCCGCAGGGCACCTTGCGGCCCTTTTGCGGACGTCACTCCCCGAACCCAATAGCCTCGCTAAGCTTACCCGGAGCTTACCGCAATGCGTTCATCCACTTTGTGGACAGGCGTTGCAGGACGGTCACGGTTCCGCGGAAACGCGCGCGCTCTCCCGTACCAACGCCTTCACGAAGGCGTCATCGGCGGGATCGGCGAAGCGAAGGCCGACGGAGGCCGAGCGGACCTCGACACTGAGCCAGTCGAGTTGCGACGCCCGTTCGACCGGGCTCGCGGCCCGCTGCTCACCCTGGTGAAGCTGAATCACCGTTAGGTGGTTCTCCGCGCCCCGCGCCCGCGTCGCCAGCGCGTCGCGGATGGAATGGACCGTCGCCGCGTCGGTCGGAAGAGCGGTCATCAGGTAGAAGCGGTTGCGGGCGCCGGGCCGGTCCAGCGCCGCGCGAAGCCGCCGCACGCCGGCCTGCAGGAAGCGGTAATCCTCGTCGCTGGCCGCCGGATCGTGGTGGTTGAACACGAAGGGAATCGCGTGCCGCTCGCGGTAGAGCAGATGGCGGCAGCGGGTCTCATGGGGCGCACGGCGCTCGGAAAGCGGCGTGGTCTCGTAGTGGCGCCGGTCGAGCAGGTCGGTGAAATCGTCGGCGAGACAGTCGCGCACCATGCCCGGCGAGGAGAAGATCCAGTCGAACGGGGCCGACCAGGTCCGCAGACCGAGTCCCTTCAGGATCTGGGCGGTGTGGCAGTGGCTGCCGAGCGAGATGTGATTGACGGGGCCCGGCTCGCGGGTATCGCGCCGGCCGAGGCGGCGCAGGCCGTCGAGCAGGCCCGCGCCGAGGCCGCGCGTCACAGCTTGCGGCCGATCTCGAGGAATTTCTGGGCGCGCCGGTCACGGATCTCGTCGCGGCTGAGGCCCTCGAACTCCGACAGTGAGCGGGCAATCGCCTCGCCGGTGGCGTCGAGTGCGGCCTGACGGTCGCGGTGGGCGCCGCCGGTGGCCTCCGGAACGATCGCATCGATGATGCCGAGCCGCAGCAGATCCTGCGCGGTAATCTTCATGGCGGTGGCGGCGTCGTGGGCGCGGCCCTGATCGCGCCACAGGATCGAGGCGGCGCCCTCCGGCGAGATCACGCTGTAGATGGCGTGTTCCAGCATCAGCACCGTGTTGGCGGTGGCGATGGCAATGGCGCCGCCCGAGCCGCCCTCGCCGATGACGACGGCGACGTTCGGGACACCGAGGGCGAGGCAGGCCTCGGTCGAGCGGGCGATGGCCTCGGCCTGTCCGCGCTCCTCCGCCTCGATGCCGGGGAAGGCACCCGCGGTGTCGACGAAGGCGAGAACCGGAAGGCCGAAGCGGTCGGCGGTCTCCATCAGGCGGACCGCCTTGCGGTAGCCCTCGGGCCGGGCCATGCCGAAATTGTGCCGCAGGCGCGCCTCGGTGGTCGCGCCCTTCTCCTGGCCGAGCACGCAGACCGGGCGGCCGCGGAAGCGCCCGAAGCCGCCGAGGATCGCCTCGTCCTCGCCGAAGCTGCGGTCGCCGGCCAGCGGCGTGAACTCCTCGATCAGCCCGGCGCAGTAATCGACGAAATGCGGGCGCTGCGGATGACGGGCGACCTGCGTCTTCTGCCAGGGCGTCAGGGCTGCGTAGATCTCGGCCAGCGCCTGGGCCGCCTTTCCCTCGAGCCGCCCGACCTCCTCACTGATCGAGACCGCGCCGTCGCGCTGCCCCAGGGCCTTGAGTTCCTCGAGCTTCGCTTCGAGTTCCGCCACGGGCTTCTCGAAGTCGAGATAGGAGCGCATCACCGCCATCGATCGTGGGTCCAGAACCTTTTGGAGCGGTGAGCGGGTCAACCGGTCGCCGCAGGCCGGGCGGTGTTGGGGAAGTGCGCGGGCGGTGTCAACTGACAGGCGTAACGCAACCGTCACGGCACCGCCTTCCACGCGTCATCCGGCCAGGGCAGGCTTACGGCCGAGCTGGAGAGCGAGTCCTCCGTGAACGCCAATCTCTACCCGTCCGGTGAAACCTCGGTGCTGGTGCTCCAGGGCGGGGGAGCCCTGGGCTCCTATCAGGCTGGCGTCTACGAGGCGCTGGCCGAGGGTGGCCTCGGGATCGATTGGGTGGCCGGGATCTCGATCGGAGCCATCAACGCCGCGCTGATTGCCGGAAATCCGCCCGAGCATCGGGTCGAGCGGCTGCGCAGCTTCTGGGATCAGGTGACGTCCGGTGTGAGCGGGTCGCCCTGGATGCCGGGGGATCAGGCTCGAACCGCCTTCAACGAGTTCTCCGCCAACTGGGCCGCGGCCTTCGGCGTGCCGGGCTTTTTCACGCCGCGCACGCCGCCGGCGGCGTTCTACCCGGCGGGCGCCCGCGAAGCGCTGAGCCTCTACGACACCGCCGCACTGAAGGGCACGCTCGAGCGACTCGTCGATTTCGACCGGCTGAACCACGGCCCGGTCCGGTTCAGCGTCGGCGCGGTCAACGTGCGGACCGGGAACTTCGTCTATTTCGACAACCGCCGCGAACAGATCGTCCCCGAGCATATCATGGCCTCCGGCGCCCTGCCGCCGGGCTTCCCGCCGGTGGAGATCGACGGCGAATTCTACTGGGACGGCGGCCTCGTCTCGAACACGCCGCTCGACTACGTCCTCGACACAGAGCGCCAGCGCGACCTGATGATCTTCCAAGTCGATCTGTTCGCCGCCTCGGGACCGATGCCGCGCACGCTGATCGAGGCCGCCGAACGGGAGAAGGACATCCGCTACTCGAGCCGGACCCGACTCAACACCGACAAGAACATCGAGATCCGCCGGGCCAAGCTCGCCCTGCGCAACCTGATGCAGAAGCTGCCGCCGGATCTCGCCGACGACGAAAACGTCAGCTTCCTGCGCCGGCTCGCGCACGAGAACTTCCTGACCGTGGTTCAGCTCGTGCATCGCCGCAGGAGCTACGAGGGGAACTCGAAGGATTACGAGTTCTCCCGCGCGACGATGCTGGAGCACTGGGCGGCGGGCCGCCACGACGTGCGCCGCTCGCTGCGCCACCGCGCCTGGCTCGAGCGGACCCATACGGATGCGGGCGTGGCCGTCTTCGATCTGACCCGCGACGCCCGCGATTGAGGGCGGTCCGCCCCCGAGCGCGCAGGGCCGGCGGCCGGCCCGACTTCACCCAGGGAACCCAGGGGAGAGCGAGACCATGACGCGCGACGACATCCTCCAGGCTTCGTCGATGCCGCCCTTCAGCCCGAGCTACCCGCGCGGGCCCTACCGCTTCGTGCGCCGCGAATACCTGATCATCACCTACCAGACCGACCCGCAGGCCCTGCGCCGGGCGCTTCCCGAGCCGCTCGAACCGCACCCGGACAATCTCGTCTTCTACGAATGGATGAAGATGCCCGATTCCTCGGGCTTCGGCGATTACCAGGAGAGCGGCACAGGGGCGCTCGCCACCTATCTCGGGGAGCCCTGCAACTTCTCGATCCAGATGTATCTCGACGACGAGCCGCCGATCACCGCCGGCCGCGAAATCTGGGGCTTTCCCAAGAAGTGGGGTCAGCCCCGGCTCGAATTGCGCAAGGATACCCTGACCGGCACGCTCTACTACGACGAGGAGCGGGTCGCGATGGGCACCATGACGTACAAGCACCAGAGCCTGAACGGCGAGCTTCCACGGGTGAAGGAAGGTCTGGCCAAGCTCAACGTCAATCTCAAGCTGATCCCCGACGTGGACGGCCGACCCAAGATCGCACAACTTGTCGGCTACCGCCTAGAGGACATCACCGTCCACGGTGCCTGGGACGGGGAGGGGCGGCTCGACCTGATCCCGCACGTCAATTGCCGCGTCGCGGACCTTCCGGTGCGCCGCATCATCGGGGCGCGGCACATGATCGTCGACTTCACGCTGCCCTTCGGGCAAGTGCTCCACGACTACCTCGCCTGAGCGCAGGCACCCATCAGGAGGACCGACCATGACCCTGAAAGGCAGGAGCGCCGTCGTCACCGGCTCCACCAGCGGCATCGGACTCGCCGTCGCCCGCGCCTTCGCGAAGGAGGGGGCGAATATCGTTCTCAACGGATTCGGCCAGCCCGACGAGATCGAGGCGGCGCGCTCGAAGATCGAGGGGGATTTCGGCGTCCGCGCGGTCTACTCTCCCGCCGATCTGACGAAGCCCAATGAGATCGCCGGTCTGATCACGCTGTCCGTCGACAGCTTCGGCAGCATCGACATCCTCGTGAACAATGCGGGCGTGCAGTACGTCGCACCGATCGAGGAATTTCCGGTCGAGAAGTGGGACCAGATCATCGCGCTCAACCTGTCCTCCGCGTTCCATACCCTGCGCGCCGCCGTGCCGCACATGAAGGCGAAGGGCTGGGGCCGGGTCATCAACACGGCCTCGGCGCACTCGATGGTCGCCTCGCCCTACAAATCGGCCTATGTCGCGGCCAAGCACGGCATCGTCGGTCTCACCAAGACCGCCGCCCTCGAACTCGCCACCCATGGCATCACCGTCAACTGCATCTCGCCGGGCTATGTCTGGACCCCGCTGGTCGAGAGCCAGATCCCGGACACGATGAAGGCACGCGGGCTGACCAAGGAGCAGGTGATCGAGGATGTGCTGCTGAAGGCGCAGCCGACCAAGGAATTCGTCACCGTCGATCAGGTCGCGGCGCTCGCCGTGTTCCTGTGCTCGGACGGCGCCAGCCAGATCACCGGCGCCAACCTCGCGATGGATGGCGGCTGGACGGCGCAGTAGCGCCGCCGGATCACGGAGCGCGGCGGGCTGCCGCGCTCCGATGCTCGCTCAGCGGCGCGAATGCAGCAGCAGGGCGAGGCCGTAGCCCACCGCGCCGGCGATCAGCAGGGCGAGGAACGGGTTCTCGCCGACCTGGGTCTCGACCCGCTCACGCCCGTCACGCAGATAAGTGCCGCCGTGGCGGCTGACGCGGTCGTAGGCGTCCTCGGCATAGCCGCCGACATCATCGGCGATGTCGCGCACCGTATCCTTCGCCTGACCGTAGAGGCGCTGCGCCCGGCCCTCGGCCTCCCGATAGCGGCCCTCCAGCGAGTCCCGGTCGGAGCCCAGTGCGTCGCCCACCGCGCCCTGCGCCCGGCCGCCGAAATCCTTCGCAGCTCCGACGACGCGATCCGTATCAACCATGGCGGAACTCCTGTTCTTCCCTTGCCCGCCACCTTGGGAGTTTCGGGCGGGCGTCGGTCAGGAGAACGTGCGAGGACGGAATCGGTCCCGCGCCGCAGCGAAAAAGCGGTGCCGGACGCGCGGTTCGCGGCGCCGACTAACCCGCTTCGGCCAGCACGACCGCCCGCGGCGGCGGCAGGTTGGAGCGCAGTTCTCGGCTGACCGCCGAGGAGGCCGCAACCGTGCCGAGATTGACGTAGGTCTCGTGGTTCTTCTCGATGGCCGAGAGATCGTAGAGGTAGTTCACCATCAGCCCGTAGGACTGCTTCAGGCCCTTCTTCGAAGTGTCGCCCAAGAAGTTCATCCGCTCGAGACGTGCGCCGTTGCCGAGATGGAAGCGGGCGACCGGATCGAGCGGGCGGCCCTTCTCGTTCTTGGCGCGCAGGAAATAGGCGGCCGCCGCCGGCAGCATGGCGCGCCGCACGGCCTCGCACGTCGCCTTGTCGCTGCGCCAATCGTCGGTGTCGAGCAGGCGAAGCGTCTCCACGTCCTCCCGCGTCAGTCCCTGCGGCGCATCGGCGCCGCGCTCGCGGTCGAGCCAGGTGCGGAAACCGGGCACCGGCGAGAGTGTGACGAAGGTCTTCAGCGAGGGGATCTCACGGGCCAGATCCTCGACCACCTGCTTGATCAGGAAGTTGCCGAAGGTGACGCCGGCCAGGCCCTTCTGGCAGTTCGAAATCGAGTAGAAGATCGCGGTCGTGGCGGCGCGCGCCGGAACCGGCTCGCGACCGTCGGCGAGGATCGGCTGGATCGCCGGCGCGATCGCGTTGGTGAGCGCCACTTCGACGAAGATCAGCGGCTCGTCGAGCAGGGCCGGGTGGAAGAAGGCGAAGCAGCGCCGGTCCGTCGGCTGAATGCGGCGGCGCAACTCCTCCCAATCGGCGATCTCATGGACCGCCTCGTAGCGGATGATCTTCTCGAGGATATGGGCCGGCGTCGACCAATCGATCGGGCGCAGCACCAGGAAGCCCCGGTTGAACCACGACGCGAACAGGTGCTCGAAATCGCTGTCGAGGCTCACCGCCGCGTCGATCGTGTCGGGCGCGGCGTCGCGATCCTTCAGGCGCTTGCGCAGGGCGAACAGATCTTCGCGCATGCGTACCAGCGCCAGCGTCCCGCCGCGGGCGAGGTTGAGCCGCCGGATCAGCTCCTGGGAGCGGGGTTCGGCGGCCTCGTGCAGAAGGCCGAGGCGCGCCCGGGTCGGGTCGGCCCGGTAGGCGGCGATGGCCGCATCGACGGCCTCGTGGTCGGCCCCGAATTCGGTGGCGATGAGTTCGAGGAAGGCGAGCCGTTCGTCGAGGGGAAAGGCCGCGTAACGATCGAGGATCAGGCGGGCGAGCGCCACCCCGGAGGCCTCGCCCCGGCGGGAGATCAGATCCTCGCACAGCCGCGCGAGGTCGGCCGGACTCGCCGTCCGAGCCAAGTCGGTGCGGGCTAAGCCGATGAGATCGCGACCCCGGTCGCTGATGGTCTGGATGAGATCACCGAGGAACGAGATCGCCGCCATGACCGAACAAGCCCTTGGATCTGTCGAGCCGACCTGTGGCAGGCTCGGCTGTTGCCGGAACCTAAGGCCTAGGCCGCGTCGGCGCCAGACATGCGCGGCATGACAATCCCGTTTCGAGCCCGTCCGGCGATGCCAGCCCGCCGCGGGTCAGGCGTCGGGACGCGCCCCTGGCGGCCGGCAGGCGCTCAGAGGTCCGCCTCCGCATGCGGTGCGAGATCCGCCGTATCGGCCCGCTCGCGCCAATCCGTCACGCCGCGCGCGCGGGCGAAGCGGATCTCCGCCGCCCTGAGGGCACGCTCCGGATCGCGGGCCCGGGAGATCTCCACGAAACCGACCGTGAAGGGCACTCCGAGGATCTGCTTCGCGAATTGGACGCGGTAGTTCGGCATACACGACTCCTTGTGTTGAAGCGGTCGCCAGGCGCTTGGAGAAGATGTGCGCCATCGCGCGTCCATCCGCAACCGCCGGCCCGGCCAAGCCGCTGCAAAGGCTGTGCCTTTTTCCGTACAGACCACCATATGGGTGTAGCAGGGAGGGGATGCTACCACCGCGCGCCTGAACGGAAACGGACACTCTGCCGCGCGGCAATCGCAGGGTCGGTCTTCCGGCAGGGGCTGGCTTTCCGGCTCCGGCCTGCCGTATGGGGCGGTCCATGCAGACTGCTCCGCCCTTCAGCGCCCCGCCGGTCCGTTCCCCCGCGCGCCCGGCACCGCAGCGATGAGCCGCGACGCGGGCGGAGGACGCGCCATCCCGCGGACGACGCGAATCGGACTGACGCTGATCGCGGGCGGCGCGGTCGCCAACATCTACTACAATCAGCCGCTGCTCGCGGTCCTCGTCGCCGAGTTCGGCGACCGGGCGGCCCTGCTCGTGCCGACCGCCAGCCTTGTCGGCTATGGCCTCGGCATCCTGTTTCTCGTGCCACTCGGCGACGCGCTGCCGCGGCGCGACCTCATCGTGTGGCAATTGCTCGGTCTCGCGGTCGCGCTGGTCGCCGCCGCGCTCAGCCCCAATCTCGCGGTGCTGTCGGTGGCGAGCCTCGTCATCGGCGTGCTCGCCTGCGCCGCGCAGCAGGCGGTGCCCTTCGCCGCGGAACTCGCGCCCGATGCCAGCCGGGGGCGGATCGTCGGCGGCGTAATGACGGGTCTGCTCTCCGGCATCCTGCTCGCCCGCACCGCGAGCGGCTTCGTCGGCGCGCAGTTCGGCTGGCGCGCGGTGTTCTTCGCCGCGGCCGGCCTCGCGCTGGGGATGGCGGGTGTGGCGCTGCGCACCCTTCCGCGCAGCGCACCGGCGGGGCGCCTGCGTTATCGCGCGCTGATGCTGTCGTTGCTGCATCTGGTTCGCAGCCAGCCGGTGCTGCGAAACGCCAGCCTGTCCCAGGCGCTGCTGTTTGCAAGCTTCAACGCCTTCTGGGCCACGCTCGCACTTCTCGTCGAGGCGCCGCCCTTCGATCTGACGGCGGCGGGCGCGGGCCTGTTCGGCGTGATCGGCGTCGCCGGAGCGCTGATCGCCCCGTATTCGGGCCGGTACAGCGACCGGCGCGGCGCCCGGCCGGTGGTGATCGTCGGCAGCATCCTGGTCGCGGCGGCCTTCGTCGTGCTGGCTCTGGCCGGACAGGTGTCACTCGTCGCCATCGCCGCGGGCGTGCTGCTCCTCGATATCGGCATCAACGGCGCGCTGATCGCCAATCAGACCCGCGCCTACGCCCTCGCGCCGGGGGCGCGCGGACGGATCAACACCGTGCTGTTCACCGCGGTCTTCATCGGCGGGGCGAGCGGCGCCTTCCTCGGCTCGCGGGCCTTCCTCCTCGCCGGCTGGCCCGGTGTCTGCGCCGTCGGTGGCGCCTTCGCCCTCGCGGCCCTGGCGGTGTCCTGGCTCGGCGGCCGGTCCCGGCCTATTTGAGCACCCGCGAGAGGCGGCACCACGCCGCCTTGTCGGGGGGCAGGCCGAAGCGCAGCCGCTGCGGCGCTCCTGAGAAGCGCCGCACGTAGATCCCCGCTTCGCCCAGAGCGCGGAACAGGCCGGGCCCGTCGGGAAAATCCGCCGTGCGGAACAGCGCCGTACCGCCGACGACGCGCCCGCCGGCGCGCGCGATCATGCGATCGAGACGGGCCGCATCCTTCGCCCGCGCCGCGGCGGCCTCGCGGCGCCACGCGGCGTCCGGCAGCGCGGAGAGGCCCGCGGCGATCGCCGGACCCGAGACGGCCCAGGGACCGAGCGCGGCTTCGATGCGCCGCGCCAACGCCGCGTCGGCGAGCGCGAAACCGAGCCGAAGACCGGCGAGCCCGTAGGTCTTGCCGAAGGAGCGCAGGACCACGAGGCCGGGCCGCGGCGATGCCGTCTCCACGGTCTCGAGGTCGGCGAAAGCCTGATCGAGCACGACGAGGCCGCCGGTGCGCAGGAGCGTTTCGGCAGCGAAGACCCGCCCGTCGGGATTGTTGGGGCTCACCGCGACCAGAACCTCGGCGTCCTCGGCCTCGGCCGGATCGTCCACCATCCGTACCGCGTGGCCGCAGCGGGTCCAGGCGGCGGCGTGCTCGGCATAGGTCGGCCCGACCACCGCGACGCGGGAGGGCGGGCAGAGCCGCGGCAGGGTCTCGATCAGGATCTGCGTGCCGGGCGCGGCGACGACATGGTCCGGCCCCGGCGCGCCGTAGGCCGCCGCCGCCGCGGCCTTGAGCCGCGCGAGGTCGCCGGGGGAGGGCAAGCGGTGAAGGACACTGGCTTCAAAGGGCGGCAGCGGATAGGGCACCGGGTTGATGCCGGTCGAGAGGTCGAGCCACGGCTCGGGTGCGGCCGGAAACAGTTTCCGGGCCGCGTCGAGATCGCCGCCATGCGCGATGGCGTCCGTCGAACCGTCCTCCAGCACCTCGCGTCCGTCCATCCCGCCCTGCACCGACCCTGCCAACGATGCCCTGGATCGCCCTGACCCACCCGCCCGACACCCTCGGCGTCCTGGCGCTGGCCCTGCTGCTCGAGGCCTTGGCGGGCTATCCCGACCGCCTCTACAGGGCGCTCGGCCACCCTGTCACCTGGATCGGCCGGCTGATCGCCGCGCTGGAGCGCGGGCTGAACCGGGGCGGCGGCGCCGCGCGCCGGCTCGGCGGCATCCTGGCGCTCGCGCTTCTGCTGACGGTCACGGCCGCTTTCTCTCTCACCCTGACCGCGCTCGCCGCACTCGCCGGCCACGGCTTCGGCATGGTGCTGCTGGCCTTGCTCGCCGCGAGCCTGCCGGCGCAGCGCAGCCTGTTCGTTCATGTCCGGCGCGTCTCCGCCGCCCTACGGACGGAGGGGCTTCCCGGCGGTCGCGCGGCCGTCTCGATGATCGTCGGGCGCAATCCCGACAGTCTCGACGAGGCGGCGGTGTGCCGCGCCGCGATCGAGAGCCTTGCCGAGAATTTCTCCGACGGCATCGTCGCGCCGGCCTTCTGGATCGGCGCCGGTGGCCTCACCGGCGGCGCACTCTACAAGGCCATCAACACCGCCGACAGCATGATCGGCCACCGCACGCCGCGCTACGAGGCGTTCGGCTGGGCCTCCGCCCGCCTCGATGACCTCGTCAACCTGCCGGCCTCGCGGCTGACGGCCCTGCTGCTGGTCGTGTCCGCTGCCCTGAGCCGGGACGTGTCCGCGGCGGGCGCGTGGCGGGCGATCCGCCGCGACGCCGGCCGCCACCGCTCGCCCAATGCCGGCTGGCCCGAGGCGGCGATGGCGGGGGCGTTGGGCCTGCGGCTCGCCGGTCCGCGCATCTACGGCGCCACCCGCGTCGAGGATGCCTGGATGGGCGACGGGCGGGCGGAGGCCGACCCCGACGACATCGTGCGGGCGCTGAAACTCTACCGGACAGCCTGCGCGCTGCAATTCACCCTCGTCGTTGCCGGAACCGGAATTTGGCTCTACGTTTTCTAAAAAAAATCAGCTCGCAGACTGATTACCTCAAAATATCGACCCCGGATCATCTGATATAGACAGGAGATTGCGGTCATGCGCCTCGCCAGCAGCATCTGTCTTGCTCTACTCGTTGGATTTGGCCCGACCGCAACGCGAGCCAAGGACATGATCCTGGAGCCCGAGGGCAAACCCTATACTTTCAAGGAAGACCTGAGGGGTTCGGGCAAGAAGGAGGACGCAGCGGCGGCCTACGACGTCAGCGGCATCGCTTGCATCCTGCGCGCTTCGGGCAAGCGGCGGTGCCTCGTCGTCAACGACGAGGGGCGCAAGGCCCAGTTCCTGACGATCGACGACCGCAGCATCGATCCCAAAAAGACGATCGATCTGATCGGCAAGGCACCGGACCCTGCGACGCGCGGAACGGTGTTCGCCGGCAAGCAATGCCCGGACAAGGGCCCCGCCAAGTTCAAGGAGTTCGACGGCGAGGGTGTCGCCTACGCCAAACCGTATTTCTACGCCGTCGGCTCGCATGGCTGCGGCCGCAGGAAGGACACGCTCAACACCTCGTCGATGATCCTTGCCCGCATCCGCGTCGATGACGAGGGCAAGCCCGATGTGGAGGACGACGACCGACCTGAGGCCGCCGTCGAGACCACCTATCGCCTCGGCGAAGTGCTGGCGGGGGCGGACCGGGTCGGCGCATCCTTCCTCGAGAGCCTGAGCGAGGCGAACGGCCTCAACATCGAGGGGATCGCTGTGGTGAAGGACCGGCTCTATGCCGGCCTTCGCGCGCCCTCGATCGCGGGGGAGGCCTTCCTCGTCGAGGCCGACCTCGATGCCCTGTTCGCCGAGGGGCACGGCCCCTATCAGGGAAAGCGGCGAACGATCCCGATCAAGGTCGGCAAGGACGCCGGGATCCGCGACCTTGCCGTCCTCGAAGACGGGCGCCTGCTGGTGCTCACCGGGCCGGCCCAGGAGCAGCCGAAGGTCGCCTACAAGCTCTTCCTGTTCGACCCGGCAAGGGGCGGCGATCCGCAGCTTCTCGGAGAGCTGGACGAGCTCGACGATGCCGAGCGCGCCGGCAAGCCGGAAGCCGTGACGGCGATCGGCCCGGACCGGGTGCTCGTCCTGTTCGACAGCCTCCGGAACGGTGGGCCGCGCGCCTACAAGCTGCCGGTCAAGCTCATGCCCGGGGAGTGACAGGCTCCAGGATGGGCGGCCTTCAGCGCAGGCGCAGCAGCCCGTCGCAGTCGAGATGCGCTTCGAGGTGATCGGCGAACCGGTCGAGCACCTCTTCGATGCCGGCCTCGTAGCGCGTCAGGCCCGGCGCGGCGCCGAGCCGGGCGAGCCAGGCGGCGCGCTGGCGGTCGTCGGCGAACAGGCCGTGGACATAGGTCCCGGCGACGAGCCCGTCGCGCGAGACCGCCCCGTCGACCCGGCCGTCGGCAAAGCGCAACAGGGGCCGGGCGGTGTCCGGTCCGTGCGTGTCGCCGACATGCATTTCATAGCCGGAGAACGGTTCGCTATCGGCGAGCGTCGTGCCGGTGACGGCGACGAGGCGCTTGGCGTCCGTCATCACCGTCTCGACGTCGAGCAGTCCGAGGCCCGGTCGCTCGCACGGCGCGCCCTCGATGCCCTGCGGGTCGGCGATGATGCGCCCGAGCATCTGGTAACCGCCGCAGAGCCCGAGCACCCGCCGGCCGCGGCGCAGATGCGCCCGGATGTCGATGTCCCAACCCTGCGCGCGGAGGCAGTCGAGATCGTCGATCGTGGTCTTCGAGCCCGGCAGCACGACGAGATCCGCCTCCGTTGGGACCGGCGTGCCCGGAGGCACGAAGACGACGCGGATGCCCGGCTCCTGCCGCAGGGGGTCGAGGTCGTCGAAATTGGCGATGTGGGGAAATCGCAGGACCGCGATCAGCGGTCCGCCGCCATCGCGTCGGGCCTGCGCGGAATCGAGCGCGACCGCGTCCTCCGGCGGCAAGCGGGCGGCGTCGGGAAAGAACGGCACGAGGCCGAACGGGGACCAGCCGGTGCGCGCGGCGATCAGCGCCATGCCGTCCGAGAACAGTGTCGGGTCGCCACGGAACCGGTTGACGATGAAGCCGCGGATCATCGCGGCATCCTCGGGCTCCAGCACTGCCTGGGTGCCGACGAGGCTGGCGATGACGCCGCCCCGGTCGATGTCGCCGACGAGCACCACCGGCGTCCCTGTCGCGCGGGCGAAGCCCATATTGGCGATGTCGCCCTTGCGAAGGTTCACCTCGGCCGGCGAGCCCGCGCCCTCCACGAGTACGATGTCGGCCTCCGAACGCAACCGCTCGAAGCTGTCGAGCACGGATGCCATCAGGCGCGGCTTCCACGCCTGATACTCGCGCGCCTTGGCGGTGCCGATCATGCGCCCCTGCACCACCACCTGCGCGCCGACATCGCTCTGGGGCTTGAGCAGCACCGGGTTCATGTGGACGGACGGCGCGACCCGCGCGGCGCGGGCCTGCAACGCCTGGGCCCGGCCGATCTCGCCGCCATCAGCAGTGACGGCGGCGTTGTTCGACATGTTCTGCGGCTTGAACGGGCGCACCGTCAGGCCGCGCCGGGTGAAGGCGCGGGCAAGGCCGGCCACCAGCAGCGACTTGCCGACATCGGACCCGGTCCCCTGGATCATCAGGGCGCGGGTCATCGGCGGTTCCTCGTGTCAGGCGCGGGCATGACGCTGCCATGGCACCGGCGCCGGGCCGCGTCGAGCCGGATCTAGAGCGCATTCCGACGAAGTGGTCACCGGTTCGTCGAAAGAAGGCGCGCCAAAACAATGAGCGAGAGACGCCGGCCTGATGCAATCAGGTCGGATACGGCTCTAGTCGAGGCGTTGTCCGAGTAGACTGGACTTGAGCCAGAGCAGCGCCCCCGCGGCATCGGGAACGGCGGCAACCTCCGGCAGGGCAGGGCGGGCGACGATCACGACGGGTAGACCGAGCCGCCGCGCGGCCTCGATCTTCGGATAGGTCGCCCCACCGCCGGAATTCTTGGTCACCAAAACCTCGATATCCGCCTCGCGCATGAGGCGGATCTCGTCCTCCAGCGTGAAGGGGCCGCGGGCACTGACCGCGACGAGGTTGGGCACCGGCAGCGCGTCACCGACCGGCTCGATGGTGCGCACGATGTAGGCGTGCTGCGGCGCGCGCGCGAAGGCGGACACTTCCTGCCGGCCGATGGTGAGGAACACCCGTCTCGGCGCGGGCCCGAGCGCCGCGACGCAGGCCGGGACGTCTTGAACCTCGCTCCAATCGTCACCGGGCTGCCGCTCCCAGGCCGGCCGGCGTACCGCGAGCAGCGGCACGCCGCCGGCCCGGCAGGCCGCGGCCGCATTGGCCGAGATCCGAGCGGCGAAAGGATGGGTCGCGTCGATCACCGCCCGGATGCCATTTTCGGCGATCCATCGGGCCAGCCCGTCGGCACCACCGAAACCGCCGACACGCATCGGCACCGGCTCGGGCCGCGGCGCGGCGGTGCGGCCGGCGAGCGAGAGCGTCACCGCGAAATCCGTCTCGCCGGCGAGCCGAGTGACGAGCGTGCTGGCCTCGGTCGTGCCGCCGAGCACGAGGACGCGGACCGCAGACCGATCGTGATTCGGCTTGGGATGGCGCGCGGGAGAACCCTGGTCGGCGGCCCCGGACATTCGTACAACCTGTCTCGCCCGCGAAAGCCCGGAAGGCCGGGCAAGGTTTTCGATGTGAGACCCTTCTGCCGCGATTGCCTGACGATGCAAGCCGAGGGCGCCCTGCGCTGCCGCGGCTGCGGCTCGCCGCGCCTGCTCGCCCACCCGGCCCGCGACGCCCTCAGCATCGCCCATGTCGATTGCGACGCCTTCTACGCGGCGATCGAGAAGCGTGACGACCCTTCCCTGGGGGACAGGCCGCTCATCATCGGCGGGGGCCGCCGCGGCGTCGTCTCCACCGCCTGCTACCTCGCGCGAATCTCCGGCGTGCGCTCGGCCATGCCGATGTTCGAGGCGCTCAAGCGCTGCCCCGATGCCACCGTGCTGCGCCCCGACATGGAGAAGTACGCCCGCGTCGGGCGCGAGGTGCGGGCGATGATGCTGGCGCTGACGCCGCTGGTCGAACCCGTCTCCATCGACGAGGCCTTCCTCGACCTCGCCGGCACCGAGCGGCTGCACGGCACGAGCCCGGCGCTGACGCTGGCCCGCTTCGCCGCGCGGGTCGAAGCGGAGATCGGCATCACCGTGTCGGTCGGGCTGTCCGCCAACAAGTTCCTGGCCAAGATCGCCTCCGACCTCGACAAGCCCCGCGGCTTCTCGATCATCGCCGGCGAGGAGGCCGCCGCCTTCCTCGCCGACAAGCCCGTCGGCATCCTGCCCGGCATCGGCGAGAGCGCCCGCAATCGCCTCGCCTCGCTCAACATCTATCGCGTCGGCGACGTGTTGCGGGCCGACCCGGCCCGGCTCCAGACCGCGCTCGGCCGCGAGGCGTCACGCCTGATCGACCTCGCGGCCGGCCGGGATCGGCGGCCAGTGCGTCCGAGCCGCGAGGCCAAGAGTGTCTCGGCTGAGACGACCTTCGCGACCGATCTCGCCCGGTTCGAGGATCTGCGGCCGATCCTGTGGCGATTGTGCGAGAAGGTCTCGGCGCGGCTGAAGCGGTCGGAGCTCGCCGCCGGCAGCGTCACGCTGAAGCTCAAGGATGCCCGGTTCCGGCTGCGCACCCGCACCCGCGGCGGCCTCAAGCCGACGCAGCTCGCGGACCGGCTGTTCCACGCGGGCGAGCCGATGCTACGGGCGGCCTGCGACGGCACCGCCTTCCGGCTGATCGGCATCGGCGGCAGCGATCTGTGCGGCGCGATCCACGCCGACCGCGGCGACCTCGCCGACCAGGGCATCGAGCGTGTCGCCCGCCGGGAGGCGGCGCTCGACCGGCTGCGCGAAAAATTCGGCAGCACCGCGATCCAGCGCGGTCTCGCCTTCACCGGAGAACCGGAACGGCGGCGGTCGTCGTAGGCAGGCGCCGCAGCCTCCGCCTCAGGTCTGCCCTGTCTCGACATGCGTCCGTCGCCGCTCGGGACTGAGGGAGCAAGAACGTCCGTCGATGACGGCTCGATCCAGTCGATCGAGTGGTCGGCCGCGTCCGCCGGCGCGCCTACCGCGCGGCCGGGTGCTACTTCCGGCAGGCCGCCTCGGCCTTCGCATCGGCCTTGGCGAGGTCGAGCCTCGTCAGGTTGCCGTCGATGGCGAAGTCCCCGTAATCGAGGTGCAGCCGTCCGCTCACCCCGTCCTCGTAGAGGTCGAAGGTGAGGGTGTAGATCGGCGTGCGCTCGCCCTCGCCGGGGGTGAAGTAGCTCAGTGTGACCGGCCAGCGCCGCATGCCGGCGTGGTCGCTCTCGCGCAGCGGCTTATCGCGCTCCGTGTCGGCGGCGGGTGACGCATTGGGGCGACCAATGATCGCCAGCGTGTCGTAGACCTTGCGCCCGTCGTCGGAGCCGTCGAACACCTTGGCCGCGACGGTGGTCTCGCCCGCCTTGGCCGCCTCGATCAGGCGCATCATGTGGTGGATCGGGAACAGCACCGTTCCCTCTGTCTGGAACTGGTCGCGCTTGGGCTCCTTCAGCTTCACCTTGAGGGCGTCGGCCGCCTCGGCCGTTCCGTCCACCGCCGGCGACGGTGCGTTGTTGAGGATGGTCGTGGTGCGGAAGCGGAAATTCCTGCCGTCGCCGTTCTCGAAGGTCGTGCTGCGCAGATCGGAGGTTCGGTCACCGGACTCGCCGGATTCGATCATCGTCACTTGGCGCGTCTGCATGGTGTAGCCGCGGCAGGCATCGCCCGAGAAATCGATGACGATGCGCCCGCGGACGCCCTCGACCGCCCGCGTGCCCGTCGAGCGCGCCAGCGACAGATCGTAGACCGCCCGATGATTGGTCAGCCGGATCGCGGACATATCCGGGACCGGAGCGGTCGGCCCCGCGGCGAGCGCGGAGCCGGGCAGGGCGGCGAGAAGGAACAGGGCCGGCGCGAGGCGCAGTCGCATGCGATCTCCCAAATCCGCTCAAGAGTGCTTGTCCACAGGCGTCGGGCCCGCAGATGACGATCGACACATAGTGATCACCCCGGCCCCGACAATCTTTTTCGGCGGCTGCCCAGGGAGGCACCGGCGCGCTCTCACGGCCTCTGCGGCCGCTCGAAAGGCCCGCCGCCGCAGCGCTCGGACGATCGAAGCATCCGGAAAAGAGCAATTTTACGCAATGCGTTGACGGATTTCTGCCGGCTGGATCGCGACGGCGCCGAAGCGGGTCCGGACCATCGATGCGAAAGTCGGATTGGCGGTGGAAACCGGCCTTTGAAACACGGTGACCCTTGCTCCGCGGCCGAGCTGTCTTGTAGTCTCCACAGCGTCGCCAACCGGAGTTTTGGCGTCTGTTAACCGACATGTGCAGGGCCGGATTGCGGGTCCTGGCGAGGTTTGCTGTCGCTCCGCGCGGCTATGGTGCCGCGCGGTCGGTCGGTTTTGCGTACAAAAGGACGTTTCGACGTGGAGGGGGCAATGACGGAAGCGGTCCCGAGCTGGACGGATGAACGCGTCGAGCTGCTTCGTCGCTTGTGGGATGATGGCTTGAGCGCCAGCCAGATCGCCCTCCAGATCGGCGGCGTCTCCCGTAACGCCGTCATCGGCAAGGTCCACCGTTTGGGTCTTGCCGGCCGCGTCAAACCGATCGGCCCGGCCTCGGCCCAGGGGCGGCGCAAGGATGATCTGGCCGCCGAAGTCGAGATCGCGTCGGTGGTGGTCGAGGAGCCGACGCTTCCCGAGCCGCCCGCAATCGTGGCGCACCGTCCCGCACCGGACTTTCCGCTGCCGCCCGCGCCCGCACCGGAGCCGGTGGCGCTCGCCGTCTCAGAGCGGGTCACCATCATGGACCTGCGCGACTCCATGTGCCGCTGGCCGATGGGCGATCCGACCTCACCGGAATTCCGCTTCTGCGGCGCCCGGGCAATCACGGGTCTGCCCTACTGCACCCAGCATGCGCAAGTCGCCTATCAGCCGGCGGCGGAGCGCAAGCGCGACCGCCGCGTCGCCGGCTTCCGCTGAGATCGCGTAGGTCGGCGCGGCTTCTGCGAGGACCGCGCCACTGTTTATCGGCCCGCGCGGGGAGACGGATCGACGGCCTTGAGGCCGTCGTCGCGCCGTGCTGGCCCGCCTGCAGGCGTTGCCGTCTTCAGGCGCGACGCGCCGCGATGGCGTCGGATGCCCTCATCGGTCATCGCCGGCCACATTATCCGGGTGAGCCGCCCGCGCGGGGCGAAATAAGGGTGCCCGTTCCGAGCGAGCGGACGCAGATCACTCCGCTCCCGCAAACATCTCGTCGAATGAATAGCCCGAGCCGCGCACGGTGCGGATCGGGTCGCTCTGGCGTGGGCGGTTGATCGCCTTGCGCAGGCGACCGACATGGACGTCGACCGTGCGCTCGTCGATGTAGACGTCGTGGCCCCAGACGCCGTCGAGCAATTGCTCCCGGGAGAAAACCCGGCCAGGGCTCTGCATCAGATATTCGAGCAGCTTGAATTCGGTCGGCCCGAGATGGATCTCGCGGCCCTGGCGGCGGATGCGATGGCTGACGCGGTCGAGCTCGATATCTCCGGCCACCAGCATGTCGGCGACGTGGGCGGGCTTAGCGCGGCGCAGCAGGGCGCGCACGCGCGCGAGCAGTTCCGGCACGGAGAATGGCTTGACGACATAGTCGTCGGCCCCCGTCGACAGGCCACGGACGCGGTCGGCTTCCTCGCCCCGTGCGGTCAGCATGATGACCGGCAGCCGCTCGGTCTCGCGCCGCGCCCGGATGCGCCGGCACAGCTCGATCCCCGAGAGCCCCGGCACCATCCAGTCGAGCAGGACGAGATCGGGCGTCATCTCGTGCAGGCGCAGATCCGCCTCGTCGCCGCGGACCGCGACATCGACCGCGAAGCCTTCCGCCTCGAGGTTGTAGCGCAGCAGCGTCGTCAGCGATTCCTCGTCCTCGACGATCAGGATGCGCGCACTCGTCATCGTCCGTCTTTCCATACTCGCGCCCGGCCGAGTCCCTCAAGTGACCCGCCGGAAGCGTCTGTCGGACGCCTCTCGCGTCCCGAGCGCCTTTCGGCGTCAGGCGCCGGGCGTCACCGTCGCATAGTTCGAAGCGTCGTTCTTGGGCCGCTCGCCGGCCGGCGTCTCACCGGTCACGAGGTACTCGATCGTCTCGGCGACGTTGGTGGTGTGGTCGCCGATGCGCTCCACATTCTTGGCGCAGAACAGGAGGTGCGTGCAGAACGAGATGTTGCGCGGATCCTCCATCATGTAAGTCAGGAGTTCGCGGAACAGCGAATTGTAAAGCGCGTCGATGGCGCTGTCGCGCTCCCACACCTCGCGAGCGGCGGTCACGTCGCGGCTGGCATAGGCGTCGAGCACGTCCTTGAGCTGTTCCTGCACGAGGTCGCTCATGTGCTGGACGCCGAGCACGATCTTCTGCGGCTGCGCCTGATCGCTGATCGCGACGACGCGCTTGGCGATGTTCTTCGCGAGATCGCCGATCCGCTCCAAGTCACCCGAGACGCGGATACCGGAGATGGTCTCGCGCAGGTCGATGGCGAGCGGCTGGCGCCGGGCGATGAGGAGCACGGAGCGCTCCTCGATCTCGCGCTGAAGCGTGTCGAGGCGCTTGTCGGCGACGATCACGGCCTGGGCCAGGGTCGTATCTCGGCGCACCAGCGCCTCCGTGGCGTCCGTCATCATCTTCTCGGCCACGCCACCCATCTCGGCGATCGAGCGGCGCAGGTTCTCGAGGTCGGTGTCGTAGGAGGAGACGATGTGCTCGGCCATGTCGCGAATTTCCCGATCAGGCAGTCGGACGAGAGCGCTCTCCCGTCGAGGTGGACACCGGTACGGCGCCAGAGAGAGCGTCGAAACGAGGACGCGGGGTGGGTCGCGACGGCTATGCAGTCGCGACCGGGCTTAACCGAAGCGGCCGGTGATGTAGTCCTGGGTCTGCCGCTTGGCCGGGTTCATGAAGATCTTCGTGGTCGCGTCGAACTCGATCAGCTCGCCGAGATACATGAACGCCGTAAACTGCGAGATGCGCGCGGCCTGCTGCATGTTGTGGGTCACGATAACGATCGTGAACTCGGTACGCAGCTGCTCGATCAGTTCCTCGATGCGGCCGGTGGAGATCGGATCGAGGGCCGAGGTCGGCTCGTCGAACAGGATCACCTCCGGGCGCTGCGCCACGGTGCGGGCGATGCAGAGACGCTGCTGCTGGCCGCCGGAGAGGCCGGTGCCCGGCTGCTTCATCTTGTCCTTGACCTCGTCCCAGAGCGCCGCCTTGCGCAGCGACTCCTCGACGCGCCCGTCCAGCTCGGACTTGGGCAGCTTCTCGTAGAGGCGCAGACCGAAGGCGACGTTGTCGTAGATCGACATCGGGAAGGGCGTCGGCTTCTGGAACACCATGCCGACCCGCGAGCGCAGCTCGTTGAGGTCGACCTTGGAGTCGAGGACATTCTGCCCGTCGAGTAGGATCTCGCCCTCGGCGCGCTGCTCCGGATAGAGGCTGTAGATGCGGTTGAAGGTGCGCAGCAGCGTCGACTTCCCGCAGCCGGACGGCCCGATCAGCGCCGTGACCTGCCGGTCGCGGAAATCGAGGTTGATGTCCTTCAGGCCGTGGAAGCTGCCGTAGTAGAAGTTGAGGTCCTTGACGGCGATGCGCACAGGCGCCTTGACGTCGGCCGGGCTGCGGCCCTCGAACTGGCTTCGGATCGCGGGGGAGGCGCTCATCGGATCTCTCGTCGGTAGGAGGTCTGTCCCAGCAGGCTCAGCGCGGCCGCTGGTCCTTGATCACGAAGCGGGCCACCACCGACAGGGCGAGGATGGTGACGGTGATGAGAAGCGCGCCCGACCAGGCGAGGCTCTGCCAGTTCGGATAGGGCGAGAGGGCGAACTGGTAGATCATCACCGGCAGGTTCGGCACGCCTCCGAGCAGGTTCGCGTTGAACCAGCTGTTGTTGTTGAGGGCCGTGAACAGGAGCGGCGCGGTCTCGCCGGCGATGCGGGCCAGAGCCAGGATGATGCCGGTGACGATGCCCGCACTCGCCGCGCGCCAGGTCACCGCGCGGATGACCAGGGAGCGGGGGGCGCCGAGCGCCGCTCCGGCCTCGCGCATCGGCCCGGGGACGAGGCGCAGCATGTCCTCGGTGGTGCGCACGATGACGGGGGTGGCGATGATGGCGAGCGCCACCGCGCCGGCCCAGCCGGAATAGGTGCCCATCGGCCGGACCATCAGCGTGTAGACGAAGAGGCCGATCAGGATCGACGGCGCCGAGAGCAGCACGTCGTTGAGGAAGCGGATGATGTCGGCGAGCTTCGAGGTCCGGCCGTACTCGGCCAGGAAGGTGCCGGCCATCAGCCCGATCGGGGTGGCGATGAGGATGCCGAGGAACGTCATCACGAGGCTGCCGAGGATGGCGTTGGCGATGCCGCCGCCCTCGGATCCCGGGCCCGGCGTCGGCGCCGTGAACAGGGAGGGCGAGAAGCCCTTCACGCCCTCGACGATCAGCATGAGCAGGATCGAGCCGAGAACGACGATACCGAGCAGAGTGGCGATCGTGCTGGCAAGGATCAGCACGCGGTCGGCGATCCGCCGGCCGGGGCGCACGCGGCTGGCCGTCGGCGCGCGTCCGGCCGTCGCGATCGGGTTGCTGGCGTCCATGTTCGGCGTCCCTTGGGCTCGGGCAATCTCGTACGGTGTCGCTCGGGCCGCTCGGCTCAGGCGACCTTGGCGCGCCGCACCAGCAGGCGGGCGATGATCAGCACGAAGAAGGTGATGATGAAGAGCAGGCAGCCGAGCGCCATCAGCGAAGAGAGCTGGAGCCCATCCGCCTCATTGAACTCGTTGGCGATGCGCGAGGCGATGGTCGAGCCCGGATCGAAGATCGAGGCGGAAAGGCGGTTGGCATTGCCGATCACGAAGGTGACCGCCATGGTCTCGCCCAGCGCCCGGCCGAGGCCGAGCATGATCGCGCCGATGATCGACACCGAGGCCTGCGGCACGAGCACGTGGCGCACGACCTCCCAGGTGGTGCAACCGATGCCGTAGGCGCTCTCGCGCAGGACGGTCGGGATCTGGTCGAGCATGTCGCGGGTGATCGAGGCCACGAAGGGCACGATCATGATGGCGAGGATGATGCCGGCGGTGAGCACGCCGACGCCGGAGGGGATGCGGGCATAGAGGATCGTGCCGAGGATCGGCATGCCCTCGACGAGGTTCGAGACCGGCACCTGCACGAAGCGGGCGAAGAGCGGGGCGAAGACGAACAGGCCCCACATGCCGTAGATGATGCTGGGCACCGAGGCGAGCAGCTCGATGGTCATGGCGACCGGCTTGCGCGCCCAGCCCGGGCAGAGTTGTGTGAGGTAGACCGCGATGCCGAGCGAGATCGGCACGCCGATGATCAGCGCCAGCATCGCCGCCGCGACCGTACCGATGACGGCGGGCAGGGCGCCGAACTGCTCGGTGCCGATGTTCCAGGCGCTGGAGGTGAGGAAGCCGAAGCCGAATTCCGAGAAGGCCGGCCACGCTCCGTAGATGATCGAACCGAGGATTCCGGCCAGCACGAAGAGCACGAGCAGGGCAGAGGCATAGGCGGCCCCCTGGAAGAGACGGTCGGCGCCCTTGCTCGGAGCGATACGGGCCACCGCGGTCTGGCGGTCGACGGCGAGGGTCTGGGTCAAGGCGGTCATCCGCGGAGGCTCTTCGGCTGGGGAGCGTGTAGCGCGCCGTCGCGCGCGAGGCGAGCGGATCACTTCAAGAAGAGCCCCCTCCCGAGCGGGAGAGGGCTCTTCTCGACACTCAGTTTCCGGCGAAGACGGGCTTGCCGTCCTTCTTCACGGTCTTCCACTCTTCGTGGATCAGGCCGACGACGTTGTCGGGCAGCGGCACGTAATCGAGCTCGGACGCGAGCTTGTCGCCGTTCTTGTAGGCCCAATCAAAGAACTTGAGCACGTCGGCGGCCTTGGCCGCGTCCGCAGGCTCCTTGTAGACCAGGATGAAGGTGGCGGCCGTGATCGGCCACGCGTCGTCACCGGCCTGGTTGGTCAGGGCGATGCCGAAACCGGGGGTCGACTTCCAGTCGGCGCTGGCGGCGGCGGCCTGGAAGGCCTTGTCGTCGGGCTGCGGGAACTTGCCGGCCTTGTTCTCGATCAGGGCGTAGGCAAGCTTGTTCTGCTTGGCATAGGCCGACTCGACGTAGCCGATGGAATTCGGAACCTGCTTGACGGTGGCGGTGACGCCCTCGTTGCCCTTTCCGCCCTGACCCACCGGCCAGCTCACGGTCGTGGCGGCGCCGAACTCCTTCTTCCAAGGCTCGGAGACCGAGGAGAGATAGGTGGTGAAGATGTTGGTCGTGCCGGAGGCGTCCGAACGGTAGACCGGGGTGATGTTCGCCTCGGGCAGCTTGAGACCGTCGTTGAGCTTGGCGATCTTCGGATCGGACCACTTCAGGATCTTGCCGGCGTAGATCTCGGCAATGATCTCGCCCGTCAACTTGAGCTTGCCCGGCTCGAGGCCGGCGATGTTGACGACTGGAACCACGCCGCCCATCACGGTGGGGAACTGGATGAGGCCGTCCTTCTCGAGCTGGGCCGGCTTGAGGGGCGCGTCGGTGGCGCCGAAGTCAACGGTCTTGGCCTGGATCTGCTTGATGCCGCCGCCCGAGCCGATCGACTGATAGTTGAGACCGGTGCCGGTCTCCTTGCGGTAGGCTTCGGCCCACTTCGAATAGACGGGGAAGGGGAAGGTGGCACCGGCGCCGGTGATGTCGGCGGCTACAGCCGAGGTCGCGAGCTGAGCGGCGGCGAGGCCGACCGCCAAGGCGTAAGCGAAGGGTTTCACAAGCATCTCCGTAGGGTGTCGGGCGCATCGTCGGGGCCGATCCTGAGGTTTGGGACCGACCTCGCTGCGACACTGCTGCCATCTAGTGCGCCGACGCGCCGCCTCTATGACGGCCACATGACGCTGACATGACAGCCTCGGCCGAGACGGAATTTCACTGAGGACGGGACCGCTTGCGGCTCTTGAGCGTTAGGCCAGCAGATCCTTGTCGGCGTTAACACGGGCTCGGCCCGGATTCTGCCTCAGGGACTCGACCCCCGCGTGATCCGGAACGGCAGCGGGTACATCAGAGAGTTCGAGGAGACCGTCGGCGTGACGGAGCCGCACACATCGCGCGAGGAGGACCCGCTACCGGATCCCGCCGATCCTCAGGAGGCGGCGTATCGGGCGCTCCACGCGGAGCGGGCTGCCCTCGAAGAGGAATTGACGCTACAGCAGCAGCGTCAGCGGTTCGGCAGCACCGAGCAGGAAATCGCGTCCGCGCGTGCGACGGAATGTTCTCTGCTCAAGGATCTCGATCGGGTGCTGACCATGATTCGTGCCGCCGAGGTTCGGCGTCAGCAGCCAACGGCGCGGCGCTGGCAGTAGCGCCCGTATTTCGACATCGGTGCGCAGGCCGAACAGGGCAAGGCGGCTCACGGGCTGCGACGGCGGTCGCGCTCCTTCTGCCGCAGACGCAGCAGCATCTCGACCTGCTCGGCCGTGATTGGCTGAGCGTCGCAGCGCTCGACATAGGCTTCGCGCAAGCCCTGTCCGATACGGTCGCGGCTCTCCCCGTTCAGGGCCGGCATGGCGCCTTCAACGATCGATCCGCCGGGGTAGTCCGTCGCGAGATGTGCCATGGCTCGATCGGGCCAACTGTTCAGGATCCGTATCGCAACCGGCAAGCGGCAGCGATGGTGGCCAGAATTGCAGAAAGTTGGTTAACGGAGACTTACTGCGAATGGCCTAATTCGTCCCGCTGAGGGCGGCGGCCGCCTAGCAGGTGGGCGGAATCGCGGCGCCACGACAGGTTCTTCCGCCTCAGGGCCGCACCAAATCGCAAAAAGAGAGGCTGACCCGACTTCGTCGCAGGTTCTTCTGCCGAGGCCGACCACGAACCAATCTTGTGTGCTAACGCACATGCGCGAGAAATTTTCGTCTGGCCGGCATCGGCCATCTGACGAAAATTTTCTCGTTTCAGCAGAAGCTTAGTGCCCGAGGCGCGACTTTTGCACCTCTCGGTGCCTGGGATGAGTCGTCCCATCCCCTCCGTTTGCTTCATTGTCGTTGGGCTGCCCGCCCCCATGCGGAACGCAGGCGACAGGCGGGTTGGCTCGCTCCAGACGAGCCGACCCGCCACGCCGCTCCGGCCGGTCCGGGTCTCAGCGATCCGACTCGCGCCGCTCTCCCTCCGGCTTGTCGCCCTGGCCCTGCTTCACGCCGCCCTGCGGGTCGGTTTCATCCTCTCCCGAGGCCGTCCCGCTGCTATGACCCTGCGGCGTGAGTCGGGGTCGATCCGGCGCCTCGACGGCGTCCGGCTTTCTCGTCTCTGCCATGGGATACCTCCACGATGGCAAACTCGATCTTCGCGATGAAGTTCGGCGATCACGGACCGGCGCCGGTGTCGGGCAGGGGTCGGGGCCCTCGCGCACAGACCCGATTCGGTCGGATTCGTTCCGACTCCTGGCCGCCGACGGACCGGCGTTAGCCCTAGCGCGATCGTGCCCCGATCATCTCGTCCGTCCGCCAGACGGTCCGGCAGACCTTAAGCAGCTCGCGGGCCGGGGATGTCAGCATGAACACGTCGGGGATGCACGATGTGTCCAGAACAGTAATCTCGATATCCGACCCTGAGAGTCCGCTGACCCAGCATCCGACCGACGTGTGCTCATCGACGGCGATCAATCCAGCCTCGCCGGTCGGAACGTTTACGTCATGATCGATTGCGATTTGCCTGGACATCGACGTCCTCTTGTGCCGGCTCAAGCCTGGCAGTCATCGCGTAAGATGCCGTTGCGTGAAATCTTAAAATTGGAATGATCGCGCGCCGTCCGCCTTCGAATCACTTGAATTCAGGCGCTGGCCCGATCGATCTGGTACCGCGGCAGCCTGCCGCTCCCCGACCCAAGCGGCCAATTCACCGTAGGAACCAGATCAGGAGTCCGAAGGCGAGTGCGGCCGCTGCGATGGCACCGTAGTAGGCGGACATGACCCATCGGTTGGAGCCATGGCCCGTCCGCATCCGGCCGGCCGCCACGCGGCGAGGCCGAGTCTCCTCGTCCCGCGCCAGCGCGATGCGGGAAGGAGAGGAGGGTTTGCCGGCCGCCTCGTCGTCCGTGCCGAGCGGTGACAGTCCGGGATCGTGGGCGGGGATCTTGTCGCCGGTGCGCCCGGCATCGATCTCGGCCTTCAACTGCGCGCTGGTCGGCCGCGCCGAGGGAGCGGGCGCTTCCGGTACCCGGTCGGCGGGCGGCGGCGGTGTTTCGGATCGGAGGGCCATCGGTCGAACGTCTCCTTCGCATCGCGCGCTTTCCGTGGTCGCGGCGGGGATTGGTCCCTTCGCCGTGCGACCGTGCGGCCGTCACCGCAGGAACGTCACTGAGCCCCTGCACCGCCGCTTCCACCGCCGCCGCTGCCCTGCGGGACCGCCCGCTCTGGCTGATTGGCGTTGCCGCCGGCCGCGGAGTTTCTGTTGACGGTACTGGCGCCGGTCGCGCCGCGGGAGATCGTTCGGTCCCGACCGCGTCCGCCGGTCACGCTGCCGTCGTTTGAGACGATGCCGCGGCTCTTGTGGCGCGAGCGGGCATCGGCGGAACCCGACGTGAGCGGAACCAGCGCCGCGGCGGCAAACCCGACGGCGCTGGCAAAAGTCAGAAAGGTCTTCATGGCTCGTCCCAGGGATCTGTTACCGAGGAACCAACCGACGCGGCTTTGTATCCAATCGCGAGGTATCCGACGCGTGAGCGATGCTGCTGTCCGCAGAGAGTGACGCATCACTGCTACGCCGCCATATGGATACGGTCGTGCCGTCGCAGACTTTACGCTCCAGCGCCGCCCGCAATCGCGGCGAGCGCCGGATGACGTCGGCCGACCAGGCCGCGAGCAACGCCGCGAACGCGCCCGCGCCATGATCGAAAATCACCTGACACTTGATCGCCTTCGGCAATCGCCTCTGCCGGTGCCGGAGGAGGGCAGCAAGGAGCAACGCGGCACGGTTCTCGTCGTCGGCGGCTCCGCCGAAGTTCCGGGCGCCCCCCTCCTTGCCGGCACCGCCGCGCTGCGGAGCGGGGCGGGACGTCTCCGGATCGCAACGGTCGGCTCCGTCGCCGCGGCCCTGGCCGTCGCGGTGCCCGAAGCGCGCGTCATCGGCCTCGCCGAAACGGGCGAAGGCGCGATCGACCCGGCGGACGCACAAGCGCGCCTGCCGGCCGTCGCGGGGCGTTGCGACGCGCTGCTGGTCGGTCCGGGCCTGAGCGCCGACGCGGTCGCGGCGGCCCTTTCGCGCATGCTCTTGGCAGCCCACCCGAAGGCGGCGCTGGTGCTCGATGCGGGAGTGATCGCTGGTCTCGGCGCGCAGGCCGAGGGGGTTCGATCCTGCGGCGGCCGCGCGGTGATCACACCGCATACCGGCGAGATGGCCCGGCTTCTTGACATCGATCGCGGGGCGGTCGAGGCGGATCCTCTGGCGGCCGCCCTGCGAGCCGCCGGCCTTCTGGGATGCGTCGTGATCATGAAGGGAGCCAAGAGCTGGATCGTCGATCCCCGCGGCACGGCGTGGCTCTACGAGGGCGGTGGCGTCGGGCTCGCCACCTCCGGCTCCGGCGATGTTCTCGCGGGCGTCGTCGCGGGCCTCCTCGCGCGGGGTGCCGAGCCGGCGACCGCGGCGGCCTGGGGAGTTTACCTGCACGGTCAGGCGGGGCGGCGCCTGGCCGAGCGGGTGGGACCGGTCGGCTTCCTGGCGCGAGAGATCGCCGACGAGATCCCCGCAATCCTTCGCGAGGCTTAGAGCGGGCTTCGTGTCCTCGACACCCGGCCGGCTGCGAGGCCGGGAACACGGCCCGAAGCGCGAAGGTTTTGCCCTACCTCAGACAGGGAGGGCGATCATGACGCAATCGGAGCCAGCGAAACCCGGCGATGATGCACCGCCCGGAACCCCTGGCACGGGCGAGAATCTGTGCCCTCGATGTGCGGGCAGCGGCCGCGTCGAAGCCGAGAGCTGCCCGGACTGCAACGGCACCGGCAAGGTCATCTCCGGCATCGGCGGCGGCTGACGCCCCTCTCCGCCGAGGTCGGCACGCTGGTCGGCCATCAGATCGCACCTGCAGACGGTGTCCCGCCTCCGCGGTCGAGGCGGGCGCGCGAGCGACCGCGGCGTGATCTGCCTCCTGCGCGATTCGACCGGTCTCTTCTCGGCCGGTCTTTTCGGATCCGGACCACGTCCAGGCGCCGCGCGGGCTCGCTGGAACGGCATCCGCCTCGATCGATCGAGAAGCGCCTCGGTCACCGACCGGCACGGCCGCGAGACTGTCGGGATCAGCGGAGATCGCGCCTGCCTATGGGCATGCGGTCCGCGCCGAATCATCCCTCCGAAATCGGCTCACCCGCCGCCTTCTTCTGTGCTAGAACGAAGACAGAACGAACGGGCTCTCGGTCTTCGGCCGGGACGATCGTGACGGCGCACCCTGTCCGGGCCCCTGTCGCGCTCGTGGATGTCGCGCTCTTGGATGATGGCCGATTCGATTTTGGTGAGGGAGAACGCGGGTGACGATGCGGACGACCTATCTCGTGCAGACCTTCGTGCTGAAGCGCAAACGGCTCTGTCCGGGCGATCAGCAGGTATCGCCGACGGTGAGCGGTGCGCTGAAGCGCGCCGAAGCGATGGCGGCGCGGCTGCCGGGCACGGCTGCCATCCAGATCGTGGCCGACGACGAAACGGGCGAGCTCGAAAGCGCGACGATTCTCGGCCGGTTCGGCGATGTGCCGGATGATTTCGCCGACACGCTGCAGGCCGCCTGACGCAAGGATCGAGAAGAGAGCACTCACATGGCCTTCAAGCCGAAATCGGCCGCAGAGACGAAAGCGCGCGATCTGGGGTTGGCGCTGGCACGGATTGCTGAGAGCGAGGGCTTGCCCGCCCATGTCGGCGTGGATGCTCTGCGTCGCACGAGTCCGCGCCTGACGCCGCTGGCGATCGGACAGATGGTGCGCAAGCACCGCGACATCGTCGAAGAGACGCTGACCGAGCGCGGGCTCACGCTCGTCGACTATGCCGACGAGGGGCCGGGACGCGGCATGGAATTCACGGTCGCCGACGCCTGAGACCGCTCCGGCTCGGAGAAACCGGCCATGGAAGCCGTGCGCCGCGTGGGCGCCTACCTGCAGGTTCAGGACGGCGACGGCTGCCGCCATCTGCTGCGCGTCTCCAGCGTGCAGGCGGTCAGCGACACCGATCTGATGCGGAACGAAACCTTCATCACCGCGGCGGGCCGCACGATCCGCGTCCCGCAGCCCCTCGACGAGATCGTGCCGCTGATCTCGCCGGGCGAGCGTCTGCCCGTCGAGGAGGACGCGGAGCCCTGGCCGTTCTGACGCACGCGCCCGGGAAGTGCCCACTGCCGTGACGGAAAAGACCGCCTCAGGAACGATCGGCGTGGGCCGGTCTTGTCTCGGAACGTCGAGAGCCTGAGGAGAGCCGCGTGGACGATGATCGTGTCTGGTCGTTCGAAAAAAGCCTCTGGACCGGAGGGTCTGACCATTATCGCGAATTGGTTGATGACGAGTGCCTGATGGCACTCCCGCAGCCACCTTACGTCTTCAGCGGCGCGCAAGCGATCGAAGCGGTCTCCGACACGCCGCGCTGGTCGGATGTCGAGATCGATGACGGCCGGATCGCGCGTCCTCAGGAGGGCCTCATCGTCATCGCCTATACAGTGAAAGCCAAACGCGGCGACGAGACCTACGAGGCGCACTGCACCTCGACCTATCGCCGCCTCTCACACGAAGAATGGCGGGTCGTGCAGCATCAGCAGACGCCACGCATCCTCGCGCCGGCTGTGGACGAGGCGCGTTGACGGACATGTCACGTCCCGCGCGACAGTGGTCGTCGGACGGGTGAAGGGTCAGGCCGCCCTCCCGGAATAGTGGACCGGCACCCTACAGGATGCCGGCTCGCGACCAAGCACGGATTTTTGGTAGCGCCAATCGATATCGCCTGCGGGCGCGAACCGCGGCACCGGACAGCGACTGGGCGATCAAATGGCAAAATGAGCGTGCAACGTCCCGCCTCGCTCAATGGCGGCCGGCGGTCGGATGAGGCGCGGATCTCGCGCCGTTTTCATCATGGTAGGAGATTTGGCTCCCCGAGCAGATCACAAATAAATCAATTGCGCCAGTTACTTGTGCCCCGCACCTGCCTCTACAACCCTCGTTGATGCATAAAGGGAATTTTAAGCGTCCCCCGCACCCTGACTGCAGCTTCGGACGAGAGTCGATGAGGCATTCAGAGACTGCCACCCACGCTCATTTCCCACATCACAGCTGCATGGCAGTCGGAGATCAAGGAACTTCGAGACGCGTCCGATTCACGAGGGCGGCAGCATGCTCAATGGGATCTTGAGCGCCGCGATCTTCGTGGCCTCCGTGGTGCGAACCGCCCTCATGCCAACGAGTTGATCCAAGCATGGGGTCAACCGCGCGGTAGTGCGCTGCTCGTTCGGACGAGCGCTGATTGCATCCAAAGAGCCGCCTCGCCGCGCTAGCCTGTCGGAATGTCTGATACTGCCCTCACCGTCGGCGAGCTCTGTAAGGCCAAGGCCGTCACCGATGACGAGGTGAGCGTGGCAGTCGCCGCATATTTTGCGAACCCCGACGCCACCGCCTACCCGATCGCCGTTGGCGACGTGCTCGACTTCGCCGCGGCCGTCGCCGAGCATGGATAGGCGAATCAGGTCGTCGCCAAACGCGAGAGCAGCCCGAGCCTGAAGCGCGGGGCGGTGCGCGCAGCGATCCTGCTCGCGTGGATGCGGAAGGCGTGACGCGTGCGCTGTCGGCAACTCGTCCACCTGCGTCGTATAGCGCGGCGTGCGCATCTCGAACTTCGTCGTCCAGGTGCGCCGCTGCCGCTCCAGCCCGGCCCGCGCCGGCACCACCGCGCCCCGGCCCCAACGGGCGTTGCAGGCATCCATCGCACCCATGAGCCGGCCAGCACGGTCACGATCAAGCCGACCGATCAGCGCCCGCTGCGAGGTGGTGAGCGGCACGAGGTCGACCGTGACCACGCCTGCTTTCGAGTAGCGCCACGGCTGACTGCCCTGCTCGCGCCAGGTGCGGGCCACGCCGTGAAGCGCCGCCGGGATCAGCGCCAGCGTGTCGTTCGTCGCCTCCGGCAGCCTCACCACCGTCGAGACCGAGCGCATCGGCTCTCCGCGGTCGTGCTCGCTCGTGTGATAGAAGACAGTGATGTGATCGGTGCCGAGACCCTCCCGCCGCAGCTTTTCGCCGAGCCGCGTCGCGTGCGCCGCCGCCGCCTGCTCCAGCTCGGCCCTCTCCGTCACCCGACCGGAGAACGAGCGGGTCACGGCGCAGCCCTTGCGCCGCGCCGGCACGAGTTCGAGCCCGAGACAGGAGACGCCGCGCAGCTCGTGGATCATGCGCTCGCCGACCACCGTCAGCGCCTTGCGCACCGGCCGCGGGTCGATGTCGCGCAAGTCCGCCACGGTGTCGATTCCCATCGCCTTGAGCTTCGGCAGCGAGGCGCGACCGACGCCCCACAGCTCGCCGACGTGGATCCGGCAGAGCCAGTGGTCGTAGGCCGCCGGCTCGGTCAGATCGCAGACACCTTCGAGCTCTGGCACCGTCTTGGCGATGTGGTTGGCGAGCTTGGCGAGCGTCTTGGTCGGGCCGATGCCGACGCAGGTCGGGATGCCGGTCCAGGCTCGCACGGTGGCGCGGATGTCCCGGGCGAGCGCGACCCGGTCCCGGCGCACGAAGGCGGTCAGGTCGAGGAAGCTCTCGTCGATCGAGTAGACCTCCACGTCGGGCGTGGCGTCGCGGTAGATCGCGTTGATGCGCGCCGACATGTCCCCGTAGAGGGTGTAGTTCGAGGAGAACACGCGCACGCCCTGCGCCTCGCAGAACCCGCGGATCTTGAAGTAGGGGTCGCCCATCTTGATCCCGAGCGCCTTGGCCTCGGGCGTGCGGGCGATGGCGCAGCCGTCGTTGTTGCTCAGCACGATCACCGGAACGCGGGCGAGCTTGGAATCGAACACGCGCTCGCACGAGCAGTAGAACGAGTTGCCATCAATGAGAGCGAGGGCCCGGCCGCCGCCGATCCGGTCGCGAAGGCGGGCCTCTGCGCTGCTCATCGGCCTTGTCCGGCGCGGGCGACGTGCCAGCGGACGGTGAAGCGCACCACGCCCCAGACATCGACCTCGGCCAGCTCTTCCAGCGCGAAGACCGGCAGATCGGCGTTGTCGAATGCGAGCCCGGCCCGGTTGCCCTCGACGACCATGCGCTTGATCGACATCTCGCCGTCGATGGCCGCGACGACCACGCTGCCGTGACCCGGCTTCAGGCTGCGATCGACGCAGGCGAGATCGCCGTCGAAGATCCCAGCGTCTCGCATCGAATCGCCGGCGATGCGCCAGAGGAAGGTGGCCGGCGGGTTCGGTACGAGCCAGCGCGGCAGCTCGAGCGCGTTCTCGACGAAGTCGTCCGCCGGCGAGGGGAAGCCCGCGCACAGCGACGGACCCATGAGCGGCACACGCACGGTGGAGAAGCCTTGATCCGGTAGTTCGTCGACCCGAAACAGGCTCACGCCGTATCCCTTCCCGCGATAGAACGAAAAGAGAACAAGCAGCCGGGCGGCTCCGGGTCAACGCGAGCGTAATCGTGACCGTCCCGCCCTGTGGAAAACGTGGACAGCGCCCGATTGGGGCTTGGCGGAGCGAATCACCGATGACGGTGCGGACGACCTACCTCGTGCAGACCTTCGTGCTGAAACGGAAGCGGCTGGTCCCCGGCGATCGGCAGGCGTCGCCGACGAGCAGCGGTGCGATGAAGCGGGCCGAAGCGATGGCCGCGCGCATGCCGGGCACCGCTGCCATCCAGATCGTGGCCGATAACGAGACGGGCGAGCTCGAGAGCGCGACGATCCTGAGCCAGTACGGCGAGGTGCCGGAGGATTTCGCCGAGAGCTTGAAGGCAGCGTGATGCGAACTGCGGAAGCGATCGCGGCGCTACCCTACAGCCTGAAGGAAGATGGCGGGCCGGACCGCTTCGCCGTCCTGGTCGGACGCGACGTGGCGGGCCACGTGAGCCCTTGCAGCGAGCATCCCGGCATGTGGCGCGCCGACGGCCTGACGCGTCTCATGGGACGCACCTATCATCGCGAGGAGGCCGCTGCCTTTCTTGCTGCTTGGCACAATGCACGGGATGATGCGTGAACCTAAGTGGTCCGCCGAGGTGCGAAAGCGGATGCTCGCGGCGGCAAGATCGTAGGAGTTGCGCTTCGCACACGGTACGACAAAAATTCCAAAACGAAACCTTCTACCAGTGCTCGACGTGGCACCCGCTGTCATACCCTTCGGCTGGCTCATGCGTCCTCTAAGGTGCCTTATTGGCAAACATAGAGGTGCGAGTCGATAACTCTGCCGACCTACTCTGTCAGTTAAGTTTAGAATGATTAGATGGGAGTTTTAAGATGTCTTCCGAAGTCCAGTCCGAAATAATTGCCACCTTACGCCTAGTCACGGAGCACCACAAGAAGAAAACAGTCGGGACAATTTATCCCTGGCTCGATGTAGCCAATGAATACGTCACAAATACGCATTTATTTCAAAAGGCCTTTGACCGTCTTGCTGACGACGAATCTCGTCAAACATTTTTATGGTTGCTGCGATATAGAATGGCTGGGTATCTCACACAATCGAGAGATGCGGCCGATGAGGTTGCGCCATTTATCATATCGCCACGCGCATGGGCAGATATGAAGAGAATTGCTTCTGAGATGCCAGAGAATGCCATGGAAGGGCATTTGGATCTCGACATTGTAGAAAACTTTGTCCTTGGCGGCTACGATTTGCCTGGCATCTGTGGCGTAGAAGCAGGAGATACGGTTCTAGATCTCGGCGCATTTAATGGAAATTCGACTGTAGTACTTGCGCGGGCGGCAGGAGATAACGGTAAAGTCTTTGCATTTGAGCCCAACCCAAGCACGCGTGAAATGTTGGCTCGAAATATGGAGTTACTCAAAATCAACAACGTTGCAATCATAGGGGCGGGCGTATCAGACGTGAAAGGTACCGCCCGGTTCACACAATCAGGGGCAGCTTCCCGCTTCGACCCAAATGGTTCAATTGAAGTGCCGATCACTACGATTGATCAGTTTGTGAACGATAGCAACATAAGCGTGGACTTCTTGAAATTTGATATTGAAGGTTTCGAAAACCCCGCGCTCGAAGGAACAGTCAAAACAATCGTTCGCGATCGCCCAAAGATGGCTATCAGTATATATCATCTCCACTACGATGCGCACCGTATTCTTAATTTCATAGACTCAATTTGCCCCTGGTATGAATATTACATCCGACACAACAATCACGGCGAGGGGGAGGTGGTTTTGTTCTGTAAGCCAATATCTCGCTTCTACAAAAAATAACATAAAAATAGCCCCGAGGCCGGAGCCTCGGGGCGGCAATGCTGTCAAGGACTGCAAGCGATGACCGTCACAAAAGTACGTGCCGATCCAGTAGCGGCAGTATTAGCTTTATTGAATTGATTGCTAGTATGACCGCAACATCTCAATATCATGGCCACGACAACAATCTCTGAACACGTCCAATTTTTCAACGGGCACAAAAGCATAATTCCAGCCTTTGTCCGGCACAATAATTTTAGTGTATATCACAGCATCTGATCGCATACGAAATGGAATATATTCCAGACGCTCAAGCATCTTCGAGAGATCGAAAAGAGTTTTGTAAGCTCCGCTCAGAACTTCGGCATAAACAATCGGCCGATCCTCGGCTAAGGTCCTGGTTGCGCCGCGCAGAAACGCCGCCTCGTGGCCTTCGATGTCCGCTTTAACTACCGCCAACTTCCGCTGAAGCCTCAAGCTGTCAAGCGTCCGAATTGGCACTTCAATCGTATTTGCGACCGCTTTGAAATCAGCCTCGAGCGATGCGCTTGTTTCGAGTAGACCGTGCCCCGGATCTGGCAGGTGCAAAGCCGCAGTGCCCTCGGCATCGCTTAGAGCGCACTCGCTAATCTCAACCTGATGCAAGACACCGTTCAGCCGCAGGTTATCCGTCAAAACCTTACGGGCCGCTGGCAGGGGTTCGAATGCATAGATGTGCGCGTCGCTTTTGGTCTTCGCTGCCAAAACAGAATATATGCCAATATTAGCTCCCACGTCGCAAAATGCTCCTTCGGTCCGGGAGACAGTTGCCATTAAAAGTATGGGGAGAGGAGTTTCGTACGCTCCAGCGGCAAGGCTTTCGACCGATAAGATCGTCCCAGGATGTTCCGCAAGCTTTAATGAACGGCCAGCGAATGAAAAACTATAGAACTCTGAACCATCTTCACTCCGTTCTTTAGTGTAATTCGACATGTCGTAAACCCCGGGGATGATTTGATCGTCAACGTAATAAAGGGCGACGCCGCCGCGAGCAAGCGCATCGCCCCCCTCTTTCCGACGCACGCGACATTGAACGCGGTGAGTCAACCAGGGAGGCATAGCTGGGCGTAATCCCCGCAACACGCATGCAGCCTCAGCTCGTCGCCTCGCTATCGCTAAGCGAACGTATGGAACGTGATGCGACTCGATAGCGAGATCGACCGCCCTCAAGGTCTGCCGCAGCGAATGGCGGTGACGCGTTGCGCCCAACCATGCTAGCTCGGGCGAACCGGGTGGAGCGCGAATGGAGCGCGTGTCCGTCGCTGCCCACGGGGGCCAAACGAATTGCAGCGTCTACGCCAGTCTGAGCGGATGACGCGGCAAAGGGGCTTTTGATGTCGAAGTATCAGCACGCCATCCTCAACACCTCTCGCTGGGAAAGCGAGACGATTGTCGAATGGTTGCAGTATTATATTTCGCTTGGGTTCGACCACGCTTATATTTATTGCAACGATGATGATCCTTTTGAGATGTATGAAAAGTTGCGTCCTTACATTGAGGGCTCAAATCCTTTCGTTACCTTCCATCACATTCCCTTTCAAGGCCAACAACCAGCTTGCTGGATTCACTTTCTCGAAAACTACAAGCATGAGACTGAGTGGTTTCTGTTCATTGATGCGGATGAATTTCTCGCACTGAAGCCACACAATAGCATTAAGCATTTCATGCTGGAATTTGAGCGAGATTTCGATTGCATACACTTTAACTGGATTTGGTTTGGGCCAGAGAACTTCGACGAAAGACCCAAGGGTAGTACACTACTTCAATTCACCCACCGCGAGGATGAGCGGCGGCAGATGAATTATTTCACGAAGACGATCAATCGCAGCGCCGCCATTGATCCTCGGAAAATCGGACGCCCACCGATTGACATGCTCAACCATCGATGGCCGGCGACAATCTCCGCCAGCTTGCGAGAGGCTAATGTTCTCGGCGAATCTATGGCTGAATTCATGTCGAACTTCCCAGCATCAGCCGAGCATTTCATGTCGGACATCGGCCGACGAGAAAGCATCGTCGCGAAGGCCGTGCTCTATCATTACCTCTTTCGCTCAAAGAAAGACTTCCAACGACGTGTCGAGCGTGGCACTCTTGGGGCTTACTACTTTCAGCCCATGTGGGGCAGCCTTCCGAGCAAGCAGGAAGAATTCGCTGCATTCCTTGGTGGACTTGCGGCTTGTGAGGATTTGTACCTTCACAATTATTGGCAAGGTCAAGTCGAAGCTGTTCGCAGACGATCAAGGGCGACCTCTATTGTTAAGCCACATGGAGGTGCGAACCTTGCGCGATCGGCACGTGCGACTCAGAGTTCAATCTGCCAGTGGTCGAAGGGGCAGACTGTCGAAGAAGATGCACGCGGTGCGATCAACGGCATCATCACTGGCGCCGATGGGTTTCACACCCAGCATGAGCCGAACCCTTGGTGGAGCGTCGACCTCGGCGCACCAGCTTCTGTCGACGAGATAAGGGTTTACAACTCGCTTAAAGATCCAGGCATGGCTGCCCGCGCATACCCGCTGGTGATCGACACCTCGTTAGATGGGCATACGTGGGATCGTCTGTTCTTCAACGCCGGCAGTTCCCCATACGGCGGGGCTGATGGCCACCCGCTCATCGTCCGCGTAGGGCGCGACATTCAGCACGTTAAGCTCTGGCTTGATGCGACCGACTTTTTCCACCTCGACGAGGTCGAGATTTACGGCAAATCCGGAGCTTAGCGACACGGTCATGGATATGGGGTGCAGACCCTGACAGCTTAATTTTTTCCTGCAATGGCTATTGAACGCTCCTAATTAACCGACCACTAAAAAAGGGTCAGTTCGCAGGCATTTTCGCAAGCCTTGATGCGTCCAATGATGCAAGTTCGGTGATCAGCGCTATTCGTTTGCTCAAGGCGACAATCGAGCGATGCGAACTGGCGGATGCCACTGAGGGCGAACCTACAATGCCCGCACTACCGCCCAGGCGGACACAGTAGGCGTTCAGTTTCCCTCATATCGACCCGGCTTGGCGTCACACACGTGAAAAAGGCCCCGGGGCGGAAGCCCCGGGGAGGTGTGTGGACGGATGTGGATAGGGTGGATCAGCCGCCACGCTTGGGCGGCCCATGGCGCTCCTGCCGCGTCTCCCGCAGCAACTCGATCATCATCGACATCTTCTCCTCGATCCGGCCGAACCGCTCCTCGAGCTTCGGCAGCCGGTCCCGGTCGCGCTCCAGGCTCGCTAGGCGCTCGGCGAGGCGGAGATCGTTCTCCGTGAGGCCGGCGATCTTGCTGTCGAGCCCAGCCGTATAGGTGCCGGCCCAGAAGACTTGCCCGCCGAAGGCCAGCGCGAGCCCGCACACCGCCCAGAATGGCGCACGCCGCGGCAGCGTCACGATGCCGTCGGGCGCCTCGCCGGCTGCCTGGATGGTGTCGGACATCGGGTCAGGCTTTCAGCAGGCGGGCGGCGCCGGCACGGGCCAGCGTCGTGAGCGGGGAGGAGACGAAGAACGCCGTCAGGATCGTGGCCTCGATCGGTACGTACTCGGGCGGCAGCGGCTCGATGGGCCAGCCGAGGGCGAAGGTCTTCGAGAGGCAGATCGCCCCGAAGTGGACGGCCGGCGGGATGCCGATGCCGTAGATTAGCCCCTTGAAGGCCGGCGCGATTGCCGCCTTCGCCTGGTTGGCTGCGATCTCTGCCTGCACGACCTGCACCGCCACGTCGCGCTGGGTGTTCTGCCCGTTCTCCATCCCCTTGAGGATCGGCTGCAGGACCGAGTTGCCGAACACCTTGATGATGCCGGAGCCGACGGTGCCGAGGAGGCTTCCGATTGGGTTCGAGAACCAGCCAAGGAGGCTCATCGGGGCAGCTCCCGCGACGGCATGGCCGTCAGCTTCGTCGCATAGGCGCGGGCGGCGAGCCGGGCGACGGCGAGGAAAGCGGCCACCTTCGTACCCGGCAGCCATTCCGGCAGCAGCGGCGCGAGATCGACGCCGGGCAGCGCATCAAGGACATCCGGCAGGGCCATGATGCCGGCGAGCAGGTAGACGCGCCAGCCGGAGGCCGCGCGCCAGCAGCGGCGCAGGCCGAGGCGGGCCCGCGCGAGGAGGGGGAGGCGTGCCATGATCAGGCCTTCCGGAACGAGGTGTGGATCAGATCGTAGAGCCCGGCGAGGCCGGAGCGGACCGCGCCGCCGGTCGCATGGATCCCGGAACGAAGAAGCCCGCCGGTGGGGGCGGGCTGGGAGGAAAGCTTAGGAGGGGAGTTGGGCGCCGAAGGAGGGGAGCTCGACGACGGCGCCGCCGTCATCGGCGCCAGCGGGTCGGCGACCGGCTCGCCCATGCCGGGCGACCAGGGCGTGTCCTTGATCTTCGACCACTTGGCGAAGGCCGCCGCGAGCTTCTTGTCGTAGCCGTGCTTCGCGTACTGCGCCCCGTTGTAGCCGCGGGCGAACCCGGTCCAATCGTGCCGGCGCAGCTCGTCGTCGAGGCCGTTGGTCACGATGAATCGGACCATCGCCGCCAGGTGCTCGGCCTCGCCGCCGTTGCAGAAGGCGAGGACCATCGCCTGCGGGGTCGCGTAGCCGGCCGCGCGGTGGTTCTCGGCGAGGATCTGGCCCAGCCCCCAGGAGGACGCCTTCAGCGCGGCCGTCTCGTTGATCGCCATCGCCTGCATGAGGCGGGGATAGCTGTCGCTCGGATAGGCGCCGGGCTTCCAGGCCGCGTAGGCGAGCCCGAGGGAGACCGCGCGGGTGCGCTCGGCGCCCGAGAGGTTCCGGTAGAAGACGTGCGGCTCGAACAGCATCTTCGGCCGCTTGAGCCGGTCGAAGCCGCCGCCGGAGGCCTCCACTTCCATCACGGCGTGGATCTCGTCCTCGCCCACGCCGATGCTGTGGCCGATCCGGGGAAGGTCGTAATCGGTCAGGCGAGCGGCGGCGCAGACGAAGCCGGCCGCACACAGCTGCGCGAAGGTGGTCGCGTTGGGCGACATGGCACAGGATCTCCGGATCAGAGGACCGACACGCGCACCCGGGCGAGCCCGCGATGCGTGATGCCGAGGGCGCGGGCCGCGCCGAGCGAGAGGTCGATCAGCCGGCCGAGCCGGGGATGCGGGCCGCGGTCGTTGACCCGCACGTCGACGTGGCGGCCGGTGGCGAGGTCGGTGACGCGCACCGGAGTGCCGAGAGGCAGGGTCCAGTGCGCGGCGCCGAGCGCCTCGGGCGTGAACGGCTTGCCATCGGCCCGGAGGCGGCCGGACTCGTGCCCGTAGAAGGACGCGGTTCCGGTCCAGTCGCCGCGGGCGGGCGCGCTCACGAGCACGAGGCAAGCGAGAGCAGCCCGCACCGCGAGGCGTTGCAGGAGCATGGTGGGTCCGATTGTCGAGGAGAGGCGCTCGGGCCGGATGGCGCGGCGAGCGAGTTAGTTGTCGTAGATCACGATCGACACATCAGTGGGGTCCTTCAGAGATGAAGGCGTATCGAAAAGCCGGACTTGCAGTTGGTTTGTATTCTGCCCGAACTGCACCGGCATGACCGGATTGTCGGCGAACACAACCGCTGTCTTCCTGGGGCTGGCGGTGATTTCCGCGAGAGTAATATTGTATGTACCGGCTGAAGATTTGCTGACGCTGGCAACACCGCTCGAACTGATAAGCGGAATGTTTCCACTTGCAACTGTTGTGGGATTGAAGCGAACGCGACCTAATACTCGATTGGTCGGGATCGTAGGATACTCTTGGTTTGCTTGATAAAGAGCACCAGCATCGTTCAGGGTTACAAGGCTGCCTGCTGTAAATGAGATATATGGCCTGCTGCTCGATGGCTGATAATTGTTGTAGCCGCGGAAGGCAGTGCCGGGAACATTGACGACAGCGCTCGCAGAGCCGGCCGGGCTTTCAACGCGAATTGCGTTCGTAGCAAAAAAGTCATCAACGCGGTTGAAGTGGCTTCCAAACACGTTGAGCGTCACAGGGTACTGGCCCATCGACATGAAAAGGTCTGCGCGACCCTGATTGGCCTCAAAGTACACGCCTGTGAATGTCGCGGCGACGCCGCCTTCTCCACCGGGGTTTTCAAGAATGACGCCACCCCGCTCATTACTAGAGCCACCAACACCATTGCCCTCGATTGAACCTCCCGTGTAATTCAGAGAACTTCCACCGACGAGCTTGACTGCGTATTCTGCGTTCAGCCCAAAACGATGCCCGAAGAAGGATAGGGCATTCGGGCCGGAATTGGTTGTCCGATCGGCGTAAAGCCCATAGGTATTGAAGGTTGCCGTTCCTCCAAACCATCGGGTCGAAAGCGTATCTCTGAGAAAGTAGGCATATTTCAAACTTTGCATAAAAACGTCACGAAACGTCAAATCAGCAAGCTTTGAGGTGCAAATACCACGCCCGATGTTACTTGTGCCGGAAATCATCAAATCCGCCACGGTGGCGTTGGCGTGGCCCGCAAAGGCGCTGGCGCCGATTAAATTCAAGGCGCAGACATCGGCGCCGCCAACCCACTTCAGCATCGAGAGCCCGCGACCGGCTCCGGAAATGTCGAACCGCCCAATCTGATCGTCGCCGCGGGCGGAGATATCGACAGTGACGGTGTTCGCGAGCCTCAGGGTCCCCGGTGGGATGAAGAGTTTGGCTCCCCAGACGACAGCCTGATTTGAGGCGGACTGCAAAGCAGCGGAAACATCCGCAGCCCCCGTCAGGTCCAAACAGTATGCGCCCGCATCGAGTACGCCGACCTTGGCAAGTTGCCACCACGCACCGCGGGCGTCTTGAACCGCCATGGGCCCGGTAGATGCCCCGCGGACATAGGCGCTGCCGCGACCGCTATCTCCCTCCACAGTGCAACCGGAGACGGTGAAACGGTTGACGGTGGTCGGGATCGAAACCTGACCGACCTGGCTGCGGAGGATGCCCTGCAGTTGCTGTCCGTTCTTCAGATCCCCCATCCACTGCGCGAGGAGCCGCGCATCGCCGACACCGTCGGCCTTGACCGAGAAGCTGCTGCTATCGCCGGTCGATCCCTCTCCGAGGATCTGCAGGGTGTCCGGCGTGATGACGGTCTTGTTGCCCTGGCGCTTGCCGAGCTTCAGCGCGTTGCCGAACGTGATGTCGCCGTTGGAGCGGATTTCGCCGGGCGGAAGGGCGCGGGTCTGGGCGAGCGCAGGCGCGGCGAGGGCCAGCAACGCGAGGAGAGGGGCGAGGAAGCTCTTCATCACAGGCGGATCCACAGGTTGGCGGCGCCGCGGCGAAAGCGGACGGCCTGATAGGGGGCGAACAGGATGAGTGTCGAGTTCTCCGCGCCGCCGATGGCGTCACCGGTGCTGGGGCCCGGCTGGATGGTGATCGTCAGTGTGTCGGAGCACGCGCCGCTCTCGTCGGCGATCACAAGATCCTGGCCGAGCGGGAAGCTATCCACGTCGGGAAGAGAGAGGACGCGCGGCGCCGTCAACGCAATCACGCCGACCTGAACATCGGTCGCGAGGATCTGATAGTTCGCATCCGAAACTAACGTGTGCCCGAGCTTAGCCGCTGCCGCAACCGCCTTCCCGACCGAAGCCGGGGCGGTGCCGTACGTCTTCCAGGCTGGAAGTCCGCCCGGGCCAGACGCGATCCAGGCCACGGAGTAGATCTGCCCCGGCATGACGTCGCCTGCGGCGAAAACGGCGCCGTCAGCGTCGATCCATTGCCGGGGCTCGCTTCCGTCCACGGACAGGACAGGCCCGGCCGTATTCGTGCGGTCGGCCGTGAAGCACACGGCGACACCCGGCTTCATCTCACCGAAGCTGGAGTTCGTGGCCACCGTGTAGAAATTCCCGACGCCGCCCGAGATCAGCGCGCCGCCCTGGTTGTCCTTCGGCAAGAACCGCAACGCTTCGTGGGTCCATTTCGACATCGCGAAGGGCAAGCGCGCCTTAGCGATCCAGGCCGGCGCGATCGAGACCGATCGCTACGGAGCAAGCTACTTCGATGCGCAACGACGCGGAAACGCCCGTCACGTCGAGCGGATCGAACTTCTACGCAATCGCAACGGCCTGCCGCCCAACGGCTTCCTCGCCGTTTCATCCACCAACACCGCACGAGGTCCCCGTGGGTAGCGCTCGCACCTCGGCTCCGGCCCAGGAGCCATCCTGCCTGTATCCCGACGAGGCCGAACTCGCGCGCGTCGTGCTCGGCCCGAAGCGCGCGAAGGCGTGGGGCGGTCTCGCCGCCGTCCTCGAGCGCAGCGGCCTGCCGAAGGTCGATCCGATGATGGGCGGTCGCTACTGGCCGGCCGTCCGAGAATTTCTGGACCGCTACCACCATACCGGCGACCATGCCTCCACCCGGCAGCAGAGCCGGAGGGAGGAAGGTGTCCATGCCAGCGGAGCACGAGTTGCACGCGCCCGGTCTTAAGCGGATGAAGCGCCACAACGGGCGCGTCGATCTCTATTGGGTGGCCGACGAGAAACTCGTGGCCAAGGGGTTCACGCCGAAGACGGTTCGCCTGTTCGGGGACTGGCCCTCGCAGGAGATCGCGTCGCGCTGCGCGATCCTCCAGGCCGAGATGCTGGAATGGGCCGCCGGCCGCGAGCCGGGCCGGAACGCATTCGCGCTTGGCACCATCGGCTGGATCTGCCGCGCCTTCGAGACCGACCCTGATTCGCCGATCCATGAGCGTCGCCGCGACACGCGCGTCTTCTACGGCAAATATATCCGCCACCTCGTCGAGGCTGCCGGCGACGAGCACATGGCCGACATCATCGGCCGCGACGTGCGCCGCTGGCATCGGGCCTGGACGGACGATCTCGGCGAGCGCGGCGCCTATGCCTGCATCCAGACGCTCCGCCGGGTCGTGAACTACGGCTGCGAGCTGCGGGACCGGGACGCGATCGAGTTGGCGACCGTGCTGTCGAAGACGACGTTCCGGCAGCCGCGCGCCCGCAAGCTCCGCCCGAGCCACGAGATGATCGTCGCGCTTCGTGCCGCTGCTCATGAAGCGGGCCGGCCGAGCATCGCGTTCGCGGTGACGCTGCAGTTCGAGCTCGGGCTTCGTCAGAAGGACGTGATCGGGGAGTGGGACCGCCCGGACGCGGAAGCAAGGGCACGAATCGCTGGGGCCATCACGGACGGCGCATGGGTCTGGGATTGGGGCCTCGTCTGGAACCACATCGACGGGACGATCCTGCGCAAGCCGACGTCGAAGTCGAACGGCAACGAGGTCGCCGAGCACGATCTCAGCCACTACCCCGAACTGCTGGCCGAACTGCCGCCCCGCGGCGTCGGGCCCCTGGTCATCGATGAGCGATCCGGCCTGCCCTGGAGGCGCTCGCATTTCAGCCGGACGTTCCGCGAGATCGCCCGAGCCTCCGGTTGGCCCGACGGCATCTGGAACATGGACAGCAGGGCAGGGGCGGTCAGCGAGGCGTTTGAGGCGGGCGCGGCGCCGGCCGACGTAATGCGCACCGCGACGCACACGCAGATGTCGACGACGATGCTTTATAATCGCGGATCGGTGGTTCAGTCGGGCCGCGTGGCCGAGCTACGAACGGCGCGGCGGAAGACGAAGCCGGCAGGCTGAAAACACCCCGAGAACAACGACGGTAACAGGCGCGGTAACACGCCTCTGCCGGTGTCTAGCTAAGTGCTTGAAAGAATTGGCTCCCCGAGCAGGACTCGAACCTGCGACAAAGCGATTAACAGTCGCTTGCTCTACCAACTGAGCTATCGGGGATCACCCGGCCGCCTCGGCGGCGCTGGCGGGTCATTAGCCTTCGGCGGGGGCGGGCGCAAGGGTGCTTTCGGCGGTTTTTGCACCTTGGTGAGCCGGCGAGGCGATTTTTCCACCGCACCGGCATCGAACCCACCGCCTTCATGTCGATCATGCGACAAGACCGTTGCCGAGCGGGCCGAGCCTCTGCTAGAGACGCCTCGCTCCGGTGCGGCCGCTCGGCCCGGAGCGTTGCGCCTCGGCGCGACGAGGCCTCGTGGCGGAGTGGTTACGCAGAGGACTGCAAATCCTTGCACCCCGGTTCGATTCCGGGCGAGGCCTCCAAAAATTCGCGATCATCCCCCGACAATCCGGCTCGTTCTCTAAGGTGCAGAGCGCTCGCGCGAGCCTTGCAATTCCGGAAGCGATCCACGACAACCCGACCCGCTCGAACCGGGGCCGCTCGACGGGCGAGCAGACCAGCGTCCGATGCGGCAGGGAATGGACGGCTCATGCTCGATTATGCTCAGGCGCGGCGCCTCATGGTCGATTGTCAGCTCCGGACCTTCGACGTGAACGACGTCGCGGTGCTCGACGCCTTCGACTCCGTGCCCCGCGAGCGTTTCGTCCCGCCGGGCCGCGAGGATTTCGCCTATATCGATCAGACCCTGACCTTCGATGCGGGCGATGACGGGATCCGCGCCATGCCCGCCCCGATGGTGCTGGCCCGCATGATCCAGGCGCTCAAGATCCGCCCCGGCTCCCGCGCCCTCGATGTCGGCACTGGCTACGGCTACGGCGCAGCCATCCTTCACCGCCTCGGCGCCGAGGTCGTCGCCCTCGAATCCTCGGCGGATCTCATCGGCGCCGCGCGCGAGCGTCTGGGCGAGACCGCCGACCTCGTTCAGGGCGCCCTGAACGCCCCGGTCAAGGGGGCGCCCTTCGATGCCATCCTGGTCGAGGGCCGCGTCGAGGTCCGGCCCCAGTCCCTGCTCGATCAGCTGGCCGATGAGGGCTGCCTGGTCTGCGTGCTCGGTCCGCACCGGAACGCCAAGGCGACCCTGTTCGTGCGGGCGGGCGATGCCTTCGGATCGCGCGCCCTGTTCGACGCCTCGCTCCCGGCCCTCAAGAGCTTCGCGACCGAACCCGGCTTCGCGTTCTAGGCCGCGCCTCCACGCTTCCTTCCGCCGGAGCGGGAACGATCGACGGCCGGGACGTCCGTGCGGTGCCCGGACGCGGCCTCGACCCCCGACATGCGGCGGAGCGGCGTTCCATCGGAGCATCGCTACCGCACACTCGGAGCGCAGCATCGCGCTTCGCGCCCCTCGCTCACATCGCCATGCACCGGAGGCCGGGGCGGGTCGCTGCGCGGTCCTCGGGGCAATGAGGGATTAAGCCTGTAGGGGTGTCGCTTTTTTGAGGCACCCAGCGCCAATCCAACGCCGCGGCGCGGGAAACTCTGTCGCTGACGGCTCAAGCTCGGCTACTCTGATGCACGAGGCGGGCTGGCCATTCCATCGCACGGGTGTGCATGCGGCACCCCGGTCGCGCCCCTCACGGAGCGGGTCGTCCGGCAGAGGTCCCTAGGGCAACTGCGACGACGACGAACCGGAGCGGACACGGCGGTGCGGCGGGACGGCAAATCGAGAAACCGCAAGGGCTGATCGACGTGAAAGAACGGAACCCTGCGGCGCGGTCCGCGCTTCGGCTGGCTGGTGCCGTCGCATCGGTACTGGTCGTCGCTTGTCCGGCCGCCGCCGAGACCCTTGAGAGCGCGCTGTCCCGCGCCTATCAGGCGAATCCGGCGCTGAACGCGGCGCGGGCGAACCTGCGCGCGACCGACGAGGACGTGAATCGGTTCCAGGCCGGATACCGTCCGAACGCGGCGATCTCCGCGGATATCGGCGTCCAGCAGTTTCAGGGCTCGATCTCCGGACAGCAGATCAACGGCCGCCGCGGGCTCACGGTGCCCGGCGGCGCCGGCCTCACCGTCAACCAGAATCTCTTCGACGGCTTTCAGACGGATAACCGCGTCCGGGCGGCCGAATCGACCGTGCTCGGAACGCGCGAGGGCCTGCGCCAGACCGAGATGAACACGCTGTTCAACGCAGCCCAGGCCTATATGAACGTCCTGAGCGACACCGCGACGCTCGAACTTCAGCGCAACAACGTCGAGGTGCTCGAAGAGCAGTTGCGTCAGACGCGCGACCGCTTCAACGTCGGCGAGGTGACCCGCACCGACGTGGCCCAGGCCGAGGCGCGCCTCGCCGGGGCCCGCTCGCAGGTCAGCGCGGCAGAGGCGGCACTGCGCGCCTCGATCGGTATCTTCCGGCAGATCATCGGCGTCGAGCCACGTCAGCTCGCTCCCGGCCGGCCCCTCGACCGCTACGTGCCCGCCTCGCTCGATCAGGCGATCCTGATCGGTCTGAAGGAGCATCCGCAGATTCTCGCCTCGCTGCACTCCGTGGACGTGGCGGAGCTGCAGGTGAAAGTCGCCGAGGGCGCGCTCTACCCGCAGGCACAGGTGACCGGCGCCGTACAGCAGCGCTACGACCAGCAATTCCCCGGCGACAACGGCGTCACCGCCTCGATCGTCGGACGGGTCAACATTCCGCTCTACCAGGGCGGCGGCGAGTACGCGGCGATCCGGCAGGCCAAGGAGAATGTCGGGCGCGCCCGCCTCATCGCCGATCAGGACCGCGACACGATTCGCGCCTCGATCGTGCGGACCTGGGGCAACCTCGAAGCGTCGAAGGCGCAGGTGATCGCCTCGCAGGCGCAGGTTCAGGCCAACGAGGTGGCGCTGAACGGCGTGCGCGAGGAGGCCCGCGTGGGCCAGCGCACCACGCTGGACGTGCTGAACGCGCAGCAGGAGCTTCTCAGCGCGCGCGTCGCTCTGATCCGCGCGCAGCGCGACCGCGTCGTGAACTCCTACGACGTCGTCCAGGCAGTGGGCCGGCTCACGGTGCGCTTCACCAGCTTGCCGGTCACGCCTTACAGCGCCCGCGAGCACCTCGATCAGGTCCGCGATCTCTGGTTCGGCGTGCGGACGCCCGACGGCCGCTGACGCGCGCGCCGAGACGGCCTTTTCCTGTTGGCCGGCCGCGGACCATGGTTGATGCCGGGCGAGGCGATGAAATAGTTCGTTAACCTAATCATCGTCTTGTCAATCGTCACCGAGTATCGTCCCGATGAGCGCAGCGAGCCCTAAGGTTCAGGACAAGACGCAGGAACCCTCCATGGAGGAGATCCTCGCCTCGATCCGCCGCATCATCGCCGACGACCAGGCGCCGAAGCCCGTCGAGGCCAAGGCGCCGCCCCCGCCGGCTCCTCCGCCGCCGGACGACGACGTGCTCGACCTCGCTGAGGTCGCTGAGCCGCTGCGCAAGCCCGAGCCCGTCGCCTTCGACATGCCCGAGATCGATTTCCGCATGCCGGAATTCGAGTCGGAGCCGGAGCCCGCCTTCGATCCTCCGCCGTCGCAGCCAGACCCGTTCGACTTCGAGCCTGAGTCGCCTCCGAGAGCGAGCGAGCGGATCCGCGCGGCGGTCGAGGAGGAGGCGACGGAGAGACTCGTCTCGTCGAGCACCGTCGAGAGCGTCGGTCAGAACTTCCAGCTCCTCGCCCACACCGTGCTGTCCCAGAACGCCCGCACGCTGGAGGATCTCGTCCAGGAGATGCTGCGGCCGATGCTGAAGGGCTGGCTCGACGAAAACCTTCCGCACATGGTCGAGCGGTTGGTCCGGGCCGAGATCGAGCGGGTCGCCCGCGGGCGCTGACCCGGACGCGATCGCGGGCGGACCGGTCGAACCGTCGGTATGACCCGGCCGACGGTTGACGGCGGCACCGCGGCGGGCCGATAGCGACGGCGAGATTTCTTCAGATCGCCGCTTCGAAAAGCCCGCCTTCGCCCATGATGGACAAGACCTTCGACCCCGCCGCCGTCGAGGCGCGCGTCTCAGCGGCCTGGGAAGAGGGCCAAGCCTTCCGCGCCGGCCGTCCCGAGCGGGCCGGCGCCGAGCCCTTCAGCATCGTGATCCCGCCGCCGAACGTGACGGGCTCGCTGCATATGGGCCACGCGCTGAACAACACGATTCAGGACATCCTCGTCCGCTTCGAGCGGATGCGGGGGAAGGACGTGCTGTGGCAGCCCGGCACGGACCATGCCGGCATCGCCACGCAGATGGTGGTCGAGCGCCGGCTGATGGAGACGCAGCAGCCCGGCCGGCGGGAACTCGGCCGCGAGGAGTTCCTGCGCCGGGTCTGGGCCTGGAAGGAGGAATCCGGCGGCACGATCATCGGTCAGCTCAAGCGGCTCGGCGCCTCCTGCGACTGGTCGCGCGAGCGCTTCACCATGGACGAGGGTCTGAGCCGGGCCGTGCTCAAGACGTTCGTCGACCTGCACGCGCAGGGGCTGATCTACCGCGACAAGCGCCTCGTGAACTGGGATCCGAAGTTCCAGACCGCGATCTCCGACCTCGAAGTCCAGCAGATCGAGGTGAAGGGCCATCTCTGGCACTTCGACTATCCGGTCGTGGACGAGGCCGGCGCGGAGACGGGCGCGGTCATCACGGTGGCCACCACGCGCCCCGAGACGATGCTCGGCGACACGGCGGTCGCCGTCCATCCGGACGACGAGCGCTACCGCGATCTCGTCGGCAAGCGCGTGCGGCTGCCGCTGATCAACCGGCTGATCCCGATCGTCGCCGACGCCTATTCCGATCCGGAGAAGGGCACGGGCGCGGTCAAGATCACCCCGGCCCACGATTTCAACGACTTCGAGGTCGGGCGCCGCAACGGCTGCCGGCCGATCAACGTGCTCGACGCCGAGGCGCGGATCCAGATCGCCGGAAACGCCGATTTCCTCGCCGAGTCGCAGCCGGACGCCGACGCGCTCGCGCTCGACGGCCTCGACCGGTTCGAGGCGCGCAAGCGCGTCGTCGCCCTGATGGAGGAGCGCGGCCTACTGCGCGCGGTCGAGCCCAACACCCACGCAGTGCCGCACGGCGACCGCTCGGGCGTGGTGATCGAGCCCTACCTGACCGACCAGTGGTACGTGAACGTCAAGCCGCTGGCCGAGCGCGCGCTCCAGGCGGTGCGCGACGGCCAGACCAAGTTCGTGCCCGAGAACTACGAAAAAATCTTCTTCCAGTGGCTGGAGAACATCGAGCCGTGGTGCGTCTCGCGCCAGCTCTGGTGGGGCCATCAGATCCCGGTCTGGTACGACGCGGAGGGCGGCATCTTCGTTGCCGAGAGCGAGGCGGACGCCGTCGCGCAGGCGACGGCCAAGCACGGCCGTGAGGTTGCGCTGACCCGGGATCCCGACGTGCTCGACACGTGGTTCTCCTCCGCGCTCTGGCCGTTCTCGACGCTGGGCTGGCCGGACAAGACGCCGGAGCTCGCCCGCTTCTACCCCACCAACACCCTGGTGACGGGCAAGGACATCATCTTCTTCTGGGTCGCCCGGATGATGATGATGGGCCTGCACCTCACCGATCAGGCACCGTTCGAGACCGTCTACCTGCACACCCTCGTCCGCGACGAGAAGGGTGCGAAGATGTCGAAATCGAAGGGCAACGTCGTCGATCCGGTCGATCTGATCGACCGCTTCGGCGCCGATGCCCTGCGCTTCACACTCGCCGCCCTCGCCGCGCCGGGGCGCGATATCAAGCTCGGGCCGCAGCGGGTCGAGGGCTACCGCAACTTCGCGACCAAGCTCTGGAACGCGGCGCGATTCGCCGAGATGAACGGCTGCGAACTCAAGGCCGACTTCCGGCCCGAGGCCGTGCGCGAGACGCTCAACGCCTGGGCGCTCACCGAAGCCGCCAAGGCGGTGGCGGAGGTGGCGCAGGCCATCACCGTCTACCGCTTCAACGATGCGGCGGCCGCCGCCTACCGCTTCGTCTGGAACGTGTTCTGCGACTGGTATCTCGAACTCGCCAAGCCCGTGCTCCAGGGCGAGGGCGTGGATCCGGCCGCGCGCGCCGAGACGCAGGCCACCGTCGCCTTCCTCCTCGACCAGATCGCCAAGCTGCTGCACCCGTTCATGCCCTTCCTCACGGAGGAGCTTTGGGCGATCAAGGGACAGGCGCTGCCGACACCCCGCGGCCTGCTCGCGCTCGAATCCTGGCCGGAGCTGTCGGCCTATCAGAATGCGCAGGCCGAGGCCGAGATCGGCTGGCTGGTCGATCTGATCTCCGAAATCCGCTCGGCCCGCTCCGAGACGAACGTGCCGGCCGGCGCTCAGGTGCCGCTGGTGCTGGTCGCCGCCGACGCCTCGGTGCGCGCCCGGGTCGAGCGCTGGAGCGAGACCCTGACCCGTCTCGCCCGGCTCTCGGAGATCGGCTTCGCCGAGACCGCGCCGAAGAACGCGGTGCAGCTCCTCGTGCGCGGCAGCGTGGCCGCGCTGCCGCTGGAGGGCATCGTCGATCTCGCCGCCGAGGTCGCGCGCCTCAAGAAGGAGGCGGGCAAGGCGACGGCCGAGATCAGCAAGATCGAGGGCAAGCTCGGCAATGCCGACTTCCTCGCCCGCGCTCCCGAAGAGGTGGTGGACGAACAGCGCGAGCGCCGCGACGCGGAAGCCGCCCGTCTCGCCAAGATCGAGGAAGCCCTGGCGCGCCTCAGCGACGCATGAGAGGGCTGCGGCGGCTGGCTCTGGCGCTTGCCAGGCTCGCCGCCGCGCTTCTCGCGCTCACGTTTTGGACGGCGCGGCCCGGCGATCCGAGCCTCTACCCGCCCTCCGACACGGACGGGGAGACGGTGTTCCTCGTCAGCCACGGCTGGCATTCCGGACTCGTCCTGCGCCGCGAGAGCCTGACGGGGGAGGGGGCCGGTGCGGCGCTGCGCAACATCGCGACGCGCTTTCGCGCCTACGATGCGCTGGAATTCGGCTGGGGCGAGGCGCGCTTCTACCGGGCGACACCGACGCTCGCCGCCTTCGACTGGCGACTCGCCCTCTCGGCCCTGTTCACGCCCGGCGGGAGCGAGGGCGTGATCCAGGTGGTCGGGCTGTCGCGCCCAGCGCGCGAGAGCTTTCCGCAGGCCGAGATCGTTCCGGTGCCGCTTTCGCGAAGGGGGCTTTCGCGGTTGCTCGCCCGTCTCGACGCCGGTTTCCGTCTCGCCGACGGTCAGCCCGCGGCTCTCGGGCCGGGGCTCTACGGTCCGAGCCTGTTCTACGCGGGAGAGGGCCGCTTCTCGTACAGCAACGTCTGCAATCATTGGACGGCCGGTCTGCTGAACGCCGCGGGATTGCCGATCACGCCGGTGCTCGACACGCATCCGGCCGGCCTCCTCGCCGACCTGCGCTGGCGGGCGGGCCTGCCCCGCGCGGCGGCCTTAGAGGCCGGTCCGTACCTGTCCAAACCGTAATCTTCACGCCATCCGGCGGTCAGGCTGGGGGCCCTAGGACTCCCTCCACGGATCGCTGCCCGATGCTGACGGGCGGCAGACCCCACGTTCTGTCCGTCGGAGAACCTTATGACCATGACCGTCCGTCGCCGCGCCTTCGCCTCCGTCGCCGCGGCCGCCCTCGTCGCGGGCGGCGCCGCCGGCTTCGGCCTGACCGAGCCCGCCACGCCCGCCTACGCTCAGGCCCTGCCCAAGACCCCGATCGAGGCGCCCGAGCACCCGCCGGGATCCTTCGCCAACGTCGTCGACAAGGTGAAGCCCGGCGTCGTCGCCGTGAAGGTGAAGCTCGACAACAGCCTCGACGACGATGACGACAGCTCCGGCAACCCGAACCTCCAACAGGTGCCGCCGCAACTGCGCGAGTTCTTCAAGCGCTTCGGCCAAGGGGGCGGACAGGGCGGCCCCGGCAGTCGCGGCATGCCCCAGCGCGGCGAGCGCGGCGCGGTCGGCTCCGGCTTCATCATCTCGGCGGACGGCTACGTGGTCACCAACAACCACGTCGTCGACAAGGCCAAGACCGTGCAGGTCACCCTCGACGACGGCCGCACCCTCGATGCCAAGGTGATCGGCAAGGACCCCAAGACCGACATCGCGCTGCTCAAGATCAATGAGAGCGGCAGCTATCCCTACGTCCAGTTCGGCAAGGGCGCCCCCCGCGTCGGCGACTGGGTCGTGGCCATCGGCAACCCGTTCGGCCTCGGCGGCACCGTGACCGCCGGCATCGTCTCGGCCCGCGGCCGCGACATCGGCGCCGGCCCCTACGACGACTTCCTGCAGATCGACGCGCCGATCAACAAGGGCAATTCCGGAGGCCCGACCTTCAACGTCAACGGCGAGGTCGTCGGCGTGAACACGGCGATCGCCTCGCCGTCGGGCGGCTCGGTCGGCCTCGCCTTCGCGATCCCCGCCGAGACCGTGCAGACGGTGGTCGATCAGCTCCGCACCGACGGCAAGGTGGTGCGCGGCTATCTCGGCGTGCAGGTGCAGCCGGTGACCAAGGACATCGCCGAGGGTCTCGGCCTCGACAAAGCGAAGGGCGCCCTGGTCGATCACGCCGAGAGCGGGACGCCGGCCGCCAAGGCCGGGCTGAAGTCGGGCGACGTGATCGAGTCGGTCAACGGTGCGCCGGTCAACGATGCCCGCGACCTGTCGCGCCGCATCGCCGGCCTCAAGCCGGGCACCGAGGTGAAGCTGGCCTACCTGCGCGGCGGCAAGAGCGACGTGGCCACCGTCGAGCTCGGCACGCTGCCGACCGATGGTAAGGTGGCGAGCCGCGGCGACAGCTCATCCGGCGGCCAGCCGCGCCTCGGCCTGAGCCTGGCCCCGGCCAGCGAGATCGGTCTCGGTGACGAGGGTGTGGCGGTGATGGACGTCGATCCGGACGGCCCGGCGGCGGCCAAGGGCATCGCCCAGGGCGACGTGATCCTGGATGTCGCCGGGACCAGCGTATCGAAGCCCTCCGACGTGCAGGCGCAGATCCGCGCGGCGGAGGCGAACGGCCGCAAGGCGGTGCTGATGCGGGTGAAGAGCACCAAGGGCCAGACCCGCTTCGTCGCCGTCGCGCTCAACAAGAAGGAGGGCTGATCTCCTTCGCTCTAGAGCGGAACCAATTCGGCTCCGCTGCCCTTTCTCCACATCCCCTCACTTGGCGCCCGCTCCCTGAGCGGGCGCTTTTTCTTTCTGTCCCCAAGATTGGGCCGTCCTTCGCTCGGCTCGCTCGAGATGCAGCGCGGACCGCCCCGATTGAGACTGAGAAAGGCGGAGCCAAGTTCGATATTCCACCAGGTTGCACAATAACCTTGAAGTATAATCAGCTCCCTTGCTAGGCGATTGCATCATTTTATAGCGAGCACCAGCCTATGTTAATTAACCCGAAAGACATGGATGTGCACAATGTAATTAAACTCGATTAAATGGCTGAAATACAATGAAAGCAAGCATTCGCGCACGTTTGTACGGCGGATTTTCCTTGTTGGTCGCAATATCCTGCGGCATGGGCACATTCGCCTACACGCAGCTCCAAAGTCTCGACGATATGTTTCGGGCAAGGGCTCAGCTCGAGACAGCCGCTAGAAATCTCTACACGATCAATGGGCTATCTGATCGATTGGTCGGCCAAGCGGCTCAGTACAGACTGACCCAGGAGCCGGATCACACCACGGGCATGTTTGCTTCCCTCGATGGGATCCGGCAGAAGTCCGAGCAGCTCATCGCAACCACGCCGAGCGCGGAGCGCCGGGCAGCCTACGAGCGGCTGCGGGAGCAATCCATGGAACTCCGCCAGACGCTGCCGAGGCTGGTCGAGCTCGGCGCCCAGATCCGGGAGAACCGCGCCAGCGTCTACGTGAACGGGGACGAATTGACCAAGGCCTCCGGCGCCCTGATCGCCCAGATGCGGGCCACCGGCCAGGACGCGGTGATCGCCCAGGCCGTGGAGGTCGAGCGGACGCTGCTCCTCTTCCGCATCATGAACTGGCGCTTCCTCGCCACGAAGGATCCCAAGGGGCGGGGCCTCTCCGCCGGCGCCTTCGCCAATGCCGAGGCCGCTCTGGCGAAGCTGAATGGTCTCAACCTCACCGTTGCCGACCAAAAGACGCTGAAGGTCGTCGGCGAGGCCCTGAATCGGCTCAACTCGAGCTTCGTCGCCGCGTCCCGGGCCATCGTCGAGAGCGAAGCCTTGTTCGACGAGACGCTGAAGCCGAAGGTCGACGGCATCAATGCCGTTGGTCTGGCCGTGCGCGGCAAGCTCGAAGCGGCGCTGAAGGAAGGGGTCGATCAGAGCAACGCCCTGATGCAACGGGCCATGACCGTTCAGCTCGTCCTGCTCGGCCTGATCCTGGCCGCGGGCGCCGCACTGGCCTTCCTGATCGCGCGAAGCCTGATCCGGCCGATCGCGGGGATGACCGCTGCCATGAGCCGCCTCGCCGCGGGCGAGACGGCGATCATGGTCCCGTCCCAGGATGCAACCGACGAAATGGGCCAGATGGCCCAGGCCGTGGAGGTGTTCCGCCAGAACGCAGTGGCGCGCATCGCGCTCGAAGCGGAACAGGTCTCGCAAACCTCCGCTCGCCAGCGCCGGGCCGATCGCGTCGACGGGCTCGTACGCGGCTTCGAGGAGAGGATCGCCGCATCCATCGCGATCGTGACCTCGGCCGCGACCGAACTGGACTCCACCGCCCGCTCGATGTCGCAGGTCGCGGAGAGCACCAATGGCCGGGCGGTCTCCTCCAGCGCCGCGGCCGAGGAAGCCACAATGAACGTGCAGACGGTGGCTGCGGCGGCCGAGGAGATGGTCGCCTCGCTCGCCGAGATCGAACGGCGTGTCCAGCAATCCAACGACGTGGCCAGCCACGCCAGCCACGAGGCGCGCGCGACCACCGTCTCGATGACCGAACTCACCCAGGCGGCGGAGAAGATCGGTGAGGCGGTGACGATGATCTCGGGGCTTGCCGGCCAGACGAACCTGCTCGCCCTCAACGCCACCATCGAGGCGGCGCGGGCCGGGGAGGCGGGACGCGGCTTTGCCGTCGTCGCCACCGAGGTCAAGGAACTCGCCGCGCAGACCGCGCGCACGACGGAGGCGATCTCCGATCAGGTCACCGCGATCCAATCGGCATCCGCACAGGCGCTCGGCGCGATTCAGCAGATCAACCGGACCATCGTCTCGGTCAACGACATCACCGGGTCGATCGCGGCGACCGTCGTCCAGCAAACGGCCGCCACCAACGAGATCGCCCGCAACGCCTCCGAAGCGGCCCGCGGCACGCAGGACGTCTCGATGAGCGTCGCGCAGGTACAGGCGCTGTCAAGCGAGACCGGATCGGCGGCGCAGCAGGTGATGATGGCCTCGTCCGAACTCTCGACCCAATCCGAGAACGTGCGGCGCGACGTCGAGGATTTCCTCGCCGCGATCCGGGCCGCCTGAGGGGCCCGCCCCGCGCCCGGCCCGCCGGTTTGCAGGCTTCGATCCGACGGGCGGACCCGGCATCGCCGTTCCGGGTTCTCCCCCTCGACGGGCACTCTGCGAGAGGAAGACAGGCATGGCGAGCGTCGAGGCATCGGGCACCTTCGCGATCGGCGGAGATCTTACCGTTCACCGGCTCGGATTCGGCGCGATGCGCATCACCGGGGCGGGCATCTGGGGCGATCCGCCGGATCGCGAGCGGGCGAAGGCGACCCTGCGCGCGGTCCCCGGCCTCGGGATCGACCTGATCGACACCGCCGACAGCTACGGCCCCTTCGTCAGCGAGGATCTGATCCGCGAGACGCTCCATCCCTACAAGGGTCTCGTCATCGCCACCAAAGGCGGCCTGACCCGGCACGGCCCCGACATCTGGCGGCCCGTCGGCAATCCCGACTACCTGCGCCAATGCGTGCTGATGAGCCTGCGGCGCCTCGGGCTCGAGCGCATCGACCTGTGGCAGCTCCACCGGATCGGGCCGGACTGCCCCCGCGAGGTGCAGTTCGAAGCGATCGCCCGCATGCGGGAGGAGGGGCTGATCCGACATGTCGGCCTCTCCGAGGTCGCCGTCGAGGACATCGAGGCGGCCCGGAAATACTTCCCCGTCGCCAGCGTGCAGAACCGCTACAACCTGGTCGATCGGACCAGCGAGGCCGTGCTGGCCCATTGCGAGCAGCACGGCATCGGCTTCATCCCCTGGGCTCCCCTCGACAAGGGGTCGCTCACCGGCCCGGGCTCGGCGCTGGAATCGATCGCCAGGCGTCTCAACGCGAGCGGCGGCGCGGTGGCGCTCGCTTGGCTCTTGAAGCGCTCGCCGGTGATGCTGCCGATCCCCGGGACCGGCGATCCGGACCACCTCGCGCAGAACGTGGCCGGCGCCGAACTGCGCCTGAGCGACGAGGATTTCGCCACCCTCGACCGCGCGGGCCAAGAGGCGTGGCAGAGCCAGAGCGCCGGATAGGTAAGACGTGCTGAGACACACGTCGCGGCCGGGAGCGGACGGAACCTGACTTGGCGCGATTCTTTCTTGTCCGAGGCGGCGCGGACCGCCGGGAGGAAAGAAGCGACATGACATCAGCCGGCCACCTCGCTCGAACCGGGTTCCTCGGTGGTCTCGCGCTTCTCCTCGCGGCCGCTGTTCCGGCCTCGGCACAGCCGCGCTGGATCGCCGGCACCTACATCTATGCCGACCTCTGCACCGTGGCGGGGGACGGCGCCCGAACCGGCCGGCGCATCACCCTCAAGCGCTGGCCAGGGGGCGACAATCTCGTCTACGAGGGCGCCGGCCTGCCCGCGCCGATCGAGGCGGCCGTGACGATCGACGACAGCACCAAGGCCGTCGCCTTCCAGGTGGAGACGAGCGCCGGCCCCGTCAGCTTCCGCGGCACCGCCGGCCCCGACGCGCTCGTCGGCACCGTGGACGGCGCCGACGGAACGCAGCCGCTGCGCCTGAAGCGCGTGCTGCGCGCGCGTGCGCAGGAGATCTGCCCCGGCGAGATCACCGGCTCGATCAACTGAGCCGACGCCGACTGCTCGCGCCCGACTTTCTCGCTTACCATTGACGCCGACGGCTGCCGGCGCGAGTGAGGCGCGGGGGTCGAGACGAGGCAACGAGCATGGGCGAGACGAAGCGCAGCTACCGGATCGCGGTGATTCCCGGCGACGGCATCGGCAAGGAGGTGGTGCCGGAGGGCGTGCGGGTGCTGGAACGGGCCGCCGCCCGGCACGGCTTCGAGATCGTTCAGGACTGGTTCGATTTCGCTTCCTGCGACTACTACGAGGCGCACGGGCGGATGATGCCCGAGGATTGGAAGGAGCGCATCGGCTCGCACGATGCGATCTTCTTCGGCGCCGTCGGCATGCCCGAGCGCGTGCCCGACCACATCTCACTCTGGGGCTCGCTGATCCAGTTCCGGCGCGAGTTCGACCAGTACGTCAATCTGCGCCCGGTGCGGCTGATGCCCGGCGTCGCCAGCCCGCTCGCCGGCCGCAAGCCCGGTGACATCGACTTCTGGGTGGTTCGCGAGAACACCGAGGGCGAGTACTCGAATGCCGGCGGGCGGATGTTTCCGGGCACGGAGCGCGAGTTCGCGGTGCAGGAATCGATCTTTACCCGCTTCGGCGTTGATCGCGTCCTGAAATTCGCCTTCGAGCTGGCCCAGAGCCGGCCGAAGAAGCATCTGACCTCGGCCACCAAATCGAACGGCATCTCGATCACCATGCCGTACTGGGACGAGCGGGTTCGGGCGGTGGCGCAGGACTACCCCGATATCCGCTGGGACCAGTACCACATCGACATCCTGACCGCGCATTTCGTGCTGAACCCGGACCGGTTCGACGTGGTAGTGGCCTCGAACCTCTTCGGCGACATCCTCTCCGATCTCGGACCGGCCTGCACCGGCACCATCGGCATCGCGCCGTCCGGCAACATCAATCCGGACAGGCTCTTCCCGTCGGTCTTCGAGCCGGTGCACGGCTCGGCCCCCGACATCGCAGGGCAGGGGATCGCCAACCCGATCGGCCAGATCTGGTCGGGGGCGATGATGCTGGAGCATCTCGGCGAGTGCGAGGCCGCGGCCGAGATCGTCGCCGGCATCGAGCGGGTGCTCTCCGAGCAGGCGCTGCGCACCCGGGACCTCGGCGGCAACGCCGACACGCAGGCCTGCGGCCGCGCCGTCGAGCAGGCCCTGGGCTGAAGGGCTGGCAGCGATGAGACCCGTCGTCGTCACCGTGGCGATCACCGGCTCAGTCGCGCGCAAGGCCGACAACCCGACCGTGCCGATCACGCCGTCCGAGCAGATCGAATCCACCCACGCCGCCTACGAGGCCGGCGCGGCGCTGGCGCATATCCACGTGCGCGCGGACGACGAGAGCCCGTCACTCGATCCGGAGCGGTTCGGCCGGGTGCAAGAGGGCATCCGCCGGCATTGCCCGGATATGATCGTGCAGTTCTCCACGAGCGGCGGCGGCTCGGACCCGTTGGAACGGGGCGCCTGCCTGATCCACCGCCCCGACATGGCTTCCCTCACCACGGGCTCGGTCAATTTCGGCGAAGGAGTCTACGAGAACCCGGCGGCGTCGTTCACGAGCCTCGCCCGGCGGATGCGCGAGGAGGGGGTGGGCCCTGAGATCGAGGTGTTCGATCTCACCCACATCCACAACGCCCGCCGCCTCGTGGACGAGGGCGTGATCGGGGCGGCTCCGCACGTGCAGTTCGTGATGGGCATCCGCAACGCCCTGCCACCGGATCCCCATCTCCTCGACATCCTCCTCGCCGAGACTCGGCGCCTGCTGCCGGGTGCGACGTGGGGCGCTTTCGGTATCGGCCGCTTCCAGAGCCCGGTGATGGGCTGGGCGCTGGCGCGGGGCGCACAGGGCGTGCGCACCGGTCTCGAGGATAACGTCCGCCTCTCCAAGGAGCGGCTCGCCGACGGCAATGCCGCCCTCGTCCGGCTGGCCGCCTCGATCTGCGCCGAGCACGGGGCGCGACCGGCGACGCCGACCGAGGCGCGGGCGATGCTGCGCCTCGGCTGATCGTCGGTCAGGCCAGGGCGGGGCGTGTCTTGCGCTGCAGGGCCTCCTCGACGGTGCCGTCACCATCGAGATAGCCGTGGCGCTTCGGGTTCGGCATCAGCAGCGAGGCGACGAACGCGACCGCGAGCATCACGGCGACGTACCAGAAGAAGCTGCTCTCCGCGCCCACCTGCTTGAGCCAGAGCGCGATCGCCTCGGCCGTGCCGCCGAACACCGAGTTGGCGATGGCGTAGGACAGCCCGACGCCCAGCGCCCGCACCTGCGTCGGGAACAGCTCCGCTTTCACGATGCCGCTGATGCCGGTGTAGAAGCTGATGACGACCAGCCCGGTCATGATCAGGCAGAAGGAGAGGATCGGGCTGGTGGTGGCGCCGATCGCCGTCATCAGCGGAACGATCATCACCGTGCCGAGCCCGCTGAACAGGATCATGCTCGTCTTCCGGCCGATGCGGTCCGAGAGCCAGCCGAAGAAGGGCTGGATCACCATGTAGACGAACAGGGCCACCGTCGTGAGCTGCGAGGCGGTCACCTTGTCCATATGGGCGGTGTTGACGATGTACTTCTGCATGTAAGTCGTCAGCGTGTAAAACGAGAGCGATCCGCCGGCGGTGATGGCAAACACGACGGCGAAGGCGCGCCAGTGCTTGAACAGTCCGGCGAAGGTGCCCGATTCCTTCGAGTCCCTGTTCTCCTCGCTCATCGTCTCGGACAGCGAGCGGCGCAGGAACAGGGCGACCACCGCCGCCAGGGCCCCGATGACGAAGGGGATGCGCCAGCCCCAGGCGGTGAGCTGCTCCGCCGTGAGCAGACCCTGGAGCACGACGAGCACCAGCGAGGCGAGAAGCTGGCCGCCGATCAGCGTGACGTACTGAAACGAGGCGTAGAAACCCCGCTGCCCCTTGGCGGCGACCTCGCTCATGTAGGTGGCGCTGGTGCCGTACTCGCCGCCGACCGAGAGGCCCTGCACCATGCGGGCGAGGACGAGAAGCACCGGCGCGAGATGGCCGACGGTGGCGTAGGTCGGCAGCAGGGCGATGGCGAGCGAGCCACCGCACATCATCAGCACCGAGATCATCAGCGAGGTCTTGCGGCCGAGCCGGTCGGCGATGCGCCCGAACAGCCATCCGCCGATCGGCCGCATGAAGAAGCCCACCGCGAAGACCGCCGCCGATTTGAGAAGCTGCCCGGTGCTGTCGCCTTCGGGGAAGAAGACCGGAGCGAAGTAGAGCGCGAAGAAGGCGTAGCAGTAGAAGTCGTACCACTCGACGAGATTGCCCGACGAGGAACCGACGATCGCCATGATGCGGCGCCGACGGTCGGCCGCCTCGTCCTGCGCCGCCGTCGCAGTAATGTCCTGCATGCGCTGTCCCTGATCGGCCGGCCTCGCGGCCCCGTGATCCCTCTCGCGGCTGCGTAACTAATCGTGAGTGGCACGCTGCCGACGCGGCACGCGCCCGTTCCGTGACAGAAATCGGCAAACGTTGCACCCGGCCCATTCGATCGCTCCGAAGCCGGCCGGAGGAACCTGTGACGCGGGCGAAGATCCTCTGTGCGGCGCGCCCGTTTCGCTCAGCCGCAGACCGGCACAAGCGAGCATCGGCACGTCGCTCGATAATATTCTGCAAGAAACATGAATGATCTTTGGAACGTTGATCCACCGTTCCTCGGACAATCATTCGGTATCGAACAAAGTCATACACGCATTGCCACGCTTATCCCGAACAACACGGCGCTCGGCACGGTGCAATGCATCTTTTCGGAACGGTTTTCCCCGGTCCGCCGTTGCGAGCCGGTTCTCGGCGCCGCGTCGGCAGCCGGCAGAAGACAGGGATGGAACATGACCAAGTTCTTTCGCAGCACGGCGACGGCCGCGATTCTTGTGCTCGGCGCGGCGACCGCTCTCGCTCAGGGTGGCGGCGCCGGCGCAGGCGGTGCCGGCGGGGGCGCGGCCGGAGGAGCAGGCGGGGCCGCAGGGGGCGGTGCCGGGATGGGAGCCGGCGGCGCGGGCGGCGCCGGGGGAGCGGCCGGAGGAGCGGCCGGAGGAGCGGGCAGCGGGGCGGCGAGCGGCCCGCGCGGCGGAGCCGGTGAAGCGGGCGGGGCCGGTGGCGCCCGCGGCGGCGAGGTCGGCGGCGGCGCACGCGGAGGCGAGACCGGCGGGGCGGCGAGCGGCGCCGGTCGCGGCGGCGAGCCGGGAGAGGCCGGGACACGCGGAGGCCGCGAAGGCGGCCCGGCCCGCGCCGGAGAGACGGGTGATCGCGGCAACCGCGACGGCAACCGCGACACGGGCCGGGACGGCGCCGGCGAGCGCGAAGGCCGGGGTGGCCGTGACGCGGCCGGGGAGCGCGGCAACCGTGACACGGGCCGCGACGGCGCGGGGGAACGCGGAGCACGCGACGGGGCCGGCGAGCGGGGTAGTCGCGGGGCCGCCGCCGAGGCGCGCGGGGCCTCGAAGAGCCTGAGTTCGACCCAGCGCACCGAGTTCCGGCAGTCGATCACCCGCTCCAATGTCCGGGCGGTCACGAACGTGAACTTCGCGGTCCGCGTCGGCACGGCGATCCCGCGCTCGGTTTCGCTGCACCCGCTTCCCCCGGCGATCCTCTCCCTGGTGCCGGCCTATCGCGGCCTGCAGTTCATCCTGGTCGGCGACGACATCGTCATCATCGATCCCGACACCTACGAAATCGTGGACGTGTTCCCGGCCTGATCCGGCCTCTGCCACATTGCAACGGAGGGCGGTGGCGCTGCGGCGTCGCCGCCCTTTGCGTGTTCGGGCTCGTCTTGCGGAACAGGAGAGGAACGGCTAGGCTGTTCGTGCTTTGTTTTCAACGATTCTGCGGCGCCCCCGGCCCGCGGTCGACAGCAGGTGCCGCATGCTGACCCGCAAGCAACTCGAACTGCTCCAGTTCATCCAGCAGAGGATGCAGGAGAGCGGCGTGCCGCCGTCTTTCGACGAAATGAAGGACGCGCTCGATCTCAAATCCAAATCCGGCATCCACCGCCTGATCATGGCGCTGGAGGAACGCGGCTTCCTGCGCCGCCTGCCGAACCGGGCCCGTGCCATCGAGATCCTGCGCATGCCCGACCTAGCGGCAGCCAAGTCCGCGCCCGCCTCCGAGCCCCGCCGATTCACCCCGAGCGTGGTCGAGGGGGGCTTGTCGGGCAAGCCGCCCGCGCCGAAGCCGGCGATGCTGCAGGCCCATGACGGCAACGGCCAGTCGGTGATGGTGCCGGTGATGGGCCGGATCGCCGCCGGTACGCCGATCTCGGCGATCGAGAGCCAGAGCCACTCGATCTCGATGTCTCCCGACTTCCTCTCGGGCGGCGAGCACTACGCGCTGGAAGTGCGCGGCGACTCGATGATCGAGGCCGGCATCCTCGACGGCGATCTCGTGGTGATCCACAAGCAGGACACCGCCAATAACGGCGACATCATCGTAGCGCTCATCGACGACGAAGAGGCGACTCTCAAGCGCCTGCGCCGCCGCGGCTCCTCGATCGCCCTCGAGGCGGCCAATCCGTCCTACGAGACCCGCGTGCTCGGTCCGGATCGGGTGCGCATCCAGGGCAAGCTCGTGAGCCTCGTGCGCCGCTACTGAGGGACCTCGGCCTGCGGCAGGTCCGACGGATCCGTCGCGCTCGGGTCGCTCGATGATTGCGGTTCCGACCGGGCAGCCGGTGTCTCCGTGCCGGTCGCTTTGGACTGTAAGGCCGGCTGCCACGGCTTCGGTTGGCCGGTCCCGCGAGCGGTGGCAAGTTCCGGCCCCGCCGTTCCGAGGCGGATGGCGGTGGCGCCCTGCGCAGCCAGGAAGGTGCGGTCGGCGATCAGCGGCGCGGCGCAGCCCGGCGGCGCCCGCAGGCGGGTGATCAGGATGTCGGCCCGGGCGCAGTCCTCGGCGAAGGCGCGCTTGTCGGTGACGAGCGCGACGGCGCGGCCATCGACGGCCACGAGCGTGCAGCCGAGACGGTCGCAGCGCGGTCCAGGATCTCCGGTGAGGGATTCCGGGCGGCGCCCGTCGCCGTCAGCCTTCAGCCACTGTTCCAGCACGAAGCCGGGCGGACGGCCGAGGACGACGAGGCGGCCGTCCCTACCGCGGACCGCGGCGCCGGCCCCGTCCCGGTCGATGTAGATGTCGTAGCGCGACGGGCTCGCGGCGAGCGCGATGCCGACCCCCGCCGGCAGCAGGGCGAGCAGCCGCAGACGCGACACCGGCAGGGTCGCGAGGAGCAGGGCGGCCGCGAGAAGCGTCAGGGCGCCCGTTCCGAAGGCCGGCAACACCACGTTGGCCTGTCCGAACCCGGCGATCCAGGCCGAGATGTCGAGCATGCCGCGCACCGCGAGCCCCATCAGCCACCAGACCGGACGATCAAGGGCGAACGGGTAGGCCAGCATCCCGAGCACTGCCGCGGGCATGACCGCCAGCGATACGAGGGGCAGCGTCAGGGCATTGCCGACGAGGCCGAAGGGCTGCACGGTCTGGAAGTGGTAGGTCGCGAAGGGCGCAGTGGCGATCTGTGCCACCAGCGTCGTGGCCAATGTGCCGACCACCGCCGTCGCCAGCCACGATGCGGCCCGTGCGACGCGGGAGGAACGCTCGGTTCGGAAGACGCGCCCATCGATGAGCGGCGCGCAGGCGATCAGGCCGGCCACCGCCCCGAACGACATCTGGAAGCTCGGACCGAGCAGTGCCTCCGGCTCGCGGGCGAGTGCCAGGATGGCAGCGAGCGCGAGATTGCGCATGCTGAGCGCCGGACGATCGACGAGGATCGCGCCGAGCATCACAAGCGTCATGATCAGCGCCCGTTCGGCCGCGACATCCCAGCCGGAGAAGGCGCAGTAGGCGGTCACGCCCAGCATCGCCGCGCCGGCCGCGATCTTCTTGATCGGCCAAGCGAGGACCAGCACCGGAACCAGCGCGAGCCCGGCCCGCACCAGCCAGAACACCACGCCGGCCGCGAGCACCATGTGGAGCCCGGAGATCGAGACGACGTGATAGATGCCGGCCGCCCGCAGGATGTCGTTCGTCTCGTTCGCGATCAGTCCGCGCTTTCCCGTGACGAGCGCGGCCGCGACGGCGCCGGCCTGGCCGCCGATCGCGTCGGTGATCCGGCGGGTGAAGGCATTGCGGGCCGCGTCGATGTCGGCCCCCAGTCGCAAGGACCAGGGGAGCGGTTCGGCCGGCGCCCCGATCTCGACCTTGCCCACCAGCGATCCCACCGCGCCGATCCCGCGGAAATACGCGTCGCGCGCGAAGTCGTAGCCGCCCGGCCGCACCGCCTCGGGCGGTGGCAGCAACCGTGCGGTGGCTCGGATCGTGTCGCCCGGCCTCACCGCCTGCGCCGCGCGGTAGGACACGCGCACCCGGCGCGGACGTTGCGCCGGGGCGAGGTCGCCGAAGCTCTCGACGCGGACGATCAGCCGCGCGCCGCCCTCCCGCTCTTCGAGTCCCTCGACCAGGCCGGCGAGCGGCGCGATGGTCACGCGGCTCAGCACCGGCCCTGCGACGGAGGCGACCCTCCAGACGGCGGCCGCATAGCCGAGGAAGAGGGCAGCGAGGGCGAGCGTCAGCGCGAGTGCGATCGGGCGCGCCCGCAGGGTCAGCGTGACGAGAAGACAGAGGGCGGCGGCGATCAGCGGGGCAGCGAGGAGGGCCTCCCCGTCGGCGGCCGTGAAGAAGACCAGGATGCCGGCCCCGAAGGCGACGGCAAGCCACGGAAACAGCCGGCGCTGCTCGGCCTCGCGGGCGAGACCCGCGCCCAGTCCCTCGATCGTCGCCCGCCAGAGCTGCGACAGGGCGGGAACGCGGCCGGCGAGGAGGGCTGGAGCCGCCCCGCTCACCGCTCTGCCGCCGCCCTGCGCCATGCCCCGCCACGTCCCGAGACCTGCGATGCCCGCGCGACGGGCACACGTGACGGATTCTTAACGCATCCGCTCGCTCGTGCTACACGCCCGGCGAGACCGGCTGCGGCCGCCCTCGCGCCATCCCGCACTTTTTTCGAAGAAGCCTCTCAGCCGCCGATGTCGTCACCGGTCGTCACGCGCTTTGCGCCCTCGCCCACGGGCTTCCTGCATATCGGGGGAGCGCGCACGGCCCTGTTCAATTGGCTCTACGCCCGCCGGTTCGGCGGCCGAATGCTGCTGCGCATTGAGGACACCGATCGGGAGCGCTCGACGCAAGGAGCGATCGACGCGATCCTCGACGGGATGCGCTGGCTCGGCCTCGATTGGGACGGCGAGGTAATCTATCAGTTCGCCCGCGCCGAGCGCCACCGCGCGGTGGCGGAGAGCCTGCTCGCCTCGGGCAACGCCTACCATTGCTACGCCAGCGCCGAGGAGCTGGCGCAGATGCGCGAGACCGCCCGCGCCGAGGGCCGTGCCCCGCGCTACGATGGCCGCTGGCGCGACCGCGACCCGTCCGAGGCGCCTCCCGGCGTGAAGCCGGTGATCCGCCTGCGCGCGCCGACCGAGGGCGAGACCGTGGTGGAGGACGCCGTGCAGGGCCGCGTCACCTGGGCGAACCGCGATCTCGACGATCTCGTGCTGCTGCGCTCCGACGGCACTCCGACCTACATGCTCGCCGTCGTGGTGGACGATCACGACATGGGCGTCACCCAGGTGATCCGCGGCGACGACCATCTCACCAATGCCGCGCGCCAGAGCCAGATCTACCGGGCGCTCGGCTGGGACGTGCCGGCGATGGCGCATATCCCGCTGATCCACGGAGCGGACGGGGCCAAGCTGTCCAAGCGACACGGCGCGCTCGGGGTCGAGGAGTACCGCGATCGCGGCTACCTCCCGGCGGCCCTGCGCAACTACCTCGTCCGACTCGGCTGGAGCCACGGCGACCAGGAAGTCTTTTCCACCGAGGAGATGATCGCCGCCTTCGACCTGAAGGCGATCGGTCGCTCGGCCGCGCGCTTCGACTTCACGAAGCTGGAGAGCCTGAACGGGCTCTATATCCGCGGCAGCGACGACGCCGTTCTGGTCGATGCGGTCGACGCGATTCTGCCGGCCCGCGGTCCCGAACGCGGCCTGCCGACCGCCCTCACGCCGGATCTGCGTGAGAAGCTCCTGTCCGCGATGCCGGGGCTGAAAGAGCGCGCCAAGACGCTCGTCGAACTCCTCGACAGCGCCTACTACCTCTATGCCCCCCGTCCGCTCATCCTCGACGCCAAGGCGGAAGGCCTGCTCGCCGGCGAGGCGCCGGAGCGGCTGCGCGCCCTTCTTCCCGCCTTGGAGGCCCTGCCCGAGTGGAGCGCCGCGTCGACGGAGGCCGCCGTGCGCGGCTTTGCCGAGAGCCAGGGCGTCAAGCTCGGCCAAGTCGCTCAGCCGCTGCGGGCCGCGCTCACGGGCCGCGCCACCTCGCCGCCGGTCTTCGACGTGATGGCCGTGCTGGGCCGTGACGAAGCGCTCGCCCGCCTGCGGGATCGCCTTCCGGCCTAACGCCCGACCACGCGACGGATCAACGCATCTGACCGCAGGACGCGTTGATCCACCCTGCGCCGCCGACCGCCGTGACGCCGATGCCGCCATGCGCACGACGAGCGGAGTGACAACTCGACATAAATGACAGCACCGATCTTCCGCAGCTGACCGTCACGCGGCCCGAAGGCGGAAAGTCTTGTCCTTTCCCGCGTTTTGGCATCATCTTCGAGCCAGCGGTACGCTCGGACCGCGCGAAATCCGGGGGATGAGGCAGATCAGAATCGACGCCATCGTGCTCCGACAGTGACAGAGGCGGCCCGTTCTTCGCATATGCGAAGAAGCGGAAGGCACCCTGCCGTTGCTGGGCGTCGACCGATCCGTTAACCCGGTGCTTCAGTGAGCGGGCGCAGTGCTCTGCTGCGGCGCCACAACGGAGCGGGAGGCGACGCCTTCCGCTCCCGTGCTGTTCCCGTCGCGAGAAAGGGTCCGCGATCCCATGAGCGCTTCCGCCAGCACCATCATCGTGGGCGACAAGAACGTCGAACTGCCCATCAAGACCGGAACGATCGGCCCGGATGTGGTCGATATCGGCAAGCTCTACGCCCAGACCGGGAAGTTCACCTTCGATCCCGGCTTCACCTCGACCGCCTCCTGCGAGTCGAAGATCACCTATATCGACGGCGACGAGGGCGTGCTGCTCTATCGCGGCTACCCGATCGAGCAACTCGCCGAGCAGGGCGACTTCCTCGAGACCGCCTACCTGATGCTGTTCGGCGAATTGCCGTCCTCCGCCCAGAAGGCCGACTTCGATTACCGGGTCACGCGCCACACCATGGTGCATGACCAGATGAACCGCTTCTTCCAGGGCTTCCGCCGCGACGCCCACCCGATGGCGGTGATGGTCGCCTGTGTCGGCGCACTCTCGGCCTTCTACCACGACTCGACCGACATCTCGGACGAGTCGCAGCGGATGATCGCCTCGCTGCGCATGATCGCGAAGATGCCGACGCTCGCGGCGATGGCCTACAAGTACACGATCGGCCAGCCTTTCGTATATCCGAAGAACGATCTCGACTACACGTCGAATTTTCTGCGGATGTGCTTTGCCGTTCCGTGCGAAGAGTACGCGATCAATCCGATCTATGCGCGGGCGCTCGACAAAATCTTCATCCTGCACGCGGACCACGAGCAGAACGCCTCGACCTCGACGGTCCGGCTCGCCGGCTCCTCGGGCGCCAATCCCTTCGCCTGCATCGCCGCCGGCATCGCCTGCCTGTGGGGTCCCGCCCATGGCGGCGCCAACGAGGCGGCGCTGAAGATGCTGATGGAAATCGGCCACCCCGAGAACGTGCAGAAATACGTCGCCAAGGCGAAGGACAAGAACGACCCCTTCCGCCTGATGGGCTTCGGCCATCGGGTCTACAAGAACTACGACCCGCGCGCGCGCATCATGCAGAAGACCACCCACGAGGTCTTGAACGAGCTCGGGCTGAAGGACGACCTGCTGGAGGTCGCGGTGCAGCTCGAGAAGATCGCCCTCGAGGACGAGTACTTCATCGAGAAGAAGCTCTACCCGAACATCGACTTCTACTCGGGCATCACCCTCAAGGCGCTCGGCTTCCCGACCTCGATGTTCACGGTGCTGTTCGCGCTCGCCCGCACCGTCGGCTGGATCGCGCAATGGGCCGAGATGATCGAGGACCCGTCCCAGAAGATCGGCCGCCCGCGCCAGCTTTATATCGGCCCGGACCGCCGCGACTACATCCCGATCGGCCAGCGTGGCTGATTAAGCCCTCGCCCCCGAGCCTCGCGGCCCGGGGGCATCACGGCCTCAGAGCCCGAGATCGCGCTTCAGTCGGACCACCGCCCGGTCGAGAGCGCCGAGAAAAGCGGAGCGGTCCTTCGGCGAGAACGGCTTCGGGCCGCCGGTGATGGCCCCGGCCTCCCGCAGGTCCTGCATCAGGTTGCGGGTGGCGAGCGCGAGACCGACCGAGGATTCCGTGAAGGCCTTGCCGTTCGGCGCGATCGCCGCCGCGCCGGCCTTCACGCAGCGGCTGGCCAGGGGCACGTCGGCCGTGACGACGATGGCGCCGCGATCCGCCCGCTCCGCGATCCAGTCGTCGGCCGCGTCGAATTTGTCACCGACGATCACCCGCTCGATCCAGGGCTCGCGCGGCAGGTTCAGAAAGCTGTTCGAGACGACGAAGACGTGGAGGCCGTAGCGCCCGGCGACACGGTACACCTCGTCCTTCACCGGACAGGCATCGGCATCGACGAAGATCCGGATCACCAGCATCGCCGCCTCCTCGCTCATGCCGCCCGCCGCGCCTCCAGCACGATCCGGGCCGCCGCGCGGCTCGGCTCCTCGTCGCCGGCCAGCCGCATCCGGCCGTCGATGCGGGCAAGCGCCTCGAGCTGGGTCCGCCGCGCCGGGCCGCCCGCGAGAAGGGGCGCCAGCGTCCCGGCCAGCCGCTCCGGCGTGCAGTCGGCCTGCACGAATTCCGGCATGGCGTTCTCGGACAGGATCAGGTTCGGCAGAACGATCGTCGGCACCTGGATCAAGCGCCGGGCGATCACCTCCTCGACCCGCGAGACCTTGTAGGCCACCACCATCGGCACGCCGGCAAGCGCGAGCTCGAGCGTCACGGTGCCGGAAGCCGCAAGCGCGGCGCGCGCCCGGCGGAAGGTGGCGTATTTGTCGGCCTCGCCGTGGACGACCCGCGGATGCCGCTCCCAGGCGGCGGCGAGCCGCTCGATCAGGGCGCGGTGGCGGCTCACCGCCGGCAGCTCCACTTCGAACGGGCCGATGCGCCGGGTGAGCTCCGCGACGGTGCGCCCGAAGACCGGCATCAGCCGCTCGATCTCCGAGCGGCGCGAGCCCGGCAGGACAGCGAGGACGGGCGGGCGCCCCTCGCGAATCGCCGCCTCCTCGGGGGAGGGGCGCAGTTCGGCCAATCGCTCGATCAGCGGGTGGCCGACATAGGAGCAGGGCGGCCCGCCGAGCCGCCGATGCGCCTCCGGCTCGAAAGGCAGTAGGGCGAGCACGTGGTCGATGAAGGGCACCATGCCCTTCGCCCGCCAGGGCCGCCACGCCCAGACACTCGGCGAGACGTAATCGACGATCGGCAGCTCCGGCAGGCGCTTGCGCACGCGGGTCGCCACGGCATGGGTGAAGCCGGGGCTGTCGATGATCACGAGCACGTCGGGCCGTGCCGCCACGACATCGTCCACCGTCTCGCGGATGCGCCGCAGCAGGGTTCGGGCGCGGGCAAGAACGGGCAGGTAGCCCATCACCGCGACGTCATCGATGGGGAAGAGCGAGCGGAAGCCTTCCGCCTCCATCGCCTCGCCGCCGACGCCGCCGAGCGTCGGAGGCTCGGACGAAAGCGCCCGCAAGGCCCGGATCAGCTTGGCGCCAAGTTGATCGCCGGAATCCTCGCCCGCGACGAGCCAGATCCGCCGGTGCGTCACGGGGCGACCTCCACGCCGATCAGGAACAGACCGAGCGCATCCGCGGCCGCGACGGTGCGCTCGGCGTCGATCACCAGGGTATGGCCCGCCCCAATGGCAATCCCGGCGCAGCCGGCCTCCGCCGCGCGGCGGACGGTGCGCGGCCCGATGGCCGGCAGATCGATGCGCAGATCCTGTCCGACCTTCGGCAGCTTGACGAGCACGGTGCCCTTGGCGGGCGCACCGCGCCCGAACGGCTTGCGATTGAGCGAGCGGGCACGGGCGAGCATGCGATCCGTGCCCTCGGGCCCTTCCACGGCGATGACCCGCTCGGCCGCCACCACGGCGGCCTGCCCCACATCGAACGGACTCAAGGCGGCGAGCATCGCACGTCCGGTGGCGATCGAGAGGGCTGCGTCGGAATCGGGCTCGCACCTGCCGAGGCGGCCGAGACGACCGAGGAGGTCGGGCGCGACCTCGTGGACGCCGAGCACCCGGTGCCCGTTCTCCTCCAGCAGCGAGAGCACGGCCCGCAGCAGCCTGTCGTCGCCGCCGGCGAGGCTCTTCAGGAGGTCCCGGTTGCGCACCGCATGCGCGGCATTGAGGAGGGCGGCCGGGCTCGGGCGGGTGACGCCGCCGGCCGGTACCACGGCGGCAGGCGCCCATTCCTTCAGGATGCGCAGGGTGCCGGGGATGTCGAGGAGATCGACCACCGCGTCCGCACGCCGCCGCATCGCCCGCTCGGTGAAGCCGCGCACGGCGAGGATCCTGAACGGCCGGCGCGCCCGATCGAGGGAGGCCGCGACCAGTTCCGGCAGATGGCCCGCGCCGGCCACCAGGGCGAGGGGCCGGGCGGGATCGATCACGGCGCGTCGCCTCAGGATGCCGCGGCGACGGCGCGCGGCGTGCAGATCGAGCGCTTTCCGCCCGCGCGGATGAAGGTGACGATCTCGTGGATCGCCGGATGGGTGTCGAACTCGGCCGCCACGTCCTCGACCCGCTCCATCAGCGTGCCTTCCTGGGCGAAGAGCAGCCGGTAGGCCCGACGGAGCGCATGGATGTCCTCGCGCGAGAAGCCGCGGCGCTGCAGGCCGATGATGTTGAGCCCCGAGAGATAGGCCCGGTTGCCGAGCACCATGCCGTAGGGGATGCAGTCGTTCTCCAGCCCCGAGAGGCCGCCGACGAAGGCGTGGTCGCCGACGCGGGCGAACTGGATCACCGCCGCACCGCCGCCGAGGATGGCATAGTTGCCGACCGTGCAATGGCCGGCGAGCATGACGTTGTTGGAGAAGATGACGTGATTGCCGACCCGGCAATCGTGGCCGACATGGCTGTTGGCGAGGAAGGCGCAGCCATTGCCGACCACCGTCTCCAGGCCGCCGCCGGCCGTTCCGGGATTCATCGTCACGCCTTCGCGGATCAGGCAATCCGAGCCGATGGCGAGCGTCGAGGGCTCACCGCGGAACTTCAGATCCTGCGGCGGGTGGCCGATCGAGGCGAAGGGATAGATCTTCGTGCGCGCGCCGACCGTGGTGCGGCCGGCGACCACGACGTGGCTGATCAGCTCGCAACCGTCGCCCAGCACGACGTCGGGCCCGACATGGCAGAACGGGCCGATCCGCACGCCGTCCCCGAGCCGGGCACCGTCCTCGACGACGCTGCTCGGGTGAATGTCTTCCCGCACCGCGCTCACTCCGTCACCAGCATGGCGCCGATCTCGGCCTGCGCCACCAGCGCGCCGTCGACGCGGGCCTCGCCGCGGAACCACCACATGGTCTTGCGCTGGTTCATCTTCGTCATGTGGAAGCGGACCTGGTCGCCGGGCACGACGGGCTTGCGGAACTTGCACTTGTCGATCGTCATGAAGAAGACCTGCTTGGTCTTCAGCTCGTCGCTCATGATGTGGCGGCAGCAGATCGCGCCCGCCGTCTGGGCCATGCCCTCGATCAGGAGCACGCCGGGGAAGACCGGGAGGCCCGGGAAGTGGCCGGTGAATTGCGGCTCGTTCGCCGTGACGTTCTTGATGCCGATGCAGCTCTCGTCGCGGTCGATCTCGATGATGCGGTCGATCATCAGGAAGGGATAGCGGTGGGGCAGCAATTCCAGCACCTTCTGGATATCGGCCGAACCCAGCTCCCGCGTCTCGCTCATCGGTCCCAACGCTCCCCGCCCATGCTTGTCCGGCGGCATTTGCCGCGACCCGGTGGCCTCTATCCGGTGAAGGCCGCCCTCTTCGGCAGAAAATCGGGCGGATGCAAGACTTTTACACCCTACGACGCGACCGGCGGCCCGGCCTCGAAGCGGATTGGCGCCAAATCCGGTCGATCCCGCCGGGATGTTCGGATTCAGGGTTCGCCCGCGCGCGACGCGGGGAAAAGCCGATCCAGGGCCCGCTTCGGTCGAGCGGCGGCCGGCTCAGACGATCCGCCGGTCCAGCCGGATGATGCGGCACGGATCTCCCGCCCTGGCCGGACCGGCATGCGGCGGGCGGATCAGCAGGGCTTCGCTGGAGCCGAGCACCGAGAGCATCGAGGAATCCTGGCGCGTCTCGGGATGGACGACCGGCAACCGGTCGGGTGCCGTGTCGAGGCGCGCGCGCAGATAGTCCTGGCGGGCGTCGTTTACCGGCATGTCGCGGCCGAGAAGAGCCGGCTCGCTGCGATCCTGGCCCGCACGCGGATCGCCGAGGAGCGCTCGGATCGCCGGCACCACGAAGAGCAGGCCGCAGACGATCGAGGAGACCGGGTTGCCCGGCAGGCCGATCACCGTCATCGCCCCGATCCGGCCGTGCATCAGCGGCTTGCCGGGGCGGAGCGCCACCCGCCAGAAGCCGAGCTCCATTCCCTCCGCGCCGAGGGCCGCCTGGACGAGGTCGTGGTCGCCGACCGAGGCGCCGCCGAGCGTGACGAGCAGGTCGGCCTCCGCCGCGCGGGCCCGGCCGACCGCCTCGCGCAGGGCGCCGAGATCGTCGCGGACGATCCCGAGATCGATGACCTCGCCCCCCGCTTCCCGGCTGAGCGCGCCGAGCGCGAGGCCGTTCGAGGCGACGATCTGGTCCCACGCCGCCGGCTCGCCCGGCCGCACCAGCTCGTCGCCGGTCGCGAGCACGGCCACGCGCGGCTTGCGCCGAACCGGCAGCACGGCGTGCCCGGCGCCGGCCGCCAGCGCGAGGCGGCGCGCGTCGAGGGTGTCGCCGGCCCGCACGAGCGTCTCGCCCTCGCAAAAGTCGAGTCCGGCCCGACGCAGGAAGCGGCCCGCCGCCACGGGGTCCTGCGCGGTGACGGTCTCACCCTCGGCCTCGGCGTTCTCCTGAATCAGGATGGCGTCGGCCCCCTCGGGCACGGGTGCGCCGGTGAAGATGCGCACCGCCTCGCCCGGCTCCAGCGTTCCGGCATATCCGTGCCCGGCCGCGCTGGTGCCGATCAGGCGCAGGCGCGCCGGAACGGTCGCCACATCGGCGGAGCGCACGGCGTAGCCGTCCATGGCGGAGGCCGGGAAGGGAGGCTGGGTGCGCCGGGCCGTGAGATCGGCGGCGAGGGTGCGGCCGGCGCCTTGGGCGACGGGGATCTCTTCCATCGCCACCGGTCCGGGGATGGCGGCAAGGATCTTCTCGAGCGCTTCGGCGACTGCGAGCAGGCTCATGAAGCGGCGCTCCAGGCGCCGGACTTGCCGCCCTCCTTCGACAGGAGGCGAATGCCTTCGATGCGCATGCCGCGGTCGGCGGCCTTCACCATGTCGTAGACGGTCAGGCAGGCCACCGAGACGGCGGTCAGCGCCTCCATCTCGACGCCGGTCTGGCCCTGCACCTTCACCTCCGCGGTCAGCCGCAGGCCGGGCAGGGAATCGTCGGGCTCGCAGGTGAGGCGCACCTTGGTGATCAGCAGCGGGTGGCAGAGCGGGATCAGCTCGTGGGTGCGCTTGGCCGCCATGATGCCGGCGAGCCGGGCGGTGCCGATGACGTCGCCCTTCTTGGCGTCGCCCTCGCGGATCAGCGCCAGGGTCTCGGGCCGCATCACCACCACGCCCTCGGCGATCGCCGTGCGCGAGGTCGCGGCCTTGTCGGAAACGTCGACCATGTTGGCCGCGCCGGTCCGGTCGATGTGGGTGAGGGTGGTGCCGCTCACCGGCCCTGATCTCCGAACAGCAGCGCCCGCGTCGCCGCGGTCACGTCCGACTGCCGCATCAGGCTCTCGCCGACGAGGATGGTGTCGAGACCGTGCTCCCGCAGCCGTAACACGTCGGCATGCGTGCCGATGCCGCTCTCGGCCACCGCGATCCGGTCGGCCGGGATGCCGGGCTTGAGCCGGATCGCCGTCTCGAACGAGACCTCGAAGGTCTTGAGGTTGCGGTTGTTGACGCCGACCAGCCGGGTGCCGAGCGGCAGGGCCCGCTCCAGCTCCTGCGCGTCATGGACCTCGACCAGCACGTCCATGCCGAGATCATGCGCCGTCTCGGTGATGGCGGCGGCCTCGGCATCGTCGAGGCAGGCCATGATGACGAGGACGCAATCGGCGCCCCAGGCACGGGCCTCGTAGACCTGATACGGCTCGAACAGGAAATCCTTGCGGAGGACCGGCAGGTCGCACGCGGCGCGGGCCTCGACCAAGAATTCCGGCGCCCCCTGGAAGGACGGAGTATCGGTCAGCACCGAAAGGCAGGTGGCGCCGCCCTCGGCATAGGCCCTGGCCAGCGTCTTCGGATCGAAATCAGCGCGGATCAGCCCCTTGGAGGGCGAGGCCTTCTTGATCTCGGCGATCAGGGCCGAACGGCCCTCGCCGACATGCCGGGCGATGGCGTCGGCAAAGCCGCGGGGCGCCTCCGCCTTCGCGACCTGCTTCTCCAGCTTGGCCAGCGGCAGCCGCAGCTTCGCCTCGGCGATCTCACGGCGCTTGTAGGCCTCGATTCGCGCCAGCACGCTCGCCCGCTCCGGAGCCGTCGCGGCGGGCCCGACGGTCACGTCGGCCACGATGTCGTCCATCGGTGATGTCCCTGGAACCGTTCGAGGCCGTCTATCACGCATTCGACACGGCGACGAGACGCGCCAGCGTCCCCCGCGCCGCGCCGGAGTCGATTGCCGCCTGCGCCCGCGCAACGCCCTCGGCGAGCGAGCCGGCGGCGCCCGCCACCACGAGGCCGGCACCGGCATTCAGCACGGCGATGTCGCGATAGGCGTTGCGGGCGCCCTCCAGCACCGCGCCGAGCGCGGCGGCGTTGTGCTCGGGGTCGCCCCCGCGCAGGTCGTCGAGGGTCGCGAGCCGCAGGCCGACGTCGCGCGGATCGATGGTGAACCGCGAGAGCGCGCCGTCCTCCAGCGCGACCACCGCTGTGGGACCGGTGGTGGTGATCTCGTCGAGACCGTCGGAGCCGTGCACGGTCCAGACCCGGCGGCTGCCGAGCGTCGCCAGCACCCGCGTCAGCGGCTCGGCCCAGGCCGGCCGCGAGACGCCGAACACCTGCGCGGTGACGCCGGCCGGATTCGAGAGCGGCCCGAGCATGTTGAAGATGGTGCGGAACGGCAGTTCGGTGCGCACCGGCGCGACGTGACGCATGGCGCCGTGATGCGTCTGCGCGAACATGAAGCAGAGCCCGGCCTCAGAGAGGCAGCGCGCCAGGGCGTCGGGCGGGAGCCCGATTTTCACGCCGAGTGCCGACAGCACGTCGGCCGCGCCGGAACGGGAGGTGGCGGCGCGGTTGCCGTGCTTGGCCACCGGCACGCCGCAGGCGGCGGCGAGGATCGCGGCCAGGGTCGAGACGTTGTAGCTGCCCGAATGGTCGCCGCCGGTGCCGACGATGTCGATGGCGCCCTCGGGAGCCGCCACGGGAAGCATCCGCGCCCGCATCGCCGAGACCGCGCCGACGATCTCGTCCTCGCTCTCGCCGCGTACCGACAGGGCGGTGAGGAAGGCACCCGCCTGGATCGGCGTGACCTCGCCGGAGAGCAGGTCGTCGAAGGCGGCGCGGGCCTGCTCGCGGCTCAGCGGAGCGCCGGAGGCGACGGCCGCGAGATGAGTTTTGAAGGACTCCATGGATCCAAGGTCATCCGTTGGAAGCCCTCTCCCCTCCGCGGGAGAGGGTGGCCCCGAAGGGGTCGGGTGAGGGGAGCGACGTGTCCGGAGGCGTCGCCCCCTCTCCCGCCTCGCAGAGGGGGAGGGAATAGGGTAAGCCCCGTCAATGCACGCCGCGGCCGGCCTTGTCACGCTCGGGCCGCGGACTCCTTGCGCCAAGCGGCGGCGATATCGAGGAAGTTGCGCAGGATCTGCGTGCCGTGGTTCGAGAGGATGCTCTCGGGGTGGAACTGCACGCCGTGGACCGGCAATTCGCGGTGCTGGAGCCCCATGATGAGCCCGTCGGCCTCGGCCGTGACCGCGAGATCCTGCGGGCAGCTCGCGCGGTCCACCACCAGCGAGTGATAGCGGGTGGCGGCAAAGCCCTCGTTGATGCCCCGGAACACGCCCTTGGCCTCGTGGCGGATGGTCGAGACCTTGCCGTGCATGGGAGAGGGCGCGCGCACCACGTCGCCGCCATAGGCCTGCCCGATGGTCTGGAGCCCGAGGCACACGCCGAAGATCGGGAGCTCGGCGCCCAATTCCTTCACCGCGTCGAGGCAGATGCCGGCCTCGTTCGGCGTGCAGGGTCCGGGCGAGAGCACGAGCGCGTCCGGCGCCCGCTCGCGGATGCCGGCGACGTCGATCTGATCGTTGCGCACCACATCGATCCGCTCGCAGAGCGGGCCGATCAAGTGGACGAGATTCCAGGTGAAGGAATCGTAATTGTCGATGACGAGGACGTTGGACATCGAACTCAGCCGTAGCGCCTTGCGTCCCGCTCACATCCGCATCCCGAGATGCCGCGTCGGCGGCCTCGTCGGATCCTCCTGGGATCGCGCGGGATCCGGAACATCCTTCGAGGCCGACGCTTGCGCGCCGGCATCTCGGGATGCGGGTGAAGAAGGGATAACCGTTCTCAGAAGGGGTGGCGACGGGAAGCCGGCAAGTCAAGGCGGTTCACCCGCGCCGCCTACTGCCCGCGCTTCGCCCGGCTCGCGAACTGCACCGCATCCTCGGCTGCCCGGAACAAGGCCTTCGCCTTGTTCACGCATTCCTGCTGCTCCGACTGCGGATCGGAGTCGTAGACGATGCCGGCACCCGCCTGCACGTGCATGCGGCCATCCTTCACGATCGCCGTGCGCAGGACGATGCAGGTGTCCATCTCGCCGCGTGCGCCGAAATAGCCGATGCAGCCGCCATAGGGCCCGCGCTTCTCGCGCTCCAGCTCGTCGATGATCTCCATCGCCCGAACCTTCGGCGCGCCGGAGACGGTGCCGGCAGGGAATCCTGCGGCCAGCGCCGAGAGCGCGTCGTGCCGCGGGTCGAGATCGCCCTCGACGTTCGAGACGATGTGCATGACCTGGGAATAGTATTCGAGGAAGAACGAGTCGGTGACGGTGACGCTGCCGATCTTCGAGACCCGGCCGACATCGTTGCGGCCGAGGTCGAGCAACATCAGGTGCTCGGAGCGCTCCTTCGGATCGGCCAGCAGCTCGTCGGCGAGCGCCCGGTCCTCGGCCGGAGTGGCGCCACGGCGGCGGGTGCCGGCGATCGGGCGGATCGTCACCTTGCCCTCGCGCACGCGAACGAGGATCTCCGGCGACGAGCAGACAACCTGAAACGCCTCGAAATCGAGGTAGCACAGGAACGGTGCCGGGTTGGTGCGGCGAAGGCTGCGGTAGAGCGCGAAGGCCGGCAGGGTGAAGGGCGCCTCGAAGCGCTGCGACAGCACCACCTGGAAGATGTCGCCCGCGACGATGTACTCCTTGGCCTTGGCCACCATGCCGAGGAAGGCCTCGGGCTCGGTATTCGAGACCGGAGAGGGCAGCGGGAGGCTCGATGCGTCCAGGCGAGCCTCGACCGGCAGGGGGCCTTCGAGGATCTCGGCGACGCGATCGAGTCGGGCCTGCGAGGCCTCCAGCGCGGCGCGCGCGCTCACGCCATCGGCCGGGCGCACGGGGGTGACCACGGTGAGCGCGTCGGCGACCGCGTCGAACACCACCATCACCCGCGGACGCATCAGGATCGCGTCCGGCACGCCGAGCGGATCGGGGTTCGGCTCGGGGAGCCGCTCCATGGCACGGACCATGTCGTAGCCGAGATAGCCGAAAAGGCCGGCCGCCATCGGCGGCAGCGCGGCGCTCTCGGCATCGTCGCCCACCGCGCTCTCGGCGATGAGGGCGCGCAGCGAGGCCAGCGGCGCCTGCGCGTCGGGCACGAAGTCGGTGAGGCTCGCGTCGCGGGCGATCTCCGGGCGCCCGTCGCGGCAGCGCCAGATCAGGTCGGGGTCGAGGCCGATCATCGAGTAGCGCCCGCGCACCGCGCCGCCCTCGACCGATTCGAGCAGGAAGCCCGGACCGGCATGTCCCGCCTTCAGCTTGAGGAAGGCGGCGACCGGGGTCTCCAGGTCGGCCACCAGGGTCAGGCCGAGCAGGCTCGCCCGTCCGGCCTCGTAGGCGCGCGCGACCGCCTCGTGCGCAGGCTCGGTCATGATCGGCCTCAATACTCGCCGCCGAGCGCCCGGCGCAGGGCGGTCTGGTTCACGTTGACACCCGCATTCTTCTGCACCTCGGCGATGAACTCGCCGAGCAGGTCGTCGGCGAGCGCCGTGCGCAGGGAGTTCACGAGCTGCCCGTCGCTCGGCGTGCCGGGAACGAAGGCCGGCACGGTCGCGGCGGTGACCTTGAACACCGCGCGGCCCTCGCCGGCGGGCGCCGAGGCCGCCTTGCCGACGGGCGTCGTGAAGATGCGCTCGACGATATCGGACGAGAGATCGTCCTTGTTCTGGTTGCGGGCGATCTCGGTGACGGTCTTGAGCGGGAGACCCGCCTCCTGCGCCACGGTCTCGATCGCCTCGCCCTTGTCCAGGCGCTCGGCCAGCTCCTTGGACTTCGCCACGAGGCGCTTCTCGATCTCGGCCCTGGTCCAGCCCTTCACCGCCTCGTCGCGCACCTCCACGAGCGGCTTCTCGTGCGAGGGATCGATCTTGACGACGTCGTACCAGATCGCGCCGCCGGTCTTGGTGCGCAGCACCTCGGTGTCGTTGCCGACATCGGCGCGGAAGGCGGCCGGCAGCGTGGTCTCCTTGTCCGGAATACCGGCGACCGGCTGGCCGGACGGGTCGTTGCCCTGGCCGTCGACCGCCGGGATGCTGAGCAGCGTCAGCCCCTGGTCCTTGGCGATCTCGGCCAGCGGCTTGGCGGCCGAGCGGGCATCCTCGATCGCGTCCTGCACCTTGTCGAAGCCGCCGTCGCGCACCCGCCGCAGGGCGATCTCCCGACGGATCTCGTCCTTCACCTCGTCGAACGGCTTGACCGTGCCGGGCTGGATCGCCGTGACGCGCAGGAGCACGGTGCCGAAGCGGCCCTTCACGGGCTCGCTCACCTTGCCCTGCTCGAGGGCGAAGGCGGCGTTGCCGACCGCCGGATCGAACAGCTCCGCCTTGGTCAGGGTGCCGAGGTCGAGCTGCTTCGGGTCGAGCCCGCGCTCGGCGGCCACCGCCTCGAACGGCGTCTCGCCGCTCTCGATCTTGGCCCGCGCCTCTCGTGCGGCGGCCTCGTCGGGGAAGCTGATCTGCTGGATGGTGCGCCGCTCGGCCTGGCCGAACCGGCTCTGGTTGGCATCGTAGACCTTGCGCGCCTCCTCCTCGGAGACTTCGTCCGGCTTGGCGAGGGCGGCGGGGTCGAGCACCAGCAGGTTGAGGCTGCGGTATTCGGGGGCGCGAAACGAGGACTTGTTGTTGTCGTAGTAGACCTTGAGCTCGTCGTCGGTCGGCGCGGGGATCTCGCCGGCGGCGGAGGGCGCCAGCGTCAGCACCGCGGCGTCGCGGCGTTCGGTCGAGTAGCGGTGGACCGCGTCGCGCATGGCCTGCGGCACAGGCGGATCGGCGACGATGGCGTCGGCCAGCTGCAGGCGGGCGATGACGGAGCGCTGCTCGCGCACGAACATCGCCTCGTTCAGGCCCGCCCGCTGGAGCGTCTGGAAGAACAGCACGCGGTCGAAGCTGCCGTTGGCGTTCTTGAAGCTCGGCTCGTCCTGGATCGCCCGCAGCACCGCCGCGTCGGAGACGGCGAGTCCGAGATCGTGGGTCTTCTGGTCGAGCGCCGCCTCGGTGATGAGCTGAGCCAGCACCTGCCGCTCCAGGCCCATCGCCCTGGCCTGATCCGGCGTCAGCGTCCGCTTGAGCTGGGACTGGTAGCGCTGGAGCTGGTTCTGGTAGGCGGTGCGCACCTCCTCGGCCGAGATCGGCGTCTTGCCGACCGTGGCAACCGTCGTGCTCGAGCCGCCGCGGAAGAATTCCTCCACGCCGAAGATCGCGACGCCCGCGATCAGGAAGGTGAAGATCACCGTCAGCACGACCTTGCCGAGCCAATGCTGGCTGGCACTGCGAATGGACTGGAGCATCGGACGCCCGGGCCTAGATTTCTTCAAACCGCCCCGACCCGCGGGACGGGGAACCACATTCGAGCCCCGCGATAGACGATCGGGGCGGCGGCGCAAAGGGCATGTGTCCCGCGCGCCGGAACGGAGACGGGATGGCCGCAAAGGTCGTTTGCGCGCCTAAGCTTGCTCTGCTAGGTCCCCGCACACGTTGAAGCCCTTGGATCGAGACACGGAGAACCGGGACGCCATGGCAAGCGAGGGACGCCGTCCGCTGGTTGCCGGCAACTGGAAGATGAACGGTCTGCGCTCCTCGGTTCCGATCGTCGAGGCGATCCGCGACGGCCTCTCGCCCGCGCTGACCGACAAGATCGACGTGCTGATCTGCCCGCCCGCGACGCTGATCTCCTCCTGCGTGGCCGCCGTCTACGGCTCGCCCGTCGCCATCGGCGGCCAGAACCTGCATGCCCGCCCGAGCGGCGCCTTCACCGGATCGATCTCGGCGGAGATGTTCGCCGATCTCGGCGCCACCTACGTCATCGTCGGCCATTCCGAGCGGCGCGCCTACCATTACGAGACCGATGACGGCGTTCACGCGAAGGCGCTGGGCGCCCGCCGGGCAGGCTTGCGCGGCATCATCTGCGTCGGCGAGACGATGGAGGAGCGCCAGCAGGGCCGGGCGCTCGACATCGTGCGCGCGCAGCTCGCCATCGGCCTGCCGAAGGGCGCCACCGGCGAAGACACGGTGATCGCCTACGAGCCGGTCTGGGCGATCGGTTCGGGCCGCACGCCGACCGCGAAGGAGATCGCCGAGGTCCACGCCTCCCTGCGCGAGATGCTCGACAAGCTCGTCGGCGAGGAGGCGCACAAGATCCGCATCCTCTATGGCGGCTCGGTGAAGCCGGCCAATGCCCGCGAACTGATGGCGGTCGAGAATGTCGACGGCGCGCTCGTCGGCGGCGCCAGCCTCGTGGCGGAGGATTTCCTGGGAATCTGCCGCGCCTACGAGGGGTAGGGCAGGGGCTCCAGACCGAGCTGCAACTCCTCGGGGCCGTCCAGAACGCTGCCGAAATGATGGCGCCAGATCGCGGCGCCGAGAGCGGCCGAGCGGTCGAGGGACGATCCGACGCTGAGCCATCTGAGCAGGGTCGGCTGCAGGCCCGCATCGAACAGCATGAAGCCGGCCGCGAGGCAGCAGGTCTCGGCCTGCACCCCGCAGACGAGGACGCGCTCGACGCCGAGCGCCCTGAAATGCTCGATCAGAGCGGGCGGCGGCAGGTAGCCGTGCTTCACGAAGAGGCGGTCGGCCGGGACCAGCGGCGCCTCATCGACGGGCGGCCTCCAGCCGAGCTGCCGCGCGAACGGCGTCACGGCCTCGTCGTGCCGCTCGACGGTCGCGACCGTGTGCAGACTTCGGCTCAGGGCGGCGATGCCCGCGACCACCGCCTCTGGCACGCCGAAGCTCGCCTGGACATCGACGACGAGAAGGGCCTGTCGTTCCGGCGCCATGCGAGCGGGGTCCGGCCCGCCCTCAGCCCTGGCGGGCCGGCGCCTTCGCCACGGCCTCCCGGGTCCGCTCGATCATCGACAGCACGGCGACGTAGAACGCCTGCTGCAGCGGACTCATGCCGTCCGGTCGGATCCGATCGGAGAGGGCGGCCTGGATCTGGTCCATGGCCTGCGCACGCCCGGCCGGGTCGGGCCGCTGGAGGGCGACCCGCAGGAGATCGGACTGGATGGCGGCCATCTCCTCCCGGTCGGCGCGGTCGATGAAGGCGGCGAGCCGCCCGGCTTCGTGCTGGAAATCGCTCATCCCCGACCCTCGCACGGGCCGGGCCCCGATGGCCATGCGCGGTACGGCGTTTTCCCGGGCGCTCGGCCGCTCGCGCCGCACACGAGCGACGCTTGTCCCGCCCCGAACGCGCGAAGGCCGGTTGGCGCGGGTGGGCAAACGGTGTAGGAGCCCCCACTTCGTGCAGCGGATACGCGGGCGCGCTGCTTTTGCGCGCGCCTCCCGTCCGGCACACCGACAGCGTCCGCGCGAGCGGGCACCGGAATCGCTATGCAGACCGTCCTCATCGTCGTCCACCTCATCATCGTGCTGGCGCTCATCGCCGTGGTGCTGCTGCAGCGCTCGGAGGGCGGGCTCGGGCTCGGCGGCGGCGGAAGCGGCGGCGTCTCGGGCTTCATGACCGGCCGGGGCCAGGCGAACGCGCTCACCCGCGCCACCGCGATCCTGGCGGCCCTGTTCTTCACCACCAGCATCGCCCTGGCGATCATGGCGCACCGCAGCGCCGCGCCCCGCTCGATCCTCGACGAGGCCGGAACGCAGCAGGGTCAGACGCCGCCGGCCAACAAGCCGGTCAACGCGGACAACCTCCTCGACACGCTGCGCGGCGGCGGGGCGCAGGGTGGCCAGCCGGCCTCGGTTCCGACCGACGCGCCCGCCACGCCGGCAACGCCCGCACCGGCGCCCGCTCCGAGCGCGCCGCCGGCCGCCCCGGCCACGCCTGACGCACCGCAATCGCGCTGAGTGCGGCGCGGCCGAGCCGCACCGCCTGCGGATAAGACCCTTGCGGCCGGCGCATCGGCCGCGAGGACGTGAAAGACGAATTCCTCAACGGCATGAGGGGCATCGCCCCATGCCGCCTCCCGTGCGGCCAGCGGGGTGCGGCAACCGTTGCGGTTTGGCGAATCGCTTGAGCCCCTTTATGGACCAAAGCCCATGACGCGGTACGTCTTCATCACCGGCGGCGTGGTTTCCTCCCTCGGCAAGGGTCTCGCCTCCGCAGCCCTCGCGGCCCTGCTCCAGGCCCGCGGCTACCGGGTGCGCCTGCGCAAGCTCGACCCCTATCTCAACGTCGATCCGGGCACGATGAGCCCGACCCAGCACGGCGAGGTGTTCGTCACCGACGACGGCGCCGAGACCGACCTCGATCTCGGCCATTACGAGCGCTTCACCGGCCTGCCTGCCTCGCGCGCCGACAACGTGACGACGGGCCGGATCTATCTCGACATCATCACCAAGGAGCGGCGCGGCGACTATCTCGGCGCCACGATCCAGGTGATCCCGCACGTCACCAACGCCATCAAGGCGTTCGTGCTCGACGGCAACGACGATTACGACTTCGTGCTGGTCGAGATCGGCGGCACGGTCGGCGATATCGAGGGCCTGCCCTTCTTCGAGGCGATCCGCCAGATCGGCCAGGAGCGCCCACGCGGCAGCGTCTGCTACCTACACCTGACGCTTCTGCCCTACATCCCCTCCGCCGGCGAGCTGAAGACCAAGCCGACGCAGCACTCCGTCAAGGAGCTGCGCTCCATCGGCATCCAGCCCGACATCCTGCTCTGCCGCTGCGACCGGCCGATCCCGGTGGACGAGCGGCGCAAGCTCGGACTGTTCTGCAACGTGCGGGAGAGCGCGGTCATCGAGGCGCGCGACGTCGACACGATCTACGCCGTGCCGCTCTCCTACCGCGAGGCCGGGCTCGACCGGGAGATCCTGGCGCATTTCCAGATGGAGCCCGAGGGCGAGCCGAAGCTCGACCGCTGGCAGAACATCCTCGAGCGGGTGCGCAACCCCGAGGGCGAGGTCACCATCGCCATCGTCGGCAAGTACACGGGGCTGAAGGACGCCTACAAGTCGCTCACCGAGGCGCTGACCCACGGCGGCATCGCCAACAACGTGCGCGTCAACCTCGAATGGATCGAGGCGGAGGTGTTCGAGCGCGAGGACCCGGCGCCGTTCCTCGAAGGCCTGCACGGCATCCTCGTGCCCGGCGGCTTCGGCCAGCGCGGCGCCGAGGGCAAGATCCGCGCGGCCCGCTACGCGCGGGAGCGCAACATCCCGTATTTCGGCATCTGCTTCGGCATGCAGATGGCGGTGATCGAGGCGGCGCGCTCGCTTGCCGGCATCACGGACGCGAACTCCACCGAGTTCGGCGACACGCGGGAGCCGGTGGTCGGCCTCCTGACCGAGTGGATGCGCGGCAACGAGCTGGAGCGGCGCGCGGCCGAGAGCGACCTTGGCGGCACGATGCGGCTCGGCGCCTACAAGGCGACGCTCGCAACCGGCACGAAGATCGCGCAGATGTACGGCGACACCGAGATCTCGGAGCGCCACCGGCACCGCTACGAGGTCAACATGGCCTATCGCGAGTGCCTGGAGGCCAAGGGCCTGCGCTTCTCCGGCACCTCCCCGGACGGTCTCCTGCCCGAGACGGTTGAACACGAGGGCCATCCGTGGTTCATCGGCGTGCAGTTCCACCCGGAGTTGAAGTCGCGCCCCTTCGAGCCGCACCCGCTGTTCAAGGGCTTCATCGCCGCCGCGATCGAGCAGAGCCGCTTGGTCTGACCTGAGAGGGAATCCGGTTGACGACGATCTCGGGCCTGCCGGCCTTTCTCGCCTACTTCGTCGTCTCCCTCGGCCTCACCGCCCTCTACCTCGTGACCTACCTCACCGCGACGGCGCACCGGGAGATCGCCCTGGTGCGCGAGGGCAACCTCGCCGCCGCCCTGGCGCTGGGCGGGAGCCTGCTCGGCTACTCGATCCCGCTCTCGGCGGCGGTGCGCTACGCCGGCTCGCTCCTCGACTGCATCGTCTGGGGCCTGGTCGCGCTGGTCGTGCAAGTCGCGATCTACTGGCTGATGCGGCCGCTGCTGCCGAACCTGTCGCGGCGCATCGACGAGGGCGAGACCGCGCCCGCGGTCCTGCTCGGGGCCGCCTCCCTGGCGGGCGGCCTCGTGAACGCCGCCTGCATGAGCTACTGAGACCGTGGCGGACGACCGCGAGGCTCAGGCCGATTTCGGGCGGCGCAGACCGGCCGAGCCGGCACCGGCCGTCACGCCGCCCGACAGGAGCGCGAGCAAGCGCTCGCAGACCGTCTCCACGGTGCTGGTGGCGAGTGCGGGCCTCGCCGCACTCGGCCTCGGCTCTCTCGACCGGACCGCGCCGTCCAAGGATGTCCTCGTCTACGTCGACGCGGCGGCCTGTGCCGCCAACGGCATCCGCCCGGCGGACGAGTGCCGCAGCGACTATGCCACCGCCCGCGCCGCCTATCCCTCGACCGCACCGCATTACGGCTCATCGACGGAGTGCGAGGGGCATCACGGGACGTCGCACTGCCTGCCCGATCCGAATGCGCCGACGCAATTCGTTCCCCGCATGGCCGGATACCTGCTCGGGCGCCGCGCCGCCGACTGGGTGACGCCCGAGCCCGTCTACGACCACCGCCAGGGCTACGGCAGTCATCACGGCAGTTACTGCACCGGGTCGGGGGGCAAGGTCTCGACCGGGAGCGGAGGCCACGCCTCCTCGGCTAAGCTCAAGCCCGCCGCCGCGAAGGCAACCTCTTTCGGCGGCTTCGGCGGAAGCGGCAAGAGCTTCTCCTCCTTCGGCAGCAGCTGATGCGCCGCTTCGCCTGCGGAGAGCGGCCGGGCTGGCGGGAGATCGCACGGGAGGCAGGCTTCGCCTTCCACACCATCGACGGCGCCCCCTACTGGGACGAGAGCCACGCCTACGCCTTCACGCTCACGGAGATCGAGGAGGTGATCGAGGCGCCGAGCGGGGAGTTGCACGCCCTCTGCCTCGCCTTCGCCGCCGACGCGGTGGAGGACGAGCGCATCCTGGCCTCGCTCGCCATTCCCGAACCGGTCCGGGACACGGTGCGGGCGAGCTGGCGCCGGGGCGATCCGAGCCTCTACGGGCGCCTCGACTTCTCCTATGGCGGCTCGGGCCCGGCCAAGCTCCTCGAATACAACGCGGACACGCCCACCGCACTCTACGAGACCGCCGTGTTCCAATGGCTCTGGCTCGAACAGGGGCTGGCGGAGGGGCGCCTGCCCGCGGGCAGCGACCAGTTCAATGCGGTTCACGAGCGGCTGATCGCGCGGCTGAGGGAGATCGCGCCGCCGGGCCTGTTCGCCTTCGCCGCCGATTCGAGCGGCCCGGAGGACCTCGGCACCGCCAGCTACCTTCAGGACTGCGCGGTGCAGGCCGGCTGCGAGACGATCCTGCTCGACCTCGGCCAGATCGGCCTGCGCGCGGACGGCGCCTTCTGCGGCCCGGACGAGCGACCCTTCGCCGCCCTGTTCAAGCTCTACCCGTGGGAATGGGCGTTTCAGGACGCGTTCGGCCCTGCGGTCGTGGCCGCGCCGACGCGCTTCCTCGAACCGCCCTGGAAGATGGTGCTCTCGAACAAGGGCCTGCTCGCCCATCTCTGGGCCCGCGAACCGGGCCATCCGAATCTGCTGCCGGCCTATTTCGAGGGCGATCCTGCCTGCGCGAGCCTGGGCGCCTTCGTGCGCAAGCCACTGCTCTCGCGCGAGGGTGCCAATGTCGAGATGTTCTCGGCCGAGGGCACGCGGCTCGCCGGCGAAGCGGGGCCCTACGGCGCGGAGGGCTACATCCGGCAGGGTCTGGCAGAACTGCCCTGCTTCGACGGCCGCCGCCCGCTCCTCGGCGCCTGGATCGTCGGGGATGCGCCGGCCGGCCTCTGCATCCGCGAGTCGGAGGGCCCGATCACCGGTGACGGCGCGCTGTTCGTGCCGCACCTGATCGAGCCGGCTCGATGAGGGTCACGAAAAGAGGGGCCGGATAGGCTCCGGCCCCTCACGTGCTCGCCTGTCTGTCGCTCAGCGGCCAGCGGCGCTGTTGCCGCCCCCGGCGCTGCCGGCGCCGCCGCCCATGGTGCCGCCGGGCGCATTACCGGTCGCACCGGTCGTCGAGCCCGTCGTGGCGCCGGGAGCCATGGTCCCGGTCGAGCCGGCGGTCGCGCCTGTTCCCGTCGTGGGCCGCATGCTGTTGCCGGTGTTGTTGCGCATCGGGCTGGCACTGTCCGTGGTGCCTCCGGTCCCGCCCTTGCCGGTGTTCGACTGGGCGAGGGCCCCGCCGGACACGGCAAGGGTCAGTGCGGCGGCCAGGGCGATGGTTTTGGTCGGCATGGCTCGTTCCTTCCCTGTTATCGATCGTGGAAGGCGAACCCGCCGCTGGCGGCATTGTTCAGAGCAGACGCCCTCGCGCGGTGCCGGTCCGGGACGGAATGGCCGCGACGCTGCGTCCGCCCTGCCACGGCGTCGCCGAACCCTATATGCAGCGGAGCCGTGACCGAGATTCTGTTCTACCACCTCCAGCGCCAGCCCCTTGAGAAGGTGCTGCCGAACCTCCTCGAGAAGTCGCTGGAGCGCGGCTGGCAGGCGGCCATCCAGGCGGTAAGCGAGGAGCGGCTCCAAGCGCTCGACGACGGCCTCTGGACCTACACGGACGAGAGCTTCCTGCCCCACGGCACGGATCGCGACGCGGACGCGGCGACACAGCCGGTGGTCCTGACCCTGCGGGAGACCAATCCCAACGCCGCCTCGATCCGCTTCCTCGTCGAGGGCGCGGAACTGCCGGAGGATGCGGGGAGCTACCAGCGCATCTGCATCCTGTTCGACGGCACCGACACCGACGCCCTGCTTCATGCCCGCGAGCAGTGGCGCGGCGCCAAGGCCGCCGGCCACGCCGTCGCCTACTGGCAGCAGGACGAGAGCGGGCGCTGGACCAAGAAGGCGTGAGATCAATGCGCCGTCCGACGGGAAGGCGCGACAACACGCACGAGCAACCGCCCGAGGATCGCGAGAACCCGATGACGCCAGCCCTGTCTCCCTCTTCCCGGACCGCGACGAGCCGGCTCTGCCTCGCCGGCCTCCTTTCCCTCGCGGTCGGGCTGGGACCGCTGCCGGCCCTCGCCCAGCACGGTCCGCAGGGTGATGGGCCGGGCCAGACGCAAGCGAAGGGACAGGCTCAGCCGCCGCGCAAGGCGCCGGAAGGGCGCCGCCTGCCGCCGGACGCCACCACCGAGCACAGCATCGACCTGTCGAACGGGCGCACGCTCGCCTTCACGGCCACCGCCGGCAGCCTCGCCCTCGTGGACGAGGAGGGCAAGCTCCAGTCCGAGATCGCCTTCATCGCCTACACCAAGGCGGGCAAGCCGGAGGAGCAGGCCGCCCGGCCGGTCACCTTCGGCGTCAATGGCGGGCCGGGCGCGGCCTCGGCCTATCTCAATATCGGCGCGATCGGCCCCTGGCGCCTGCCGACCGACGGCGCCTCGATCAGCCCGTCGCAGACGATCGCACTCCAGCCGAACCCGACGACCTGGCTCGACTTCACCGATCTCGTCTTCATCGATCCCGTCGGGACCGGCTACAGCCGCGCGGCCGACGGCGACGGCAAGAAGTACTGGAGCGTCGATGCCGACGCCTCCGTGCTGGCGGCGGCCATTGCCCGCTATCTTCGCCAGAACGACCGGCTCGCCTCGCCGAAATTCTTCGTGGGCGAGAGCTACGGCGGCTTCCGCGGCCCGCTGATCGCGCAGAAGCTGCAGCAGGATGTCGGCGTCGGCCTGTCGGGGCTGGTGCTGCTCTCCCCCGTGCTCGACTTCGCGTGGCTGCAGCCGGCCCGCACCACGCCCTGGGGGTTCGTCACCAAGCTGCCCTCCTTCGCCGCCGCGGCGCTGGAGCGCGCGGGCACGACGCCGAGCCGCGAGCTGATGAAGGAGGCCGAGACCTACGCCACCGGCGCCTATCTCACCGACCTCCTCAAAGGACCGTCCGACCGCGAGGCCGTTGCGCGGCTCGCCGAGAAGGTCTCGGCGCTGACCGGGCTCGATCCGGAGACCGTGCGGCGTCAGGCCGGGCGGCTCACCGCCCACAGCTACCAGCGCGAGATCGGGCGGGATGTCGGCCGCGTCCTCTCGGCCTACGATACCGGCGTGACCGGTTGGGATCCGGACCCGACCGCCCCGCAATCGGGCTTCGAGGATCCGGTGCTCGACGCGCTGCAGGCGCCGCTCACCACCGCCATGGTGCAGCTCTACCAGACCCGCCTCGGCTGGCGCGTCGAGAACATGCGCTACGAACTGCTCAACGGCGCGGTCAACCGCGGCTGGACCTGGGGCTCGGGCCGCTCGGCCCCGGAGGCGATGGGTGCCCTGAAGGACGTGCTGGCGCTCGACGGGCGGATGCGGGTGCTCGTCGCCCACGGCTTCACCGATCTCGTGACGCCCTACTTCACCTCGAAGATGCTGCTCGACCAGATGCCGGTCTACGGCTCGGCGGACCGGCTGAAGCTCTCGGTTTATCCCGGCGGCCACATGTTCTACACGCGGCCCGACTCGCGAAACGCCTTCCACGACGACGCCGCCGACCTGTTCGCCCGGGCGCTGGAAACGCGCTCGAACGGAAGCGCGAAGGGCGAGGGCGCGTCGGGCGCGACCGTGCCGGAGAAGAGACCGACGCCTTGAGACTGATTCTGGGACTTCTGCCCGCCCTGCTGCTGGCGGGCTGCAACAGCGCCGAGCGCCGCGAACCGATCCAGCCGCCGCCTCCGCCGAGCGCGGTGCTGCCCGCGGCGCCGGCCGCCGCCCTCGGCCCCGTGCTCGACGGGAACGGCGCCTGCACCGGCCCGGTACCGGGGACGGCCGCCGCCATCGAAACCGGCATCGGCGAGTGCGATCTCGTGCGGCTCAAGGGCCGCCCGCCGACCGACGTGCTGGTCGGGGAGGGCCGGTCCGGCCGCGAGGTGCAGGTGCTCTACACCGAGCCCGGCGCCAAGGAGCTGTATTTCTTCGTGAACAACCGGCTCGATCGTATCGTTCGTTAACGCGCGGATCGATTGGGCCCGCACTTGCTTCCGCTCCGGACGGGCAGGCGGGACTCACGATGGCACACGCGTATCGGTTCGGCATCGAGGAAGAGCTGTTCCTGGCGAGCAGCCGGACCCGGGCCGCGCCGCGCGAATCGGTCTCGGCCTTCCACAAGGCGGCGCGCAGCCGCCTGGAGGGCGTCGAGCGAGAGATGCTGGAGAGCCAGGCCGAGATCTGCTCCAAGCCCTCGGCGAGCTTCGCGGAGACGCACGAGGCGCTGGCCAAGCTGCGCACCGGCCTGTGCGCCATCGGCCGCGAGCACGGCCTGAAGGTCTTCGCCGCCGGCACCCATCCCACAGCGATCTGGACCGACCAGCGCGAGACCGCCAAGGTCCGCTACCGCAAGATGATCGAGACCCTGCAGATGGTGGGGCGCCGCTCCATCGTCAGCGGCCTGCACGTCCATGTCGAGGTGCCCGATCCGGACCAGCGCATCGACCTGATCAACCGGCTGATGCCGTTCCTGCCGGTGCTGCTCGCGCTCTCCACCTCCTCGCCCTTCTACGAGCGCCACCGCACGGGGCTCGCCGGCTACCGCCTGCGGGCCTATGCCGAGCTGCCGCGCACCGGCCTGCCCGAGCTGTTCGATGGGGCGGGGGATTTCGAGCGCTACGTGCGGGTGATGACCCAGGCAGGAGCGATCGAGGACGCGACCTATCTGTGGTGGCACATCCGTCCGTCGATCCGCTACCCGACCCTCGAATTGCGGGTCGCCGATAGCTGCACCCGGCTCAAGGACACGCTCGCCATCGCCGCGCTCTACCGCTGCCTCGTGCGACTCTGTGTGCGCCGGCCCGACCTCAACGGCACGCCGACCGGCGCCTCGCGGGGCTTCGTGATGGAGAACCTCTGGCGGGCGCAGCGCGACGGGATCCACGCCGCCCTGATCGACGAGGTCAAGGAAGAGGCGGTGCCGGTGCGCCGGCTCGTCGAGCAGGTGCTCGACCTCGTGGCGGAGGATGCCGCGGCCCTCGGCTGCGCCGCCCAGGTCGCCCACGCGCTCACCATCGCCGAGTGCGGCTCCAGCGCCGACGGGCAGATCCGCGCCTACGAGGCATCGCTCGCCGCGGGCGGAAGCGAGCGCAAGGCGCTCTCCTGTGTCATCGACTGGCTCGCCCGCGAGACGGCGAACTGCGACGCGTGACGGCGCCTGGCCAGAGACCCTTTCAGGAACATCGCACGCCCGCTCAGGTTGCTCCGACAGGTCTGAATTTGCCTGAGGAGACGTCCATGAGAACGACACTCACCGCCGCCGCCTGCCTGCTCCTGCTGGGCGCGGCGGGGATGCCGGCCCATGCCCAGTCCGTCGGCGAGAAGACCGGCGTGAACTCGCTGATCGGCGTCGCCCCTTCGAGCCAGGATTTCGTGACGCAGGCCGTCATCAGCGACATGTTCGAGAACCAGTCGAGCAAGCTCGCTCTTGAGAAGTCCGACGAGAAGACCAAGGCCTTCGCCCAGAAGATGATCGACGACCACAAGAAGACCTCGGACGAGCTGAAATCCGTGGTCCAGACCGGCGACATGAAGCTCACCCTGCCGACCGAGCTGGATTCGAGCCACCAGAGCAAGCTCGACAAGCTCAAGAGCCTGAGCGGCGAGGACTTCACCAAGCAGTATCACGACGATCAGGTCACGGCGCACAAGAACGCCACCGACCTCTACAAGCGCTACGCCGAGGGCGGCGACAACGCGGCCCTGAAGGCCTTCGCCATCAAGACCAAGCCGCATCTCGACGAGCACCTGAAGATGGCTCAGGATCTCAACAAGAAGTAGATTTCTGCCATTCGGGCGGCGCCCTTCGGAGGTGCCGCCCACCGTCGAGGCTCAAACGGGCCAAGCCCGCATAGGCCTGGAGTGAAATCGGGGAGCTCCCGTCACTCGGCCCTTGCCGCGAACTGCGCCGCCTTCGCCCGGATCACCTCGGCGGCGCGATCGATGCCGGCGCCGTCCACATCGAGATTGGCGGTGGCGCGGATCTGATGGGTGCCGATCGCCCGCACCCGCACCCCCTCTTCGAGACAGGCGTTGGCGAAGGTCGATGCGGTGATGCCGAGCGCCTCCACCGTGAAGCACAGGATGTTCGACTGCCCTGCCGTCGGGTCGAAGGCCAGCCCCGGCGCGTCGGCGATCGCCCGGTGCAGCCGGCCGGCATGGGCGTTGTCCGCGGCGAGCTGGGTCATGTGGTGGTCGAGGGCGTAGAGCCCGGCCGCGGCCAGCACGCCCGACTGGCGCATGGCGCCGCCGAGCCGGTACTTCCACTGCCACGCCTGCTCGACGAAGTCCCGCGTGCCGCAGAGAACCGCGCCGACCGGACAGCCGAGCCCCTTGCTGAGATCGATCCAGGCGCTGTCGAACCCGGCAGCGTAGTCCGCCGCCGGGATGCCGGTCGCCACCACCGCGTTGAGCAAGCGCGCCCCGTCGATATGCGCCTTGAGGCCCCGCGCCTGGGCGTAGTCGCGGATCAGGCGCATCGTGCCGATGTCCCAGACGGTGCCCCCGGAAAAGCTCGTGGTCTGCTCGATCGAGACCAGCCGCGAGCGCGGCGCCGTGCGCTGCGGAACCCGGATCGCCCCTTCGACCTGGGCGAGGGTGAACAGGCCGACCCGCGTCGGCAGGGGCTTCACCGAGACGCCGCCGATCGCCGCGGCGCCCGCGGCCTCGGTGTTGTAGATGTGGGACTGGTCGTCGACGATGATCTCGTCGCCGGGCCGGCAATGGACGAGGATCGAGGCGAGGTTGCACATCGTGCCCGAGGGCATGAACACGGCCGCCTCCTGACCGAGCATTTCGGCCACCCGCTCGCACAGCGCGTTGGTGGTCGGATCGGATCCCGACTGCTCGTCGCCGACTTCGGCCCGGGCCATGGCCTCGCGCATGCCCGGCGTCGGCCGCGTCTGGGTGTCGCTGAACAGGTCAATCATGGTGCATCCATGCGGTGTTGGACGTCCGGCCGGCCCCGTCATCGCCCTCGAAGCCGAGGCTTCCATGCCGCGGCTAAATGCATGAAAAATTCAGTTGATCGCAAGCCGCCGCGACCGCGGAGTCGGGCCCTCCGGATCGATCGCGGCCTGACGGCGCAACACTTTCCATGTGGCTCACGAAGGTGGGAACGGTCACGTATCTCGACAGGCGGTAGCCGCAAGCCTAGAAATTACGATGCGAAGTCTCGCATTTAAAATTCTTTGAGAGCTCGATGAATAGAATTGAGCCCAGTATCGGGATCAGCCGCCGCTACCTTCACGACGAGGTGGCGGACCGGATGCGTGAACTGATCAATGAGGGCGAACTGGAGCCGCGCGCGCGCGTCAACGAAAGCGAGCTGACCGAACGGTTCGGGATTTCCCGCACGCCCCTGCGCGAAGCGATCAAGATCCTCGCGACGGAAGGGCTGCTGGAACTGCTGCCCAACCGCGGGGCGCGCGTCGCGAGCATCTCGCGCAACGAGCTCGAGGAGATGATCGAGGTCATCGCTGGGCTGGAGGCGACGGCCTGCGAACTCGCCTGCCGGTCGGTGACCGAGGAGGAGCTGACCGCGATCGAGGCGATGCATCGCGACATGGTAGCGGCGTGGCAGGGGCGCGACGAGGCGAACTACTTCCGCCTCAACCGCGAGATTCACGAAGCCATCATGCTGGCGAGCCGCAACAGCAAGTTGCGCAGCCTCTATCTCGGCCTCACCGGCCGCATCCAGCGCTCCCGCTACAGCGCGCACCAGACCGAGGCGCAATGGGCGCAGGCGGTCGAGGAGCACGAGCGCATGATCCCGCTGCTGCGCGCCCGCGACGCCGACGGCCTCGCCGCCCTGATGCGTCGGCATATCCGGGCGAAGAAGCCGGTGATCGCGGCGATGTACGGCGAGGAGGGGAACTGAGGCGGCCCTGGAAGGGCGCCGCCGTCGCGCTGCGGAGCGGAAGCGTTGACGCGGACGAAGCGCCCTATCGCCCCTTGAAGTTCGGCGGACGCTTTCCGAGGAAGGCTTCCATACCCTCGCGGAAGTCCTCGCTCATGTAGGTCATCAGGATCAGGTCGTCGCCGGGCCGTTCGCCCTCGCCGGGCTCCGGCGCGCCTTCCTCGGCGATGCGGCGAAGCCCTTCCTTGGTCGCCTGAAGGGTGAGCGGCGCGTGGCTCGCGAGCAGGGCGGCGAGCGCGTCGGCGCGGGCCGCGACGGCGGTGGCATCCTCCACCACCTCGTTGACGAAGCCGATCGCCAGCGCCTCCTGCGCCTCAACGAGCCGGGCGGTGAACAGGATGTCCTTCACACGAGGACCGCCGATGAGATTCGCGAGGCGCCGCAGGGTGTTCTGCGACAGGCAATTGCCGAGCGTCCGGGCGATCGGAAAGCCGAAGCGGGCGTCACGGCTGGCGATGCGCATGTCGCAGGCGGCGGCGATGGCCGCGCCGCCGCCGGTGCAGGCCCCGGCGATCGCCGCGATGGTCGGTACCCGCAGCCGCTCCAGCCCTCCGAGCACCCGGTCCATGAAGCGCTCGTAGCCGATGGCGTCCTCCGGTTTGCTGAAGCTGCGGAACTGGGCGATGTCGGTGCCGGCCGCGAACGCCTTGTCGCCGGCGCCGGTGATGATCACCGCCTTGACCGCGCGATCCGCCTCGATCCGCTCGCACAGTTCGACCAGCCCGCGATACATGGCGAAGGTCAGGGCGTTGCGCGCCTTCGGCCGGTTGAGCGTGATGCGGGCGATGCCCTCCGCGTCCACCGCGAAGAGCAGTTCGTCGGTCGAGGCGGTCTCGGCGTCGGCGTTCATGCAGCGGCTCCTCGTCAAGCGTCTCTCAGGCCGTCGTCTCGCGCACGACGCCCCGGGCGATCAGATCGTCGATCGCCGCCCCGTCATAGCCGGCTTGCGCCAGGATGGCGCGGCTATGTTCGCCCAGCAGCGGCGCGGGGCCGTGCACCCGTCCCGGCGTCGCGGAGAACTTCACCGGAAGGCCGAGGGTGCTCATCCGCCCGGCGCGACCGTGCTCGACCTCGACGACCATCTCGCGGGCCCGCGCCTGCGGGTCGGCCTGCATGGCGAGCACGTCGAGGACCGGCCCGGCCGGCACGCCGCCGGCCTCCAGCCGCGCGAGCCAATCGGCCGAGGACGCGGTGCGGAAATGCGGGGCGAGCGCCGCGGCCAGCGCTTCCCGGTTCGCCATGCGGTCGCGGTTGGTCGAGAAGCGCGGATCGTCGGCGAGATCCTCGGCGCCGAGCACCGCCAGCAGCCGCAGCCAGTTGGTCTGGTTGGCGGCTCCGATGGTGATCCAGCCGTCCTGCGTCTCGAACGCCTCGTAGGGCGCATTGAGTGGATGGGCCGAGCCCATCGGCCCCGGCGCCGTGCCGGTCGCCATGGCGATGGCTGATTGCCAGTAGGTGAGGGTGATGCCGGCCTCGAACAGTGAGGTGTCGACGATCTGCCCCTCGCCGGTTTTCAGCTTGTGGACATGAGCGGCGAGCACGCCCATCGCCGCCAGGATGCCGGCGGTGATGTCGGTGACCGGCGGCCCGCACTTCATCGGCGGGCGACCCGGCCGCTCGCCGGTGATGCTCATCAGCCCGCTCATGCCCTGCGCCACGAGGTCGAAGCCCGCCCGCTCGGCGTAGGGGCCCGATCGGCCGAAGCCGGAGAGGGAGCAGTAGATCAGCCCCGGAAATTCCTGGCGGAGCACCTCGTAGCCGAGATCGAGGCGCTCCATCGTCCCCGCGCGGTAGTTCTCAATCAGCACGTCCGCATCGGCGAGCAGGCGGCGCAGCACCGCCTTGCCGTCCGCGCTCTTGAGGTCGAGGGCGATCCCGCGCTTGCCGCGATTCATCATCATGTAGGCGGCGCTCTCGCCCGCGATCGCGGGGGGAACGGAGCGGCGGGTGTCGTCGCCGCCCTCGATCTTCTCGACCTTGATGACCTCGGCACCCATGTCGCCGAGCATCAGCCCGCAGACCGGGCCGGCCATGATGTGAGCGAGTTCGACGACCTTCACGCCGACCAGCGGGCCGGATTTCAAAGCCTCCGTCATCGGCTCAGCCGCGCGCCGCGACGAGTTCGCACGCACAAGGCGAGTCGCCAGTTCCCTCGGATGCCTGACAGCAATCCATCGGACGAATCTCCCGTTCTGAGCGAGCCGTCCCGCGGCAGCGCCGTTTGCGGTCCCGCGCCCCGCTGGACTCGCCCGCATTTTGAATTGTTTTTACGGGTCGCTCCGAGGTCAAGGCAACCCGTTTTGCATGCGATTTGCGGATCAGGGATCGGAGGCCTGTCACGCAAGCTGCGATCGATGGAACGCGTGGGCCGGCTCCCGGTTGTCGGCGAAAGCGTGGCCGTCGGGAAGCGCACCTTTCCGGAGTCGGCGAGCGTCGGGTGAGCGAGCGGAGGGATTGATGCGTAAGTTGAGCACGGCACTCGGACTTGCGGCGGCCCTCGCCGTTGCGGCGACAGGGATTACGTCCGCGGACGCGTCCTGCGCCCGGCGCATCGTCAACAAGTCGGGCTACATCGCCCTCGTCAGCCGCGACGGCGGCCCCTGGGTCGCGGTGCGGCCGGGCCGCTCGCAGACGATCAACTATTACCAATCCGGCCGCATCGACGTGGCGCTGACCTGCGGCCCCGGAGCGTTGCCGGAGCAGGCCGCCTACCGGGCGAGCTACGACACGGTGGCGATCATCGACCGCTGCTACATCCGCTTCGGCGACGGCTTCTTCGAGGACCAGCTCGGCGGCGGCTTCATCGGCCGGAAGGAGACGGGACCGCTCGCCCTCAACAATCCGCGGCAGGGCGACCTCGTCGTCGGCCCGCAGGCCGGCGCCTGCCCGGCGATCGAGCGAGGGGCCGTCAGCGCCCGCTATTAGCCTTGCGGCCGGGCGCGTGCTAACCCGCGCGCCCCGTCGTCAGCGACGACGCGCCGAGACGAAACCATGCGCTCGATCCTTCCCATAGCCGGAGCCATCGCCCTCGCCATGACCAGTGCCGCTTCCGCCGCCCAGCCCGTGACGCTGCCCTCGGGCCTCAGCTACACCGACGAGGTGATCGGCACCGGCCCCGAGCCGAAGACCGGCCAGCAGGTCACCGTCCACTACACCGGCTGGCTCGACGAGGGCGGCGGCAAGCGGGGCAAGAAGTTCGACTCGTCGCGCGACCGCGGCCAGCCCTTCTCCTTCACCATCGGCGCGGGCCAGGTAATCCGCGGCTGGGACGAAGGCGTCGCCACGATGAAGGCCGGCGGCCGCCGCATCCTGACGATCCCGCCGGCGCTCGGCTACGGCGCCCGCGGCGCCGGCGGCGTGATCCCGCCGAACGCGACGCTGATCTTCGACGTCGAGCTGATCGGCTCGCGCTGATCGTCGCGTCCCGTCCGGCGCCCCTAAAGGGCGCCGGATCCCGTCAACGGGGGCCTCAGATGAGCCGGTGCTCGCGGGCCAGGGCCAGAAGATCCCGCTGCGGCCGGGCGCCGATATGCTCGATCACCTCGGCCGCCGCGAGCGCACCGAGACGGGCCGAGGCCACGTAATCGATGCCGCGGGTGTAGCCGGCCAGGAAGCCCGCCGCGAACAGATCGCCCGCTCCCGTGGTGTCGACCACCTCGCGCGCCGGGAAGGCGTCCACCGCCCGCACCTCGCCGCCGCGCACCACGAGCGCGCCCTGAGCCGAGCGGGTGACGAGGCCGAGCAGGTGCGTGCCCTTGACGCCGCGCTCCTCGCGCAGCGCCGCGACCGCCGCATCCGGGTCGTCCGTTTGGTAGAGGCTCTGCAGCTCGCCGATATTGGCGAACAGGATGTCGATGCTGCCGTTGCGGATGAGTTCGAGGAACTCGTCGCGGTAGCGGCCGACGCAGAAGGCGTCCGACAGGGTCAGCGCGACGGCGTTGCCGGCGGAATGCGCGACCTTCACCGCCTTGCGGAACGCATCCTTGGCGGCGGGCGGATCCCACAGATAACCTTCGAGATAGGTGACGCGGGCCGAGCGGACCGTGGCCTCGTCCACGTCGTCGGGGGAGAGGCCCTGGCAGGCGCCGAGATAGGTGTTCATGGTGCGCTCGCCATCGGGCGTCACCAGGATGAAGCAGCGGGCGGTGGCCGGGCCCTCGGTGGCGGCGGGCACGTCGAAGCGCACGCCGGTCGCCTTCAGGTCGTGGCTGAACAGCCGGCCGAGTTCGTCCTCGTGCACCTTGCCGACGAAGCCGGTCTTGGCGCCGAGCAGCGCCGCGCCGACCGCCGTGTTGGCGCCCGAGCCGCCAGAGACGACGGTGGCCGGCCCCATCACCTCGAAGAGGTTCTCGGCCCGCGGCTCGTCGATGAGCTGCATCGCGCCCTTCGCCACGCCCTGCTGGACGAGGAAATCCTCGTCGGCATGGGCGATGAGATCGACGATGGCGTTGCCGAGGACGAGAAGGTCGAGGGATTGGGACATCGGGCCGTCCGGTCTCGCGTGACAGATGGGCCGGGCCTGTCGCACCCCGCTCGACGAGCGTCAAGCAAGGGCCGCCTCAAGGCTCCGCGAACAGGGCCGCGACGGGGAGCGTGAGCCCGGGCGGATCGAGCGAAAGATCGCCGGATGCGACGATCCGGGTCTCGATCAGATCGCCTGTGCTGCGGCGGTGGTGGATCACCGTGCGCCGCTCGGTGTCGAGGATGAGGTAATGGCGCAGGCTCGGCAGGCGGAAGTAGCCGAGGAGCTTGGCGCCGGTATCGACGTGCTTCGTGCTTGGGGAGATGACTTCGACCACGATCACCGGCGCGTCGGCTTCAATCGCGCTGTCCGCGAGACGCTCGCCGCAGCGGACGAGGGCATCCGGCTCGAAGGACGTATCGTCATCGACGCGAACGACCATCCCGTCGGGAAACATCTCGCACGGCAGGCCGGCCGCCGCGATCGCTCGGTCGAGGGCACGATGAACCCGATACTTCACGCGGGCATGAACCGCCCGCTGGGGCGACATCGCGAATACCTCACCATCGAGGAGTTCGTGCCGCCCCGGCCGGCCCTCGGCCCAGGTCAGGAACTCATCGACGGTCATACGGGCTGTCGGCCCGACCTTGGGCTGCACGCTCATAGGCTTGAGCCTATCACCATTCCCGATGCCGGCGAAGGCGGGACGCTACTGCTGCAGCGCCTTCACCTCGCACTGCGCGTAGTCCGAACTCGCCTTCACATACGCGTTGAGCTTCTGGACGTAAGCCCCTGCGATCGATTGGAAAGCCTGGGCCTGGGCGTTGTAGGCCTTGATCGCGTCGTTGTAGCTGTAGGCCTCCCAGCCGGGGCAGCCGTCCTTCTTGTCGAGGCAGGCGGGTTTTTCCGGAAGCTTCGGCTTTTCCGGCCGCGCCTCGGCCGGCGGGGGCGTCGGCGGGATGCAGGGGGCGGCGAAGACCGGCCCCGCGAGGCCGGCCAGCGCCAAAGCCGTGAAGATGCGTCCTGCCATGATCCGTCCCCGAGCCGTTCCTGCGACGGTTCTGGCCGCCGAGTTGTGGCGGGAATGGGGTCGCCCCGGCGCCAGCGTTAACGCACCGTCGCGCGAGATCGGTTAGAACGCGTTCCATGCCGCGCACGCCCCCCTCCGCCGCCGTCGAATCCCTGAGCGAGGACGCCGCCCAGGCACGCCACGCCGAGCTGTCCCGGGCGATCGAGCGGGCAAACCACCTCTACTACAACGAGGACGCGCCCGAGCTGACGGACGCCGAATACGACGCCCTGCGCCAGGAGCTGGAGGCGATCGAGGCGCGCTTTCCCGCGCTGACCGGCACCACCGAGGCGAGCGCGGGCGTCGGCGCCAAGCCGTCGGAAAAGTTCGCCAAGGTCCGGCACGCGGTGCCGATGCTCTCGCTGGGCAACGCCTTCGCCGACGAGGACGTCGAGGAATTCGTCGCCCGCGTGCGCCGCTTCCTCAACCTGACGGCCGACGAGCCCGTCGCCTTCACCGCCGAGCCGAAGATCGACGGGCTGTCGCTGTCGCTGCGCTACGAGGGGGGAAAACTCGTCACGGCGGCGACGCGCGGCGACGGCGAGGTCGGCGAGAACGTCACTGCCAACGCGCTGACGGTGGAGGACATCCCCGAGACGCTGTCGGGCGAAAACATTCCCGAGGTGCTGGAGGTGCGCGGCGAGGTCTACCTATCGCACGCCGATTTCGCAGGCATCAACGCGCGCCAGGAGGCGGCGGGCAAGCCGCTCTTCGCCAATCCGCGCAACGCGGCGGCCGGGTCGCTGCGCCAGCTCGATCCGGCGATCACCGCCTCGCGGCCCCTGCGCTTCTTCGCCTATGCCTGGGGCGAGGTCTCCGAACCCTTCGCCGACACGCAGTCGGCGGTGCTCGAGCGGTTCCGCGGCTGGGGCCTGCCGGTCAATCCGCGGACCAAGCTGTGCCGTTCGGCGGAGGAGATGATCGCCCATTACCGCGCCATCGAGGCGGAGCGGGCCGGTCTCGGCTACGACATCGACGGCGTCGTCTACAAGGTGGACGATCTCGGTTTCCAGCGACGCCTCGGCTTCGTCAGCCGGGCGCCGCGCTGGGCGCTGGCGCACAAATTCGCGGCGCAAGAGGCGATCACCGAACTTCTCGCCATCGACATCAATGTCGGCCGCACCGGCTCGCTCAACCCGCTGGCCCGCCTCAAGCCCGTCACCGTCGGCGGCGTCGTGGTCTCGAACGCGACCCTGCACAACGAGGGCTACGTCCAGGGCGTCGGCGCGGATGGCGAGCCGATCCGCGAGGGCCGCGACATCCGCGTCGGCGACACCGTGATCGTGGTACGCGCCGGCGACGTGATCCCGAAGGTCATGGACGTGGTGCTCGACAAGCGCCCGGCCGACGCCGTGCCCTACGTCTTCCCCGAAACCTGCCCGGCCTGCGGCAGCCGGGCGGTGCGCGAGTTGAACCCGCGCACGAAAAAACTCGATGCGATCCGCCGCTGTACCGGCGGTCTGATCTGCCCGGCGCAGGGGGTGGAGCGGCTCAAGCACTTCGTCTCGCGCAACGGCTTCGATCTCGAAGGGTTCGGCCAGACCTATATCGAGGTGCTGTTCGAGGCGGGCCTCGTGAAGCAGCCCGCCGACCTGTTCCGGCTCGAATTCGAGCCGCTGAAGGCCGCCATCGTCGCCCGGCGCGAGGCCCTCTCCGCGCAGCGCCGCGCCGAGGGCGAGCCGGCGCCGAAGAAGCCGACCAAGAAGAAGGGCGAGGAGGAGGACAAGGCGATCAAGAACCTGCTCGCCTCGCTGGAGGCGCGCCGGAAGATCCCGCTCAACCGCTTCCTGTTCGCCCTCGGCATCCCGCAGATCGGCGAATCGACCGCCAAGGCGCTCGCGAAGCGCTTCCCCGACATGCCCGCGCTGATGGCGGCCCTCGACGCGGCGACGCGGGAGCAGGCGGGCCGCGACTGGCTCGAACTCTCGGCGCTGCCCCGGATCGGGCCCGGCACCCGCGACCGGCTGTTCGAGACACTCGATCCGCTGCCGGGCGAGGCGATGCAGGACCTGAGCCTCGGCGCCCGCCTGCGCGGACGGCTCACCCCCTCGCAGCGCGAGGCGGTGCTCGCCCATTACGGGAGCGAAGCAGAGGCCGACGCGGCGCTTGAACGGGCGGCCTCGCAGCGGCCGGGCGACGCCTACCGGCTGTTCGCCGACGATGGCGAGATCGGCCCCGTGGCGACGGATTCGCTGATCCAGTTCTTCTCCGAACCCCACAACGATGCGGCGGTCCAGGCGCTGCTCGAAGAGGTCACCACGGAGCCGCTGGCCGCCCCGACCGCCTCGGCCGCGGCCTTTGCCGGCAAGACCGTGGTCTTCACCGGCACCTTGGAGAAGATGACCCGCAGCGAGGCCAAAGCCACCGCTGAGCGGCTCGGCGCCAAGGTCTCGGGCTCGGTCTCGGCCAAGACCGACCTCGTGGTCGCGGGGCCCGGCGCCGGCTCGAAGCTCAAGGACGCCGAACGGCACGGGGTGAAGGTGGTCTCCGAGGACGATTGGCTGGCGATGCTGGCGAAGGTGTAATTTCGGCCTCCAGCCTTGACCCCGCGTCCCCCGCGGCGCAATCCGTGCCCCGGATCAGCCGGCCGGGCGGCCGCTCCGTCGTCAGACGGGGAGGAAAGTCCGGGCTCCATGGAGAGGCGGTGCCGGATAACCTCCGGCGGGGGCGACCCCAGGGACAGTGCCACAGAGAGCAGACCGCCCCGCAAGGCTCGTCCTTCGCGGGGTCAGGGTGAAAGGGTGCGGTAAGAGCGCACCGCGGACGCGGCAACGCGGACGGCACGGCAAACCCCACCGGGAGCAAAACCGAATAGGGGCGACACGCCTTCTCCGCGAGGAGAGGGCAGGCCCGCTCTCCAGGCTCGTCGCCCGGGTTGGTTGCTCGAGGCGGCCGGCAACGGCCGTCCCAGAGGAATGGCTGCCACGTCCGTGGGCTTGCCCACGGGCCCTACAGAACCCGGCTTACAGGCCGGCTGATCCACCCGGCGCATGCCCCAACCGCGCGAAGAGTGCTTTCCATTTTTGGCGCGTCGAAGTGCTTCCCGGACTTCGCGAAATCCGGCAGCGCGGAACCGGCTCCGAAGCATGGGTTGCCGCTCGCCCCGCTTGGTAAACCTCAAGAAAATGTCGGTGCCATTGACGCTCGGTTAACCTTGATGCGGTCAGATCAGAGCAGCCTGCACGGTCAAGCTCGTTGACGCGTTTCGAGGGCCCATGTTACCCCGAGCCATCCCGTTGACGCCCTATTCTGGATCGGCCAACACTCGCTCAGGTTGCCTCGCGGGGCTGCGCGCGCATGGCCGGAACCCCTCGCGGATCGGCGTCGCCACATCCGACCGGGTCGCCCTCCGGTCCGTCCATTCAGCAGGCCCTCATGACTCGTCCCTCGCCGGATGGCGCCCGAGCTTTCTCCGGATTCCGCGAGAGCGGCGCGGGGCAGCGCCGATGAGCCGGGCGCCGCGGACGGCGAAGGGCGAAACGGCCAGGACCGAATCCGCCCGCCACGTTCCCGTGCTCCTCGCCGAGGTTCTCGCCGCGCTCGCCCTCGACCGGCCGGGACTGGCCGTGGACGGTACCTTCGGTGCGGGCGGCTACACCCGCGCGCTGCTCGACGCCGGGCCGGAAATGCGCGTCATCGCCATCGACCGCGACCCGACCGCGATCCGTAGCGGCGCGGATCTGGTCGAGGCCTCCGGGGGCCGCCTGCGGCTGGTTCAGGGCCGCTTCGGCGATCTCGACACCCTGCTCGCCGACCAGGGCGAGGCGCAGGCCGACTGGGTCGTGCTCGATATCGGCGTGTCCTCGATGCAGCTCGACGAGGCGCATCGCGGCTTCTCGTTCCGGCAGGACGGGCCGCTCGACATGCGCATGGGTGGCGAGGGACCGTCCGCGGCCGACCTCGTGAACGGCGAGGAGGAGAGCACGCTTGCCGACATCCTCTACCATTTCGGCGAGGAGCGCCGCTCGCGGGCGGTGGCCCGAGCCATCGTCGAGGCACGCCGCCGCGCCCCGATCGAGACGACGGCGCAGCTCGCCGACCTCATCGCCGGCGTGGTGCGGCCCGAGCCCGGAAGCCCGATCCATCCGGCGACCCGCAGCTTCCAGGGCCTGCGGATCGCGGTGAACGACGAACTCGGCGAACTGGTGCGCGGCCTGCACGCCGCCGAGCGGGTGCTGAGGCCCGGCGGCCGTCTCGCCGTGGTGACGTTCCACTCGCTCGAAGACCGCATCGTGAAGCAGTTCTTCTCCGCCCGCAGCGGCCGGGCGGCCCAGGCCTCCCGCCACCTGCCGGGCGTCGAGCGGCCGGCGCCCAAGAGCTTTCAGCTCGTGACCAAGGGGCCGGTCCTGCCCTCGGAGGCGGAGACGGACGTCAATCCGCGGGCGCGCTCGGCCAAGCTGCGCGCCGGAGAGCGGACCGAGGCACCGCCGCCGCCGCCGCTGAGCGCCATCGAGACGCTGGCAAGCCTGCCGGCTCCGCAGGGACGGGGGGTGCGGCGGTGATCCGGCTTCTCAACGTGCTGGCGATCGTCGGCCTGATCGGCTCGGCGGTCTACGCCTACTCGATCAAGTACGACACGCTCTATCAGGCGGGCCAGGTCTCCAAGCTGAAGACCGCCCTGCACAAGGAGCGGCAGGCCATCGCCGTGCTGCGCGCCGAATGGCAGCTCCTGACCCGGCCCGACCGGCTCCAGGCGGCGGTCGAGCGGCACCTCACCCTCGAGCCCATCGGGGACGGGCATCTCGCCCGGCTCTCCGACCTGCCGAACCGGCCCGACCGCGGTGACGAGATCGGCCGCCTCCTGGCCTCCACGGCGACCCCGACCGCGACGCCGAAGGACAAGCCGGCGAGCGCCCGCGACGAGCCGCGCACGACGGGCTCGGTCACCACCCGCACCGTCTCCACCCGCCCGCCGGCGGTTTCGAGGTAGCGTTCCCGTGTCCCAAGATCCGTCGCACGATCCCTCGCACGATCCGTTGCCTGCTCCCTCGCACGATCCGTCGCCGGAGGGGTCGAGCGCGGTTGCGCAAGATACCGCCCTCTCGCAGGCCGCTCCGGACCCGATTCCGGAGCGCGTGGTGACGAGCGAGCCGCCGGCCACGGCGCTGACGCGGGTCGCCCGGATGATGTTTCGCCTCGCGATCGAGCGGTCGCATGCCCGCGTGGCGCTGGTCGGCCTCGCCTTCACGGCGGTGTTCATGACGATCGGCGTGCGGCTGATCGTGATCGCGGCCACGCCCGCCAACAACAGCGACGAGCACCGCGTGGCGGCCGCCGCCACCACCGCGATCCGTCCGGACATCATCGACCGCAACGGCGAGATTCTGGCCACCGACATCCGCACCGTCTCGGTCTTCGCCGAGCCGAAGCGGATGGCGCGCACCTTCGACACCGACGAGGCAGTGGAACTCCTGACCGCGGTTCTGCCGGAGCTGAACGCCGCGGAGTTGCGCTCGAAGCTGTCCTCGAAGAAGGGTTTCGTCTGGATCAAGCGCGAGATCACGCCGAAGCAGCAGCTCGAAGTCCACCGCCTCGGCATTCCCGGCGTCGGCTTCCTGCCCGACCACAAGCGCGTCTACCCGAACGGGGTGGCGGCGGCGCACATCATCGGCGCGACCAACCTCGACAATATCGGCATCGCCGGGATCGAGAAGTACATCGACAACCGCGGCAACAAGGCGCTCAACGAGTTCGGGCTCGTGGCCAAGCAGACCGACCTCTCGCCGATCCAGCTCTCCCTCGACCTGCGCGCCCAGTTCGCCGTGCGCGACGAGCTCGTGAAGGGCGTGGAGAAGTTCAAGGCGAAGGCCGGCGCCTCAATGATCCTCGACGTGACCACCGGCGAGGTGATCGCGCTCGCCTCCTACCCGGATTTCGACCCCAACGAGCCGAAGGACGCGCTGTCCGACGACCGCATCAACCGGATGAATGTCGGCGTCTACGAGATGGGCTCGACCTTCAAGGCGATGACCCTCGCCATGGCGCTCGATTCCGGCAAGTACAACGTCAACTCGACCTTCGACACCCGCGGCGGCGTGCTGCATTGGGGCCGGCAGAAGATCCACGACTACCACGCCACCGGCCGCGTGCTGACCATGCCGGAGGTGTTCACCCACTCCTCCAACATTGGCTCGGCCAAGATGGCGCTCGGCGTCGGCGTGCCCGGCCACCGCGCCTTCCTCAAGAAGATGGGCCTGCTCGACCGGATGCGCACCGAGCTGCCGGAATCGGCCGCGCCGATCCTTCCGCCGCGCTGGGCCGAGATCAACACCATCACGATCGCCTTCGGCCACGGCATCGCGGTGGCGCCGATCCAGGCGGCGGCGGCGGTGGCGGCGATCATCAACGGCGGCGACCTGATGACGCCAACCTTCCTCAAGAGCGACGAGGCGACCGCGCGGGCGAAGGCGAGCCACGTGCTGAAGCCCGAGGCCAGCGAGGCCATGCGCTTCATCATGCGCCTCAACGCCACCGAGGGCTCGGCCAAGAAGGCGTCGGTCCCGCTCTACTATGTCGGCGGCAAGACCGGCACGGCGGAGAAGGTCATCAACGGGCGCTACGCCAAGAACCGCCTGTTCACGACCTTCATGGCGGCCGCCCCCATGGACAAGCCGAAATACCTGTTCCTGACCATCATGGACGAGCCGCAGGGCCTGCCCGAGACCGGCGGCTACGCCACCGCCGCCTACAATTCCGGTACGGTGACGGGCAAGATCATCGAGCGGGCCGCGCCGATCCTCGGGCTGGCGCCGCGCTTCGACCCGCCGGTCAAGCCCTTCCCGCTCATGGTGAAGCTCGGCGCCTACCATGCGACCATGGTGGACGGACAGTGACGATGGCCTGTACCCGGTCGGCCTGACCCGCACGGACTCTTCCGAGGATTCTTCCCGATGAGCCAGCCGACGCTTGCTGACCTGTTCCCGGAGGCGGACCCGGCGATCGCCGCCCGACCCGTCGCCGGCCTCACCGCCGACAGCCGCCGGGTCGTGCCCGGCGGCGTGTTCGTGGCCGTGCCCGGCACGACCGCCGACGGCCGACTCTTCGCCGCAGCCGCGGCAGCGGCCGGGGCGGTCGCCGTGGCCGGGGAGGGGAGGCGCCCGGCGGACCTGCCCGAGGCGACCGCCTGGATCGAGGTGGCGGAGGCCCGCCGGGCGCTCGCCCTCGCCGCCGCCCGCCTGTCCGGGCGCCAGCCGGAGACGGTGGTGGCGGTCACCGGCACGAGCGGCAAAAGCTCGGTCGCCGATTTCGTACGGCAGATCCTGTCGCGGCTCGGCCGGGACGCGGCCAGCCTCGGCACCGTCGGCATCGTCACGAACCGGGGCGCGGCCTACGGCTCCCTGACGACCCCCGATCCCGTGACGCTGCATGAGACCCTGGCGCGGCTGGCGGAGGAGGGCATCACCGATCTCGCCATGGAGGCCTCCTCCCACGGCATCGAGCAGCGCCGCCTCGACGGGGTCGCGCTGACGGCCGCCGCCTTCACCAATCTCGGCCGCGACCACCTCGATTATCACCCGACGATCGAGGATTATCTCGAGGCCAAGCTCCGGCTGTTCACGACACTGCTGCCGAAAGGCCGCCCGGCCGTCGTCAACGCCGACGGCGCCTATGCCGAGCGCGTCATCGGCACCGCCGATGCCGCCGGGCACGCGGTCCTGACCACCGGACGCGGCGGCGACTTCATCCGCCTGATCGACGCCGGCACGGCTGGCTTCTCGCAGAGCCTGACGCTGGCCCATGGCGGCCGCGATTACCGCGTGCGCCTGCCGCTGGTGGGCGGCTTCCAGGTCGAGAACGCGCTCGTCGCGGCAGGTCTCGCGCTGGCGACGCCGGCGGGCGCGGCCGATCCGGCGGGCGTCTTCGCCGCCCTCGAAGGGCTGACCGGCGTGCCGGGCCGGATGGAGCGGATCGGCGAGGCGAACGGGGGCCTGTGCCTCGTCGACTACGCCCACAAGCCGGAGGCGCTGGAGCATGTGCTGACGGCTTTGCGTCCCTTCGCCAGCGGGCGCCTCGTCGTGGTGTTCGGCTGCGGCGGCAACCGCGACGCCGGCAAGCGGCCGATCATGGGCGCCATCGCCGAGCGCCTCGCCGACCGGGTCATCGTCACCGACGACAACCCCCGCAACGAGGAGCCCGCCGCGATCCGCGCCGCGATCCTCGCCGCGGCGCCGGGCGCGGAAGAGATCGGCGACCGGGCCGAGGCGATCCGGGCCGGCGTGCGCGCTCTGAGCGCCGGCGACGTGCTGGTGGTGGCCGGCAAAGGTCATGAAACCGGCCAGATCGTCGGGTCACGCGTGCTCCCGTTCTCGGATCACGACACCCTGCGCGCCGCGATCGCGGAGTTGAACGGATGAGCGACGCCCCCCTCTGGACCCCGGATTCCCTGGAAGCGGCCACCGGCGGACGCCTGATCGGCGCGCCCCGCGCGGTCACCGGCGCGTCGATCGACACCCGCAGCCTGGAGCCCGGCGACCTGTTCTTCGCCATCCGCGGCGAGGCGCGGGACGGCCACGACTTCGTACCGGCTGCCCTTGAGAAGGGCGCGGGCGCCGCCGTGGTCGCCGCCTCGCGCGCGGCTGAGTTCGAAAAGATCGGTCCGGTGCTGGCCGTGCCGGAGGAGGGCGACGATCCGGTTCTGGAGGCGATGCGCCGCCTCGGCCTGGCCGCCCGCGCCCGCACCGGGGCCGCCATCGTCGCGGTGACCGGCTCCGTCGGCAAGACCGGCACCAAGGAGGCCCTGCGCCACGTGCTGTCGGCGCAGGGGAAAACGCACGCCTCGGTCGCCTCCTACAACAATCACTGGGGTGTGCCGCTGACGCTGGCGCGGATGCCGGCGGACAGCCGCTTCGGCGTGTTCGAGATCGGCATGAACCACGGCGCCGAGATCCTGCCGCTCACCGCGATGGTGCGGCCGGACGTGGCGCTGATCACCACGGTCGAGCCGGTGCATATCGAGCATTTCCGCTCGCTCTCGGCCATCGCCGACGCCAAGGGCGAGATCTTTTCCGGGTTGAAGCCCGGCGGCGTCGCGGTGATCAACCGCGACAACCCGAACTACGAGCGGATGCTCGCCCACGCCCATGCCTCGCGGGCCGGACGCATCATCACCTTCGGCGAGCACGCGGCGGCGGATGTGCGGGCCAACCGCATCCTGACCCGGCCCGACGTCTCGGTGGTCGATGCCACAGTGATGGGCGTTCCCGTCACCTACCAGCTCGGCACGCCCGGCCGGCACGTGGCGATGAACTCGCTCGGCGTGCTGGCCTGCATCCACGCCCTGGGCGCCGACCTCGCCCGCGCCGCCCTGTCGCTGGCGGGCCTGAAGCCGCCGGTCGGGCGCGGCGAGCGCACGGCGCTCCGGATCGAGCAAGGGGCTGGGGAAGCCGAAGCCTTCCTCATCGACGAGAGCTACAACGCCAACCCGGCCTCCATCCGCGCCGCCCTGGCGACGCTCGCCGGTATCGAGACCGGCGCCAGGGGCCGGCGCATCGCCGTGCTCGGCGACATGAAGGAGCTGGGCGCGGCGGGCGAAACCCTCCACCGCGAGCTTGCGGAGGCGGTCGCCGCGAACGGCATCGATCTCGTCTTCGCCGTCGGCCCGCAGATGGCGCACCTGTTCGAGGCGCTGCCGATGCCGGTGCGGGGGGCGGCCGGCCTCACCGCCGCGGACGTCACCGACGCCGTGCTCGCGACCCTGCGTCCGGGCGATGCGGTGATGGTGAAGGGCTCCAACTCCATGCGCATGGTCCGCATTGTCGAAGCGGTCAAAGCCCGCTACGCGGTCGCGCCGGACCCGCGCGAAGCCTCGCTGAACGCGGTCCGCTGACCGTCATCCACCGACCGGGCCACGCGCCCGGCCGTTCCTTCCGGCCGCGCGCGACGCCGTGCCGGGCGTGTCGACAAAGAACCTGCCGCGGGCGGACGAACGCATGCTCTATCTGCTGTCGGAACTGAGCGGCACGCTCACGCCCCTCAACGTGTTCCGCTACATCACCTTCCGCACCGGCGGCGCGCTGTTCACGGCGGGCTTCTTCGTGTTCTGGTTCGGCCCCTGGATCATCTCGCTGCTGCGCCTGCGCCAGGGCAAGGGCCAGCCGATCCGCGAGGACGGCCCGGCGACCCACCTGACCAAGCGCGGCACCCCGACCATGGGCGGCCTGATGATCCTGGCCGGCGCCGTGGTCTCGATCCTGCTCTGGACCAACCCGCACAACCACTACGTCTGGGTGACGCTGGCCGTGACCCTCGGCTTCGGCGCGATCGGCTTCTATGACGACTACCTCAAGGTGACGAAGCAGTCGCACAAGGGCTTTTCCGGCCGCTTCCGCCTCCTGCTCGAGTTTGCGATCGCCGGCGCGGCTTGCCTGATGATCTCGATCTACTCGCCGCCCGCCCTGCAGAACCAGCTCGCCTTCCCCGTCTTCAAGGATGCGCTGCTGAATCTCGGCTGGTTCTGGGTGCCATTCGCCGCCTTCGTGATCGTGGGCGCGGGAAACGCGGTGAACATCACCGACGGCCTCGACGGGCTCGCCATCGTGCCCGTCATGATCGCCTGCGCCACCTTCGGCGTGATCGCCTACCTCGTCGGCAACGTCATCTACGCCAGCTACCTGCAGGTGAACTATGTCCGCGACACCGGCGAGCTCGCCGTGGTCTGCGGTGCGGTGATCGGGGCGGGTCTCGGCTTCCTCTGGTTCAACGCACCGCCGGCGCAGATCTTCATGGGCGACACCGGCTCGCTCGCGCTCGGCGGCCTGCTCGGCTCGATCGCGGTGGCGGCCAAGCACGAGATCGTGCTCGCCATCGTCGGCGGCCTGTTCGTGCTCGAGATCATGTCGGTGATCATCCAGGTCCTGTCGTTCAAGCTCACGGGCAAGCGCGTCTTCCGCATGGCGCCGATCCACCACCACTTCGAACAGAAGGGCTGGAAGGAGCCGCAGGTCGTGATCCGCTTCTGGATCATCGCCGTCATCCTTGCGCTGGTCGGGCTCGCCACGCTGAAGCTGCGCTGAGCGCCGGGAGCGCGAGGGACGAACCATGACGCCAGCCACCACCTTCGCCGGCCGGAAGGTCGCCCTGTTCGGCCTCGGCGGCTCCGGTCTCGCCACCGTCCGCTCGCTGCTCGCCGGCGGCGCGGACGTGCTGGCCTGGGACGACAACGCGGGCAGCCGCGACCGCGCCCGCGAGCAGGGCATCACCGTCACGGATCTCAACGAGGCCGATTGGTCGGGCTTCACCGCCCTGGTTCTGGCGCCCGGCGTGCCGCTGACTCATCCCGAGCCGCACTGGACGGTCGGATTGGCGCGGGGGGCCGGCATCCCGATCATCGGCGACATCGAGATCTTCTGCCGCGAGCGCGCGGCGCTGGCGCCGGGGGCGCCGTTCGTGGCGATCACCGGCACCAACGGCAAGTCCACCACCACCGCGCTCACCGCCCATCTGCTGCGCCATGCCGGCCGCGACGTGCAGATGGGCGGCAATATCGGCACCGCAATCCTGTCGCTGGAGCCGCCGGCGGCGAACCGCGTCCACGTGGTCGAGCTGTCCTCGTTCCAGATCGACCTGACCCCGTCGCTGAAACCCGGCGTCGGCATCCTGCTCAACCTGACGCCGGACCATCTCGACCGTCACGGCACCATGGAGAACTATGCCGCGATCAAGGAGCGGCTGGTGGCGGGTGCGGATCTCGCGGTCATCGGCGTCGACGATGCCTATTGCGCCGCCATCGCCGGGCGCCGCACGGGCGAACGCATCCGCCTCCATGTCGAGGGCCACGGCGACGCGGCGGGCGACTATGTCTGCGCCGCCGGCAGGGTGCGCGATTCCGACGGCGCCGTGATCGCGGAGATCTCGGGCATCCCATCCCTGCTCGGCGACCACAACCTCCAGAACGCCGCCGCGGCCGTCGTCGCCGCGATCCGGCTCGGCCTCTCCCGCGAGGAGATCGCCGCCGGCCTGAACAGCTTTCCGGGGCTCGCGCACCGGATGGAGCCCCTGCGCCGGATCGGCCCGACGCTGTTCGTCAACGATTCCAAGGCGACCAACGCCGATTCCACCGAGAAGGCGCTGCTCGCCTTCCGCGACATCCACTGGATCGTCGGGGGCAAGGCGAAGGAGGGCGGCATCGAACCGCTCGCGCCGCTCTTCGACCGCGTCACCCACGCCTATCTGATCGGCGCATCGAGCGACGCCTTCGCCGCGACGCTGGAGGGACGCGTCCCCTTCACCCAATGCGGCACGCTGGAAGCCGCGACCGCCGCCGCCGCGGACGCCGCCCGCACGTCCGGCACGGAGGCGCCGGTGGTGCTGCTGTCGCCGGCCTGCGCCTCCTACGACCAGTTCCCGAACTTCGAGGTCCGCGGCGACCGGTTTCGCGATCTGGTCTCCGCCCTGTCCGACGAAAACGCGGTTTAGCACTGGACAAAGCGCGGCCGCCGGGGGAGGTGCCGGATCCTGTCCGGCCCACCACCGTCGTGATTCATGAACCTCTGGCTCCGCCTCCTCTGGTTGATCGCCACCGCATGGCGGCGACCGAGGATTGACCTGCCCTTCGCCCACTCGTCCCTGAGGTTCCGCGTCTGGCCGCACGACCTCGACACCTCGCTGCACCTCAATAACGGCCGGTACTGGACCCTGATGGATCTCGGCCGGACCGACCTGATGATTCGATCCGGATTGTGGCGCCCCGTGCTGCGGAACGGCTGGACCCCGGTCGTCAGTGCCGGACAGATCCGCTTCCGCCGGGAGCTCCGTCCCTTCCAGGCCTTCGATCTGGAAACACGGCTGCTGCACTGGGACGCCACCCGTGTCGTCATGGAACATCGCCTGATCGCCGCGAAGACCGACACGATCGCCGCGATCGCGCTGGTTCAGGCGGGCCTGTACGACCGGAAGCGGCGAAGCTTCGTCCCCGTGCATCGTCTGATGGAAGCGATCGGCGTCGTGGCGCACAGCCCGCAAGCGACGCCGGAGGTCGAGGCCTTCCTGTCCGCCGGAGACACCCTGCGCCGGGCTACCGCCTCGGACTGAGCATCCCGCTCTCCCGACGATCGGCGCGGTCAGGCGCTCTTCCCGATCGGCCGCGCCTCGACCGGCGCCTCGCTGGCTTTGTGGTCGGCGGCGCTCTCGCGCTCGGCCGGACGCGTCTTGCCGACCGTGCGGCGCGCGCGGAAGACGGGCCGCGTCTCCGCCTCCTTGCGCTTCAGCATGGTGCGGAACTCGTCGCGTCGCTCGTGGATCGAGGCGATGACGTGGCCCATCGGCACGCCGACATCGACCAGCACCGCCTCCGAGAGCTGCAGCGAGGCCTCGATCGTCTCCGGCACCGCGTCGTCGACACCCATCTCGTAGAGCTGCGTCGCGTGGCGCGCGTCGCGGGCGCGGGCGACGATGGTCAGATCCGGCCGCTCGGCGCGGGCCGCCTGAACCACCGCCTCCACCGCGCGGGGATTGTCGAGGGTGACCACGAGGGCGCGGGCCGTGGCGATGTCGCAGCGGCGCAGCATCTCGGTGTTGGCCGAATCGCCGAAATAGACCGGGCTGCCGAGCCGGCGCTGCTCGGCGACCCGGACGGGGTCCGAGTCGAGGGCGATGTAGGCAATGGCGTGGCGCTTGAGCATCTCGCCGACGAGCCGGCCGACCCGGCCGTAGCCCGCGACGATCACCCGGTTCTGCTGCGGGTCCGGCACCGGCTCGGCCCGCGCCCGGCCAAGCCCTTCCTTCGGCACCCGCCGTCCGATCCGGCGGCCGAGGGACGCAAGGCCCGGAATCGCGATCATGGTCACGGTGGTGACGATGAGGGCGGCGCCGCCCACCGGCTCCGGAACGAGGCCCGCGATCATGGCGCCGCCGATCAGCACGAAGGCGAACTCGCCGCCCGGACCAAGCAGAAGCGCCGTCTCCAGCGCCACCGGGCCCGGGATCCCCATGATACGCCCGCCCGCCAGCACCACGGCGCCCTTGATCAGAAGCAGCCCGAGCGACAGGCCGAGAATCGCGCCCGGCGCGGCGACGAGCTGGGCCGGGTCGAGGTTCATGCCGACCGAGACGAAGAACACGCCGAGCAGCAGGCCCTTGAACGGGTCGATCGTCGCCTCGATCGCCCGGCGATACTCGGTCTCGGCGAGAAGCAGGCCGGCGACGAAGGCGCCGAGCGTCATCGACAGGCCGCTGCCGGCCGCCACCAGCGCCGTCGCCACGATGACGAGCAGGCAAGCGGCCATGAACAATTCCGGCGAGCGGGTGCGCGCCACGAGTTGGAAGAGCGGGCGCAGAGCCACGCGGCCGGCCACCACGATCACCACCAGGGCAATTACCGCCTGACCGAGCGCGAGGGCGAGCGCGCCGCCGAGATCGCCGCCGTCCTTCCGGCCGAGCACGGCGATGGCGAACAGGATCGGGGCGACCGCCAGATCCTGGAACAACAGGATCGCGAAGCTGGTGCGCCCGGCCGGCGTGCCGAGCCGCTTCTGCTCGGCGAGCACCGGCAGCACGACTGCCGTGGAGGAGAGGGCCAGCGCCAGCCCGACCAGAACCGCCCCGGCCACCGGCTGATCCAGCACGACGAGGATCCCGGCGATGACGGCCGCGGACGCCGCCACCTGGATCGCGCCGAGGCCGAAGACGAGCCGGCGCAGCACCCGCAGGCGCTCCCAGGACAGCTCGATCCCGATCATGAACATCAGGAAGATGACGCCGAACTCGGCGAGATGCGCGATCTCAGAGCGGTTGCCGATGGTGAAGGGAGCAAGCCAGGGATGCGCGTCGGCGAACCGCCCGAGTCCGAACGGACCGAGCAACGCGCCCGCACCGAGAAAGCCGAGCACCGGGCTGATCCGCAGGCGGTGGAACAGCGGCACGACGATGCCGGCGGTGACGAGAAAGAGGATCGCCTCCCGGTAGCCGCCCGCATGCGCGCCCGCCTGCGCGGCGATCTGGGTTCCGGCCTGCACGGGGTCGGTCATCGGGACGCTGCGCTGACGCTTCGGTCGAGGGAAGAGGCGTCCTGCAGCTTCGATGCCGCGGACGTGATCGCCATCATGGGGGGTGGGCCCGCCACACGGCAACCGGTTTTCGGCCGATGCAGCAGCTTTCCCGCTCCGGTTTCATTGTCTGAGGGCGGCAATCGATACCGACTGCCATCCACCGCTCATCGCTGCGGCCGGCACAACTTCGGCACAATACGCGCTTACGCTCGGGTAACGCGATGTTAGGAGGTGGTGGGTCCGCCGCCTCCGGAGGCCCGCAGCAGTCCAAGAAGCGCATGAATTTCTTCCGCAGACAGCCTCCGATCCGGGACGTGCAGCGCGAGCGGCGCGAATGGGTGCTCGACCAGCAGCGCTGGAAGCACCAGCGCGATATCGAGCGCGGCTACCGCATCAAGTGGGGCTACGTCGCCATCGCCTATCTCGTCGAGTTCATGGTGATCGGCGCCTCGCTCGCCGGGGCGTGGCTGTTCGCGGGCTATTACAGCGACGGCGACGACCGGGCGTTCTACTTCATGCTGCTCGCGCCGCTGGTCTACGCCGCGGTGGAGCTGTGCCGCGTGCCGCTCGGGATCCTGGCGCGCACGCAGCGCTCGTGGTTCGTGAAAGGCTTGGCCATCATCGGCATCGTGTTCGCCGCGGGCGTGACCACCAAGTCGGTGTCGCAGCTCGGCGAGATGATGTTCCATCCTCGCCTGATGGACGCCGCCAAGGCCAAGACCGCGCTCAAGGACGCGCAGGCCGACCGCGACAGCATCGACACCCGCATCGCCGCCGCCAATGCCCGCGTCGAGCAGTACACGAACGAGCTGGAGCAGATCGAGAAGCGCTCGGCCGAGAATGCCTCGCAGCTCGCCGGGCTGCCGGCCCAGCGCTGCGAGCGGGTCTACGGCACCAACAGCCGCGGCATGCGCTACTCGAACCTCAAATGCGTGACCGACCCGCGCACCGCGACCCTCAACGCCGCGGTGGCCAAGGCGGGCACCGACCGCAGCGCCATCGTCAAGGAGCTGGAGGAGGCGCGCAAGGCACGCGGTCTCCTCGACCGGGGTGCGGCCGACCGCAAGGTGGCCGATGCCGAGCAGGCCTACCGCAACTCGGTCAACCGCTCGCAGCTGCACTCCTTCACCGCCATGGTCTACGGCGTCGATCCGATCGACGTGAGCGACGCGCAGGTCCACGCCTTCCTGCGCATCTTCGTGTTCGTGCCGGCGCTCTGCGCCGCCTTCGCCTCGACAATCCTGGCGCTCTCGGCCGTCTCGGTGCGCAAGACCTTCATGGACGAGGACGACCTCGGCGCCGCCGTGAACCCGGAAGCGACGCCCTATCTGCTCGCCTCCATCGCCGAGGGCGTGCGCCAGGAGATGGCGCTGGCCCAGCCGAGACCGGTCGCGCGCGACGCCTCGGTGATCCCGCTGGAGCGGCGGACCGCGCCGGTGGTGCCGCCGCCCCCGCCCCCCGCCAACACCTCCGGCACCGCCCCGACCGGCGTGACGGCGTAAGTTTTTCGAGTCGAGCGCCCGGCCATGAGCATCCACACCGAGGGCACGCACGAGAACATCGTGCTCGCGCAGCACGTCAACGGCCGCCTGCGGGCGGAGGCGCGGATGCACTTCGCCCGCGCCTTCCTTCTGCGGGCGATCGGGGCCGGCGCCTTCTCGGCGCTGGCCGGGATCGGCATCGGCGCCGCCTGCTACGGCTACGCCTACATGAACCAGTTCGACTCGGCGGCGGAGAAGATCGCCAGCGCGATGCAGACGGCGCTCGCCGACGTGACGCTCAAGACCAAGGGCGAGGTCACGCTCACCGACAACACCCTGAAGATCGAGGCCCTGCCGACGCAGAAGGCCAATGCCGTGCCGACGCCGACCAAGGCGCAGCTCGGCACCGACGCCGCACCGGCTTCCCAGGCCCCGGTGAACACCACCTTCACGGTGTTCAAGCAGGTGCCCTATCTCGACGGGCAGATCGTGACCGGCTGGAACTTCAAGGCCAACGAGGAGCGGCCGTTCCAGCAATACTGCTACTTCTCCCGCCGCTCGAACGAGTCGAAGGGGCAGGTCGAGATCAAGATCGACCTCGCCATGGACGGCAAGACCCTGCCGCAGCCGCAGAAGTCGGACGTGAACCTCGGTATCCTGGCCACCAACTGCGTGTGGCACGACGGGAAGACACTATGAACGCAAACGCACAAATGTAAAAAATTCATAATTGCTGTTTTGCTCGTCGCCAACACGGAAAAGCTGCACAAGATAACGTTTACACAGAAAACTTTTTGTGCTCCTTTGTGAGCGCGGGATTATTCATATCCGCGATTCTGGATTCGCTGACATGGATCAACATCAAATTTCCGTTGAGTTGGGAAATTCCAACGCCACGAGTAGTCAAGACGCATCCGAACTACGTGAATTTATAAATCAAATCGCCGTCAGGCATGGTCTCGATAAACAAATTGGTATCGACATCATCAAGGATCGGACCGATACGCAAGATTTTGGCGCCACTCTTGCTATCTTATTTGGAACACCCGCTGCCATAGCCATAGCGAAAGGCATACACGATTTCATCGCAAAGAGCGGCAGCCGAGTGACGATCAATCACAAAAACGGCACGGTGATTGCGGTTGGCGATCCAGCGAAGAACATTGATATTGCAGCAGTTGTAAAATACTTGCAGGGACTGTCCGATGATCGCCCCCAATAATAGAGGCAACTTTTCACTCATCATTATTGGCTCGGATATATTCGAATTTCTCCCTCCTTCCTTTTCGAAACAAGCATTTAAAAATTCTGCGGGTGCATTTTATGAATATATGACTACATTTCCGAGCGGACCCAGAATTGAATCCAGTCAAGTATTAAATTTATTTGCAAGTCCTCTAAAGATAGACGAGCAAGACGAGCGGATAACTGATTTTATCAGAAATATGCCAAGCGAATGTAATTCCATTATAATATATTACGTAGGACATGGTGATTTCCTTTCAGACCGGCAGTACTATTTGAGCGTTAAGAAGACAGATCGCAATCGTCGGCACTTTACTGGACTTAAGGTTCGCGACCTTGCGGAAACTCTTAAGCTTAACGCTCCTGGAAAGCGGATTTATTTAATACTCGATTGTTGTTTCGCAGGAGCTGCCGTATCTGAGTTCATGAGTCAAGATCTATCGATTCATATCGAAAATCAGACTTTTTCTAATTTTCCCGAATTAGGAACAGCATTGCTGGTCGCTGCATCTCGAAATGAACCAGCGCTTACGCCTGACGGCAATGCGTTTACAATGCTCTCTGAAAATCTTATCGAAGTCCTTAAAACAGGATCCGCAAGCAAGGGGGCCTATCTGAGCATTCGTGATATCGGAGATCTCGTCGCAAGGAAAATAAGAGCTAAGTATGGCAGCTCTGCCGTTATACCAGAGATCCACGCACCCAAACAGATAAACAGCGACATTTCAGACAGGCCGCTGTTTATCAATAGCTCATTCGATCCATATAAACCCAAAGAAAATGGGTACGATTATCATATTTTTTACGACAGCAACAAAGAATCTGTCGAATTTCAATCTTGGATCACAATAAAGCCGAACGTGCCAGGCCTACCGGAGGTGGCTGAAATCGACAGAAGCGAGGGGTATAGGGTCTTTGCAATCAGTTCCAAAGGCAATGGCAAAGTCGGTGTCAACAAATATATCCCTTTTCTGAAGGGTCGCGTAGATTTTGAATATAAAATTTCTTCCCACCACAATGAGAACATTGTATTTTCACTTTTACCTTTGCATTTAAAAACTAAGGACGAGTTTGACAATGCATGGGAAGGTATTAGAGGATACTCCATGCTCTACGATGATTTCAAAAACAGCCGCCAAATCACAGCAAATCTCATCAAACGATCCCGCCACATTATCAAAAATAAACCAGACCCAAATGCGGAAATTTCTCACATTATGTTGATGCACAGACCAATCTTGACCGATACGTCAAATTGGATCACCTGCTCGATTGACTTTGACTTCGAGGAAATTAACGAAGCTGATTACTGTGTATTTTGTATTAGAATGAATGAGTGGACTGACACTAAAGGCCCCGGGCGCCTACTGTTTAGGAGAGTAAAAATATTTGAATATCGCCGAAATCTATAGATAGCCGACATATCCTGTCGGTCGATTTGCATTACACTGGCAAACAAGTATATGGGCAGGAAGACAAATGCAGGCGACTGAACATCCAAATCCCATATTCTCTATCATTTTCTTCATTATGCGTCGGTAATCTAAGCTCCCGTGGCCGCCTTGCACACGCCGACATAGCCGGGTTAGTCGAGGTCAGCTTTCTTCGACGCGAGGCCCCATGCGCTTCACCGGAACCGAGTCCTACGTCGCGCCGCCCGACCTCACCACGGCGGTCAACGCCGCGATCGTGCTGGAGCGCCCACTCCTAGTGAAGGGCGAGCCCGGCACCGGCAAGACGGTGCTGGCGGAGGAGATCGCCCGGGGCTTGAGCGCGCCGCTGCTGACCTGGAACATCAAGTCGACGACCAAGGCGCAGCAGGGCCTCTACGAGTACGATGCGGTCTCGCGGCTGCGCGACTCGCAGCTCGGCGACCCGCGCGTGTCGGACATCGCCAACTACATCCGCCGCGGCAAGCTGTGGGAGGCGTTCACCGCCCCGCAACGGCCGGTGCTGCTGATCGACGAGATCGACAAGGCCGACATCGAGTTTCCCAACGACCTGCTGACCGAACTCGACCGGATGGAGTTCCACGTCTACGAGACCGGTGAGACGATCCGGGCGGAAAACCGCCCCATCGTCATCATCACCTCGAACAACGAGAAGGAACTGCCGGACGCCTTCCTGCGCCGCTGCTTCTTCCACTACATCAAGTTCCCCGACGCCGAGACGCTGCAACGCATCGTCGAGGTGCATTATCCGGGCATCAAGCACCGTCTGGTCGAGGAGGCTTTGCGCGTCTTCCTGGAGACCCGCGAGGTGCCGGGTCTCAAGAAGAAGCCCTCGACCTCGGAATTGCTCGACTGGCTCAAGCTCCTCGTCTCCGAGGACGTCTCGCCCGAGACCCTGCGCGAGCGCGACGGCCGCAGGCTGATCCCGCCGCTGCACGGCGCGCTCCTGAAGAACGAGCAGGATGTCGGCCTGTTCGAGAAGCTCGCCTTCATGATGCGCCGGGAGGGCAGGGGCGGCTGAGCCGCCCCCGTCCGTGGACGGTCAATTCGTCCGGCGCGAGAGCGAGACCGCGTAGGCCGGGGAGCGGATCGCGAACATCGGGTCGTCGCCCGGGCCGGCGATGCCCTCCGGCAGTTCCGCCACCGGATCGAAGGTGCGCGCGTCGCAGGTGGCATCGGGCTCGATCGCCGTGATCGCGAGGGTGCCGAGCGTCTCGGTCTTCCGCTGCTCCTCCGGCCACTGGACGGTCGGGTCGGTCGTCGAATCGCCCGGCTCGGCCCGGATGGCGACGAGGTCGAACCGGGCCGGCCCGCGGCCCAGACGCTCCTTCAATTCGTCGGCATAGAAGCTGTCGGGCTTAGCCTTCAGCTCGTCGTCACTGAGGCCGGCCTTGTCGGCGGCCACGAATTTCAGCCTTGCCGTCGTCGCCTCGCCCTTCGCGTTCGTGAGCGTGTAGGCGTGGACGCCCCAGTAATCGACGCCCGCAAAGCTCGCCGGCACCGGCCGGGCGTTGAGCCAGGCGGCCTGCCGCGTGGTCTCCGGATTCGCCGCCGCGAAGGCCTTGACCTTCTCGGCATCGGGCTTGCCGTCCGGCCCCGGCGCACGGGCCTGGAGGGAGGCCAGAAGCTGCTCCGGCGTGCGCGTCGAGAAGACGGGGGCGGAGATCACCACGAACACCATGTCGCCGGACGGGTCGCTCATCCGCATCGCGAAGCCGCGGGTGACGGGCTTGGCCTTGTCCGAGACCTTCGGGTTGCTGCCGCCCATGGAGAAGCGGGCCGTCACCGGCACCGCCTTCTGGAAGTGGGGCGCCTTGGAGAGGGCGGCGGCACCGGATGCGGGGGTGAACTCACCCGTGAGGCAGACGCCCTTGGCGCCACTGGCGCGCACGCCGGTATGGTTGCCGCCGGCGGCGAAAAGCCCGGCGACGATAGCGGCCGGATCGGCCTCCTCGGCCGCGGCCGGGCCGAGGAGACACGCCAGCGCGGTGGTGCAACCGAGGAGCATGGGGAGCCGGATCATGGGACACTCTCTCGATTTCGAATCGCGCCGAGCGGAACGCTCCCTTTCATGAGTTGTGCACAATCTTTTTGCAAGCGCGGTGTCCGTCACGGAGGCGTCATTGGGTGTTCGATCTCTGGAGGAGCGAAGCGGTCGATCCTGCGGTGACGATCGGCGGCAACGCCCCATGTAAGGGCGCGTCGTCCACCCGCGTGATGCACCCCATGCAGACAAAAAAACTCGGCCGCAGCGGCCTCGATATCTCGCCCCTCTGCCTCGGCTGCATGACCTACGGCGTTCCGGAGCGGGGACCGCATCCGTGGACGATGCGGGAGGAGGAGAGCCGCCCACTGATCAAGCGGGCACTCGACCTCGGGATCAACTTCTTCGACACCGCGAACTACTATTCCGACGGCACCTCGGAGGAGATCGTCGGGCGCGCGCTCAAGGATTACGCGGATCGCGACAGCATCGTGCTGGCGACCAAGGTGTACTATCCGCTCAAGAGCCAGCCCAATGCCGGCGGCCTCTCGCGCAAGGCGATCTTTTCCGCGATCGACGCCTCGCTCAAGCGCCTCGGCACCGACTACGTCGATCTCTACCAGATCCACCGCTGGGACTACGCCACGCCGATCGAGGTGACGCTGGAGGCGCTCCACGACGTCGTGAAGGCGGGCAAGGCGCGCTACATCGGCGCCTCCTCCATGTTCGCGTGGCAATTCTCTAAGGCGCTCTACACCGCCGACCTGAACGGCTGGACGCGGTTTTCGACCATGCAGAACCATCTCAACCTTCTCCACCGCGAGGAGGAGCGCGAGATGATCCCGCTCTGTGCCGACCAGGGCGTCCCGCTTCTGCCCTGGAGCCCGCTCGCCCGCGGCCGGCTCACCCGCGATTTCGACACAGGGAGCGCCCGGCAGGAGAGCGATCTCGTCGGAAAGAACCTCTACGACGCCACGGTCGGGGCCGACCGCAAGGTGGTCGAGGCGGTCGCAGAGGTGGCGGAGAACCGCGGCGTGCCGCGGGCGCAGGTCGCGCTCGCCTGGGTGATCCAGAAGCCGGGCGTCGCGGCTCCGATCATCGGCGCGTCGAAGCCGCAGCATCTCGACGATGCGGCGGCGGCCCTCGACCTGAAGCTGACGCCGGACGAGATTGCGCGGCTCGAAGCCCCCTACGTTCCGCACCCCGTGGTCGGGTTCCAGTGATGCGCCGCCTGCTGCTCCTGCGCCACGCCAAATCCGCCTACCCGCAGGGCGTGGGCGACATCGACCGCCCGCTCAATACCCGCGGCCGCGAGGCCGCACCGCTGATGGGCGCCTATATCGCCCGCGAGGCACTGACGCCCGACCATGTCATGGTCTCGCCGGCCCGCCGCACGCAGGAGACCTGGGAGGCGGTGCGTGCGGAGATGCCCGGGACGCCCATGGAAACGGTGCCCTCGATCTACGAGGCGCCGGCCGGCCGCATCCTCGATGCGATCCGCTCCGCGCCGGCCGAGGCGCGGAGCCTGCTCGTGATCGGCCACAACCCCGGCCTCGGCGATCTCGCCCTGCGGCTCGCCGGAGAGGGGCCGAAGGACTTGCAGCGCGATCTTCGCGAGAAGTTTCCAACGGCGGCGCTCGCCGTGCTGGAGTTCGACGCGGAGCGCTGGGAGGACATCGCTGCCGGCGCCGGGCGTCTCGTGCGGTACGTGCGACCGCGTCAGCTCGCGGCGGAGATGGACGACGATTGACGGGTTTCGGCGCGGGCCATCGAACCCTTCGCCGGCTCGCACCGTTCCCTGACGAGAACAGCCGAGCTGACACCGCGTGAGGGACGACCGGCGTGCTTCTCGAAACGCTCCTCGCCGTGACGATGCTGGTCCCGCGGATCGAGCCCGGGCTCGGGTCCGCGATCGATTCCGCGCGGGCCCGCCTGCCGGCTCTTCCACGCCCCGCGGACGCGCAGCCCGCGCCGGCCCCGAGCTTCAGCCAAGTCGCGCGGGCCGTCTCCAACTGGCGGGAACAGGCGGGCGAGAACCTCGCGCCGGGCACGCTCGCCTTCGTCGTCCGGTACGCGGCGAGCGAGCCCGGCTTCGTCGCCCGCTGCGTGCGGCTCAACAATTACTGGTGCATCAAGCAGGCGGGCTGGACCGGCGAACTCGGCGGCGACGCGGAGGGCCATACCGGCTTCGCCACCGCCGCCGACGGGGCGGATGCGGCGGTCCAGCTCCTTCGCCGCTACCAGCGCGATTTCGGGCGGCGCTCGGCGCTCGCGATCGTGCGCCGCTGGGCCCCCTCGGAATGCAGTGCGCCGCGGCCGGTCTTGACCGCGGCCGCAGGAGCTGCCGCCGGATCGGCTGGACGCGCGGTCAAGCTGCCGGCCCGGCGAGTGCCGGGGGCCGCGGTCTCGAAGACGATCGCGCCGCAGGGCATCGGCGGCACGCTGCGCGCCCGGTTCCTCGCCCGGCACGGACGGGGCGGAGTCGCGCGGGCGGCCCCCGTCGCCACGGGCGGCTTGCGGGTGCAGCCCTGGTCGGCCCGCGCGCGGCTCGCCGGACATCTCGGTCGCGCCCCCCGGGCCGTGGCGAGAGCCGCCATTCCCCTGCCGAAGCCGGCCGCCGACATCGCGACGGGCCTGACCGGGACGACCACCGCAAACGCCGCGACGACGCCGAAGGTGGCGCATATGGCGGCCTCGAAGTCACCGGTGCCGCCGGCGTCCGCGATCCGTTCGCCCGTCTCCTCCGGCGCGGCGGATCCCGCCGCCCTCTTGGCGCCCGACCGGCTGGCGGCGGAAGCGGCGGCATTGCCCTCGATCGCGGCCTCGCTGCCGAAGGGCAGCCTGCTCGATCTGAGCCTGCCGGCCCCGGTCTGCGCCAGCGACGAGACGCGGATCCGCAACTACGCGGCGCGGATCGCCGGCAGCGTCGGCCTCAAGCCCGATGACGATCTCCGACTCTTCCGCGACGACGGCCACCCGACCGACAACCTCGTTCCGGTGATGCTGGCGATGTCCTCGGTCGAACTCGGCACGCTGCACGCCTCGAAGGCCCTGGTCGGTGCGGCAATCGAACGGTTGCAGGCGCGCCTCTCCGGCACCGCCTCGTCGCAGTCGCGATCGAACTCCGCGCTCTAGAACCGTGTCCAGCCCGACCGCATCGGGCCGGCGTCTGCAGACCTTCGTCTTGACGCGCATTTTCTGGATGAAACGGTGACCACAGCGTCGGCAGGCGCTTCGAGGATGGACCGCGCACCGGACCGTATCGGCGCCGTCGAGGGTGAATAGTGGAGAAGCACTACTCCCAACGAGGCGGATGATCGCTCTCGTCCCGCTGATATGGTCACGGCAACGTCTTCCGGGGGCTCGACGGAAACCGGCCGAGACAACGGCCTTCGCACTCCTGGAGACGCGATGATGCGTCTGCTCATCACGCGAAGGCAGGTATGCCTCGTCGGACGCCCGATCGTCGCGAGCGCCCGGCTGGAAGCCGGCGGCGCGGTGGGCGTCCGGTCAGGGATGCCCGGCGGATCGTGCATCCGCCGTCCTCTTCGCCGCCGATGGGCCGCTCGGCCAGACGGGGATCGGGATGTCCTGCATCGACGGCGAGGCTGTTGTTCACGCGGTTGCGGCTCCGACCGCCGCGCCCGATGGAGATGGGCCGAGCCGGCCCTTCGCACGGCCCGCAACGCTGACGCCACAGGAGTTGCAGGAGGACTTCCGGCACCAGCTCGATGCCGTATGCCGGGTCGTGGAGGAGCAGCTTCGCACGCTCACCCGAGCCCGCGCGGTCGCGCGGGTGAGCCCGTCCGGGCCGCCGGAATCGCCTGAGACGCCGCCGACCCCCGTGCCGGCGGATTGCGGAGCGCCGCGGCTCCTCACCGATCGCGAGGCCGAGATCTGGCTGGCCGCGCAGTTCGGAGCGGACGCCAACGCCGCGATGACCGAGATCGTCACCCTCCGGCTCGACGGCCCCCTCGACATGGAGCGCCTTCTGGCCGCCCTGCGCTCGGTGCTCGGCCGCCACGAGGCCCTGTGCGGTCGCTTCTCCCCGAGCGGCGAGACGGTGCGGGTCGATCCCGCGGGGACCGCGCCGGTGCGCCGGGCCGATCTCGCGGGCGAGGCGGATCCGGAGGCCGCGCTCTGCGCCAAGCTCCACGAGCTCGCCGGCCTGTCGTTCGATCCCGTCGCCGGCCCTGTGGCGCGGGCCGACCTCCTCCGCCTCGGCGAGAGGCAGCACGTCCTTGTTCTCTCGGCGCACCACATCGCCTGCGACGGCTGGTCCTTCGCGGCTCTGGTCGACGAGATCGCCCAGGCCTACCGCTCCGGCCCGGAGCGGCTGGCGCCGGCCCCGCAGGCGGATGCCGGCGTCGCTTCGGGGGCAGAGGTGGACCGAGCGCTGGCCTATTGGGCCGAACGCCATGCCCAACCGGCCGAGCCGCTCGACCTGCCGACCGATCATCCGCGGCCGAAGCTGCGCGGCTTTGCCGGCGATACGCGCAGCGCAGCCCTGCCGCCGCCGCTGGTTGCCGCCGTGCGGGCACTCGCGGCGCGGCAGGGGCAGACGCTGACCGCCACGCTGCTCGCGGCCTTCCACGTGCTGCTCGCGCGGCTCTGCGGCCAGGACGACCTCGTCGTCGGCGTGCCGGCGGCGGGGCAGCCGCGCCTCGACCGGCTCGGACTCGTCGGCCACCATGCCGACCTGCTGCCGCTGCGGGCCCGGCTCGACCCGGCGGAGCCCTTCGCCGCCCATCTCGCCCGCACCGGCTCGGCCCTGGCCGAGGCTGGGGACCATGCCGACTGCACGCTCGGTCGGCTGCTGCGCCAGCTCGACCGGCCGCACGACCCCGCGCGGCCGCCCCTGGTGCAGGCGCAGTTCAACCTTCAGCGCTTTCCCGACGCGATCGATTTCGGAGACGATCTGCGCGGCGTCCTCGCACCGGGCCCGAAGCGCTTCTCGACCTTCGAACTCACCGTGAGCCTGCGCGAGACGACGGACGGACTGACGCTCGACGCCATCTACAACCGCGCCCTGTTCGAGCCCGCCACGATCGAGCGCTGGATCGGGCACTACGTCACCCTGCTCGGGCACCTCGCCCGCGATCCCGCTCAGCCGGTCGGGCGTGTCCCGCTCCTCGATGCGGCGCAGCGGCGGACCATGCTGGTGGACTGGAACGCCACTGAAACCGCCCATCCGCTCAAGGTCGGGGCGATGCGCGCCTTTCAGCTCCACGCGCGGCGCGCCCCGGACCGGATCGCGATCCGCTTCGGCGAGGAGACCGTCTCCTACGGTGCCCTCGATGGCTGGGCCGACCGCATCGCCGCCGCCCTGCTCGGATCCGGCCTGCCCGAGGGTGCTCGCGTCGGCCTCCTGATGCGCCGTTCGCCTGGCCTCGTCGCGGCAATGCTCGGCGCCTTGCGGGCCGGCATCCCCTACGTCCCACTCGACCCGGCCATGCCGCCAGCCCGCCGCACGGGGATCGTCGCCGATGCCGGGATCGGAGCGATGCTCACCCTCGCCGCCGACCGGGCGCTCTCCTCCGAGGGGGGCCCGGGCATCATCGAGGTCGACCAGCTCGACGGGTCGACCCCGCGCCGCTTCCCGCGCGTTCCGGCGGATCGGACCGCCTATCTGATCTACACCTCGAGCACGACCGGCGCGCCGAAGGGCGTCGAGGTGCCCCATCGCGGCCTCTCTAACCTGCTGTTCTCGATGGCGCGGGCGCCTGGGCTCGGACCGGAGGACCGCCTGCTCGCGGTGACGACGGCGACCTTCGACATTGCCGGGCTCGAATTGCTGCTGCCGCTGATCCGTGGCGCTCAGATCGTGCTAGCTTCCACCGAGGAGGCGCGCGACGGCCACGCCCTCCTCGCCCGGCTCGAACGGAGCGGGGCCACCGTGCTCCAGGCGACGCCGATGACGTGGCGGCTCCTGCTGGAGGCGGGTTTCCGCTCTCGGCGCAGCTTCAAGATGCTGTGCGGCGGTGAGGCGCTGCCGCTCGATCTCGCCCGGCGCCTGACCGAGGGCGGTGGCGAGTTGTGGAACCTCTACGGGCCGACCGAGACGACGATCTGGTCCTCGGCCGCGCGGATCGACCCGGGTGAGGAGACGGTTACGGTCGGCCGGCCGATCGACAATACCAGTCTGTTCATCCTCGACGCGCAGGGCGAGCCGGTACCGGTCGGCGTCACGGGCGAGTTGCTGATCGGCGGCGTCGGGCTCGCCCGCAGCTATCTCGGGCGGCCGGACCTGACGCAGCGGAGTTTCATCGCGAGCGCCCTGCCGGAATGCGCCGGGGCGCGGCTCTACCGGACCGGCGACCGCGCCCGATACCGGCCGGACGGCCGCATCGAGATCCTGGGACGGGCCGACCATCAGATCAAGCTGCGGGGGTACCGGATCGAGCCGGGCGAGATCGAGGCGGTGCTGCTGCGCCAGACCGGGCTGCACGCCGTCGTGGTGCTGCGCCCCGACGCGGCCGGCGAGGATCGCCTGGTCTGCTACTTCGTCCTTCCGGCGGACGAGGCGGCCCCCACGCTGCGAAACCTGCGCGCCGCCCTCGCGCGCGAACTCCCGGATTACATGATTCCCTCGCAATGGGTCCGGCTCCCGGAACTGCCGCTGACGGCGAGCGGCAAGATCGACCGCAAGGCGCTGCCTGCCCCGGAAACCCGACCCCGCGTCCTCTCCGCCGCCGAGTCGGCCGCTCCGATCCCGGTTCCGCTCAAGCCGGCTCCAGGCAGCCCCCCGGATGACGGCCCGGAGGCGAGGCTGGCCGCGATCTGGCGGGAGGTGCTGGGCCTGTCGGCGGTCGCGCGCGACGACGATCTCATCGCCCTCGGCGCGGACTCGCTCACCGTGTTCCGCATCGTCGCGCGGGCACGACGGGAGAACCTGCCGCTGAGCGCGGGGGACCTGTTCCAGGAGCGCACCATCGCCCGGGTCGCCGCGCTGCTGCACGGCCGCGCGGAGGAGGGCGGGGACGCGGCGACCGCGCCGCGGGTGCCGATCGCGCCGATCCGGCGCCCGCGTCCGGCGGAGACCGAGCGTGCCGCGGTCGGGCAGGGGTGAGGGCCGGCGGCATGCGGCATTTCACGCAGGAAACACCGGCGGGGCCGGGCGAGGCTCACGGGGGCGATGCCTTCACCGCTCGCTGTTCCCACAGCCAGACGCGGTTCTGGCTGCTCGACCGGCTGCGCTCGGGGGATCCGAGCCTGCACGTCGCGGCCCGCTGGCGCATCGCCGGACGGCTCGACGCCGACATCCTCACCCGCAGCTTCCGCCTCCTCGTCGACCGGCACGAGGCCCTTCGCACCGCGATCGTCGCGGAGGGCGGACGACCGGTGCAGCGGATTGCCGGATCGGTGGCGCTGCCGTTCTCCGAGATCGATCTCTCGGGCCTGCCCGGAGATCGTCTGGAGGAGGCCCGGGAAATCGCCGATTCGGACGCCCGGAAGCCGTTCGATCTGGCGCGCGCGCCGCTGCTTCGCGTGACGCTGCTGCGGCTCGGGCGCGGGGACTCCCTGCTGCTCGTCACCGCCCATCACAGCGTCTGCGACGGCTGGTCGATGGTGGTGCTGGCACGGGAATTCGTGGCGATCTACGGCGCCCTGGGCCGGGGGCAGGCACCCGCTCCGCCGCCGGTCCTGCAATACGCCGACTTCGCCGAGTGGGAGATCTCATCCGCAATCGCCGCCGCAGCGGAGCGGGACCTCGCATTCTGGGCGCAGTCGCTGCGCGATCTCGCACCGTTCGAGCTGCCGTCGGATCATGCGCGCCGTCCCGACCGGGAGCGGCGCTTCGCCGCCGAGACCCGCCAGCTTCCCGCCGAACTCAGCGCCCGCATGGAGGACTGCGCGCGTGAGCACGGCGCCACGCCCTTCATCCTCGCCTGCACGATCCTATTCGGGCTCCTCAGCGCGCGGACGGGACGCAGCGACATCGCCATCGGCACGCAGGTGCTCGGGCGCGACGAGGTCGAACTCGAAGGGGTCGTCGGCACCTTCGTGAACACGCTGGTCCTGCGGATCGACCTCGGAGCTGAACGGAGCTTTGCCCAACGGCTCGCGGCGACGCGGCGAACGGTCCTCGATGCGTGCGACCGCGCGCTCGCCCCGTTCGACCGGGTGGTACAGGCGCTGGCGCCCTGTCGCGACGGTCTGCGGCCGCCGCTGGTCTCGGTCAACGTCCGGCTGCGCCCGATGCCTGAGAGCGCACGACCGGCCGCCGCATCGGCTGAGGGGTCGCCGATCCGCCTGGTCGACCTCGACTATGCCGCGAGCGGCAGCTTCTTCGATCTCGATCTCGAACTGGCGCCGACCGCGGCGGGCTGGCGTCTGGTCTGCGAGTATGATGCAGGCCTCTACGAGGCGGCGACCGTGGCCGGTCTGCTCGCGGATTTCGAGCGCTCCGCCTGCGCGGCGGTCGGCGCGCGCCTGCCGGATCCGGCGCCGTTCGTCGGCAAGGCCTCGGGCGGTCCGGCCGGTGCCAAGCCCGAGGATGCTAAGCCCGAGGATGCCAAACCCGAGGATGGCAAACCCGAGGATGCCTTGCCCGAGGCCACCGGGCCGGATCGGACCTTCGATGGGGTCGACCGCGCGGCCGGCCGGCCTGAAACGGGCGCGGAGCCCAGCGGCGGCTCCGGCGATCTCTCAGCGGCGGTGCGGGCGATCTGGCGCGCGATGCTGGGCCGCCCGGATCTCTCCGACGAGGACGACTTCTTCGCCTCGGGCGGAGACTCGCTGTTGGCGGCCCGCCTCGTCGCCCGAATCGAGGCGGCAACGGGCCGATCGGTTTCGCTCTGGTCCTTCTTCGAAGCGGGCACGGTGGCGCGGCTCTGCGCCCTGCTTGAGGGCGAGGTCCCAGCGGGCGTGCGGCTTCGCTGGCTCCAACAGGCACCGAGGGCGGAAGAACGGCCCGGCTTCACCGCGATCCATCACGCCGCGGCCGACCACGAACTCTACCGGCCGCTGGCCGAGGCCCTGGGTGCCGATCAGCCCTTCGCGACGCTGCGGCTCGAGAACCGGCTTCCGCTACACGATGCGACGCTCGAGCGGCTCGCGGGCGCCTACCGCGCCGCCATCAATGCCGCGCAGCCGCGAGGGCCGATCCGCCTCGTCGGCTTCAACCGCTCCGGCATCCTCGCCTTCGAAATCGCCCGCCAATTCGCGGAAGGGGGCCGCGAGGTCGCGCTCGTCGTCCTCATCGATTGCTGGGAGCCCGGCTATTTCCGGCGTCTGGCGACGCGCGAGCGCGTCCGGGCCGCCTTCGCCTACCGGCGCGGGCGCCTCGCCGCGCTCCTGCGCCATCTGCGCCGCGACGGAGCCGCCTACCTCGTCTCGCGGATGCATCTCCGGCTTCGCTCGAGCCGGGCTTGGCGGCGGCTGCGGCGCCTCCTGTATCGCGCGGGGGCCGCATCACCGAATCCCGAGGAGACGTTCCGGCAGATGACGGACGATCTCGACGCGCTTGCGCTGGCCTACGAGCCGCGTTCCTATTCCGGGCCGGTCCTGGTCGTGCGCAGCGAGAGTATCCCGGTCGGCCCCGCCCTCGATCCGATGCTGGGCTGGCGCGCCTTCGCCGGGAACGGCGAGACCGTCAGCGTTCCGGGCTTCGGCCACGAAGGCGCCTTCTCCGCGACCGGATGCCGGGTGATAGCCGCCAAGATCAGCCTGATGGCTTTGCGATGACAGCACCCGCAGCCGGACGATCGCCGACCCGGTCCGTTCGATCCTGCAAGGTGACGGATCCGGGCTTCGCTCAAGCGCGGCGGGCCGAGAGCGCCGCCATCGGCCGCCGCGTCGGAATCGGGCCAAGAGTCGCTTGCATCCAATCCTTGGCCGTGAGTAACTTTGATTAATGAAAATCGAATGATTGCAGGGGCCGATGACGAGCGTCTCGCTGGTGATCTGGGGAGCGACCGGTATCGGTCTTCTGGCGATGCTGTTTCTCCTGCGTGAGATCAGAAACGCGCCCTACGACGACGAGCCGGAGCGGGAGCGGGCTCTGTCCGAGGTCGAAAAGCAGAGATTGCGCTACCTGTCCTTGGATTAGGGGTTCGGGATCAGCCTCACACGCCGTATCGATCGAAAATCTCGTTCGAATGGGACCTACTGCTTCTCCGTGCGCTCGCCGATCCGCGCCGGGAGCCGGCCGTCACGCGCTCTCGCGCTGGTCCCGCGGACGCGCGGCGAGCGCCGTCCGGTAGATCGTCAGCAGCGCGGCGGTCGTCGCCTCCTCGGTCCAGTCGCGCAGATAGGCGGAGCGGGCGGCCGCGCCCATCCGCCGGGCCTCGTCCGGCTGGGCACGCAGCCGCTCGATCGCGCCGGCGAGGGCAGCGGAATCGCCCGGCGTCACCAGCAGGCCCGTCACGCCGTCCTCGACGAGGCTGGCCAGCGCGCCGATCCGCGAGGCGATGACCGGCGTGCCCGCGGCATAAGCCTCCGCCACGACCATCGGCAGCCCCTCGTACCAGAGGGAGGGCACGACGAGCGCTGTGGCCCGGCCGATCCGGGCCCGCATCTCGGCGCGGGGCAGGGCGCCCAGAAGGGTAAGCCCCGGCGCCCCCTCCAGGCTCTCCCGCAGCGGTCCCTCGCCCGCGACGTCGACAGGGGCGGCGAGCCGTGCGGCGGCCTGCTTCAGGATCTCGACGCCCTTCTCCGGGCTGAGGCGGCCGGCGAACAGGATGCCCGCGCGCGGGCCGTCGTCGGGCGGCCCCGGATCGGGCAGGCCGTTCGGCTTCACGAAGATGCGGTGCGCCGGCAGACCCGCCGCGACGAAGCGGCCGCGGGCGAATTCGGTGAGCGCGACGAAGGCATCGACGTCCCGCGTCCAGGTGCCAGCCTTCCGGTGGCGGTCGATCATCCGCGCCACCGCCAGCGTCCCGAGCCGCGAGCCGCGGTAGCAGCCGTGGCGCACGGCGGCGTAGGAGGAGCCGGTGAGGCAGGTCTCGCAGGGGGCACCGTCGCGCATCAGCATCGCGCCGGCGCAGGCGAGGCGGAAATTGTGCAGCGTCTGCACCGTCACCGGCCCGAGCGCCCGCACCGCCCCGTGCATGGCGGGCGAGACCAGGGGGAAGGTGTTGTGGGCGTGGACCACGTCCGGCCGGAAGCGCTCCACCGCCGCGACGACGCGGGCGATCCCGCGGGGCGCGTGCGGCGCCTCGAAGGCCGTGCGCAGGCGGTCGAGCGGGGTGCGGATGTCGTCGTTGTGGAAAGCCAGCGTCTCGACCGTGCAGCCGGCCGCGGCCAGCGCCGCAGCCTCGTGCTCGACCACCGCGTCCTCGCCGCCCCGGATCTGGTAGTGGTTGTGGACGATGAGGACGCGCAACGCTCCGCTCCTCAGGACCGGCGCGGCGCGGGCTGACGGGCCATCTTCCAGAGAAAGACCGGCGCCATCACGAGGTAGCGCCGCCACAGGCGCCGAGGCTCGCTGAAGAGCCGGTGCAGCCATTCGAGCGCCAGCACCTGCATGAGTTTCGGCGCGCGCTTCACCGCTCCGGAATGGAAGTCGAAGGCGGCGCCGACCCCGATCAGCACCGTGCCCGGAAGCCGGTCGAGGTGGTCGTTCATCCAGATGTCCTGCTTCGGCGTCGACATGCCGACCCAGACGATGTGAGGCTCGGCCGCCTTGATCGCGTCGGTGAGCCGCGCGTCGAGATCGGGTGCGACGGCGCCGAAGGGCGGGCAGGCGAGCCCGCAGACCTGCGTGCCGGGATATTTGCGGGCGAAGTTTTCCGCGACCTGCTCGGCCACGCCCTCCTTGCCGCCGTAGAGGTAGTGGCGGATGCCGGTGTTCTGGGTGGCCGCGAACATCTCCTCCATCAGCGAGGGGCCCGGCACGCGGCCGGTGCCGTGGGCGCGGAAGAACCGGCTGATGATGGTGAGCGGCGCGCCGTCCGGGGTGATCATGCTGGCCCGCTCGTGCGCGACCCTCAGGTCGGGCTGGTCCTGGGCGCACATGATGCCGTGGACGTCGCGCACGCAGACCATGCTGGTGCGCCGCGCCCGCGCCCAGCCGATGAGGGTGCGGACCGCGAACGGCATGTCGATGACGCTCACCGGCACGCCGAGGATGCGGGTCGCGGGCAGGCGGTGCGCCCCCGGCCCGTCCGCGGGGACGAAGTGGGGATCGGCCCGGTTAATCCGAAGCGCGTAGGGCTCCGACGCCGGAACGGAAGCGGCCTCGCTCATGGGCAGGCTTCCCTCGATCTCAGGCATCGGCCACATTCTCCCGGAACCACGCGTAGGTCGCGGCGATGCCGTCGCGCAGCGGCACCTTCGGCGCCCAGCCGAGGCCGCGCAGCCGGTCCGCCGACATCAGCTTGCGCGGGGTGCCGTCGGGCTTGCCCGGATCGCGCACGATCTCGCCCTCGAACCCGACGACCTCGCAGACGAGGCGGGTCAGGTCGTAGATCGGAATGTCCTCGCCCGAGCCGACATTGACGTGCTCGGCCTCCGAATAGGTCTTCATCAGGTGGAGGCAGGCATCGGCGCAGTCGTCGACGTGCAGGAACTCGCGTCGCGGCGATCCGGTGCCCCAGATCACCATCTCCTTGGCCCCGTTGCGCTTGGCCTCGTGCGCCTTGCGGATCAGCGCCGGCAGGACGTGGCTGGAGTTGAGATCGAAATTGTCGCCCGGCCCGTAGAGGTTGGTCGGCATGGCCGAGATGAAATCGCGGCCGTGCTGCTGGCGATAGGCCTGGGCGAGCTTGATCCCGGCGATCTTGGCGACCGCGTACCACTCGTTGGTCGGCTCCAGAGAGCCGGTGAGCAGGCTCGACTCGACGATCGGCTGCTCGGCGAATTTCGGGTAGATGCAGCTCGATCCGAGGAACAAAAGCTTGCCGACATCGGCGCGGAACGCCGCCTCGATGACGTTGGCCTCGATCATGAGGTTTTCGTAGAGGAAGTCGGCCGGATAGGTCGCGTTGGCGAGGATTCCACCGACCTTGGCGGCTGCCAGGAACACCGCGTCCGGACGCCGGTCGCGCATCCAGGCGCGCACGGCCGCCTGATCGCACAGGTCGAGTTCCGCGCGGGTGGCGGTGAGGATCTCGCAATCCTCCCCCGCGAGCCGCCGCACCAGGGCGCTGCCGACGAGGCCGCGATGGCCCGCCACGAAAACGGTCTTGCCGGCCAGACTGTACATGGCGCCGTTCCTCACAGAAGCGGGTTGGAATCGGTCGGCGCCGGGTTCTCGCAATACCACGCGACCGTGCGCTCGATGCCCTGGACCAGGGAGATCGCGGGCGCGTAGCCGATCGCCCGCATCTTGCCGATGTCGGGGCAGCGGCGCGGCGTCGCCCCGGCGGCGGCCGGACCGGCGACGAGATCGACCCGGACGCCGAGCGCCTCCGCGGTGATGCGGGCGAGATCGCGGATCGCGACCTCCTCCATCGAGCCGATATGGTAGACGTTCATGCTCTCGCCCGAGCGCCACATCCGGACGATGCCGTCCACGACGTCGCTGACGTAGCAGAAGGCGCGGGTCTCGCTGCCGTCGCCCTGGAGCGTGATCGAGCCGCCGTCACCGGCGGCGACGATCTTCTCGATCAGTTGCGGCACCACGTGCTTCCAGCCCATGTCGGGTCCGTAGACGTTGTGCGGCCGGAAGACCTGGATCTTGCGCAGCTTGTCACGGCCATAATTGAAGGCGATCAGCTCCGAGATCAGCTTCGAGCCGCCGTACGAGTAGCGCGGGTTGAGCGAGTCGGGGATCACCATCTCGATGTCCTCGTTCGTCGGCACCACGCGCGGGGTCTGGTAGACCTCGGCCGAGGAGGCGACGACGAGATCGGGCACGCCGGCCTCGATGCAGGCCTCGGTGACGGCCAGCGCGCCGCGAACGCCGACATCGAGCACGAGCTGCGGCTGCTTATAGAAGTTCTCGGTGCCGTTGACGGCGGCCAGATGGAACACGCACTCGACGCCCTTCAGCGCCGCGACCAGCGCATCCTTGTCGCGCACGTCGAGGGTCGCCCGCTCGATCGCACCCTTGGCGTCGGCGAGGCGCGAGGCCTGGCCGCGGATGTAGTTGTCGATGGCGACGACCTCGTGCCCTTGCGTCAGGAGCGCGCGGGTAAGATGGGCGCCGATGAATCCGCCCGCGCCGGTGATAGCCAGTCTGCTCATTGAAACTTACCCACGAGGTTGCCCACGGTGACGTAGCGATTTTCCAGGATCTCAGCCGGCATCTCGCTGAGGTTGTTCCAGTAATCGTAGACGAAGGCGTCATCCGACATGGTAGCGATGATCGTTTCCAGATCGATCTTCGAATATTCCGGGTGATTGTTGGCGATCACCAGAACGTCGGCGCCCGCGCAGGCGGCGGCGAGGCTGTCGTAGGGCGTCAGCCCCGACGAGATCGCCCGGACATGCTCCATCGGCACCACGCCGTCATAGACGCGGATTTCGGCGAATTGCTCGGTCGCCATCATCTCGCGGATGACGTGGAGCGACATCGACCCGCGCAGGTCGTCGGTTTCCGGGCGGCCCTTGAAGGCGAGGCCGGCAACCACCGCCTTGAACGGCCCGGAGCGGCGCGCCCGCAGCCGCTCGACGAGGCTTGCCACCGTCTCCGCCGGCTGGCGCTCGTTGACGAGGCGCGAGGCCGCGGTGATCTCGAGATTCACGCCCTTGCCCGAGACCGAGGAGAGCAGGATGTGCGGATCCTTCTCCAGGCAGGGGCCACCGACGAGGCCGGGGGCGGCGACGTTGGTGCGGGTATAGCCGAGCTTGCCGTAGCGGATGACGTCGTTGGCGTTGATGCCGAGCGCATCGCAGGCCCGCGCCACCTCGTTGGCGAAGGCGAAGTGGACGTCGCGCGAGGTGTTGTCGACGAGCTTGATCATCTCCGCCGTCTCCGGGCTCGCGACCCGGACGATGGTGTGGGTCAGCCGGCTGAACAGGGCGGCGGCCGCGTCGGAGGCGTCCGGCGTCTCACCGCCGACGATCTGCGGCAGGTTGATGAGCTCGCGCATGGCGTCGCCCTCGAGCGTCCGCTCGGGGCACATGGCGAGATGATAGTCCGTGCCGGTGCGGTCGAGGATCGGCTTCACCACGCCGGTCGTCGTGCCGATCCGCACGGTCGAGCGCAGGATCACCGTCGCGCCGTCGGTGAAGTGCTCTGCCACCTCGCGGGTCGCCTCCTCGATCATGTCGAGGCGCGGCTCGTGCGAGCCGGGATAGAGCGGCGTGCCGACGGTGATGATGTAGTACTCGGCCCGCGGCACGTCCCGCGTCGTGGTGCTGGCGACGAAGCGGCCCTTCTTCACCACGTCGGCGAGCGCCGCCCGGAGCCCCACCTCGGCGAAGTGCGGGACGCCGGCATTGGTCTTCTCGACGACGTCCGGCCGCTTCTCGATGCCGTAGACCTGGACGCCACGGCGCGCGAGGGCGACGGAGAGGGTCAGGCCGACGTAACCGAGACCGATGATGACGACGTTCGGAGCTTTTCTCGCGTCCATGATGGGGTCCCGTCTGCGATCAATCTTCGAAATCTCTGACCTGACCTGAATTCCGGCGCGGTGCAGGCGCGGCGTCATCCTTCATCCTCGGGCGGTCGAAACGCCTGAGGACGGAGTCACGCCGGTTCAGCAATGTGCGTGCCTTGGGAAAGTCGTATCAAACCGGGATCGACGGCCCGTTTGCGGACACTTTGATCGCGCCGCGTGAAGATTTCGGGACTTCGAATGGTCAACGATCGGCATCCGGCGAACCGAGCATTTGCCGTTCCCGGACAGGCCGGGGGAAGCGGTCGCGCGCCGACATCAATCCCGCCCTCATTGCGCGGCCCATAGCCTCAGCCCTTTCCCTGCCGGCCGAAGCAACGCTTCGCACCGAGCTTCGTTCGTCCTGCCGGAGACGGCGGCGCATCGGGCGCCGCCGGGCCTTCGAGGGAGAGGCGGATGCCGGTTCGGATGACCCAGGAAACGCAGGACGTGATCGACGGCCAGCGGCAGGTAGTGGTGCGGGTCCATTTCGGCCGGCCGGATGCCGGGCGCGACGTCGTCGAGGTCGCCGCGACCGTTCGGGTACCGGCCATCGAATCGCAGGCGCAGACCGAAGCCGCCGCGCGGCAGATGGCGCGACGGGCGCTCGAACAGGCATTGTCGGCCTTCCCGCTCTGAGGCCGAAGCCGAGGGCCGGGTGCCGCACGCCCGGCGTCGAGCCGGGATAGTAGAGCAAGAGGCGCCGGATCCGTCGCCTGAGCGATCGCGGGGCGGAGAGGGCGCGCGATCGGCGGTCCCGCAAGGCTCGGGGGATCCGGCCGGCGACGTGTGGATTCTCACGCCGCGCAACCATCGGATCGATTTCGCCTTTTCTCGCGCTTCACTTGCGGCCGGGCCTTCGGGCATGCCTTAAGTGCGAGCACGAGTGCCGCGCCCGCCCCGGCGAGCGGCCTCGATCGCATGCGCCGCCCCTCCTCGCCACTCAGGCCGCTCCCGAGCCTGCATCTCGCCCGGGTTGATGTCGTCCAACGCTCTTCTTGCCGCCGCCGCGATCCTTCCCTTCGTGGGCTCCGTGCTCACGGGAGCCCTGCCGAGCCATGCCCGCACGGCCGCCGCCCTGCTCGCCGGATTCGTGACGCTGGCCAGCCTCGGCTGCATCCTCGCGCTGACGCCGCAGCTGGCCGGAGGCAGCACCGTCGTCCATGCGGTCGAGTGGCTGCCGAGCCTCGGCGTCAACCTCGTGCTGCGGCTCGACGGCCTCGCCTGGTTGTTCTGCGTGCTGGTGCTCGCCATCGGCGCGCTCGTGGTTCTCTACGCGCGCTACTACATGGCCGCCGCCGATCCCGTGCCGCGGCTGTTCTCCTATTTTCTCGCCTTCGTCGGCGCGATGCTCGGCATCGTGCTGTCCGGCAACCTGATCCAGCTGGTCCTGTTCTGGGAGCTGACGAGCATCGTCTCGTTCCTGCTGATCGGCTACTGGTACGATAACGCAGCGGCCCGCGACGGCGCGCGGATGTCGCTGACGATCACCGCGGCGGGCGGTCTGTGCCTTCTCGTCGGTACGATCCTGATCGGGCGCATCGTCGGCAGCTACGACCTCGACACGGTGCTGGCCTCCGGCGACACGATCCGCAACAGCCCGCTCTATCTGCCGGCCCTGGTGCTGGTGCTCATGGGCGCGCTCACCAAGTCGGCCCAATTCCCGTTCCACATCTGGCTGCCCCGCGCCATGGCGGCGCCGACGCCGATCAGCGCCTACCTGCACTCGGCCACCATGGTGAAGGCCGGCATCTTCCTGATGATCCGCCTGTGGCCGGTGCTCTCGGGCACCGAGCAATGGTACTGGATCGTCGGCAGCGCCGGCATGGCGACCCTGCTGGTCGGCTCGTGGAGCGCGATCTTCCAGCACGACCTGAAAGGTCTGCTCGCCTACTCGACCATCAGCCATCTCGGGCTGATCACGCTGCTGCTCGGCCTCAACTCGCCGCTCGCCGTGGTCGCGGCGATCTTCCACACGGTGAACCACGCCACCTTCAAGGCGTCGCTGTTCATGGCGGTGGGCATCATCGACCACGAGACGGGGACGCGCGACATGCGCCGCCTCTCGGGCCTGTGGCGGGCGATGCCCTACACGGGCACGCTCGCCATGGTCGCCGCCGCGGCGATGGCCGGCGTGCCGCTGCTCAACGGCTTCCTCTCCAAGGAGATGTTCCTGTCCGAGGCGGTCGACAACATGGGCGACCACCCGATCCACATCGCCCTGCCGGTTCTGGCGACGCTCGCCAGCGCCTTCACCATGCTCTACTCGCTGCGCTTCATCCGCCAGACCTTCTTCGGCCCGCCGCCGCACGACCTGCCGCACGAGCCGCACGAGCCGGTTCGGTGGATGCGCATCCCGATCGAATTGCTCGTCCTCACCTGCATCGCCATCGGCCTCGTGCCGAACCTGACCATCGGTCCGGCGCTCGAGCGTGCCGTGAGCGCGGTGTTCGGCGCGGACGCCCCGACCTACAGCCTGGCGATCTGGCACGGCTTTAACCTGCCGCTGGTGCTTAGCATGACCGCCCTCGTCGGCGGCGTGCTGCTCTACGTCCTGTTCGGCAAGCGCATCGACACCAATCCCCGCGGCGGTCCCTGGCTGATGGACCGGCTCGACGGCGGCCGGCTGTTCGAGCGGCTGATGACCGGCCTGACCAAGGGCGCCCGCGTCCTGGAGCAGTGGTTCGGCGCCGAGCGGCTCCAGCCGCAACTGCGCATCCTGTTCCTCGCCGCCCTCCTCGCGGCGCTCGCGGCGGGCATGGCCCGCGGGCTCGACCTGTTCGCGCCGGGCCGACTGACGCCCTTCGATCCGGCCTTCGCGCTGATGTGGATCGTCGGCGCGGCCTGCGCGGTCGGCGCGGCGGAGCGGGCGAAGTACCATCGCCTCTCGGCCACGATCTTCGTCGGCGGAGCGGGTCTGGTGAGCAGCCTGACCTTCCTCTGGCTCTCGGCGCCGGATCTCGCGGTGACGCAGATCCTCGTCGAGATCGTCACCACGGTCATGCTGCTGCTGGGCCTGCGTTGGCTGCCCAAGCGCGACGCGGCGATCCCCGCTCCGCCCTCGGAACGGGCGCGGGCGCGCCGCCGCCGCATCATCGATCTCTGCATCGCCGCCTGCGTCGGCCTCGGTCTCGCCGGGCTCGCCTACGCGGTGATGACCCGCCCGGCCGGCGACGGCATCGCCCGCTGGTTCATCGAGGAGGCCTATCCGCAGGCCGGCGGACGCAACGTCGTCAACGTGCTGCTGGTCGATTTCCGCGCCTTCGACACGCTGGGCGAGATCTCGGTGCTCGGCATCGTCGGGCTCACGGTATTCGCCCTGCTGCGCCGTTTCCGCCCGGCGCCGGACAGCTTGGAGCGGCCGAAGCAGCAGCACAGTCACGACGCCTATGACCGCGCCCGCGAGGGCCGCAAGCCCGGCGACACCGCCGCCGACGCGCTGCTCGTGCCGCGGGTGGTGATGACGTGGCTGTTCCCCTTCATCATCCTCCTGTCGCTGCACCTGTTCCTGCGCGGGCACGACCTGCCCGGCGGCGGCTTCGCCGCCGGCATCGCGCTCACCATCGCCTTCATCCTGCAATACATGGCCTGCGGCGCGCAGTGGGTGGAGGAGCGCCTGCGGATCCAGCCGATCGCGTGGATCGGCCTCGGCCTGCTGATCGCGGTCGCGGCCGGAGCGGCCTCCTGGGTGTTCGGACGGCCCTTCCTCACCGCCTATTTCGCCTATTGGGAGCTGCCTCTGCTCGGAAAGGTGCCGGCGGCGAGCGCCCTGGTGTTCGATCTCGGGATCATGGTGCTGGTGGTCGGCGCGAGCGCCCTGATGCTGGTGGCGCTCGCCCACCAATCCCTGCGCCGCACCCGCAGCAGCGAGGCGGAAGCCGAGCGGGCCGCCGAGGAGACGGCGTAATGGAGATCGTGCTGTCGGCCGGAATCGGCATTCTGGCCGCCTCCGGCGTATGGCTGATGCTGCGCCCGCGCACCTTCCAGGTGGCGCTCGGGCTGTCGCTGCTGAGCTACGCCGTCAACCTGTTCATCTTCGCCATGGGCCGGCTCACCGTCGGCGCACCGCCGGTGTTGGGGAAGGGCGCCGAGGTCGTCTCGGTCGACGATCCGGTGCCGCAGGCGCTGGTGCTCACCGCGCTGGTGATCAGCTTCGCGCTCACCGCCCTGTTCCTCGTCGTGCTGCTCGCCGCCCGCGGCGTCACCGGCAACGACCACGTCGACGGCCGCGAGCCGCACCACGCCGAGCCGACACCGGAGAACCCGCATCCATGACCGCGCCTCTCCTGAGCGGACCCGGCGCGGTCCTGTGGTCCGACCATCTCATCGTGCTGCCGATCGTGCTGCCGATCGCAGTCGCCGGCGCCATGTTCCTGATGGACGAGCGGCGCCACCGCCTGAAGTCGGCGCTCAGCCTCGCCACGGTGCTGGCGATGCTCGCCACCGCCCTCGTCCTCGTGACCCGGGTCACTCAGGCGCCGGAGGTCTACCGCCTCGGCAACTGGGCCGCGCCCTACGGCATCGTGCTGGTGGCCGACCGGCTCTCGGCGATGATGCTGACGCTGTCCGGCGTGCTGGGGCTGTCCGCCCTCGTCTTCTCCTTCGCCCGCTGGGGCCGGGCGGGACCGCGCTTCCACGGCCTGTTCCTGCTGCTCCTGATGGGGGTGAACGGCGCCTTCCTCACCGGCGACGTGTTCAACCTGTTCGTGTTCTTCGAGGTGATGCTGGCCGCCTCCTACGGGCTCGTGCTGCACGGCTCGGGCGAGACGCGCATCCGCGCCGGGCTCGGTTACATCGCCGTCAACCTCGTCGCCTCGCTGTTCTTCCTCGTCGGCGTCAGCCTGATCTACGGCACGACGGGAACGCTCAACATGGCCGACCTCGCCCGGCGCCTCGCCGGTCCGCCCGGCGAGGCCGCGCTGTTCGAGGTCGGCTGCGCCGTGCTCGGCGTCGCCTTCCTCATCAAGTGCAGCGCCTGGCCCCTCGGCTTCTGGCTGCCGACCACCTACGCCGCCGCCACGGCCCCAGCGGCGGCGATCCTGGCGATCCTCAGCAAGGTCGGCGTCTACGTCGTGATCCGCCTGAGCCTGCTCCTGTTCGGGGCCGGCAGCTCGGAGGGGTTCGGCCAGACCTGGATCCTCGCGACCGGTCTCGCGACGATCGCCTTCGGAACGATTGGGATCCTCGCCGCGCGCGAGCTGACGCGGGCAGCGGGCTATGCCGTGATGATCTCCTCGGGCACCGTGCTCGCGGCGCTCGGCACAGGCAGCGACGGGGCGCTCTCGGGCGCGCTCTACTACCTCGTCGGCTCGACCTTCGCCGCCGCCGCCCTGTTCCTGCTGGCCGAGATCCTCCAGCGCGGCCGCGATCCGGCGGACGCGGCGCAGCCCGTCTTCGCCGACGAGTATCGCGACCCGTTCGACGATGCCGGCGCCACCGAAATCGGCCGGGCAATCCCCGCCGCCGTGGCGATCCTCGGCGGCGGCTTCCTGCTCTGCACGCTGATGCTCGCCGGCATTCCGCCGCTCGCCGGCTTCGTCGGCAAGCTCGCGATGTTCTCGGGCCTCGCCTCCGGCACGATGACCGCCGCGGCCTGGTGGCTGATCGCCGTGCTCACGCTGTCGAGCCTCGGCACCCTGATTCCTCTGGTCCGCCTCGGAATCTTCAGCCTCTGGGTGCCGCACGACGACCCGCCCCCGGTGCTGCGCTCGCCGGAACTCGCGAGCCTGAGCGTCCTGCTCGCGGCCTGCGTGGCGCTCGCTCTCTGGGCCGGGCCGGCGCTGGCCTACACCGAGGCCACGGTGCGCTGGCTGTCGCAACCGCAGGACTATGTCCGCGCCGTGCTCGACTCGGGTGCGGGCAAAGGTGCCAGTACCGGGGCCGGCAAGGATGCCGCTCGAAGCAAGGCGGGAGCGGGATCGTGAGCACCGTGCTGCCCCATCCCTTCCTTTCCGCCGGCCTCACCCTGATGTGGCTGGTGCTGAACGCGCCTCCGAGCCCGGGCAACATCGTGCTCGCGCTCCTGATCGGGCTGACCGTGCCCGCGGTGATGCGGGCGCTGCGCCCCGCGCCGGTCCGGGTCCGCCGACCCGGCCTCGCCGTCCGGCTGCTGTTCACCGTGCTCTACGACATGCTGCGCTCCAACCTCGACGTCGCCAGCATCATCCTCGGCCTGCACCGCGGCGAGCGGCGCACCGGCTTCGTCTCGGTCCCCCTCGACATGCGGTCGTCCTTCGGCCTGTCGGTGCTGTCGATCATTCTGACCGCCACGCCCGGCACCCTCTGGGTCCAGTACGATTCCCATACCGGGCGCCTGCTCATGCACCTCCTCGACGACACCGACAGCGAGGGCTGGGTCCGCCGCGTCAAGGACCGCTACGAGCGTCCACTGATGGAGATCTTCGCGTGAGCGCCGCCGCCGTCCTCGACTGGGGCCTCGGCCTCGCCCAAGGCATGCTGGTGCTGGCGATGGCGCTCGCCGCGTGGCGGATGCTGCGCGGCCCCCGCGCCCAGGACCGCATCCTCGGCCTCGACACGCTCTACCTCAACGGCATGCTGGCGATCGTCGTCCACGGCATGCGCACCGGCAGCGGGCTCTATTTCGAGGCAGCACTGATCCTCGGCATGATCGGCTTCACCGCCACGGTAGCGCTGGCCAAGTTCCTGATGCAGGGCGAGGTGATCCAATGAACGGTCCCGACCTGCCCGCCTGGGTAGCCTGGATCGTCGTGGTGCTGGCGGTCGGCGGCGCCGGCTTCTCGCTGACCGGGGCGCTGGGGCTGATCCGCCTGAAGTCCTTCTACGAGCGCGTCCATGCCCCGACGCTCGGAGCGACGCTGGGCGCCTTCCTCATCCTGGCCGGCTCGATGCTGCTGCTCTCGTTCGTCGAGGGTCACATCGTCCTCCGCGATACGCTGATCGGCCTGTTCATCACGCTCACGACGCCGGTGACGATGCTGCTGCTCGCCCGCGCCGCTGCCCATCGCGACCGCACCGAGAAGAATCCGGGCGCGCCGCCGGAGCCGTGAACCTGCGACGGTCGAGCAGCATGGCTCAGCTCGGCACCGCCATCGATCAACGCGCGGCGTCGAGCGGCCGAAACCGGCATTCGATCCCGCGCTCAATCGACGCGAACCTTCCCATCTGATCGATTTTAATCTTATAAGCGATTGAATACAGAAATTTAAAAAATTCAGATCAAAACGTCACATCCACAAAGGGCATTTTGCCGCAAAATACTTGAAATTTATGAAATATGCCGGAATATTTATTCAAATAAAAAAATTCTACCTCAATGATCAATCTTATTCCGCGTCGCCGCTCGCAGCATTGATTTGTCGAATCGCAGCGAAGTCAGTATACGCCACGGCCGGACTGACGACGAGGATACGATGAAGCGCCTGTTCGCATGCGCCGCGCTGCTGCTGATGGCGGCGGGGCCGCCGCCGGCGCGGCCAGCCTCGCCGCCGCTCAAGGCGGGCGCGATCCCGCCCGGCGATGCCCCCGGCGCGCGCGATGCATCGGTCCTGCCCCGCTATGCCGGCGGGATCCTGCTGGAGAGCCGGGACAGCGCCTTCGACGAGATCCGTCTTCCGAACGCACCGCTGGAGCGGCAATCCGACAAGGTGGACGCTCACAACAACGACGTCTACCTGCCCCCGGAGCCCCTGACCGTCGAGGGACGGCTCACGCGGATGAGCTATCTGCAGCCGGAAGGCCGCTCGGCCCTCGAGGTCGTGCGAGGCTATCAGCAGGCGGTCAAGGATGCGGGCGGCAGCGTGCTGTTCGAGTGCAGCGGCGACGCGTGCGGCGGCTCGGCCGTGAAGGCGGCGCGCTCCGGCGGCAGCAAGACCGGCATCATCCACATGCTCTATCCCTACGACATGATCGCCGGGCCGTGGACCGAGTGCGTGCTGCAGGAGGACCGCTCCGGCCAGCGCTACACCCTGCTCGACCTGCCCAAGGCGGGCGGGAAGGCGGCGGTGCTGGCCTGGACCGTCGGCGACGTGTCCGCCGGCTCGAACTGCAAGGCCTGGGTCGGCCGGCTGGTGACCCTGGTCGTCACGGTGGAGACCGCCAAGCGCGAACAGCGGATGGAAACGACCGCCGCCAGCGCGATGGGGCAGGGGCTCGCGCAGGAGGGCCGCGTCGCGCTCTACGCCATCCAGTTCGACACGGCGAAGGCCGACATCAAGCCGGAGAGCCGGCCGCAACTCGCGGAACTGGTGAGCTTTCTGCGCGGCGCCCCCGCGACGAAGGTTCTCGTGGTCGGGCACACCGATAACCAAGCGGGGATCGACTACAATCTCGATCTCTCGCGCCGCCGCGCCCAGGCGGTCGTCGCCGCTCTGACGAGTGCAGGCATCCCGGCAGGCCGCATGGCGGCGCAGGGAGTCGGCATGGCCGCGCCACTGGCGAGCAACGAGACCGAGGAAGGCCGCGCCAAGAACCGGCGCGTCGAACTGGTCAAGCAGAACTGACAGGCCTCTCATGCGCGACCGGCTCCTCGCCGCGATCCTCCTGCTCGCATCAAGCTCCGGGGCCGGAGCCGCTCCCACCCCCTCCTTCATCAAGGACAGCGTCGGCGAGTGGCTCATCGCCACCGATGATGGCCGGCCGGGATGCCGCGTGACGCTGTCGGCCGAGCCTGCGGGCAAGCTGTGGCGGGCGACCCCCGCCGAGGCCTGCGCCGCGCGCCTGCCGGCCGTGGCACGGGCGAGCGCCTGGGACTACCAGTCCGGCATCCGCCTCTTCGCCCCGGACGGCAAAATGCTCCTCGAATTCGGGGAGGACGAGACCACGATCATGAAGACGTCGTTCGAGGCGCCGCCGGTCCACTTCATGGTCCGGACCAAGCCCGGCGTCGAGCGCGCGCCCTACGCCCCCGCCCTCGTTGGATCGTGGGTGCTTCGCCGCCCCGGCGGACCGAGTCTGTGCCCGCTCACCCTCGCGCGGTCGCCGAAGGACGGCGAGACCGAACTGACGCTCAAGACCGGCACGCCCTGCGATCCCGCCATCGCGCGGCTCAAGCTCGACTCGGTCCGCGTCGAGGACTTCACGCTGATGCTCTACGGCAAGCCGGAAACGTCCCTGAGCCTTGAACCGTCGGGACCCGAGAGCTTTGCCAAGAGGGAGGGCGGCAAGCCGCTCGAGATGGTGAGAACGCCCTGATTCAGACCATGGTCGATCGCAGCGGAGCCCGTATCGGCGGGCCCGCGCGGTGTTCGGGAGCAGCTCGAACCCGCCTTGCAGCGATCGATGGACCGGATCTCGTTTGCGCTCAGGCTCCCCACGGCATCCGTCCGCCGGCGTAGCGCATGATCGCACCGATCCGGTCCTCGACCGGGGGATGGGTCGCCAGCAGGTCGAGAAAACCCGAGCGCGGATTGTCGAAGCAGAGTTCCATGACCCCGGAGGGTGCGCGCACCAGATCGCCGCGCCCGGAGATCTTGAGAAGCGCCGAGATCAGCGCGTCCGGATCCTTGGTCAATTCCACCGCTCCGGCATCCGCGACGTATTCGCGGCTGCGCGAGAGGGCGAAGCGGATCGCCTGGGACAGGACCCAGGCGAGCACGATCAGCGCCGCACCGAGGAGCATCGCCGGGACGGCGCCCGTCCTCTTGCCGTCGCCCTGCGCTGGCGCGCGCATCAGGTCGGCCCGGGCCATCCCCTCCGCCACGAAGGCGTAGAGGCCCGCGATCACGACGGCCAGCATCATCGTCCGCACGTCGTCGTTGCGGATATGGGTCAATTCATGGGCAAGCACCGCCCGCATCTCCCGGGCATCGAGCGCTGCCATGAGGCCGGTCGTCACCGTGATCGCGTATTGCTGCGGGTTGAGGCCCGTGGCGTAGGCGTTCAGCGCGGAATCGTCCACGATCTGCAGCGCCGGGACGGTGATGCCCCGCGAGATGCACAGGTCTTCGAGCAGGCGATGCAGGCCGGGCGCCTCCGGCCGCGCCAGCAGGCGGGCGCCGACCACGCCGGAAACGAGGGCTTGGTGAGCGTGAAAGGCGACGAAGAGCCAGAGGACGGTTCCGGCGACGGCCAGCGGCCCGACCCAGACAAGGTCATGCATCGCCGCGCGCAGATAGGCGCCGAAGCCGGAGACCGTTCCAACCGGCAGGGCGGCCTGCATCGCCCGCACGACGAGGGCCACGCCGTAGGCCAGCACGAGATTGAGGACGAACAGGCCGAGGAGGAGGGTGCGGGACCGGACCTCGTTCGCGCGGATGTGGGTGTAGAGGCCGTAGGCGGGCAGCATCGCGAGGCCGGAGGCGCACTCAGAACGCGACCCGGGGCGGGACATCGAGCGACGGGCGCGCGCCCTCGCCGACGTCGAAGAACGGCCTGGGCATGAAGCCCAGGGGGGCCGCGAAGAGGACGGCGGGCACCGCCGCGATGGCGGCGTTGTACTCTGCGACCGCGTTGTTGAAGAAGCGCCGGGCCGCCGCGAGCTTATCCTCGATCTCCGCGAGCTGCCCCTGAAGCGTGAGGAAATTCGTGTTCGCCTTGAGGTCGGGATAGGCTTCGCCCAGGGCGACCAGACGTCCGAGCGAAGCCTGCAGCGCCCCCTCGCTATGCGCCACCTGATCGGGGCCGCGGGCCGCCGCGGCGGCGTTGCGCGCTTGGATCACCGCATCGAGCGTGCCCTTCTCGTGAGTGGCGTATCCACGCACGGTCTCGACAAGGTTCGGAACGAGATCGTGGCGCTGCTTCAACTGGACATCAATGTCGCCGAAGGCCTGTGCCGTGCGCTGACGGAGGGCGACGAGCCCGTTGTAGGTGACGACGATCCAGATCAGCAGGAGGATTACGGCGGCCACGAAAACCCATTCCATGACCAAATTTCCCCAGCGAGCAGGACAGTTCGAGGCCGAAATCCATGAACACAGATGCCCCTCGAAGTCCACTTCACTCGGAAGAGCGGCGAGAACTGCTTTCGGAAGCGAAGCATCCTGAGCCGGTCCGCGGATCATGATCAGGACAGGCACCGCGCCACGGATCGCCAGGAATGCGTGCAGCCTCGCCACCACCATCATGCTCGCGCATAGCCTGGGTCTGGAGGCGTTCGGCCTGTTCTCGACAGCCTGGATCGCGGTGCTGCTCACCGTCAGCCTGCAGCTCGGCCTTGTCGTCTGCCCGATGATCAGCATCGCGCCGGGTGAGGCCGGGCACGGCCTGTGCCGCTCGGCAGGCTGCAGCCGGCCTGAATGCGGGACCCCGAAGGGATCATCCCTTTGGCGGGGTGCCGGGGCAGCGCCCCGGCTTCCCTTCAACCAGGGCTCTGGCCTGGACCCGCGAAAGGACTCGTCCTTTCGAAATTTGGATCGATGCGCGCTACAGACGCAGCGTTCCGCCAGTAATCTGCACGTAGAGCGCTCGATCGATCCGGCGGTAGGCGCCGTCGCGGTCGATGTAGAGCGGGTCGTCGGTGCGGTCCGGGTCGAAGCCGTCCTCGGCCAGCGCGCCCTTCTTCTGCTTGAAGGTCTCGGTGTGGCCGAGTTCGTCGCTCAGGCGCAGGAACAGCGGCCGGGCATAGGCCGGCAGCCGGCTCTCCATCTCCGCGTGAAGCTGCGCGAGATCGAAATCGGGCCCGACCGCGAGCGCCGCCATGCCCGCCCGGCCCTCGGCGCCCGGCACGGCGACGCCGTAGACATTGGCCTCGCGCACGCCCGCGACGCGGTGGAGCGCGTCGGCGACCTCCGTGGTGGCGACGTTCTCGCCCTTCCAGCGGAAGGTGTCGCCGAGTCGGTCGACGAAGTAGAAGAAGCCCTGCGCGTCGCGGCGCATCAGGTCGCCGGTGCGCATCCAGGCATCGCCGGGCTCGACCACGTCGCGCAGCACCTTGCGCGCGCTCTCGGCAGCGCTGGTATAGCCCTCGAAGGTGTATTCCGCCTTGTCCGAGAGCCGGCCGAGCAGCTCGCCCGCCTCGCCGGACGCGGCGGGGATGCAGCGCCCCGCTGAATCGCGGGCGGGCAGGCCCGTCGCCGGATCGTGGCGCACGATCAGGGCCGGCGAGCGCCTCGCCATGAAGGAGGGCACGCGCCCGACCGCGCCGATCCGGCCCTCGACATTGTAGAGCGAGAGCGTGCCCTCGGTCGCGGCGTAGAATTCGAGGATGCGGGGGATGCCGAAGCGGGCCTGGAACGCCTCCCAGACCTCCGGCCGCATCCCGTTGCCGGTGCAGAGCCGCAGGCGGTGCCGGGCCTCGACCGGATCGGGGGCAGCCAGCGTCAAGTAGCGGCACAGCTCGCCGATATACTGGAACAGGGTCGCGCCGGTCTCGGCCACGTCGGCCCAGAACCGGCTGGCGGAGAACTTTTCGCGGAGGACGACGGAGCCGCCGCCGAGCAGCACCGAGCCCGGCGCCACCACGCCGCCGACGCTGTGGTAGAGCGGCAGGCAATCGTACATCCGGTCCTCCGGCGTCGGGTCGATCAGGCCGGCGAACCAGTGGGTCCACATCATCACCCGGTGGTGGCTCACCCGCGCGGCCTTGGGCAGACCGGTGGTGCCGGAGGTGTAGATCAGGAGCGCCGGGTCGCGCAGAGTGACGGAGGGCGCCTCGTCGGGGCCGAGCGGCGCACCGGAGAACGCCGCCGAGGCCGCCGCGAGGGTGCCGTCCGCATCGCCCCCCTGCCACACGATCTCCGGCCTCTCGGCGAGGTGGGGCAGGGCACCCTCCAAGGCCTCGGCAGGGTCGGCGGCGACGATGACGAGCCGGGGCGCGGCGACGGCGATGCAATGGGCGAGGCCCGCGCCGCGCAGGTTGGTGTTGAGCAGCGCGACGCAGACGCCGACGCGGGTCAGCCCGAGCCAGACCGCGAGATAATCCGGACAATTCCGCATCAGCAGGGCGACGGTGTCGCCCTTGGCGAGCCCGCGGGCCAGGGCCCAGCGGGCGTAGCGGTTGCGGCGCTCGGCCAGTTCGCTGTGGCTCAGGGTCTCGTCACGGCCGATCAGGGCCGGAGCCGACCCACGCTCATCGGCGATCGCGTCGAGGACGAGGGGGAAGATGCGCTCCGGCTGCGCGTCGATCCGCGCCGTGCGGGCGAGGGCGCCGAGCCAGCCGGCGGTGGAGGAGGTCCGCGGCGGGGGAAGCGCCGCGCTCTCCGGCTCCGGGCTATCGGGGCGCGGATCGGGGGAGGGCCGTTCGGACGACGAGAGATCCATCGCGGGCGACCTCAGGCGGCGAGCGCGGCGGTGCGGGCCGAGACCAGCGCGAGCCAGTTGCGGAACAGCCCGGCGGCGCCCTCCGGCCAGCCGGCCGGCCGGGCGGGTGTCTCGGCGATCGTCGGGAAGTCGGCATGCAGGGCCGGCGCACGGTCGGCCCGCGCCATCGCCGCGAAGGCCTCGAGACAGGCGACCGACTCGTCGGTGTAGTAGTTCTCGGGAAGCGAAGGGCAGGTCTCGCGCTCGCCCTCGAGGAAGCGGCCGACATCCCGGCGGTACTCGCGGGCCAGGGTGTCGGCGTCGTATTCCGGATGGCCCTGGAGAAAGACCATCGGGGCGCCGCCCGCCCCGTCACGAACGAACAGATCAACCCCGACCGCGTCCGAGCGGCGCAGGATGCGGTAGCCGCGGGCCGCCAGTGCCGCCTCGGGAAGGTCGTTCCAGCGCGAATGCGGCACCGGCATACTCGCCGGCATCCCCGCCAGCAGCGGGTGCTCGGCCACCACCCGGCAGGCGTAGACGCCGGAATACTTGGCCGGCAGCGGCCGCCGCTCGATGCCGTCGAGATGCAGCACCGCCGCATGGGCGGCGAAGCAGGAGAATAGGGTTGGGATCCCTTGCGCCTCCGCCCAATCCACCACCGCCGCGAGAGCTGCGAAGAACGGCTCGTCGGCGAGGTGCCTCGCCTTCGGCTCGGCGCCGGTCACGACGAGCGCGTCGAGCCCGGCCCCGGCCAGCGCCTCGTGCGACGCGTAGAAGCGATCGAGATGGGCGCGGGCCAGCGGCCCCCGCGGCACGGTGTCGAGGCTGAACAGGCGCAACTCGACGCCGGGACCGATCAGGCGCCGGAACTGCCGCTCCGTCTGCATCAGGGCGGCATCGGGCATGTTGTTGAGGAGGCCGACCCGCAGGATCCGCTCGGGATGCGCTGGCTCCGACCACGGGGCGCCGGCGAGGCCGTCGAGTTCCGTCTCCGCGACGGGGCGGCTCGCGGGCAGGATCGAGGTGCCGTGGTCCAGCATAGCGGATCTCCCCTCAAACGGTGAGGAACGACGTCAGGCCGCGAGCGCGGCGGGGACGGCCGCCGCGAGCGCCTGGTCGAGGTCTTCGAGGATGTCGTCGATATGCTCGATGCCGACGCTGAGCCGGATCGTCTCCGGCAGCACGCCCGCGACCCGCTGCTCGTCGCGGGTCATCTGGCGGTGGGTGGTCGAGGCCGGGTGGCAGGCGAGCGACTTGGCGTCGCCGATATTGACGAGGCGCTTCACCAGCTTCAGCGCATCGTAGAACGCCTTGCCGCCCTCGAACCCGCCCGCGACGCCGAAGGTCAGGAGCGAGGAGCCCTCGCCCTTGAGGTACTTGCGCGCCATCGCGTGGTTCGGGCTGTCGGGGAAGCCGGCATAGTTCACCCAGGCGATGTGCGGGTGCGCCCGCAGGTACTCGGCGACCTTGCGCGCGTTCTCGACATGGCGCTCCACCCGCAGCGCCACCGTCTCGATGCCCTGCAGCAGCAGGAAGGCGGACATCGCCGGCAGCACCGCGCCGGTGGTGCGCTGGTAGACGCTGCGCGCCCGCGCGGCGAAGGCGCCGGGGCCGAAATGCTCGGCGTAGACGAGACCGTGATAGGAGGCGTCGGGCCGCGTGAACATCGGAAAGCGGTCGGGCTGCGCCGTCCAGTCGAAGCGCCCGGAATCGACGATGATGCCGCCGAGCGTGGTGCCGTGGCCGCCCATGAACTTGGTGAGCGAGGCGATGACGATGTCGGCCCCGTAATCGATCGGCCGCATCAGGATCGGGGTCGGCACGGTGTTGTCGACCACGAGCGGCACGCCGTGGGCGTGGGCAACCGCCGCCAGCGCCTCGATATCGCAGATATTGCCGGCGGGATTGCCGATCGACTCGCAGTAGACGGCGCGGGTGTCGCCATCGATCAGCGCCGCGATGTCCTCGGCCCGGTCGCTCGCGGCGAAGCGGCAGGTGATGCCCTGCCGCGGCAGGACATGGGCGAGCAGTGTGTGCGTCGTGCCGTAGAGCTGGGGCACCGCGACGATGTTGCCGCCGTGATCGGCGAGCGTCGCAATGGCGTAGTGCAGGGCCGCCTGCCCCGAGGCGACGGCGAGCGCCGAATGGCCGCCCTCCAATTCCGCCACGCGCCGCTCCAGCACCGCCACCGTGGGGTTGGCGATCCGGCTGTAGCGGAAGCCCTCCTCCTCCAGGTTGAACAGGGCGGCGCCGTGGTCGGCGCTGTCGAAGGCGTAGGCCACGCTCTGGTAGATCGGCACCGCGACCGCATGCGTCGCCGGGTCGTGCTCGAAGCCGGCATGGAGGGCGATCGTTTCGCTGCGCATGGTGTGAAGCCGTCCCGGAACCGCAGGGTTGGAGCCCCGTGAGCAAGGCCGGGACCAGGCTTCGCCGTACCGGAACGGGATGGCAGGGGCCGGCCTTCGACCGCGCGCGGAACCGACGCGGACCCCGGCCGGCGCCTCGGCGCGGAGAGGGGCAACAATCCTCGACCCGGTGTCGCGGCGCCGCCCGCCCGCTTTGTCCATGAGCAGGATCGATGATCGCCACCCGTCCCGAAACGGATCAGGCGTGCCAAATCGGATCTAACCTATCGAATAACGCCCATACGCGGAGATCAGCAGTCTTCGCGCCCATCGTCGTTAGTCATATTGCCAGGATCGACTTGTGATCCAGTCACCACCGTGCTTTCGATTCGAGCGAACGCCACCGGTGCGAATCCGGGCGCCAGCCCCCACAGCGAGGATGCCGTGTCGACCACAGCGATGATTCCGTCCGTGACCTCGGGCGAGCTGCGCTCCGCCCCGATCGAGCCGAGCTGGATCCACGAGGGACGGCCGGTGGCCCGCAACACCATGCTCTCGCGCAGCGCAGACGGCATGGCCTGGACCCTGGTCTGGGACTGCACCGCCGGGCGGTTCGAGTGGCACTACGACATCGACGAGACGATCCACTTCATCGAGGGCTCGGCGACGATCAGCGACGGCGTCTCGCCGCCGAAGACCTTCAAGGCCGGCGACGTGCTGTTCATCCCCCGCGGCGCGGTCTGCCACTGGCACGTCGAGAGCTACGTGCGGAAGGTCGCCTTCTGCCGCAAGACCCAGCCGAAGGTCGTGGCGCTGGCCCTGCGCGCCGCCGGCAAGGCCAAGCGGATGCTGAACCGCCGCGCCGGCTCCGGCGGGCAGCTCGAAGCCGCCTGAGACAGGCTTGCGCAGAGGATCGGACGCGATGACGATGCCGGACCACGATACCTGGACGTTCTTCGAGGGCGCGTGGCATCCCGGCAATGTCCGGATCATGGGGCCGCGCACCCACGGCGCGTGGCTCGGCTCGACGGTGTTCGACGGCGCCCGCGCCTTTGAGTGCGTCACGCCCGATCTCGACCTGCACCTCGCCCGGGTCAACCGCTCGGCCACCGCCCTCGGGCTGACGCCGAAGGTCGCGGTCGAGGAATGGGCCCGCCTCGTCGCCGAGGGGCTGACGCGCTTCGCGCCGGACGCCGAACTCTACATCCGGCCGATGTACTGGGCCGAGAGCGGCTTCGCCGGCGGCGTGCGCTTCGATCCCGCCTCCACCAATTGGTGCCTGTCGCTCTACACCGCGCCGATGCCGCTGCCGTCGGGCATCAAGGCGACGCTCTCGCCGTTCCGCCGCCCGTCGATCGAGGTGGCCCCCGTCGACGCCAAGGCAGGTTGCCTCTATCCCAATGGGGCGCGGGCGCTGACCGAGGCGCTGTCGCGCGGCTTCGGCAATTGCCTGATGCTCGACGGGCTCGGCAACGTCGCGGAATTCGCCAACGCCAACGCCTTCTTCGCGCAAGACGGCGTGGTGTACACGCCGGTCCCGAACGGCACCTTCCTGGCCGGCATCACCCGCGCCCGCGTCATCGCGCTGCTGCGCGGGGCCGGCGTCGAGGTGGTGGAGAAGACGCTGCGCTACGAGGACTTCCTGAGCGCCGACGAAGTCTTCACCGCCGGCAACTTCGCCAAGGTCGCCCCCGTCACCGGGCTCGACGACAGGCGCTTCGAGCCGGGTCCGATGTTTAGGCAGGCGCGCCAGCTCTACTGGGATTTCGCGCACGGCCGGCTGTCGTAGCGCTTCAAACCTGACGCTTCGGACCAGCCGCCAATGGCTGTTCGCCAATCTTTTTCGGCCAAGCGCTTCGATGCCTCAGCAGTGCGCTTCAGGCCAGATCCTGACGAACGGCCGTTCGGATCTGAGGCTTGACGCTCTGACCGGTGGGCCATCGCTGATCCAGCCATGGTGCCGAGAACGATTCCCGATCGGCTGCGTTTAGGGCCATGCTTTCGAAGACCTCCAGACATCCGCTCCGCGCCCGAACCGCCAGATTGGCCGGCAAGATCGAGGCGATTGATGTCGCAACGGGGATCTCGCTCGCTCGAACGAAGGATCATCCGGCCAATCGCGCCCTCGGATCAGTCGGCGAGGTCGGAAGCTGGCAATCTCTTCTCGCCTTGTCGGTTACGGTTCTGGCTTGCGGGACGATCGCCGGCAATCGCGGTCTCGCCGAGGCTGGACGCAACATGCTCGCCGCCGGCATCGCGGCCAGCATCGTCAAGACGACGCTCAAGCGGAGCGTCCACCGCACCCGTCCCAACGTGCTGATGGACGAGGGGCGCTACGCTCGAGGCTGGCCTGGGACCGGCATCGGCCCCTGGCAATCCTTTCCTTCAGGGCATGCGGCGCTGAGCTTTGCCGTCGCTCGGTCGGTGGCGCGCACCTCTCCCGGCCTTGCGGAAGCGGCGTATGCCGCCGCCGTCGGCGTCGCGGCCATACAGGTCGTCCGCGGGGCGCATTTTCCGATCGACGTCCTGGCTGGCGCCGCGATCGGCGTCGGAGCCGAATCTGTCTGCCACCGCATGCTGCGTCCGGACCCGGCAGGCGCGGGTCCTGATCCATCGGTGGGTTGAGGCAAACTCCGCTCCACGCCAGGAACCGAGCTGCGAGCGCGTTCCGACGAAGTAGCCGCCCCCTTCTCCCGACTTAGGAACGTGCGGCCGATCGGATCGAGGGCGAGCTACCGGGCGCCGTCACGTCGACGCTCCCCCGTCCGCCCGACGAAGATCCGTCTCCGCGAAGGGGAGGGCTCCTGTCTCATCCCCCCGCCAGCGCCCGCTCACGGATCGCCGTGAGGCTCATGCCCGGCGCGATCGCGTCGACCGACATCTTCACGTGGATGATCGCCGGGCGCCGCGCCGCCAGCGCCTCGTCCAGAGCGGCGGCAAAATCCTCCGTGCGCTCCACGGTGAAGCCGACGCCGCCGAAGGCGCGGGCGTAAGCTGCAAAATCCGGGTTCACGAGGTCGGTGGCGCAGACGCGGCCGGGGAAGTCCCGCTCCTGATGCATGCGGATCGTGCCGTAGCTCGCATTGTCGGCGACGATGCAGACGATGTTCAGGCCGTATTGCACGGCGGTGGCGAAGTCCTGGCCGTTCATCAGGAAGTCACCGTCGCCGTTGATCGAGATCACCGTGCGGTCGGGAAAGATCCGCTTCATCGCGACCGCCGCCGGCACGCCGTAGCCCATCGAGCCGGAGGTCGGCGCCATGTGGGTGGCGAGGCGGCGGAAGCGGTAGAATCGGTGGATCCAGGCGGCGTAGTTGCCCGCGCCGTTGCACAGGATCGCGTCCTCCGGCAGCGCCTCGCGCAGGCGCACCATCACCTCGCCGAGATTGACCGGGCCGGGCTGCGGCGTCGGCACCTCCGACCACGCCAGGTATTCGGCGTGCGCGGCGCGCGTCGCCTCGGCCCAGGGCCGCGCGGCGGGCGGCGCGAGCTTCGCCAGCGCCGCCGCCATGCGCGCGGGCGCGGCGGTGATGCCGAGATGGGGCACGTAGACCCGCCCGAGTTCCTCCGATCCGGGATGGATGTGGACGAGCCGGGTGCGGGGCGCCGGGATGTCGAGGAGCGAGTAGGTCTGGCTCGCAACCTCGCCGAGGCGCCCGCCGAGCACGATCATCAGGTCGGCGGCCTTCGCCCGCGCCACCAGCTTCGGATTGGCGGCGAGCCCCAGATCGCCGGCATAGCTCGGGTGCAGCGGGTCGAACAGCGGCAGCCGCCGGTAGCTCGTGGCCACGGGAAGGTCGAAGCGTTCGGCGAAGCGCCGGATGTCGGCGTAGGCCTGCTCGGTCCAGCGGCTGCCGCCGAGCACGAGGAACGGCCGCTCGGCCTCGGCGAGCAGAGCGGAGAGCCGCTCCAGATCCTCCGCGCCGGGAGCCGCCTCCACCGGTTCGAACGGGGGCGCCAGCGGACCCTCTGCGGCATCCTTCAGCATGTCCTTGGGCAGCGCCATCACGACAGGGCCCGGCCGCCCGCCGGTGGCGGTGTGGAAGGCGCGGGAGACGTATTCCGGCACGCGCGCTCCGGTCTCGATCTCGGTGGCCCATTTCGCGATCGGCCCGAAGGCGGCGCGGTAATCGATCTCCTGCCACGCCTCGCGGTCGCGCAGGCCCCGCTCGATCTGGCCGACGAACAGGATCATCGGCGTCGAATCCTGCTGGGCGATGTGGATGCCGGCCGACGCGTTGGTCGCCCCCGGCCCGCGGGTGACGAAGCAGATGCCGGGCCGGCCCGTCGCCTTGCCGTGAGCCTCCGCCATCATCGCCGCCCCGCCCTCCTGGCGGCAGACGGTGAGGGCGATGCCTGATTCGTAGAGCGCGTCGAGCACCGGCAGGTAGCTCTCGCCGGGCACCGCGAAGACGTGGGTGACGCCGTTGGCCGCGAGCTGCTCCACGAGCGCCTGGGCGGCGTTCCGCCCGCGGCGGGCGGCGGGCAGGGCGGGTTCGGCGCTTCGGGACATCGATCGGATCTCGCTTGACGGCCGGGCGCGTCCCGGATCGGGACCGGCCCCTTTGCACATCCTGCGGTTCGTACCGGAACTGCACAGTTTCCGGCCCCATCGGCCGGGCCCTGGACTTGCACAGACACGCCGCAAGGACAGGCAACGACATAGCGATGAACCGATAACGTCCGGTTTCGACCGGCCCGGAGCGGACAGGTTTCACCAGGCTCGATTTCAGCCCGCCGAACGGATTGCGAACGATGAGCGCGCCCCGGAGATCACCGATATCCCGCCTTCCGGCCGGCCCGCATACCGTCGTCGGTTCGAGCCAGGGACGGAGCGCGTGATGGCCGCCGCCGCGCTGCTCCCCCCGCCGCTCGCCGACGGGGCCCTCCTCAAGCAGGCGATGCGCCGCCTCGTCGGCGGGGTCGTCGTGGTCACCGCCGGCATCGGCGAGGACCGGGTCGGGTTCACCGCGACCTCGGCGGTCTCGCTCTCGGTCGATCCGCCGACCATGCTGGTCTGCGTCGATCGCCGCGCCTCGACCTGGCCGGTCATCGCCCGGCGGCGGCACTTCTGCGTCAGCATCCTCGGCGCCGGGCAGCAGGCGATCGCGGAGCGCTTCGCCGGGATCGGCGGGGTGCGGGGCGCCGCCCGCTATCGCGACGCGGACTGGAGCATCATGAAATCGGGCGCCTCCGGTCTCACCGAGGCACAGGCCATCGTCGATTGCACCCTGGACGAGGTCATCGAGCGGCACAGCCACGCCATCCTGCTGGGCGCCGTTCGCGAGGTGCGGCTGAGCCGGGTGGAAAGACCCGGACTCGCCTATGGCAACGGGCGCTTCATCAGGCTTTCACCGGAGTGAATCGTTGAAAGAACCTGCGGATGCCCGCATGCACTCCGAATGCAGCAGATTAACCAAGGAAGTATTTAAGATCAAAACGCACTTTTCTCATATAATACGAATCAGTATTTTCAATAAAACAAGTTGTCGTTGAGCCGAACAATCAGACGCCGGCGCATCCGGAACAGGTCGAGGGGAATTAGGACAATGTCGCAAGCGGTGACTGCAAGCGTCGCGGATCGCACCATGGGCCTCGCCTGCGCGATCGCCGCCCGCCACGCGATCAAGCCGGAATTCGGCCGATCGGACGCCCTGGTCGATGTCGGCCTGTCCTCCCTCGACCTCGTCAACCTGATGGTCGCGGTCGAGGCGGAGTTCGACATCATGATCCCGCCGGCCAGCCTGACGCCGAAGAACTTCTACTCGATCGAGACCATCGCCCGGATGGTCGAGAGCGTGCGCGGCCCGCACGCCTGACCGGTCCGGGATCGCGCGCCCCGAACCTCCGCGAACCCCTCTCACGTGCCGCCGGCCCGGCCGGCTTCAGCCCATCGGAGCCCCGCCATGACGATGCAGCCCTCGCCGCAGCCGGACGCCCGCATCGGCGACGCCGCCGACCTCCTGACCCGCGCCAGCGCCGCCGCCGCCATCGCCGCCGCCCATGCCGAGGCGGTGGACCGCGACGGGCGCTTCCCCGAGGAAGCCGTTGCCGCCTTCCGTTCGCAACGCCTGCTGGGAGCCGCCGTGCCGATCGAACTCGGCGGGGAGGGCGCCTCGCTGCGGATGCTCGCCGAGATCGCCTACATCCTGGGCCGGGCCTGCGCCTCCTCGGCGATGATCTTCGCCATGCACCAGACCAAGGTCGCCTGCCTGATCCGGCATGGCCGGGGCGAGCCCTGGCAGGACGGGCTGCTGCGCCGCATCGCCGACGAGCAGATGCTGATGGCCTCCTCGACCACGGAAGGGCAGGGCGGCGGCAATGTCCGCTCGTCGGCCGCCGCGATCGAGGCCGAAGGCGCGGCCGTCACGCTGGAACGGGCCGCCACGGTGATCTCCTACGGCGCCCAGGCCGACGGCGTCGTCACCGTCGCCCGCCGCTCGGCCGAGGCCGGGCCGTCCGACCAGGTGCTCTGCGTCTTCCTGAAGGAGGATTACAGCCTGGAGCGCCTGAGCGGCTGGGAGACGCTCGGCATGCGCGGCACCTGCAGCAGCGGCTTCCGCCTCAAGGCCCGCGGCCTGCCGCAGCAGGTGCTCGCCGCCCGCTATGCCGACATCCACAACCAGACCATGACACCGGTCTCGCACATCCTGTGGTCGAGCGCCTGGGCCGGGATCGCGGCCTCCGCCGTCGACCGCGCCCAGGCCTTCACCCGGACAGTGATGCGCGGCGCCGGCGGCGTCGCCCCGCCCGGCGCGCTGCACTACGCCCGCGCCGTCTCCAGCCTGAAGCAGGCCCGCGCCCTCATCACCCAGGCGCTCGACACCTTCGAGGGCGCCGAGGGCGATCCCGCCGCGCTCGCCGGCCTCGATGTCCAGACGGCGCTGACGATGCTCAAGGTCGAGGTCTCGGAACTCGCCGTCGCCACGGTGTCGAGCGCGCTGCGCGCCAACGGGCTCGCCGGCTACCGCCAGGACGGCGACTTCAGCATCGGCCGGGCCCTGCGCGACATCCTCTCGGCGCCGATCATGATCCACAACGACCGGATCGTGGCCAACCTCGCCACCGCGACGCTGATGTCGCCCGTCGCCGCCTCGCTCGGCGCCTGACGCCTGCGCCCGCTCTCACGCCCTGAGGACTTGCCTGCCATGAACATGCCCGTGATGAACGCGCCGGCCTCGCCGCCCGCGACCGATCCGCTCGACGCCCTGTTCGACGCGATGTTCAAGCCGATGAACGCGCAAGGCGTCTACGCCCGCACCGGCGCCTACGAGTCGGTGGTGGAAGCGCTGGCCGCCTTCATCTCGGCCCGGCGCGAGGCCGACACGGAAGTGTTCCGCTTCCCGCCCGTCATGAGCCGGGCGCATCTGGAGCGGCACGGCTACCTCAAGAGCTTCCCGAACCTTCTCGGCTGCGTCTCCTGCCTCGAAGGCACCGAGACCGAGATCCGTGCCTCGGCCGACAAGCATCTCGCCGGCGGCGACTGGACCGCGGACCTGCAGACGGCCGACCTCGTGCTGACCCCGGCCGCCTGCTACCCGGTCTACCCGATCGCCGCCGCCCGCGGCGCGGTGCCCGTCACCGGCTACCGCTTCGATGTCGCCTGCGACTGCTTCCGCCGCGAGCCCTCGCGCCATCTCGACCGGCTGCAATCCTTCCGGATGCGCGAATACGTCCGCATCGGCACGCCGGAGCAGATCGTCGCCTTCCGCGAGAGCTGGATCGCGACCGCCACCGCCATGGCCGACGAACTCGGGCTTCCCTACACGGTGGAGACCGCGAGCGATCCGTTCTTCGGCCGGCTCGGCCAGATCATGGCCTTCAGCCAGCTCGAACAGGCGCTGAAGTTCGAGCTGCTGATCCCGCTCCGGGGGGCTGCCGCCGGCACCGCCTGCATGAGCTTCAATTATCACCGCGAGCATTTCGGCACGACCTGGGGCCTGAACCTGGAGGACGGCGAGCCGGCCCATACCGGCTGCGTCGCCTTCGGCATGGACCGTCTCGCGGTGGCCCTGTTCGCCACCCACGGCGCCAGCATCGAGGCGTGGCCGGCCGCAATCCGCTCCGCGCTGAAGCTCTGACGAAGGCACCGGGAGCCGTCCGATGCCGCTCGATCCGCATGTCAGCCGCTTCCTCGACATGATGGCGCTCGGGAGCTCGGACGGCATCGCCCTGGACGCCCGCCGGGAAGCGATCCGCGGGCTTGCGCGCCTCGCCGGGCTGACGGCGGAGAGCGTGGGAGGCTGCGATCTCGTCCTGCCGGGTCCGGCCGGGCCGCTCGGCGCGCGGCTCTACGCGCCGGAGGGCGGCGAGGGTAGCGAGGGCAGTCCCGGCCTGATCTACCTGCACGGCGGCGGGTTGGTGACCGGCGACCTCGACACCCATGACGGGATCTGCCGGGTTCTGGCCGAAGGCGGCTCGGTCCGCGTCGTCTCGATCGATTACCGGCTTGCGCCGGAACATCCGTTCCCGGCCGCCCTCGACGACGCGCTGGCGGCGGCCGATTGGGTAGCCGCCCATGCGGACGAACTGGGAATTGATCCGGCCCGCCTCGGGATCGGCGGCGATTCCGCCGGCGCGGGACTGGCGGCGCGGGTCTGCCAGGAGCGGCGCGGTGGCACGATCCGCGCGCAGCTCCTGATCTGCCCGGTGCTCGATGTGCACGGCGCCCCCGCCTCGCGCCGCGACTTCGCCCGCGGCTACTTTCTCGACGAAGCGACGATCCAGGGCGATCTCGCCGCCTGCGGCCCCGCGGCCGCCGCGCCCTCGCCCCGGCTCTCGCCCCTGCGGGAGGCGGACCTCGCCGGCCTGCCGCCGGCCCGCATCCATACCGCCGAATACGATCCCGTCCGCGACGAGGGCGCGGCCTATGCCGCGCGCCTGCAGCGGGCGGGGGTCGGCGCCGCCCACACCTGCCACGCCGGCATGATCCACTTCTTCTACGGCCTCGGGCGGCTCGTGCCGCGCGGCCGACCGATCCTGTCGGACATCGCCCGCGACTTCGGCGAATGCCTTCGCGGCGCGTCCAGCCAGCCCGTCCTTGCAGCCCATCCTTGAGGAGAGCCACCATGTCCCTGCGTTCCACCGTCTTCGCCGAGATCGCCGCCATCGCCGCCGAGCAGGAGAAGCGGATGCCGCCGATCACCGACGACCTCGTGATGCTCGACACCGAGTTCGACTCGCTCTGCTTCGCCCTGCTGGTGGCGCGGATGGAGGATCTCACCGGCGCCGACCCGTTCAGCGAGATGGACGCCTCCGACCTGCCGGTGACGGTGGGCGACCTCGTCGCCCTCTACGACCGCGCCGCGACCCGTCTGGCGGCCTGACCGCGATGATCCTGCGCGAGAGACTTCTGGCGGCGGGCGGTCTCGACGACCTGTTCCTGTCCGATCACCGCACCGAGCGGAATCTCGCCGGGATCGTCTCCGGCGGGCGCGACGCGCACGCGACCGCGGCGCTGGCCGGCCGCCGGGTGCTGCTCGCCGTGGGCGGGCAGATGGCGTCCGCCCGCGCCATGATCGCGCTGGACGGCCTCGCCGCCCGGCTCGCCCTCGTCCCGCCGAAGCTCGCGCCGGAGCACATCGCCCGAATCGCCCTCGATGCCGAGGCCGAGATCTGCGTCACCGACGCGGAAGGGCTTCCCGCGGACGCCCTGCCGGGCCTGCCCCGCATCGACGCCGAGGAGGCTTTTCGCGCAGCCGCGGAGACGCCGCGCGAGACGGAATGGGCTCTGGCCACCTCCGGGACGACCGGGGCGCCGAAGCTCGTCGCCCACACCCTCGAAGGGCTGGCCGGCGGCATCAACACCGCCGCGACCCCGGAGCCCGGCACGGTGTGGAGCACCTTCTACGACATCCGCCGCTACGGCGGGTTGCAGGTCCTCCTGCGGGCGATGCTCGGGCCGTCCTCGCTCGTGCTCTCCGAGGCGAGCGAGCCGGTGCGCGACTATCTCGTCCGTGTCGGCGAACGACAGGTCAGCCACATCCTCGGCACGCCCTCGCATTGGCGCTTGGCCCTGATGAGCGCGGCGCTCGACCGGCTGAGCCCCCGCTACGTTCGGCTCTCGGGCGAGATTGCCGACCAGACCATCCTCGATGCCCTGCGCGGCGCCTTCCCGCAGGCGCGCATCGCCCATGCCTACGCCTCGACCGAGGGCGGCGTCGGCTTCACCGTCGAGGACGGGCAGGAAGGCTTCCCGGCCGCCCTGATCGGGACGCGCGCCGGAATTGAGATCACCGTGCGCGAGGACAGCCTGTTCGTGCGCTCATCCCGCACCGGCCGGCGCTATCTCGGCGCGGCGCCCGAGGCGCTGATCGCCGCCGACGGCTTCATCGATACCGGCGACCTCGTGGAGCGGCGCGGCGAGCGCTACCACTTCCTCGGCCGGCGCAGCGGCGTGATCAATGTCGGCGGCGCCAAGGTGCAGCCGGAAGAGGTCGAGACCGTCATCAACGTCTTCCCCGGCGTGTCGATGTCCCGCGTGCGCGCCCGGCCGAACCCGATCCTCGGTGCCGTGGTCGAGGCGGAGGTGGTGCTGCGCGCCGATGCGGGCGCGGATCAGGCAACCCTCAAGAAGGCGATCATCGCCCATTGCCGCCCGCGGCTTGCCGGCCACAAGGTTCCGGCGAGCGTGAAATTCGTCGACGCGCTGCCGATCACCTCGGGCGGCAAGCTGGTGCGGAGGGGCGCGTGAGCGACGAACTCAAGACCGGACGCCTCGTCGTCGTCACGGGGGCGAGCCGCGGGCTCGGCCTCGCCACCGCCGCGACGCTCGCCGCCGACGGGTTTCGCGTGGTGGCGCTCGCCCGGCGCCCGAGCGAGGCGCTGGAGGCGGCACAAGCGGCGGCCGGTCCCGGCCGGATCAAATTCATGGCCGGCGATCTCGGCGAGATCGACGCGCTGCAGCCGCTCGCGCAACGAATCCGGGCCGAGCACGGGCCAGTCTACGGCCTCGTCAACAACGCCGCGCTCGGCACGCCGGGCCTGCTCACGACGATGCCGGCGAGCAAGATCGCCGAACTCGTCCACCTCAACACCCTCGCGCCGATGGTGCTGACCAAGTATCTCGCCCGCGGGATGATGACGGCCGGCGCCGGCCGGATCGTCAATGTCAGCTCGATCATCGCGTTCACCGGCTACAACGCGCTCTCGGTCTACGCCGCGACCAAGGCCTCGATGATCGGCTTCACCAAGTCGCTCGCCCGCGAAGTCGGCCGGCTCGGCGTGACGGTGAACGCGGTGGCGCCGGGCTTCATCGAGACGGCGATGACCGGCGAGATGGACGAGGCCGAGCGCGGCCGCGTGGCCAACCGCAGCGCCCTCAAGCGGCTGGCCGAGCCGCAGGACGTGGCCGACGCCGTCGCCTACCTGATGTCAGACCGAGCCCGGAACATCACCGGCACGGTCCTCACCATCGATGCCGGCAGCACGGCGTGAACTGCGCCGGCGGCGGTGCCGCCGATTCAGACGGCCACGCGATCCGACGATCGTTGGTGTGAAATCAGTATTCGCCCGCGCTGTCTTGCTTGATCCCGATCGATCAGATCATTCGTCTACCAAGAAGTGCCGTCTCGCAACGGGACAGACCGACCGGCATCGATTTCGCTCGATTTCGAGCATGTCCGGGCGCGGGACGAGAATGCGCCGGTCTCCCTCGGTCGATGACGTCGATTCCTGGGGGCACCGGTGCCGGGCAGCACGATCAGGCGAAGGGGGCCGGCGATGAATGAAGTGAACGAGGGGTTGGTCGATGTCCCCCCCACAGGGGAGGGCGTTCGGGCGGCGCGAGTGAAGGTCCGCTGCCGCCTCATCGAGGAGGACGACCTCGATTCGGTGGTTCGGCTTCTGCAGATCGGCTTTCCCGACCGCTCGGAAGCCTACTGGTGGACCGGGCTCGATCGGCACCGCATCCAGCCCCTGCCCGACGACGTGCCGCGCTACGGCTATGTGCTGGATCGGGACGGCGCGATCGTCGGTGTCCTGCTCGCGCTCTACCGAACGGTGACGGACGAGGCCGGCACGCATCTGCGCTGCAACCTGTCGAGCTGGTACGTGCTGCCGGAATTCCGCGCGCTCGGCACGCTGCTCGACGGCTTCGCCATGCGCGACCGGCGCGTGACCTACACCAACGTCTCGCCCGCCCCGCAGACGTGGCAGATGCACAAGGCGCGCGGCTTCAAGCCGGTCTGCTCCGGTCAGATGCTCGTCATGCCGCTGCTCGCCGGCTTCGGCCGCGGACGCCGCGTCCGGGCGGCCACACCCGAGACCCTGCGCCTGCTGCCGGAGCACGAGGCCCGTCTGGTCGCCGACCACATCGCCTATGGCTGCATCGGCCTCGTCTGCTCGGAGGGGGACAAGGCCTGGGCCGTCCTGTTCCAGCGGCGCGCGATCAAGCTGCGGCCGGGGGAAACCCGGTGGCCGCGCCTGCCCTGCCTCCAACTCGTTTACCGCTCGACCGCCCTCGACTTGGCCGCCTTCCTCGGCGCGATCGGGCGCTACCTCGTCCTGCACCACGCCATGCCGTGGTTCGTGCTCGATGCCGTGGGGAAGCTGCCGGGGCTCGTCGGCCACTTCTTCGACGGCCGGGCCCCGAAATACGCCCGCGGCCCGAACCCGCCGGCCACCGGCGACCTCACCTATACCGAGGTCGTCCTGTTCGGCGCCTAGAGCGCATCCCGACGAAGTGGTCACCGGTTCGTCGAAAGAAGGCGCGCCAAAACAATGAGCTAGAGACGCCGGCCTGATGCAATCAGGTCGGATACGGCTCTAGAGGCGCCTTCCGGCGAAGTGGTCGCCGGCCCGTCGAGAGAGGAGGCGCGGCGGAGGAGCAACCTGGGAAGGCCGACCTGATGCGATCGGGTCGGTTACGGCCCTGGAAAGCATTTCGACAAGTCCGCGTCCCGCCTTTACCGAAAAATTGGCTAGGCGCCGCAGGGTCACGGCGTCGCGCACGGCCCTGGCGGCCCGAAAGGCGCCATAAACCAAGATTCCACGGAGTCTTGGCAGGCACGGGATCGACGCGGCACGCGGTCGGCTTCCTTCCCATCCGGCCGAACTGAGGAGACGACCGGGGATTCCGCCCGAGGAAAAGCCGATGGAACCGCCGGAATGCTGAATCTCCTCTTGGTCGTCGCCGTGGTGGTCTGGTTCGCGCTGCTCTACCCGCTGGCGCGCCACCGTCTCGAGACCCGGCTGGGACCGCTGAACGGACCCGTCGCGGTGCCCTTCGCCCTGATGTCGGTCTTCGCGCTGCTGCCGCTCGTCTTCAACGTCCCGCGGGACGACGGGAATGCCGTGCTGGACCAGGGGCTCACGGCCTCCAACATCGCCCTCGTCGCCATGACAGGCCTGACTGGGCTCTATCTCGCCATCCGCATCGCCGTCGACCGGCGCGTCCTGCTGGTGGCGTTCTCGATGCCGTACCTGCCATTCACGCTGATGATCCTCGTGAACGGCGTCAGCACCGCGTGGTCGATCGTGCCGACCTACACGGTCTACCGCACGGTCGAGCTGGCGATCTTCACGCTCGCCTCGATCCTGATCTTCGACCGAAGCGACATCGAGCGGCGGCTGCCCAACCTCTTCGCGGCGTTCATCGTCCTCTGGCTGATCGCCACGGCGCCGATCATCCTCGACAACCTCGCGCACGGGATCGTCTTCTCGTCGGCCAAGCACAACCTCGTCCCCTATCTCTGCGCGACCTACGCCTTCCTCGTCATCTTCGACGACCGCATCCGCCACCGGGCCCCCCACCTCCTGCTGGCCTTCGCCGGCTTCGTCATCGCCGGCTCGGCGGCGAGCACCGCCTCGCTCGTGGCGGCGGTGCCCGGCCTGATGGTGGCATCGCACCACCGGCGGCTGCGCCTCCTCGGCTATGCCGGGTTCACCGTCTACCTGACCCTGTTCGTCGTGCTGATGGGCGGCCTGTCCGCCTTCCCGGCGCTCCTCGACGTGATCTCGACCGTGCTGCAGAAGCCGCCGGAGGAGCTCGCCGACGCCACCGGCCGCGGAACCTTCTGGCCGGTCTTCATCGAGGCGACCAAGGACCGCTTCGTCGGCGCCGGCTACGCGGCTGGCGACCGCTTCATCCAGCTCCTGATCCCGACCACGGCGCTGGCGGAGACGCTGGCCCGGGACGCGGTGTTCATCTCGAGCTCGCACAACATGCTGCTGAGCGCCTGGGCCGGCACCGGCATAATCGGGATCGGCCTCTGCGCGATGGTGCTGGGGGCGGCGATGCGCTGGGGTATGAAGCTCGACCGCGCCGGGCGCCGGCTCGTCGCCACCTGCGTGTTCTTCCTGATCCTCAACGGCATGACGACACCGGGCATCTTTCAGGACTGGAACATCAACGTGCTGACCTTCGTGGGCCTGCTGGCCTATGCCCGCATCGGCGCCCTGCGCCGCGAGCCGGCGGAGGCGCTCGCGGCGGACACGGCTTCCTTCGACTTTCGACGGGCGGCGCCCGCATGACGTCCGCAGGGCGTGCACATGGCGTGCTGGTGGCGTGCATCTTGAAGCGTGAGCCGCCAACCGACATCCGGCGCGCGGCCGATGTCCCGAAACGGGAAGGATCATCTCGTGTGATCCGCTCCGGGACAGGGGCGGCGGGCCGGATCGATCGCAGCGGGCCGGCTGAGTCCGCGGAAGCCCTTTGTTCGAAAGTCTTGCGATGACGATGGTCGAGCGGATGCCTTCGCGATTCTTCGTCGGCGCCGAGCCGGGCAAGCCCGACGTGACGCCGGAACCCTGGTTCCTCGATCCGCGGGAGATCGCGCGGGCGTTGCGCGCGCGCTGGGCACTCGTGCTCGCCCCCGTGGCCCTGCTCCTCGTGGCGGCGGTGGCGTGGCTCGCCCTGGTGCCGCCGCTCTACGCCGCCGTGACGCAGATCCTGATCGACCCGCGCGGCATCCAGGTGGTCAAGGACGGCGTGACGCCCTCCGATCAGGCGAGTGACGCGAGCCTGCTCCTCGTGGACAGCCAGATCCGCGTCCTGATTTCCGACGACGTCCTGCGGCAGGTCGTGGGTCGCTTCAAGCTCGATCAGGACCCGGACTTCGTCCGCTCCGCTTCGCTGCTGGAAACAGTCAAGGGCAGCCTGTCCTCGCTGCTCGGTGCCTCCGGCGGTCCATCCGACGACCGTCTCACGGCCCTGCGCACCCTGCGCGACCGCACCGCGGCCCGCCGGCTGGAGCGCAGCTTCGTGGTGGAACTCGCCGTCACCACCGAGTCGCGCCAGAAATCCGCAGATCTCGCCCAGGCGATCGCCGAGACCTATCTCGCCACCGTCTCGCAGGCGCAGGCGCAGGTTACCCGCAAGGCCGGCGAGGCGGTAGCCGGTCGGCTCGGCGAATTGCAGGACGATCTGCGCACGGCCGAGGACAAAGCGCAGAAGTTCCGCGCCGCCAACAATCTCGTCGGCACCCGCGGCCAGCTCGTCAGCGAACAGGCGCTGACCCAGCTCAACCAGCAGCTCGGCGCCGCGCGCGCCCGGGCCGGCGAGCTGCGCGGGCGCCTTGCCCAGATCGAGGCGGTCGCCAACGGGCGAGCCGATCTCAACTCGGTGACCGAGATCGTCCAGTCCACGACCATCGCCCAGCTGCGCGCCCAGCTCGCCCAGATCGAGGCGGCGCGCGCCGACACGGTGTCCAACCTCGGGCCGCGCCACCCCACCCTGCGCACCGGCGAGCTGCAGGTGCAGACCCTGCGCAACGACATCAACGCCGAGATCCGGCGCATCGCCGCGGCGACCCGGAACGACTACCGCTCGGCGCTCGCCAACGAGGCCTCGCTCGCCGCTACCCTGGAGAGCCGCAAGAAGGAGGCCCTGTCCGTCGACAGGAGCTTCGTGCGCCTGCGCGAGCTGGAGCGGCAGGTCGAGGCGAGCCGCGCGGTCTACGAGGCCTTCCTCGTCCGCGCCCGCGAACTGCAGGAGCAGCAGCGCCTCGACACCTCGACCTCGCGCATCATTTCGCCGGCCTCGCTCCCGGCCCGCCGGCTCGGCCCGCCGATCCCGGCGATCTTCGCGGCGGCGGTAGCGGCCGGGCTCGGCATCGGCGTTGCGCTCGCGCTCCTCGCGGTCCCGGCTGCCGGGCGGATCGGTTCCCGCCGCCGGCTCCAGCAACTCGCCGGCCTCCCGGTCGTCGCGGCGCTGCCGGTCCGGGCGCGGACCCGCACGCGGGGCCGGGCCGGCGGCAAGTCCCTGCGCGCCGACACCGCCTACGACCTCGCCGTGGCGCGCCTCGGAAGCCGGCTCCAGCGCGACGTCGCGGCCGCGCGACCGACGATCGTCCTCGTCACCTCGGCGGATGACCGGACCGGCAAATCGGAGCTGGCGCGCAGCCTCGCCGCCTCGGCCGCGCTCGACGGCCAGCGGGTGCTCCTCGTCGATGCCGATCCGGAGGCGATGATCTCGCGCGATCTGCGGGTCACGGCCAAGCGTGGCGTCGCCGAAGCGCTGCGGACGCAGTCGGGGCTCGGCGACGCGCTGGTGGACGGGCCGACCGGGGTCAAGATCCTGCCTTTCGACGACGCGGCCCTGAGCCTCGGCACCGCGGCCTATACCGGCGCGCTCCTGACGGCGGCCTCGTCCTTCGACACGGTCTTCGTTGATATCGGGCTGATCGGCACCGACATCGCCGCCGAGCGCCTCGCCCAGGACCAGCGCTTCCCCGCGCTGCTGCTGACGGCGAGCGCCACCCGCAGCGCCGTCAGCCGGCTGCGGCGGGCGCTCGATGCCATCGGCCGCGACCCGCGGGTGCATCTCGTCATGACCGACGCGGACGCCGAGGCGTGAGCCTCGGGCCGCTCCGGACCCTGGCCGCGCTCGTCGCGGCCGTCCTCGCAGGATTTTCCGTCCCCGGCTTGGCCGGGCGGGTCCAGGCGGGCGATCCGCAGGCATCCCTGATCCTGCGCGTCACCCCCACCGGAGCGGCCGGCACCGGCCGGAAAGACCGCTTCGCGGACCTGCCGCAGGCGCTCGCCCGCGTGGCGGCCCTGCGCCGACAGGGGGAGGGGCGAGCGATCGTCGTGGAACTGGAGCCTGGCACGCACCGCATCACCGCGCCGGTGCGGATCGGCCCCGAACATTCCGGGACTGAAGGGGCGCCGCTGATCCTGCGCGGCGCGGCCGATGGATCGAGCCGGCTCGTCGGCAGCGTGCCCTTGCCGTCCGCGCCGCTGCCGCCGGACCTGCGCGAGCGCCTGCCCGCGGTCGCCCGCGAGGCGGTGCGGGCCTACCGCCTGCCGGATGCGCTGCGCCGGGAGCCGGCCTTCCGCGCCCCGCGGCTCCTGCGTGAGACGCATCCGCGCATCACCGAGATCTTCGATTCCGTCGGTGCCCTGCGGCCGGCGCAGTGGCCGAATATCGGGACGTCCGGTCCGGATGCCGCCTGGGCGAGGATCGCCACCGCCGCCCCCGAAGGCCTGGACTTCACCCTCAGGGACGCACCGCCTCTGCCCGACTTGGCCCGGGAGCGCGAGCTGTGGGCCGCGGGCTTCTGGCGGTGGGACTGGCTGCTCGAAACGCTGCCCGTCGCGCGGGTCGACCACCGCCACCGTTTCGAGTTGGAGGTGCCGCCCTACGAAGGAATCCGCGAGGGCGCCCGGATGCGGCTGGTGCACGCGCTCGCGGCCCTCGACGAGGCCGGCGAATGGTGGCGGGACCGCGACAGCGGCCTGCTGCTCGCTTGGCCCTCCCCCGGCGCGACCGAACTGGAAGCGAGCCTCGCCGAGACGCTGATCCGGGCCGAGGGCGCGCGGCACCTGCGCATCGAGCGGCTCCGGCTGGAGCGCGCCCGCGGCGATCTGATCGTCGCGCGGGGCGGGGAGGACATCGAGATCCGGGCGAGCGAGCTGTCCTGGGCGGCGGGCCGCGCAGTGGTGTTCGAGGATGTCGTTCGGGGCGGCCTCTCCGGCAGCGCGATCCACGATATCGGCGCGAGCGCGGTCCGCCTCGTCGGCGGCGACCGCGCCACCCTCCGGCCTGGCAGCCTGTTCGTGCGCGACACCCGCTTCTCCCGCTTCTCCCGGCTGAGCTGGACCCAGAGTTCGGCGATCGAACTCGACGGCGTGGGCGCGGAGGCGAGCGGGAACCTCATCAGCGACGCGGTCGGCTACGCGGTCTACCTGCGCGGCAACGATCACGTCTTCCGCCGCAACGAGGTCGCCCGCCTGATCCACGGCCTGAGCGACACCGGCGCGATCTATGCCGGCCGCGACTTCACCGCCCGCGGTTCGATCATCGAGGACAATTATGTCCACGACATCCGCACCGTGCCGGGGATGGAGGTGAAGGGCGTCTACCTCGACGACATGGCGAGCGGCTTCACCATCCGGCGCAACCTGTTCGTCGATGTCCAGCAGCCGGTCTTCATCGGCGGCGGCAGCGACAACACTGTCACCCGCAACGTCTTCGTCGCGTCGAGCCCGATGGTGGCGCTCGATGCGCGCGGCCTGACCTGGATGAAGTCATCCCTCGACGAGGCGGATTCGGAATTTCGCGCCGCCTTCGCCGCGATGCCGCTGGACTCGCCGCCCTGGAGGTTGCGCTTTCCGAAGCTCGCGGAGGCGCTCTCCGATCATCCGGGCGTGGCGCGCAACAACCAGATCATCGACAACGTGACCATCGGCGGCGACCTCGTCACCCTCAGCGAACGGGCCGAGGCGGGCCGGCAGATCATCCTGTTCAACACCCGCCTCGACGGCCCAGCACCGCCATCCGGCGACCTCGCGGCGCTCGCCCGTCTCGTGGCCGGGCGCGGCGTCGCGCTCGGGCTGGATCCGCCGGCGATGCGGCGGGACGATCTGCCGCCCTCGCCCTTCACCGACGCGCGGCCCTGAGCCCCCGCCCGCCGGAGGGACGATCACGCAACCTTGGACGGCGCCTCCGTGAGGATCGAGAATTCGCTGACGATGGCTTCGTGGACCTGCTTCAGCCAATCCTCGGCGATTCGCGCCCGCTCCTCCGCGGCCTCCGCCCGCTCCTCCGCCGCCCGGATGCGCTGCTCGGCCTGGGCCTGAATGTTGGCCGCCCTGGCCTCGGCGGTCCGCACCCGCTCGCTGGCGAGCTTGACGTCGTCGCGAACGCGTTCCAGCAGCTCGTGCACCCGCTGCTCCTGCTCCTGGGCCTGCGCCTCGACTTCGCGGGTCCGGTGGGCGGCGGCCCGCACGCGCTCGATCAGGCTCGTCCAGTCCTGGGGAGACGAGGGCGTCGCGACCGCCGCAGCGGCGCCCGCCCCGGCATCCGATTGCACGAGACGCAGAATATTCGTCAGGCTATCCGTCGCCTTCGGACCGTCTTGAGACACGGTGGTCGCATTTTGAGACTCAAAATGATCAAATTCGAGCGGCCGCTCCCAACGCATTTTCTTGACGATGTCCATTTCCAAGAGCTTTCATCGTGAGATGGAGGCTGGGCCGATACATGCGGGGAAGGGGTGAACCGCAACACCACATTCGTGCAGGACAAAGTTCCGAGGCAAGACAAATTCTCAACGGCTAAATTGCCGAGTTTTACCTTCCAGGCCGATGTAGCAAAAATATCACGAATGTAATTTATGCATCTTTTTGAGCACGGAGTCGGTTTACTCGTGCCGCGCGCGCCATGGGCTCGACGATTTCAAGCTTCGATATGGCCTCCGCCGAGGCAGGCGGAGACCAACTCACGGACGTCCGTGCAGAAACGGCTCAAGGACGTCGAGATATCCCGCGACGGCCGCCTCCGCCGTGAAGCTTGGGAGCGCGCGTTCGGCCGCGCGCCGCAAGTCACCACGAAGGGGCTCGTCGTCGAGGAGCCGCAGGGTCGCCGTGACCCAATCCGCCACGACCATCGGCCGCACCGCGCCGCAGCCATGGGCTTCGAGCAGGCTGCGGGCCGCGCCGGAATGGGGCGAGGCCAGTACCGGTGTCCCGCTCTGGAGCGCCTCCTGCACGACGATCCCCCACACGTCGCCGCGGCTCGGAAACAGGAAGAGCCTTGCCGAGGCATAGACCTCGGGCAGCGCCTCCTGGCCGAGGAAGCCGTCGAACCGGGCGGCGAGGCCGGCCTGCGCGAAACGCGCCTCCATCTCCGCCCGCAGCGGCCCATCGCCCGCGATCCGGACCGACAGGGGCCTTCCGCGCTCACGGCAGCCGAGCACCACGTCGGTGAAGAAGCGGGCGCCCTTCACCTCCTCGTTCAGCATGCCGCAGAAAAGAAGGTCGTAGCGCCGCGCGGAATCGGGCGGCGGCGGGGCAGGTGGCGTCCAGGCCGGGAAGAGCGGGCTGAGGACGAACCGTTCGGGCGGCAAGCCGTATCGGGCGAGCACGGCGCCGCTGCCCTCGCTCGGCCCGATCCCGGCGACGGCCCCGGAGACGATGGCACGGCGCAGCCAGCGATGCGGGGCAGAGCGCCGCCCCGGATCGGTCTCGGGCACCCCGTCGGTGCGGATCAGGGTGGGGATGCGCCGCAGGCGCGCCGCTGCGCTCGCGAACAGCATGGTCGGCGAGAAGTCGTTGAGCACGAGTGCCACCGGCCGAAGCGCGGCGAGCCGCGGCACCACCGCCGGGTTGACGTAGAGGTTGCGGATCGAGGAGCGGTGCCAGCGCAAGCCCGGCAGCACCGCGTGGCGGTAGAGGCGCGGCGGCGGCATCACCCATTGCCGCGCCCGCTCGCGCGGCGTGCAGGACAGGACGTGCAGGGCGCGTCCGTCACGCTCCGCCAGACGCTCCGCCAGACCTTCGTAGAGGACGTGGGTGTAGGGCGCGAGCGCCCCGGTCACGACGACGACCGGGCGCGGATCGGAGGCATCGGGGGCGATGTCGGGAGGCCTCGCTCCGGCTGGCATGGTCGGGGACCTCGGGTCGGGATTTGCCGGCCCGAACCGGTGCCGCGCCGATCACCAGCGATAGATCGGAAATCTTCTCAAGCCGTTCCCTTTGCCGTTCCCATCGCCGTGCCCGTCGACCGCCATCCCGTCCTGCGGCCGCCCATCAGGGCCTCGAAGTCCGAGACCGGCCAATGCGGCTCGACCACGTGACGGGGCAGCATCGGAAGATCGGCGGCGCTCAGCGCCCGGCCGCGCCGCGTGGTGAAGAACGTGTGGTAGCCGCTCTCCAGGGCCAGCGCCGGGTCGCGCCCGGGGTCGAAATCGTGGATGGCCACGCCCCAGGGGCAGGCGAAATGGCGGATCTCCCGTCCGGTGATGGCGGCGAGGTCGCGCCGGGAGCGGGCGATCTCGTCGGCGACCCGATCGCGGTCGAGCCGGCTCAGGCGGTGATGGGTGGCGGTGTGGGATCCGACGTCGAGGCCGTCGGCGCACCAGGCCATCACCTCGGACCGGTTCATGTACAGGCGCCCGCTCGGGGAGAGGGACGTCACCCGATCGAGTCCCGGCGGGACCGACGGCGGCGCATCGATCCAGTCGCTGACCAGGAAGACGATGCCCGGAACGCCGAGGGCGTTCAGAACGGGCCGCGCCACCTCGAAGGTGTCGGCATAGCCGTCGTCGAAGGTGATCAGGAAGGCACGCTCACCGGCCGGCCATCCCGCGGCGAGCCGGTCGATGGCGCTGTCGGCGTCGATGAAGTCTCCGTGCCGGCCGAGATGGCGCAGTTGCGCGGCGAACTGATCCTGCTGGGCTTCCGGCACCTGATGGTAGCACAAGGTGTACAGGCCGGCCTCGGCGCGGGCCAGCGACTTGAACAGAGCGGCGCCGCGCAGGGCGAGCGCGCGCATGCCCGGCGCGCGGCGCAACGTCGATTTGACCCAATGCTTCATCCGGCCGCCCACCTCCGAACCATTCGCCTATCACGAAAATGTTCTGAGGGCACCTGTACAATTAATCCCGGAATACCGTGGTTAATCTGTCTTATTGGTTTCATTATTGGTACCAGCGCCGTGGCTCGACGCTTGCTGAGAGGAAGCGGGCGGGCCATGGATCGTCCCGGCTTGGGACATCGGGCACGTGAAGGATCGGTAGAGTGGGTCAAGCGACGGTCGTCGATCTGACGGACGATCCCGATTGGGACGAGGCGATCTGGCAGCATCCGGGCGCCAGCATCTACGCGTCGCGCGGGTGGGGCGAGTACAAGCGCCGCATCGGCTGGGATGTGAGGCGGCTCGCGATCCGCTCAGACGACGGGCAGGCGCTCGGCTTCGCTCAGATCCAGCGCCGACGCCGCTGGCTCGGCCACGTCGTTCTGGCACAGGGCTGCCCGATTCTGACGCCGCTCGGGGCGCGGCGGGCGGAGACGGTGTTCCGCGCCTTCCTCGACCATCTCGAGCTCGGCCGCCTCGACCTGCTCGGCGTCAACTACCAGCAATTCCAAACGCCGGCGGCGATGCTCGCCCTGCTCGGCCACGGCTTCGCTCCGGTCGTCACCACCCGGACCCACACCCTGGAGCTTGACCTGACCCGAGAGGCGGAGCGGATCCGTGCCGGCATGGAGGGCCGCTGGCGCGACGTGCTCAAGGCCGCCGAGGGCAACCCAGACCTCACCACCGGCTTCCCGACGGGGCCGGCCGAGCGCCTGTCCGCCTTCGAGACCTTCAGCGGCCTGTATGCCGCCCTGAAACGGCGCAAGGGCTTCCGCAACAGTCTCGACCCGGCGGCCTTCCGCGATCTGGCCGCCCACGAACCGAGCCTCCTGTTCCTCGAGGTCCGGGAGCGGGGCGAGCCGATCCTGGTGCGGATCATCCACCGCACCTTGCATCGCTGGACGGATTTCTACGTCGCCTCGAACGACCGGGCCAAGGTCACAGGCGCCGGGCGCCTCGCACTCTGGCGCCTGATCGAGCGGGCCCAGCGCGAGGGAGCCTCGGTACTCGATCTCGGCGGCATCGACCCGGCCGGTAATCCGGGCGTCTACGAATTCAAGCGCGGCATCTGCCGCAACGCCGTCGCGGCCAACCCACTCTGGCTCTTCAGCCGGACCCGGTCGGTGCGCCGCGCCGCGACGGCCATCCTGGCCACGCGCTGAGCAGGAGATCCGCGTTGACCAAAGCTCCGACCGCGTTCCGCCGGCCGACCGACCTGCTCCGGCGCGCCGCCGGCCTCGTCCGGCATCCGCCGGCCGCGCTCGTGGCCCTGGCCGACCAGGGCGTCGTCAGCGGCTTCGGCTTCGTCAGCGGCATCGTCGCCGCCCGGCTCCTCGGGATCGCCGAGTTCGGGCATTTCGCGATGATCCTGATCGTGCTCAGCTTCGCCCAGGCGCTGCACAACGCCCTCATCACGGCACCGATGATGACCCTCGTCGGCGCCCGCAGCGGCGTGTCGACGGCCTATGCCGCGACCATCCTCGCGGGCGCCTTCCTGCTCTCGGTGCCCGGGGCCCTCTTCGTCGTGGTCGCCCTCCTGATCGCCGGAATGTCGGGCGAGACGCTCCTAGCGGCCTGCGCCCTGATGCTGGCGCAGAACCTTCAGTTCACCCTGCGCCGCCTGCTGTTCGCCAAGGGCCGGGGGATGCAGGCCCTGCTGATGGATTTCGCCCGCGCCGCGAGCTTCCCCTTCGTCGCCGCGCTGATCTGGCTGGAGCACGACGTCATCGGCGGCAACGGCTTCGTCTGGCTGCTCGCCGCAACCTCGTTCGCCACCTGCCTTCCCTTCGTCGTCGCGTTCGGACGGCCGATCCTGCGCTGGCCCGGCTGCGTGCAGACCGGCGCCGTCACCCGGCGCCACATCCCGCTCGCGCGCTGGCTCCTGCCCATCGTCTTCGTCACCTTCGTGCAGGAGCAGCTGATCTGGCTGGTCGCGGGCTCGACCCTCGGCCTCGAGGAACTCGGCGGCCTGCGGGCGGCGCAGTACCTCGTCGGGACGGTGCTTCTGCTGCTGTCCGCCACGGAGAACGTCCTGCCGGTGGCCGCGGCGCGCGCCCATGCGGAGGGCGGGGAGGCGGCCCTGCGCGCTTACCTGCTGCGCACGAGCGTGAAGCTCGGCGTGCCGATCGTCGCGATCCTGGCGGTTCTCGCCGTTCCCGGCGAGATGTGGCTGCGGCTGATCTTCGGCGCGGAATACGCGGCCTACGCCAACTGCCTTCGCATCCTCTCGGTCAGCGTCGTGATCGTGCTCGCCCGGGATCTCACAGCCAACTATTTTCGCGCCAAGCAGAACACCCGCGTGCTGTTCGAATCGCTGTGCGTGAGCATGGTCGTTTCGGTCGCTGTCGTGGTCCCGCTGATGCGCGCCGGCGGCGTCAGCGGCGCGGCGGCGGCGGTGGGCGCGGGACACCTTGCCTCCCTCGTCTACCTCGTGCTCGCGGCGCGGCGGCAATCGCGCCGGAGCCCGGACCGTTCGGCCTTCGGCCGGTGGCGGCGCTGCCCCGGGCTGCCGACGGGCTCGTAGTCCGAGACGGCGGCGATGGCTGTCTCTGCAGCCCCCTGCGGATCGGCTCGCGACGACCGCGCGCGCGAGCGGCGGCCTGTACGCGCCGCGGCAAAACCCGTACGCTGCATTCATGTTTGAGGAGCGTTTCCAGGCCGACCCGCAGCTGGCGCGGACCGCCGAGCTCATGGCCGAGGCCGGCTCCCTCGAGGACGTCGTGTCCATCCTGACGCGGACCGGCCGCTGGATCGCGGGCTCCGACGGCATCGCCGTCGTGCTGCGCGAGGACGACGTCTGCGCCTACGTCGCCGAGGACGCGATCGAGCCGCTTTGGAAGGGACGCCGCTTCCCGCTCGATACCTGCGTCTCCGGCTGGGCGATGCAGAACCGGGAGACGGCCGTCATTCCGGATATCGGCAGCGATCCGCGCATCCCGACCAGCGCCTACGCCTTCAAGGCGATCCGAAGCCTCGTGATGGTTCCGATCGGCGCGCCCGAGCCGGTGGCCGCGCTCGGCGCCTACTGGTGTGCCATGGTCTGGCTCGATACCGCGACGGTGTCGCGCCTCGAAGCCCTGGCCGGCCAAGCCACGGCGGCCATCGCCCGCCTGCAGGGGCAGCGCAGCCCCGAACCGGCTCCCCCCTGACGTTCGGCCCGCCGGTCGGCGTCCCCGCCCTCGGGGCGGCGGGTCCGGCGCGCGCACCATTTCGGCGTGACCAGTGGTGCGGCCGAGGTTATGCAGCGTCGGTCGGGAGGATGGGGGAGACAGGCATGCCGGTTTTCGTTCTCAGGGGCGCCCACCGGACGGCGGACGGCCAGATCGGACCGCCGCTGTTCGAGGAGACGATCACCGCAGACCATCCGAACGAGGCCGTCCGCCTCGCCAACGCGCAGGATCTCTCGACCAAGGACGAGCGGGCGAATGCCCTCTGGCTCGTCGATGCGCAGGGTGTCCTGCACTGGTCGCTGCGGCGAGCGGACCGGGATTGAACGGGGCAGGGCAGGTCAGCGGGGTAACGTCTCGGCGGGATCGCGCTCCCGATTCGAGCGGGGGCGCGAAGAGCGGGGGAAAACCGGCTCTGCTCCGGCCGAATTGGTCTTTGCCGGCGCTTTCGTGCTAAGTCCGAAGGCAGGAATCCTCGACGGTCCCGCTCGGGGTTTTTCGCCGTCCCACGCCCGATCCCATCCGCGTCGGGACGCCGCGCGCCGCCGCCGGGATTTCACGCGGCGCGAGTTCTCGCCGAAAGATTTTTTATGAGCGACGACATCGACGCCAAGACCCGCGCAGCGGAGCGCGCCGAGCGGGCCGAGCGCATGGCCCGCGAAGGGCAGCAGGCCATGGCCGAGCATCTGGCCGCGGTGAAGGCCGTGGACGAGCGCACCGTGCGCCTGCGGGCCCTGCGTCTCGCCAAGGAAGCCGAGGAGGCCGCGGAGCGGGCCGCCAACCCGCCCGCGCCCAAGCGCGGCCGCAAGAAGGCGACGGCCTGAACCCATGGCCATCGATCGTACCCGTCGCCCGAGCGACCCGCGCCAAGCGGCCGAGGCCGCCTTCCGGGCGGTGACGCGCAAGACTCCCGAGGCCGCACCGGAGGTGGTCCGGGCACCGGTGATCCCCGGCACGCGTGAGACCGTCTCCCTTCGCATCGACCGCGCGGTGCTGGAGCATTTCCAGAAGGACGGGCCCGGCTGGCAGGACCGCATCAACGCGGCCCTCAAGGCCGCCGCCGGCCTGTGAGGCGGGCCATGAACAAGTGCCTTGAGGCATGTGCCATGAGGCGGGCGTTCTCAGAACTCGGCCGGTGAGGGCGAGGCTCGGCCCATGAGCGCGTGCCTTCCGGCGGAGAGGGCGCCGTGAGCGGTCTCGCGGACTGGCTCGGCCTCAGCCCCGACGAGACGACCGCCCTCCTGCTTTCCCTGCGCATCGCCTCCGTGGCGACGCTGGCGAGCCTGCCGTTGGGTCTGCTGGCGGCGTGGCTGCTGGCGCGGCGGCGGTTTCCCGGCCACGCCCTGCTCGACGGCCTGGTCCACCTGCCGCTGATCCTGCCGCCTGTGGTGACGGGCTACCTGCTGCTGCTCGCCTTCGGCCGGCGCGGAGTGTTCGGCGCGTGGCTCGCCGAGATCGGCGTCGTGTTCTCGTTCCGCTGGACTGGCGCGGCGCTCGCCTGCGCGGTGATGGGCTTCCCGCTGATGGTGCGGGCGATGCGCCTGTCGATCGAGGCGGTGGATCGCCGGCTCGAACAGGCGGCGGCGACCCTCGGCGCGGCCCCACCCCTGGTGTTCCTCAGCGTGACCCTGCCGCTCAGCCTGCCCGGAATCCTGGCGGGCGCGGTGCTCGCCTTCGCCAAGGCGATGGGCGAGTTCGGCGCGACCATTACCTTCGTCTCCAACATCCCCGGCGAGACCCAGACCCTGCCCTCGGCGATCTACACGCTGACCCAGGTGCCGGGTGGGGAGGCGGGGGCGCTGCGCCTCACCCTGATCTCGGTCGCGGTCTCGATGCTGGCGCTGGTAGCCTCGGAGGCGCTGGCGCGGCGCATGAGCCGGCGGATCGGGGCAGGGCGGTAGGGACAGCCGAGGACCGCCTGCCGATCGGCAGGGCGACAGCCACCGCGGCCGGTCGACCGGGATGTCGCCCCTTTCTCTCAATTCTCGAAACGGCCACGCCCGTGCATCGCGGAGACGCCGATATCGACGCGGGCCTTCCGCGCTCGGCAGGCGCTCGAAGGTTTGCGGAACAACGAATTCGAACGGTGCAATCCCGGCGACGGCCTTGGTTGCGGAGCGTCGAGCCATCCGCCCCGACCGTGCGCGACACGGGCGAAGGTGGTGCGTGGTCACGCGCCGGGACCGGATCGAGCCTGCGCGACGCGCCCTCGGCGCCCGATGCGCAGACTCTCCGCATCCAAGCGGCCCCTATCGTATAGTCGGATCGATCCCTCCCTTCGGGATAGACCATACGATCAAATCTCAGTTTTAATCCGTGCAAAAATTTAGGCTTTGCCAATTTTTATTGCATTATTTCTGATGTGTTATTTCGCACTTGGCTCAAGAAACCAGACGTATATTTGAGCAATGTGCCTCATGTCTGGGCTTTTCTCTGTAAGTCAGGAGAGATTTGTTGCCTCGCGGATTGACCTATGCCCTCGCAATGCTTGTCGCGACGGCAGGTGCCCTTCATCCGACCTCGGCCACGGCGCGGCGCACGATGGACCTCCGCAGCGCATCCGATCCCAATCGGGCCTACTGCGACATCGTCGTGAAACACTCGGGCGGAAATCCAACCCAGGATATGACCGGCTCCATTGGCCATGCAAAGAGCTACCAAAGTGGCGGACGTCGAGCGAACCCATTGATTTGTTATCTCCCCGGGACGCGTTGATTTTATTGAAATATTATAAGATCGTAAGCGTCGATAAAATAATATTTATAAGATAATTAAAGCATTAAATGCAAAACGTTTTCTGAATAAGCACCAAATATGCAAGAATTATATTTTCTTATTCAATAATACAGCATAGATATTCTATTTCCGCAAAAATCAACTCCACATCAGCACGGGAGGCGATGCGTGACCGAAACGAAATTTCTCAAGATCGCGCTCGTCGGTTTGGGCTGCCTGCTCTCGAATACGGCGGCACATGCCATGAATCAGCCGGCCCGGACCGGAACAGGCGGCGGCCCGGAGACGACGATAACAGCGCCATATACCGCGCCGACCGGGCGGGTGATGCCACGCCCGCGCGCCGTGGACACGCAGACGCGTGGCGAGGCCGCACAGAACACAGCACCTCAGTTCAAGGATAGTTTCCTTATGAAAGATATCTGCGTCGGCTGTTGAAGCGGGTCGAGCGAGACGATCATCGATGCAGTCGGAGCGGTGCCGTCATCGAACAACAAGATGAGCAGGTGATCGGAGGCGGGCCACAGCTCCTTGCTGCGGACAACGTGTTCGCATCAAGTCGGGACCGTCGGATCGACCGAGGCCGGATCTCGGGGATCGGCGCGGGGCGAAGACCGGTCTCAGGGCCCGCGATCCCCACCGAACGTGCCTTCGCGGAGGAGGCCGGCGGGTGTCGTCATCGGCGGCCCCGACGCCTCACGCGTAGGCGTAGGGCCCGCCCCGCTCCAGCGCCCGTGCGTAGGCGGGCCGTGCGTGGAGGCGCGCCAGCCAATCCGTTACCCGCGGCCCCGCGCCGGTGCCGCGGGCGGCGAACGCCTCCAGCGGGAAGCTCATCATGATGTCGGCGGCGGTGAAGGCGTCGCCGCAGAAATACGGCCGTTCGGCCAATTCCGCCTCCCAATAGGCGGCGTGGCGGCGCAGCTCCGGATCGACGAAGCCGCCCGTCACCCGGGCCGCGATCGCTCGCACCAGCGGGCGCAGCAGGGCGGGGCTTCGCGGAGCGAGCTGCGAGAATACCAGTTTGAGCAGGAGCGGCGGCATCGCCGAGCCCTCCGCGTAGTGCAGAAAGTAGGTGTAGCGGTCCCGCTCCGGCGTGGCGGGCGGCGGCACCAGCGCGCCGTCGGCGCGGGCGGTGAGGAATTCCACGATGGCACCGGTCTCCGCCACCACCCGCCCATCGGCCTCGATCACCGGCGACTTGCCCAGCGGATGCACCGCCCGCAGCGCGCGCGGCGCCAGCATCGTCGCGGGTTCCCGAGCGTAGCGCTTCACGGTGTAGTCGAGCCCGAGTTCCTCGAGCAGCCACAGCACCCGCTGCGAGCGGCTGTTCTCCAGATGGTGAACGGTGATCATCGTGCGCCTTTTTCGATCCTGCGCCGACAACGCGGCAGGCCGCACATCGAGCCTCTTGTCTCCGCACCGTTTTTGCTGAGAAGCCGGCCGCACGGGTTCGGACCGAGGCTGCATGACCATCGACGTCGACGTTTCCCTCCGCCGCGACGGGTTCGCGCTCGACGTCGCCTTCAGCGCGGGCGACGGGCTCACCGCCCTGTTCGGGCGCTCGGGCTCGGGCAAGACCACGGTGATCGACCTTATCGCCGGACTGATCCAGCCGCAGCGCGGACGCATCGTCGCCGACGGCACGGTGCTGCTCGACACGGAGCGCGGCATCCGCGTGCCGGTGCATCGGCGGCGGATCGGCTGCGTGTTCCAGGAGGCGCGGCTGATGCCGCATCTCAGCGTACGGCAGAACCTGCGCTTCGGCCGCTTCTTCGCCCGCGGCACGGGGGGCCCGAGCCTCGATGCGGTGGCCGATCTCCTCGGGATCGCTCCGCTGCTGGAACGGCGACCCGCCGGCCTGTCGGGGGGCGAGCGGCAGCGGGTGGCGATCGGCCGGGCGCTGCTCGCGCGCCCGAGGCTGCTGCTGATGGACGAGCCGCTCTCGGCGCTCGACGAGGCCCGCAAGCGCGAGATCCTGCCCTATATCGAGCGGCTGCGCGACGAGGCGGGCCTGCCCGTCGTCTATGTCAGCCACTCGGTGGCGGAGGTGGCCCGCCTCGCCTCCACCGTGGTGGTGCTGGAGGCCGGCCGCGTGGCGGCCAGCGGCCCGGTCGATGCCGTGCTGCGCCGGCCGGACCTGATCCCCGACGGCGCGGAAGCCGGCAGCGTGCTCGCCATGCGGGTCGAGCACCATGATCCCGAAACCGGGCTGACGCGCCTGACCGGCCCGGCCGGCCCCCTCGATCTGCCGCTGATCGACGCCCCCGAGGGACGCCGCCTCAATCTGCGGGTGCCCGCCCGCGACGTGCTGCTGGCGCTCGCGCGGCCCGAGGATCTGAGCGCCCGCAACGTCCTGCCGGGCCACGTCGCCACCCTGCGCGAGGAGGGGACGGCCTGCCTCGTCGAGGTGACCTGCGGAGAGGCGACCCTCGCCGCCCGCCTGACCCGCGCCTCCGCCCGCGACCTGGGGCTCACGGTCGGGCGCCCGGTCTTCGCCATCGTGAAGAGCGTGGCACTCGATGCGGGGAGCACGCCGGGAGGCGGCCGGATCGAGATCTGAAGCGACGGACGCAGCTCGACTTCCGGAACGTCGCGCCGAGAAGCGGAGCGTGAGGCTCCGGCCATCCTGCGACGCGCCGCACCGGTCGGGGTGGTGGATTCGGCCTCCGTTCGAGCGCCGCGCGGGCTTGCCGCGACGTCGATCGAGCGGCCACCGTCCCGGGCGGTCGAGCGGATGAATCGGCCGGCGCCTCTCGGCACGCGCGGTGGCCGCGCCATCATGGGCACTCGTAGCGGAAGCGTCCCCGCGCAGGCGGCTGGGCCGCGAGCCGACCGAGTCCCCGCTCCATGTCGCCGGCGCCCGCCTGCCAGCGGTCGCGGATCGAGGAGGGCGAGAAGTCGAAGCTCTTCGATGCGAGCTGGTCGGCGCCGGCCCGGTAGACGAGGTGCAGCAGCGTCGCGACCGGCCCGTCCGGATCGAGCCGCTCGCGCAGGGCATAGCTGCGCGCGAGACCGGCGACCGCGCGCCGGGCGGCGCTGGCGAAGATGAGGTCGTTGGCCCGCTCCAGCACCGCGTCGAGCGAGCGCGGCGGATCGGCCCGCAGGGAGAACAGGTCGAGGGCGATGCAGAGCCGATCGCGGGTCGGCTCGGGCTCGAACAGCGGGTCGAGCGGCAGGTTGTTGGTGTAGCCGGCATCACACAGCAGGCGCCCGTCCACCTCGACCGGCGGGAAGGCCGGCAGCAGGGCCGCGCTCGCCAGGACATGCTCGGGCCGGATCGCCTGGCGGGTGTTGTCGAAATAGACCTCCTCGCCGGTCGCCACGTCGATGCAGGCGATCGTGAGCCGGATCTCGGCCCGGTTCAGGCGCTCGAAATCAACGAGCCGCTCCAGCGTATCGCGCAGGGGCCGATGATCGAACAGGGCGACGTCGTTGGGCACCCATGGCAGTGCCGACCACAGGCCGGGATAGCGGTGCGTGAAGATGCTGGGCCGTCCCCAGGCCAGCGTCAGGAGCGAGTGCAGGGCGTTGTAGTACTGGCGCGGCTTCAGGAGGTCGGTGCCGGAGAGGCCCGTATGCAGGGTCGCCTCGTTCCAGAACCGGTGGAGCCGCTCGATCCGGTCCTCCGGCGCGTTGCCGGCGATGATCGCCCCGGTGACCGCCCCCATCGAGGCGCCCACCAGCCAGTCCGGCCGGATGCCGCGGGCCTGCAGAACCTCGAAGGCGCCGGCATGGTAGGCGCCGAGCGCGTTGCCGCCGCCGAAGACGAGGGCGATGTCGCGGTTGGGGGACGTCAGTTCCATAGGGCGGGCGGACCTCTGCTTTCCCGGTCGGGACCCTGCGCGTGCGGCCGGTCTCCTGCTGGGCAACCCGGCGAGCGCGGCATGCGATGCATGAAGGCGCGCGAAGGACGCGGCCGGCACATCACCCCGGCGAGAACCCGGCGGCGAGGGCGAACAACGCCAATCCCACCGCCATCCACGTCACGTAATCGCCGACCAAGCCGCTATGCAGCGCCTGGAGCGCGCCGAACGCCGCTCTCTCACTCCGCGCGAGCGCCCGGGCCAGGCCGCTCAGCGCACGGCGGCGCAGCAGGGCGAGGGCGAGCAGGCCGGCGGTCAGCAGCAGCGGGGCCGGGCTGCCCCACCCGGCCTCGGGCAGGGCGAGCGGCGGGGCGGACGGGTCGTGCAGGCGCGCCGCCGCGGCGCCGAGGAAGGGCATCACGGTCGACGACGGCGCCAGAGCAAGGGCGACGAGGACGAGCGCCGGGAGTGCCATCAGCCAGAGCGGGCGGTCGGGCTTCTCCCGCTCTCGCTCCGTCGGCGCCAGGAGTTCGGGCCCGGGCACGCCGCTGGCGCCCGCGAAGATGCGGGCGGCCGCGCGCAGCACCGCGGCGCCGGTCAGGGCGGTGGCGATCGCCACGACCGCCCGGTCGGCGAGGCTCGCGGAACGATCCATGAGACCGGTCCCCGCATGCATCAGGCCGACCGGCAGGCCGCCGAGCAGAAGCCCACCCAGCCCCATGGCGAGCGCGGGCGCCCACAGACCCCGGCCCCGGCCGTAGAGGACGATCTCGTCCGCCGAGCGCCGCAGGGCCAGTAGGATGCCGGCGACCATGAACAGGGCGCCCTTCGTGAGCCCGTGGCCGACGATGTAGAGCAGCAGACCCGCGGTGGCGGTGCCGGTTCCGGCGCTGAGCGCGGTCAGCATGATCCCGAGATGGGCGATGGTGGAGAAGGCGAGGAGCCGCTTCAAGTGGCGCTGCGCGAAGGCCATCGACCCGGCCACCAGGGCCGTGGCGAGCCCGAGCCCGTGAAGTAGGCCGTGCACGAGGCCCATCACCTCGGCATTTCCGGAAAAGACCTGGGCCACGAGTTTGGCGAGGCCGAACAGGCCGAGGCTCACCATCGCCCCGGAAAAGATCACGGAGACCGGGCTCGGCGCCACCGCGTGGGCATCGGCGAGCCAGAGATGGAAGGGCAGGATCGCCGCCTTGGTCAGCAGGGCGGCGGCCACCAGCACGAATCCGCCGGTCAGAACCGGGTCGGAGCCGGTTCGGGCCAACACCTCGCCCATGGTTGCGAAATCGAAGCTGCCGGTGCGGGCGTAGAGCAGGCCGGTGCCGGCGAGCATCAGGAAGCTCGCCAGTGCGTTGGTGACCGTGAAGTTGAAGGCGCCCTCCAGCGCGCTGCGGCCGAGCGGATAGGCGGTGAGCGCGAAGGCGGCCACGCTCATCAGTTCGAACCAGACGAACAGGTTGAATAGGTCGCGGGTCAGGCAGAAGCCGACCATCGCCGCGAGGAAGAGCAGCATCAGCACGTGGAAATGCGCGTGCTCGGTGTCGAAATAGCCCCAGGCGAAGAGGAAGGTGGCGCCAAACATCAGGCCGCAGAAGGCGGCGAGCGCCGCGCTCGCCGGATCGGCCTGGAAGCCGATGCCGAGGATCACGCCGGGCCGGTGGGCGGCGTCGGGCGTCCAGCCGCCGAACCAGTGCCGCACCGGTCCGTCGAGGCTGGCATGGGCGAGGCCGACGCAGATCGCGCAGACGGCGAGCGCCACGAGGATCGCCACGATCTTCGGCAGCCGCGGCGGCAGCCAATGGGCCAGCGCCAGCAGCGCCGTCGCGACCCCGAGCGGCAGCAGCACCGCGACGGGCAGGAGCGTCTCGGAGCGGCTCATTCGGCGGAAGAGGGCGGCGGGCGCAGGGGGCGCAGAACCTGCGGGTCGAGGGTGCCGCGGCGCTTCTGCACCTGGATCGCGATGGCGAGCAGCAGCGCCGTGACGGCGGCGCCGATGACGATGTCGGTGAGCACCAGCGCCTGCACCACCGGATCGACCGCGGGCGTGCCGGGCGGGTGGTCGTAGAAGACCGGCGGCCCGGCCTCGTGGACGTAGCCGAGGCCCAGAAGCAGCACGTAGGTCGCCGATTGGCACACCGTCAGGCAGCCGACGAGGTGCACGCAGTGGCGCGAGGTGACGATGCCGTAGAGGCCGACCGCGAACAGCCACGCGGCGACGAGCCAAGGAAGAGCGCTCAGCGGGAGTGCCGTCGTCGGGAGTGCCGTCATCGCGAGGGTGCTCATCAGTCCTCCTCGTCGGGAACGGGATCGTCGTCGGCCTCGCGGGTTTCTTCGAGGAACTCGACGAGCAGCAGGCCGAAACTCCCCGCCACCGACAGGGCGACCGCGACGTTGACGACGACCATCAGCCCGCCGGAATAGAGATCCTTGAGAGCGCCGAGCGGCAGCCGGTTCGCGAGCGCCGGATGGCCGGCGAGCAGCGGCAGGCCGGCGCAGAGCACGAACAGGAGGGCGCCGCCGCCTTCCAGCACGGCGAGCACCGGAGGCGGAACGAGTGCGCGCCAGCCCTCGTAGCCCTCGCCGAGATAGAGCAGCAGCAAGCCGGAGGCGGCGATCACGCCGCCCTGGAAGCCGCCGCCGGGCGTGGTCATGCCGTGGAGTGCCACAGAGAGCCCGACCATCAGGGTCAGCGTCGCGAAGAGGCGGCAGAGCAAGACCGTGGCGTCGGCCCGCGGCGTCACCGGCCGGCCGGGCAGGTGGCCGGCCCGCGCGGTGTCGCGCTCGCCCCGGGCGCCGCGCAGCAGCACCGTCGCCCCGGTGACGGCGCAGAGCAGCATGCATTCCTCCCCCAGCGTGTCGATGCCGCGCAGGTCGAAATTGACCGCCGCCACCATGTTGGTGACGCGGCGCAGATCCGGCACCAGGGCGTTGATCGTCTGGCCCAGGGCGGCGGTCGGCGCGCCGAATGCGGGCAGGGACAACGCGATCCGGAGGACGGCCGGCGTCAGGACCAGCAGCGCCAGCGCGAGCAGGAGGAGACGCCAGCGGGGCGTCATTGCGGCCCTCCCGGCGCCATCATCGCTTGGCTCGGTCCATGCGGATGGCGGCGAGCGCGGCCAGGAACAGCAGCGGCGTGACCGCGGTGCCGACGGCGATTTCCGAGAGGGCGACGTCGGGCGCCTGGAGCACGAGGAACAGCAGCCCGAGCACGAGCCCGTTGCCGGCCATGGCGAAAACCTGCCGCCGCGGATCGCGGGACAGCACCACGAGGAGGCCCGACAGGGCGGCGAGGAGCAGAAGCGCGGCGACGAGGATGGTCATCGCCGCTCCCCGTCGCGGATCTGCAGGGCATGTCCCGTCATGTGGCCGAGGAGCGCGCCGATCAGCAGCGTCACGAGCCAGATCGCGGCGCATTTGAGCACCCGCGACGAGAATCCGTCGGTCAGACAAGCGGCGAGCAGCACCGTCCCGCCCCCGGCGACGTTGACGAAGGTGACGGCGTGCAGCCGCTCCAGCGGCGTGCGCAGACGCCAGAGGGCTACGGCGGCGATCCAGGCGGAGAGGACCGCCAGCGCGAGGCAGAGCATGACACCGACGCTCATAGCCAGCGCTCCTGGAACAGCGCGAAGAGCAGGGTGCCCGGCAGCGTCAGCACCGCGAGGGCCAGCGCGAGGTCGATGGTCGCGGGCTGATCGAGGGCGAAGCTCAGGGCGACGAGGAGCAGGGTGGCGAGCGAGGTCGCGAACTGCACGGCGACGAGGCGGATGCGAAGGGCCCCGCGCCCGCTCGCGACCACGGCGAGGGCGAAGGGCGGCAACAGTGCCAGCGCGGCGACGAGCCAGAGTTCGCTCATGCCAGCCAGCGCGGGTCGGGGGTGGGGCCGGGTTCGCCCAGCGCGTGGATCAGCGCCTCGTCGCGGCCGGGATCGGCACGCAGGACGAAGCTGTCGGGGCTGAGCGAGGCGAGGAGCACCGCGCAGGCCCGGCGCCCCGCCTCGGCCGGGTCATCCGCGGGACCGTGCCGGAAGGGGCGGCGCAGGGCGTGGCCCGGATGACCGCCCGCGAAGGCCGCTCGCAGCAGCACCCGCCCGGTCCGCGCCGTGGCCGGGACGAGACCGGCGAGCCCCCGTCCGACATGGCGCGCCGCGCCGGCCGGGACAGCGAAGCGCCGCGCGGCATGTCCCCGGATGCGTCCGGCCCAGAGCGTCAGCAGGCCGGCGACGACCGCGCCGGTCAGCGCCTCGTGCAGGCCGGCTTGGCCCGCCAGCCCGAGGTAGAGGGCGAACAGTCCGAGCCAACTCGCGCCTGTGCGCAGGATCATCGTGGCGTCCCTTTCCTCGAAGCTAACTCGGCAGGAAGCCATCGTGTTCTGTCGGCTGATCGTGGGCCGTCACCGTGGAGGGAGAGGCGTCGGAGAAGCCCCTCGTGCCGGTCTCATCGCCAGGATGAGGATTTCGATCGAAACGCGATGCCCGGGACGACGGTCCAAGGCCGCCGAGGGTGGAGCGCCATCATTGGCCCGGAGCATCGTCCGACGACGTGGAGACCGGCCCGCCAAAAAAGATACCGCCCAATCAAAACCTTGGGGCGACCTCCAATGGCAATGCCACGGTACACGGCCGCGGCATGGGATCTGGCGGCCTCGGGCATTCCCAGCCGCAAATTCAGGTTGAAGTCTCGGGCTGGACGGGCCAGCCGAGCGTTCATCCGTGTTGCCGCGGACCGTGAAGCTACGCGATCGGACGCTGCTCCGGCACGTCGATCTGAGGGCGTGCCGCCCCCTCGCGTGCCGCTCCCGTATCGTTCGGAATGTTCACGCCGGGCCTGACGCCTGTGCGGTCGCGCGGGCCGTGAACTTGTAGGCGCCCACGAGCGCAAGCACCGTCGCGATGATGTCCAGGCGCCTGGGGATTTCCGGGACCCAGAGCATCGCCGCGTCGGCCAGAACCAGCACTGCGAAGGCCGCGGCCCAAACGAGGGAAATGGTGCGATTGACCGCTCGGAAGCGCGGATGGTCCCAGACCTCCGCCGGGGCGCCCTCACGGGCGTATTGGAGCGTGAACGGCTGCCCCGCCGCGAGCGAGGCGAGCACGATCAGCAGCAGACCCGCATCCACCACGAGACGCACGGCCGGGATTGTCCAATCTTGCCCTGTGGCCCGCGTGTAAAGCGCGAGGGCAGTGAACAACAGGAGCGTGGCGATCTCCAGGATCTTCAAGGAGCGGCCGAGCACAAGCCGATCGCGGATCAGGAGGAGGCCCGCGACGAGTGCACTGGCCCAGAGCGCCGCCTCGACGTAGCCGAGGTGGATAAGCACCGCGAAGGCGAAGAACGGTGCGAAGCTTAGGAGCAGGCTCATCGCAGCACCGCACATCCTGATCAGCGTCCGCTGGTCTACACCTTTTCGGCATACCCCGCACGTCACTACGATGATCGCTCAGGATGAATTGCAGACGTCTTCCCTACCACCTGATCTGGATTGTTTCGTGAACCTATAAACCGGGCGACGAGGATGTGGGATCGGCTGCCGTCTGCCGAGTCAGCGCTTGAGCGGAACTTCGCAAGTCATCCACCGTGCAGAAGGTCCATACGTCTCAAGCTTTTCCAGAAATTTCCTCGAAACTTCTCCTTCGACAAACCCGAGCCGGCGCCAGTAATCTGCTGCGCCTTCCACCGCGATCAACTCTGCGCTGCGAAGACCGTCTTGAGCCGCCAACTCGAACGCGCGCGTGATGAGCCTTTGACCGACCATCAGCCCACGATACGCAGACGACACCGCAAGATCATGTATGAAGAGCACCTCGCTCGGTACGTCATCCGGAAGTACCGTCCCTAAAGGAGGCGGCGACTGGCGGCGCCAACTATGAGCAAGCAGGTATCCCAGCAATTCTTCTCCATGTTTCGCTGCGAGGCAATATGAAGCTGTCCGGTTGATCCGGCTCAGAAAGGTGTCTTCGTCCTCGATGAGAAACGTCGGGTACGTCTCTGCTTGGATGCTGAGCGCGGCAGGCAAATCCTGCCGCCCGAGCGCCTCGATTGAGATAGTTGGCTTCAGACGTGACATATTGCTTTTCGCTTGGGCACCGAGCGTTCGCAAGGATGCATTAGCTGCCGGACAGCTTCAGAGTTGAGGCGGTCTTTGCAGACAGGCAGGGCTTGATGCCTTCGAAGACCCATGGAGCCAGAGGCCTGCAATCGGTGGCAAGCGGAACTCGACTCCGCGCCGGGGAGTGGACGTTCCGCCCTCGACCTGAACCGGGCGTACGAAGCGTTGTCGCCAGCTCTCTCAAAAGCGGGCATCCTCTACAAGCGACGTCCGCAGCAACGGGAAAGGAATGAGTTCGATAATGAGCGACATCAAGACGATTGCGAAGGCTTTCTTCGACGCCTGTGAGACGGGTGGAGGATGGGAGAACTGCGAGCGCTATTGCACTCCTGACGCGACCTTCTCGGCTCAGGCCGACGCCCTGGCCGGCGTCACCTCGCTACGGGACTACACAGAGTGGATGAAGGGGCTTCTGACCTTCATCCCCGACGGTCGGTACGAGGTAAAGTCCTTCGCCACGGACGAGGAGCGCCGAAACGTTGCGGCCTACGGGATCTTCCACGGAACCCATACGGGAGAAGGCGGCCCCTGCCCGCCGACGGGCAAGAGCACGTCGACCGACTACGTCTATGTTATGCAATTCGAGGGTGATAAAATCGTCGGGCTGACGAAGATCTGGAACGACGCCAGAGCAGTGACGGAGTTGGGTTGGGCTTAGCCACCGCAGCGGCGAGCCTCGTCTTCGACTGAGCAACGTGACGAGGCTGCGCTAAAGCCTCGTCAGCTCAACAACAGCATTCTTTGGTGTTGGTCTCTTCAGCGGAACGGCCGAAAACCATCCGACCTAGTCGTAAGTCCCCGCCTAATCGATAGCCCGAAAGCGGACCATCCCAGGGTCTGGAATGGGTCGAGGCTGTGTGAAAACGAAGACACGCTGCGAGACCGTAGAACAATCTTCTGCTTGACGAGGAGTCCAACTCGCAAGGCAGTCATGCTGATGGCGGCAATGCGTCCTTTTCGACGCTTCACACAGCGCCTTGGGGAATAACCTTCTGCCGCAACCGATACCTCTCACGTTTTCACACGGCCTCGGTCGAGAGCGGCCCCTCGCCGGGTCAAGTTGATCGGGCTTCGCTCTACCGGAAATTCCGCGCCCGCACCGGCAGCGCCGACGCCCGCGGGTCGGGCCGGGCGCCCTGGCCGGTCTCGTCGCCGCGGCCGGTGCGGAGCGCGATGACCGCCTCGTCCTCGTCGATCCGTCGTAGCAGGCCGGAGCGGTCGTAGAGTTCCGCCGCCACGAGGTGGACGACGTCGCCGACCCTCTGCACCCGGCCGCGGCAGGCCATCAGCCGGGCGCCGAGCACGACCCGGCGCTGGCGGTCGAACAGTTCGGGCCGGACGATCAGGTTGGCGATGCCGGTCTCGTCCTCCAGGGTCATGAACATCGTGCCCTTGGCCGAGCCCGGCCGCTGGCGCATCAACACGATGCCGGCCACGACGATCGACGCGCCGTTGCCCGCCCGATCGAGCGCCGCGCAGGGCCGCGCCCCCAGACCGGCCAGCGTCCCCCGCAGGAAGGCGAGGGGGTGGGCGCGCAGGCTGAGGCCCTTGGCGCAGTAATCGGCCACCACCTCGCCGCCCGCGCTCATCGCCGGCAGGGTCACAGGCGGCTCGACCGCCATCGGCGCGGACGGTTCCGGCAGGGCGGCGAAGAGGGGCAGGGCGTCAGGGCCCAAGGCCTTGGTCGCCCAAGCGGCCTCGCGCCGGTTCAGCCCCAGCGAACGGAACGCGTCGGCCCGCACGAGGCAGGTCAGGCCGGCGGCCGGGATGCCGGATCGGTCCGCCAGTTCGGGCAGGGAGGTGAAGGGCCGCCCGCCGCGCGCCGCCACGAGGCGCTGCCCGTCCCGTTCGGCCAGGCCGCCCGCAAGGCGCAGGCCCAGGCGCACGGCAAACAGTTTTCGGCCATCACCGAGGGATTCGAGGGTGCAGTCCCAATCCGAATAATTCACGTCGAGGGGACGGATCACGACGCCGTGGGCGCGGGCGTCGCGGACGATCTGCGCGGGCGCGTAGAAGCCCATCGGCTGCGCGTTGAGGAGCGCGGCGCAGAAGACGTCCGGATGGTGGCACTTCATCCAGGAGGAAGCGTAGGCGAGCAGCGCGAAGGAGGCGGCGTGGCTCTCAGGGAAGCCGTAGGACCCAAAACCTTCGAGCTGCTTGAAGGTACGCTCGGCGAAATCCCGGGCGTAGCCGTTGGCGATCATGCCCTCGACCAGCCGTGTCTGGAAGCGGTGCACGCCGCCGGTGAACTTGAAGGTCGCCATGGAGCGGCGCAGTTCGTCGGCCTCCGTGGCCGAGAAGCCGGCGCCGACCATCGCCACCTGCATCGCCTGCTCCTGGAACAGCGGCACGCCCAGCGTCTTCTCCAGCACCGCCTTCAGCTCGGGCGTCGGGTAGGTCACCTCTTCAAGCTTTTCCCTGCGCCGCAGATAAGGGTGGACCATGTCGCCCTGGATCGGGCCGGGGCGCACGATCGCCACCTCGATCACGAGGTCGTAGAATTCTTTCGGAGCCATCCGCGGCAGCATCGCCATCTGCGCGCGGCTCTCGATCTGGAAGACGCCGAGGGTGTCGGCGCGCCGGATCATCGCGAAGGTCGGCTCATCCTTTGAGGGGATCGAGGCGAGGTCGTGCGGGTCGTTCTTGACCTCGGCCAGCAAATCGAAGGCGCGGCGCAGGCAGCCGAGCATGCCGAGCCCGAGCACGTCGACCTTCATGAACTTGAGGGCGTCGATGTCGTCCTTGTCCCACTCGATGACCTGGCGGTCGGCCATCGCCGCCGGCTCGACCGGCACCAGTTCGTCGAGCCGGTCCAGCGTCAGCACGAAGCCGCCGGGATGCTGGGAGAGGTGGCGCGGGGTGCCGATCAGCTCGCGGGCGATCTCGAGCGTCAGGCGCAGGCGCCGATCCTCGGGATTGAGGTTGAGTTCGCGCAATTCGCGCTCGCCGACGCCCTCGCTGCTCCAGGACCAGGTCAGGCGGTTGAGGGCGCCGGTCACGTCCTCGGGCAGGCCCATCACCTTGCCGACCTCGCGGAGCGCCCCCCGCGAGCGGAAGCGGCTGACGATGGCGGTGAGCGCGGAGCGGTGGCGGCCGTAGGTCTGGAAGATCCACTGGATCACCTCCTCGCGGCGCTCGTGCTCGAAATCGACGTCGATGTCGGGCGGCTCGCGGCGCGCCTCCGACACGAAGCGCTCGAACAGCAGGTTCTGCCGGATCGGATCGATCGAGGTGATGCCGAGGCAGAAGCAGACCGCGGAATTGGCCGCCGAGCCGCGCCCCTGGCACAAAATCTTCTGCTCGTTCGCGAAACGGACGATCGATTCGACCGTGAGGAAGTAGGGGGCGTAGGCGAGACGCCCGATCAGGTCGAGTTCGTGGCGCAGCTGGCGCGTAACCGCCTCCGGCACGCCGGCCGGATAGCGCCGTTTCGCGCCGGCCCAGGTCAGGACCTCCAGGCGCTCCTGCGGCGAGAGCCCGTCCTCGCGGGTCTCCGTGGGGTAGGTGTAGGCGAGGTCGTCCAGCGAGAAACGGCAGGCGGCGGCGATCTCGCCCGCTCGCGCCAGCGCCTCGGGAAAGCGGGCGAACAGGCGCGCGGTCTCGTCCGGGGGCTTGAGGAAGCGGTCGGCGTGGCGCTCCTTGGCAAACCCCGCCCGGTCGATGGTGAGGCCGAGCCGGATGCAGGTGACCACGTCCTGAAGCCGGCGCCGGCCGGCGACATGGTAGAGGATGTCGCCGGTGGCGACACAGGGCACCCGCGCGGCGCGGGCGGCGGCGGCCACGGCGTCGAGCCGGTCGGCGTCGTCGGGCCGGAAGCGGCGGGTCAGGGCGCAGGAGGCGCGGGCACCGAATGTTTTTTTGAGTTGGACGAGATTGCCCGGCAGCGTCGGCTCCGGCCGTTCGGCGAGCAAAATGGCGAAAAGCCCCTCCTGCCACGCTTCGACATCGCGCCATGTCAGGCGGCAGCGGCCCTTGCCGCCGCGGGCCTTGCCCAGGCTGAGCAGGCGGCAGAGCCGGCCGTAGGCGGCCCGGTCGGTCGGATAGACCAGCAGCGGCGAGGAAAAATCATCGAGGTCGAGCCGGCAGCCGACGACGAGGCGCACGCCCGTGACCTTGGCCGCCTGATGCGCCCGCACCATCCCCGCGAGCGAGCCGTGATCGGTGATCCCGAGCGCCGGGATGCCGAGCAGGCTTGCTGCGGAAAACAGCTCCTCCGGGCTCGAGGCGCCGCGCAGGAAGGAGAAATGCGTCGTGACCTGAAGCTCCGGAATGCTCACGCCTCGCCGAGCCCGTGCAGCCACCAGCGGCCCTGTGCCTCCATCGGCCCGTCGCGGAACAGCCAGAAGCGCTCACCGGCTTCCGTCTCGACCCGGTAATAGTCCCGGGTGAGGTCGGCCTCCGCCTCCGCCACCCACCACTCGCCGAGGATGCGCTCCGGCCCGTCGGCCCGGGCGATCGCGTGGCGGGTGTTGCGCCAGACGAAGAACAGCGGCGGGGCGTCGGGGATCTCGGCCACGGCCGTGACCGGCTCGGGGGGTGCCAGGAGGCGGGCCGGGCGCGGTAGGTCGGCGGGCCAGACCGCGCCGAGGGGATCGGCGAGCGCCGGCACGCGGCGCACCGCCCGCTCGGGCAGATCGCTCTCCACGGGGGCCAGCCGGTAGACCCGCGCCGCGCCGAGGCGCACCAGCAGGGTATCGACCAGGGCGGCGAGGTCCGGCGCCTGCGGGCCGGCGGCAAGATGGGAATCCTGACGCTCGGCCAGGGGCTCGACGCGGGAGGCGGACAGGACCGCCTCCTCGATGCCGAAGCCGGGATCGACCAGGGACAGGCACTCGGCGAGCAGCCGGGCGAGGTGGCGCGCATCGCGGCTCGGCCGCGCCGTGCCGATGCGGATCGCCTGATCGAGGCGGTCCACGCGGGCGAAGACGAGGTCGAGGCGGCGCGCGCCGAGACCGCGCCGCTCCAGTTCCGGCACGAGCCGGGCGCAGAGGTCGGCCACGATCCGCTCCAGGCTCTCGCGGGCGCCGACCGGCTCGGCGAAGCGCAGGGCCACGCGCGGCGTCTCGGGCGCGGCGAGCGCCGTCAGCGGCTCCGGCTCGCGGCCCAGCGCCCGGTCGAGGCGGAACAGCAACTCGGCGCCGAAGCGCAGCCTGAGCGACGACCGCGGCTTGTCGAGGAGATGGCCCACGCGAGTGATGCCGACGTCCTGCAACGCCCGCACCGCCCCGAAGTCGAGACGCAGGGCCGCCACCGGCAGCCCCGCGATCGCCTGCCCCGCCTCGCCCCGGAGCACGATCCCGCCCTCGCCGAAGCGGGCCACACCCCAGGCGCAGCCCGGCGTGTCGGCGAGCGCCAGCCGCGCAGCGATTCCCGTCCGCTCCAGACGCACGGACAGGTCGGCGAGCAGGGGCGCCTCGCCGCCGTGGAGATGGGCGGCGCCGGTGATGTCGATCATCAGCCCGTCGGGCGGGTCGAGGGCGACGATCGGCGCGTAGCGCTGGCACCACAGGCCGAGCCGCTCTAGCGCCGCCGCGTCGGCGGCCTCGTCGGCGGGGACGAGGTGCAGGCCGGGCACCAGCGCCTGGGCGTGGGCGGCACTCATGCCGGGATGCAGGCCGAGGCGGCGGGCGGCGGTGTCCACGCCGGCCAGCCCGCGCCGGGCGCCGTCCTGCGCCACGGTGACGAGGGGCTCACCCTGCGGCGGCGCGGCGGACCCGCTCCGGCGCAGCCGGTCGGTCGGCCAGGACGGCAGGTAGAGCGAGACGACCCTGCGCATCGCAAGCCTCCACGATCCAAGCGCCCGGCGCCCCGCCGCGGCAGCGCTGCAGGTCGAGCCGCCAGCGCGGACGGCCCAGTCGACGGTCGAGGCGGCGGTCGCTTCCCTCGGAAGGGGCGGGCGCCACCCGCCAGCGGGTTCGCGCGGCGGAGGGCTCCGGCTCGGCGGCCTCGCCGGCGCAGAGGCGGTGCACGACGAGGGCCGTGACGCCCGAGCCCTCGGCCGCGAGCTGGAGCCGGCGCGAGGGCGTGAGCGCCATGCGGGTGAGTTCGCCGACGACGCCGGCCAGCCCGCGATGGCGCAGGCCCTCCTCCATGGCCGGCAGCACCTCGGCGTCCCGCCAGGTCTCGCAATAGACGACCCGGTCGGGATGGAGGCCGACGCGGGCGAGAGCCGGAGCGAACAGGTCGCGGCTGTGCAGGCACCACAGCACGGGACCGTCGAGCCGGGCGAGGATGCCGCCGGCGAACAGCACGGCGGTGGCGGCGTAGCGCCCGCGCGGACCGCCCTCGTGGATCTGGTGCAGCGCCCCGAGCGCCAGCCCGCCGCCGGGCAGGGCGGCATCGAGCCCGGCGATCCCGAAGGGCAGGGTAGGAGCAGCGTCGGGCCCGAGAGTCCCTCCGGCGGAATCCGTCAGCCGGCGAAGCTCGGCCAGGGTCGGCGCGGCGGGAGATCGGGGAGGGGGCATGGGTTCGGAGGCCGGCTTTCGATGTGTTTCTTAGAACAAATAGTGAACACACCTGAGCCGTAACCCGTCAACCGCTCTGTTGTTGCCATCCTTGTTGAAAAGGCGGATTTTATTCCGAATCCGCCCTTGACCATCGAATCGAGGCGGCCCGGCCTGTCGAGTCCTGCACGCAGCGCGGGTGCGGCGGCTTATCTCATCCGAAACTGCATGCCGACTCGACCCGAGAGCAACAAATCCGCCCGCTGTTGCCCTTGAACGACAGACGTTTGCCCTCGCCGTTCTATCGTAATGTCTGCCGGGGACTTTGCCGGAGGATGTCGCGCGGGATGCGCAATCTGCGTTTTCCCCGCACTCTCAAGATAAGCCAGGGTCATGAGTGACCGGTCATGAGTGACGCACGACCCACAGACCGCCGGCCCGTCATCCTCGTCGTCGAGGACGAGCCCGACGAGCGCTACCTCGCGGCCGAGCTCCTGGAGGAGAAGGGCTTCGAGGTGATCGAGGCCGAGACGGCCGAGCGCGCCCTCGACATCCTGCGCCAGCGGGGCGACGGGATCGACGTGGTGTTCTCCGACGTGCGCACCCCGGGCACGATCGGCGGCTTCGAGCTGGCACGGATCATCGGCGTGACCTGGCCGCGCATCCGCATGCTGCTGACCTCGGGCGATGCGGGCGACCAGCCGAGCGACCTGCGCGTCACCGCGACCTTCATGCCGAAGCCCTGGCGGGCGCCGGAGATCCTGACGTGGCTGGAGGAGGCGGCGGGCCTCAGGCAGCCGCCGGAGGGGTGAGCTACAAGCCGCTCCCTTCCTCCTCGGGGGGAGTGCCTCGCGGATGCGGGGGCGAGAATGGAGTCATTGCGGCCCCGGCGGCTCTCACAAAACCGCCGCTGCGCCGTCCTGCCCAGAGAAGCGTCCGGTGACCGGAAGTGTCGTGGGCTCCTCTAGTATGATTTCCGGTTGACCGAATCGGATCCGGACCGGCGCCGTCACCGCTTCGCCCACGCTCGCGAGGAGATATGAAGCCCCGCAGCGATCCCGCGGATACTGCATCATAACAGAGCCAACTCAATTTTCCTGCCGATGCGGGGGGCCTGCAATCTTTCTTAGATTTCGAAAAGGCTTTCCTGCCGACGGTCGAAGAATGCCGGATCACCCAGACATGACCGAACATACGATTTACTCAACAATCTATATATTGATGGCGATCAAAATCTCGGAACACGCCTCAATCGGGTTTTATAGGTAAGAAGACATCCGGATTATTTGAGCACAAAAACCACACAAACCCACGTCAGACTTGCAAAGTTCAAACATCGGATGATGCCGTCACGGCTCTGTTGAGAGAATGGAAGCCGCCGGCATCGAGGGAGACCGGTACGGGCCAGTCGGGGCGCCATTCGGCATGAGCGGTGTCATCCCCGTCGCGCGGAGCGGCGCGCCCAGTCCGGTTCGATCAGGAGGGAACGATGCGGCGGACCTTCTTTCTGGCAACGGCGCTCATGATCGCGACGCCCACCATCTCATTCGCCCTGGATCCGGCGATGATCGCGCAGGGTCAGGTGCTTTCCGGCATGGCACGGGGTTACGCTGAACGCGGATACGCGGAGCGCAGGGGCGTCCGGTCACGACGCGCCGAGCCCAGACGTGCCGAACCGAGCGAGGCGAGAACCCGGCAGACCTGCGCCAACGGGCGCGCGATGGCCCGCCGCGGAAATCGCGATCCACGGCTTCGCTATCTGCTCGCGTTGTGCCGCGAGGGTGGCTGGTAGGCTCCGTGAATCACGGGATGAGCGCAAAGCGGAAGTCGGCCTCCCGGTGGTGAGCCGATGACCACCTCCCAACCCAAGCGATCTTTCCGCACGGCCGAGCTGCCGTGAGTTTGGATGTCACAGCTGCAGGGAAGCCGACGGAGGGTCGGCCTTCAAAGAATCGATTTCTAAAGCATCTGCGTCCGGCCAATGCCCGCCGCCCCGCAGCATGGGGCAACCGGCGATGAGGACACCTCATCGCCGGTTGGGTCTTACGCCGCGGCCACGGTCGCCTTCACGATCCGGTCCGGATCGCGCACGGGCTCACCGCGCTTGATCGTGTCGACCACTTCCATGCCCTCGATCACCTTGCCCCACACCGTGTACTGGCGGTCGAGGAAGCGGGCATCGGCAAAGCAGATGAAGAACTGCGAGTTCGCCGAGTGCGGGAAGTTGGTGCGCGCCATCGAGCAGGTGCCGCGCACGTGCGGCTCGGCGTTGAACTCGGCGTTGAGGTCGGGCAGCTCGGAGCCGCCGGAGCCGGTACCGGTCGGATCGCCGGTCTGGGCCATGAAGCCGTCGATGACCCGGTGGAACGGCACGCCGTCGTAGAAGCCCTGGGACGCCAGCGTCTTGATCCGCTCGACGTGGTTGGGGGCGAGATCGGGGCGCAGCGCGATGACGACGCGGCCCTTCGTGGTCTCCAGGACGATGGTCTCGTTCGTCTCTGCCATGGCTTAAATTCCCTGTCCTCTGGGTCCGTCGTAGATGAAGCGCAGCGCCAGGGGGCGCCCCGCGATGGCGCCGCCGAGAGCCGGGGTGATCCGGACCGGCGTGCAGCGGGCGATCGCGTCGAGCGTCGCCCGTATCAGGATGTCCCGGGTCCGGGCGTCGCCCGGCGCCTTGGCGAAGGTGATCTGCGGCGTGCCGATCACCGAGCCGTCCCGGCGCAGCGAGAGCCGCGCCGTGATCTCCGCCCGCTCGAACCGGCTCAAGCCCTCGGGCACCTGCCAGCAGGCGGCGAGCGCCGGATAGAGTGCCCGCAAGGTGTCGGCCGGGGCCGGCTCCGTTTCCGCCGCAGGCAGCGGCACCCGCTGCGTGCCCCGCAAGGTCTGGGGCAGGGTGCGCCAGGGTTCAATGCCCTCGAACGCATTCGCCCTGCCCGGTGCGAGCAGGGCCGCGGGCAGGACGGCGGACACGGCAAGCCCGGCCACCAGGAGGCCGGCGCGACGGCCGGCCCGGCGACACGCGGTGCGTCCGGCCGCTATTGGCCGCCTCCGAGGGTCATCTTCACGATCTTGTCGGGGTCCTGAACCGTGCCGTTATTGGCCTTGGAGCCCTTCTTGATCTTGTCGACCACGTCCATCCCGGAGGTGACGACGCCGACGACGGTGTAGTTGTTGTTCAGGAACTCGGCGTCGCCGATGCAGATGAAGAACTGTGAGTTGGCCGAGTTCGGATCGCCCGAGCGGGCCATGCCGACGGTGCCGCGCTTGAACGGGGCGGAGGAGAACTCGGCGGGGATGTTGGGCAGGCTGGAGCCGCCGGTGCCGTTACCCTTGGGGTCGCCGGTCTGGACCATGAAGCCGTCGATGACCCGGTGGAACTTCAGGCCGTTGTAGAAGCCTTGGCCGATCAGCGTCTTGAGCTGCTTGACGTGCTTCGGCGCGATCTCCGGGCGCAGCTCGATCGTCACCCGCCCATCCTTGGTCTCGAGGGTGACGGTGTTCTCGCCCGCCCGCGCCGGTGCGGCGAGAAGCATGGCGGAGAGGGCGAGGCCGAGGACGGCGTGGCGGCGGTTCATGCGGGCGGAAGCTCCGTGGTGGAAATCAGGATTTTGCGAAGCGGGCGGCGAGCTGCGCGGCGACGCGGGGCGGCACGAAGGGCGAGACGTCGCCGCCCATGGCCGCGATCTGGCGCACCAGAGTGGCGGTGATCGGCCGCACCCCGGTGGAGGCGGGCAGGAACACGGTCTGGACCTCGGGCGCCATCGCGCCGTTCATGCCGGCGAGCTGCATCTCGTAATCGAGGTCGGTGCCGTCGCGCAGGCCGCGGATGAACAGGCTGGCGCCGCAGCGCCGGGCGGCCGAGACGGCGAGGTCGTCGAAGGTGACGACCTCCAGGCTCGCCCCCTCGGCGGCGGCCAGCGGCCCGCAGGTCTCGCGCAGCAGGGCGGCGCGCTCCTCGGCCGTGAACAGCGGCGCCTTGCCCGGATGCACGCCGATGGCCAGCACCAGCCGCGGCACGAGGCGGCAAGCCTGCCGCACCACGTCGAGGTGGCCGTTGGTGACCGGATCGAAGGAGCCGGCATAGAGGGCGGTGCGGGTCGTCACGGGAACGGGCCTAGAGCATTTTCCCCGCAAACGGAACCCGATGGCTTTCCGCCTCGTCACACCCCTCCGTCATTCCGGGGCGCTGCAGGCGAACCCGGAATCCATCCGTGTGCCCGGCTACGCATCACGGATGGACCCTAGTTCCGCTGCACAGCCCCGGGATGACGAGTGCAGGGCTCAGGCCTCGTCCTCGCCGGTCTCCTCCTCGCCCTCGATATGCTCCACCGAGACGACGCGCTCGGCCTTGTCGGTGTTGAACACCGTCACGCCCTGCGAGGCGCGGCCGACGATGCGGATGTCGTCCACCGGCACGCGGATGAGCTGGCCGGCATTGGTGACCAGCATGATCTGGTCCGAGGCCTCGACGGGGAAGGAGGCGACGAGGTGGCCGTTGCGGGCATTGACCCGCATCGCCGTGATGCCTTTGCCGCCGCGGCCGGAGGTCCGGTACTCGTAGGAGGACGAGCGCTTGCCGAAGCCGCGCTCCGACAGGGTCAGCACGAATTGCTCCGCGGCACCCATCTCGGTGTAGCGCTCCTGCGAGATCGCGGCCTCCGCCGTGCCGTCCTCGACCTCCGGCGCATCGCCCTCGGCCTCGGCCTCGCCGATCACGGCGCGGCGCATCTTCAGGTAGCCGGCGCGCTCCTCGGGCGAGGCGTCGAAGGCATTGAGGATCGCCATCGAGATCACGCGGTCGTCCTTGGCCAGCGAGATGCCGCGCACGCCGGTCGAGTCGCGGCCCTTGAAGACGCGCACGTCCTCGACGGGGAAGCGGATGCACTGGCCGAGCGCAGTGGTGAGCAGCACGTTCTGGTCGGCCCGGCAGATCTCGACATGGACGATGTGGTCGCCCGGATCGAGCTTCATCGCGATCTTGCCGTTGCGGTTGACCTGGACGAAGTCCGACAGCTTGTTGCGGCGGACATTGCCGGAGGCGGTGGCGAACATCACGTCGAGCGTCTCCCAGGACGCCTCGTCCTCGGGCAGCGGCATGATCGTGGTGATGCGCTCGCCCTCGTTCTGCAGGTGCAGGATGTTGACGAGGGCCTTGCCCCGCGCGTTCGGCGCGGCGACGGGCAGGCGCCAGACCTTCTCCTTGTAGGCTTGGCCCTGGTCGGAGAAGAACAGCACCGGCGTGTGCGTGTTCGCCACGAACAGCCGCGTGACGAAATCCTCGTCGCGGGTGCTCATGCCGGTGCGGCCCTTGCCGCCGCGCTTCTGCGACCGGTAGGTCGAGAGCGGCACGCGCTTGACGTAGCCGGCATGGGACACGGTCACGACCATGTCCTCGCGGGCGATCAGATCCTCGTCCTCGACGCTGAAGTCGGAATCGATGATCTCGGTCTTGCGCGGGGTGGCGAACAGCTCGCGCACCTCGGCCAGCTCCTGCTTCACGATCGCCTGGATGCGGGCGCGGGAGCGCAGGATGTCGAGATAATCGGCGATCTCGTCGGCGAGCTTCTTCAGTTCGTCGCCGATCTCGTCGCGGCCGAGCGCGGTGAGGCGCTGCAGGCGCAGGTCGAGAATGGCCCGGGCCTGGGTCTCCGACAGGCGGTAGGTGCCGTCATCGGCCACCCGGTGGCGCGGGTCGTCCACCAGCGCGATCAGCGGGGCGATGTCGTGGGCCGGCCAGTCGCGGGCCATCAGGGCCTCGCGGGCGGTGTTCGGGTCCGGCGAGGTGCGGATCAGGCGGATCACCTCGTCGATATTGGCGACCGCGATGGCGAGGCCGCACAACACGTGGGCGCGCTCGCGGGCCTTGTTGAGCAGGAACTTGGTGCGCCGGGAGACGACTTCCTCGCGGAAGTCGTTGAAGGCCAGGAGCAGGTCCTTCAGGTTCATCAGCTCCGGCCGGCCGCCGTTGAGGGCCACCATGTTGGCGCCGAACGAGGTCTGGAGCGGGGTGTAGCGGTAAAGCTGGTTCAGCACGACGTCAGCCATGGCGTCGCGCTTGATCTCGACGACGATGCGCATGCCGTCGCGGTCGGATTCGTCGCGCAGGTCCGAGATGCCCTCGATGCGCTTGTCCTTCACCAGCTCGGCGATCTTCTCGATCAGCGTCGCCTTGTTCACCTGATACGGGATCTCGGTGAAGATCAGCGCCTCGCGCTCCTTGCGCAGCTCCTCCACATGCGAGCGGGCGCGCATGATGATCGAGCCGCGGCCGGTGGTGTAGGCCTGCCGGGTGCCGGCGCGGCCGAGGATCATGCCGCCGGTGGGGAAGTCGGGGCCGGGGACGATCTCGTTGAGCGCCTCGATGGTGAGGGCTGGATCGTCGATCAGCGCCACGCAGGCATCGACCAGCTCGCCGAGATTGTGCGGCGGGATGTTGGTGGCCATGCCCACCGCGATGCCGCCCGCGCCGTTGACGAGCAGGTTCGGGAAGCGGGCGGGGAGGACCGTCGGCTCCTCGCGGGAATCGTCGTAGTTCGACTGGAAGTCGACGGTGTTCTTGTCGATGTCGGTGAGCAGCGAGATCGCCGGCCGGGCGAGCCTCGACTCGGTGTAGCGCATGGCCGCGGGCGGATCGCCGTCGACCGAGCCGAAATTGCCCTGCCCGTCGATGAGCATCAGGCGCATGGAGAAATCCTGCGCCATGCGGACCAAGGCGTCGTAGATCGACTGGTCGCCGTGGGGGTGGTACTGACCGATCACGTCGCCGACGATGCGGGCCGACTTGACGTATTTGCGCTCGGGCAGATGCCCGGATTCGAAGGCCGAGTAGAGAATGCGCCGGTGCACCGGCTTGAGGCCGTCGCGGGCATCGGGCAGCGCGCGGCTCACAATCACGCTCATGGCGTAATCGAGATATGAGCGGCGCATCTCGTCGGTGATGGAGACGGGCTTGATGTCGGTCGCGGGCGGCGGAGTGCCGGCGCCGGTGTCGTCCTTGTCGTCTGCCAACGTCGTTCTCTCGATCTTCTGTTCGTTCACCCACCGCCGGGAGGCGCCGGGTGGGACGGAAAGGCCGTCGCGGGGCGGCTGCTCCGATCCACCGTCCATCCTGAGGTGCCGGCGCGAAGCGGCGGCCTCGAAGGATCCTCCAGGGATTTTGCGCCTGCTGGAGGATCCTTCGAGGCCGCTTCGCGGCACCTCAGGATGAGGACGTCGGACGGGACACCCCGCCAGGAGCCAAAGGCCGTCGTTTCAGTTACTTAAATATGAATTCCGGGGCTCCGGCACAACATCTGCGGCCCTGTCGGCGGCGCTTTCCCGACGCCTCAGGGATGCCGCGCCAGCAGCGCCTCCGCCGCCGCGAGATCCTCCGGCGCGTTGAGGTTGAGGAAGGGGTCGAGGGGCTCCGCCGGCCAGGCGGCGACCGCCGCCCCGTGCCGCTCGATGAAGCCGCCGACCCGCCGCTCGCCGCGGGTGAGCCAGTCGCGCAGGTCCTCGCGCAGAGCGACCGGCCAGAGCGCGGAGGTGAAGTGGCGCCGCTCGCCCGAGGCCGCGAGTGCGATGGGCTTTCTCTCCGCCGCGGCGGCGGCGGCGAGGCGCGCGACGAAGTCGTGCGGCAGGAACGGCGCGTCGCCCGGCACGCTCGCGACATGGGTGACGCCGGGCAGGGCGGCCGCCGCCTCCATCCCGGCGAGAATGCCGGCCAGCGGCCCCGGATGATCCGGGATGGTGTCCGGCAGGACGCGCCCCGCAAACGCGATTTGGAAGCGGGCCGGATCGCCGTTGGCGCTGAGCGCGAGGCCGCCCCCGCATTGCGGTTCGAGGCGCTCGGCGACGTGTTCCAGCAGGGTACGGCCGGAGAGCGTCCGGAGCGGCTTGTCGCCGCCCCCCATCCGCCGCGACAGACCGCCGGCCAGGATCAGGCCCAAGATACCCGACCCCAAGATGCCCGATCTCAAGGTACTCGTCCCGGAGACCGGGGCGCCGCTCACTCGATGACGATCCGCGGCGCCGCCCGGCCGGCGGGGGCGCCGGTGAGATTGCCCCAGAGTTTCTGGGCGATCTCGCGGTAGACCTTGGCCTGCGGCCCGTCGGGATCGGTCGCGACCACGGGGCGGCCGGCATCCGAGGTCTCGCGGATCGCCATGGTCAGCGGGATCTCGCCGAGGAAGGGCACCTCCAGGCGCTCGGCCTCGTGGCGGGCGCCGCCATGGCCGAAAATCGCCGAGGCCGCCCCGCAATTCGGGCAGATGAAGGTCGCCATGTTCTCGATCACGCCGAGGATCGGCACCGAGACCTTGCGGAACATGGTCACGCCGCGGCGGGCATCGATCAGCGCCAGATCCTGCGGCGTCGAGACGATGACGGCGCCCGACAGCGGGGTCGCCTGCGCCATGGTGAGCTGGGCATCGCCCGTGCCGGGCGGCATGTCGACCACGAGCACGTCGAGTTCGCCCCAGGCCACGTCGCGCAGCATCTGGGTGATCGCCGACTGCACCATCGGCCCGCGCCAGATCATCGCCGATTCCGGCTCGATCAGGAAACCGATCGACATCGCCTTGAGGCCGTAGGCCTGCATCGGCTCCAGGGTCTTGCCCTCGATCACCCGGGGCTTGCCGGACAATCCCAGGAGCTTCGGCACCGAGGGGCCGTAGATATCGGCATCGAGCAGGCCGACGCGCAGACCCTGCGCACTCAGCGCCAGAGCGAGGTTGCAGGCGGTGGTGGACTTGCCGACGCCGCCCTTGCCCGAGGCGACCGCCACGATGTGGCGCACGCCCGGCAGGGCATTGCCCTGGGGCGGGCGCGGCGGCGCGGCGCCGGGGCCGCCGGATTGGCGCGGCGCACCGGGCGCGGGGCCGGGGGTGGCGGAACCGCGCTCGGCGGTGAGGCTCACCAGCACGCTCGACACGCCGGGGAGCGCGAGCACGCGGCCCTCCGCCTCGCGACGCACCGGCTCGAAGCGCTCGGCCTCGCTCGGATCGATCAGGATGGAGAACATCACCCGGTTGCCGGGATCGATCACCACCGGCGAGAGGCGGCCGGAGCCGGGCAGGGTGGTGCCGCCGCGATCGACCGTGACGGTCGAGAGCGCCTTCAGCACGTCGTCGCGGGTGATCGCCAAAACTCGAACTCCATCCGGCGAAGGGGCGGGCCTTCAGGGCAGGCCAGGCCGCTCCCGTTCATCTAACCGCCCCCGCGGGAAACACCAGCCCGGGCGCGCCGTCTCAGCGCCGCTGCCCGGGCGGGATGGCGATCAGGTTGCACTCCTCCATCGGCCCGCGCACGACCGAGCCGTCGCCGCGCCGGTAGGCGCCGCGGCGCAGGTGCCTGCATCCGACGGGACCGCGCAGCCGCTTCACCCGCTCGATATGGACGCTGCGGTAGCGCCGGTTCGAGAAGTCGTGGCCGCCGATACGCACGCCGGGCCCGTAGCGCACCTCGGCCGCGGCCGGTCCGAGGCCGGCGATCACCAGTGCTGCGAACAGCGCAACCCTTATCCCCATCCTCGCGCGGCTCCCCAACCCGACCCTGAACCAATACAGGCCTCGCTCGTTGTCGAGGCAATCGCCGGACGGCCCCGCGCGCGGCCGGCTCACAGCATTGCCGACAACGGAGAACGGATCTCATGCACCAGGGCAACCATCGCGACCACGAGGGCGCGAAGAAGCTCTTCGAGCTGACCAAGGACGTCAAGGTCGCGATGCTCACCACCGCCGACCAGAGCGGCACGCTGAACAGCCGCCCGATGTGGAACAACGAGATCGACGAGAACGGCGACATCTGGTTCTTCACCAAGCTGCACAGCCCGAAGACCGCCGAGATCAGCCGCGACAACCAAGTCAACCTCGCCTATTCCGACCCGTCGAGCCAGACCTACGTCTCGATCGCCGGCAAGGCCGAGGTGATCCGCGATCAGAAGCTGATCGACGAGAAATGGCAGGAGAGCCTCAAGACGTGGTTCCCCAACGGGAAGAACGACCCCGAGGTCGGCCTGATCCGCATCCATCCCGAGCAGGGCGAGTACTGGGACAGCCCGTCCTCCACGATGGTCCACCTCTACGGCTACGTGAAGGCCTCGCTCACCGGCGAGAGCCCGAAGACCGAGACCAAGAAGGTCAACCTCGCCTGATTCTTTTCGGATGGGGCCGCGTGCCCCTCCGCGACGTTCGGCGCTCCCGTCCCTGGCGGGGGCGCCTTTTTTGTCACGAGGCATCCGACCGGTCGGCGTTGATCGACGGCGCGATCCGTCCCAAGCTCGGGCGACACTCCCCGAAAACGGACGGCCCATGATCGACCTCGCGAAGCGGGTCTACGACCACAACTTCCGCATCGACCCGATCGTACGCTCGCTGCTCGATACGGATTTCTACAAGCTGCTGATGGCGCAGATGATCTTCCGCCGTCACCGCGACGTGCGGGTCAGCTTCGGGATCCAGAACCGCACCAAGAGCGTGCGGGTGGCCGACGAGATCGATCTCGGGGAATTGCGGGCGCAGCTCGATCACGCCCGCACGGTGCGCCTGAGCCGGGGCGAATCCACCTGGCTTCGCGGCAACACCTTCTACGGCCGCCGCCAGATCCTCTCCTCCGAGTTCATGGCGTGGTTCGAGACCTTCCGGCTGCCGGACTACGAGCTGGAGGTCCGCGACGGACAGGTGGCGCTCACCTTCCACGGCCCCTGGGTCGAGACCACGATGTGGGAAGTGCCGGCGCTGGCGATCCTCAACGAGCTGCGCTCGCGCGCGGTGCTGCGCGGCATGGGCAAGTTCGAGCTTCAGGTGCTCTACGCCCGCGCCATGACCCGGGTCTGGGAGAAGATCGAGCGGCTCAAGCGCCTGCCCGATCTGTCCATCGCCGATTTCGGCACGCGGCGGCGCCACGGCTTCCTGTGGCAGGATTGGTGCGTGCAGGCGATGAGCGAGGGGTTGGGCGAGCGCGCCTTCCTCGGCACCTCGAACTGCCTGATCGCCATGCGCCGCGAGGTCGAGGCGGTGGGCACCAACGCCCACGAACTGCCGATGGTCTACGCCGCGCTCGCCGGCGACGACGATGAGGCGCTGGCCCAGGCGCCCTACGCCGTGCTCGCCGACTGGCAGCAGGACTATGCCGGCAACCTGCTGGTGGCGCTGCCCGACACCTACGGCACCACCGGCTTCCTCGCGAACGCCCCCGACTGGCTCACCGCCTGGACCGGCATCCGCATCGATTCGAAGGAGCCGATCGCGGGCGGCGAGGAGGCGCTGGCCTTCTGGGAATCGCGGGGCTGCGACCCGCGCGAGAAGCTGGCGATCTTCTCCGACGGGCTCGACATCGACGACATCGAGGCGATCCACGCCCATTTCCACGGCCGCATGCGCATCGGCTACGGCTGGGGCACGCGGCTGACCAACGATTTTCGCGGCCTCGTGCCGGAGGGACGCCTCGATCCGATCTCGGTCGTCTGCAAGGTGACCGAGGCCGAGGGCCACCCGACGGTGAAGATCTCCGACAATCCGAGCAAGGCGCAGGGGCCGGCGGCGGAGGTGGAGCGCTACAAGCGGGTTTTTGGAGTGGGCGAGCAGGCGGCGATGGCGGTGGCGGTCTGAGCTGCTTGGCATCCGCCGACGGCCTGCAAATGATCGAGTTCAATTCTGAAGAGCAAGCGCCAAGCCGATCGGCTTCTTTCCAGTCCAATGTCGTGCATAATGGAGGCATGACCGAGTTGCTGGAAAGAGCCATCGCACGCGTCCGCGCCCTCCCGCCCGAGACGCAGGACGATATGGCTCGCGTCCTTCTCAGTCTCGCAGGCGACGAGGAGCCGTCCGTTCCGCTCACACCGGAGGAAGAAGCCTCGTTCGCCAGCTCCCGTGCTCAGGCCGCGTGTCGCGAATTTGCGACGGACAAGCAGGTGCGGGCGATCTGGGCGAAGCATGGCCTGTGAGACTGCGCTACACTCCGGACGCCGCCGCCGAGCTTGACGCGGTTCTGACCTACATCCGAGCCTGTCACCCCAAGGCGCTCGCCGCGTTCAGCGCCGCATCCAGGCAGTGATCGACCTGCTCTTGCTGCATCCCCTGAGCGGGCACGCGACCAGCCTTCGGCCCATGCGCCGGATCGTGGCGACACCTTATCCCTACCTGATCTTCTACGAGGCGACCGAGGACGAGGTGGTCATTCTCGGCATTCGGCACGCTGCCCGCGACCCGGCCTCCATGCCCGGCACCTCCTGAGACTCGCGAGAAGGACGGAAAGGCGGCGCCGGGCTCATCACCCGGCGCCGCCGTCACTTCGTTTCCGCCTCGGCGGCCTTCGCCACGCGCTTCGCCGCCGCCTTCTTCCGCCAGGGCGCGTCGGCCTCCCAGTCGCCTGCCATGATGCAGCCGTAGGGCTCCACCGTGTCGACGACCTCGGCCAGATCGTACTTGGCGATCTGGGCGCGCACGGAAGCCGCATCCTTGTAGGCGCCCGGCAGCTCCGACAGGTCGGGCTTGCCGCAGAAGAAGCGCACGTCGATGCCCTCGGGCAGGGCGGGCGCGTGCTCCCGCAGGTAAGCCGTCCGGCTCATGTTGCGGCCCGCCCCGTGCGGGGCGAAGCCGAGCGAGGCCGCGTGGTCGCGGTGGCGGGCAATCAGGATCGGCTCGGCCATGTTGAGCGGGATCAGCGTGCGCCCGTCATCGTCGGCCGAGAATCCCTTCCACGACGGGGTCGCCCCCTTGCCGTGGTAGTAGAGCCCGTCCTCGCGGCGGAAGACGAAGTTGTGCTCGTTCCAGAACCGGTCCGCGACGGCGTTGCCGACCTTGCGCGCCACGAGGTCGTGGAGCGCGAAGTGGCTCGCCTTGGTCCAATCCCGCACGATCTGCAGCGCCTCCCAATAGGCCCGGCCGTCGTCGGATTCCGCCCGGATCCAGGCGTTGTGCGCCGGGACCCGCGGGGCGACGATCGCCGTGTGCCGGCGCGCGGCGGCCATGCCCTTCTTGTAGAGCTGGGCACCGAGCCCCCGCGAGCCGTGATGGGTGACGAGCGCCACCTGCCCGGTCGAGGCGAGGTGCCCGACATAGGCGAAGTGGTTGCCGTCGCCCTGGCTGGCGAAGTGGCCGACCGCGATGTTGGCGAACTCGGCGAGGAAGCGGTTACCCGCGACTCCCGCCATTACCGCGTCCGGCGGCTTGACCACGCCGTTGCGCCCGCCGGGCCCGAAATGCGTCACCGCCTGCATGGCATCCAGCACGCGCTTCGGGTCGTCGGCCCGGCGAAACACGGTGATCGCCACCGAGCAGCAGATGTCGGCCGAGTGGAAGCCCGGATGGATCGCGTCCGCGCAAGCCACCGCGCCGCCCACGGGGATGGTCCCCTCCGCGAAGCCCGACGGGCAGGCATCCGGCATCACCGCCCCCTTCACGATGGTCGGCACCCGCATGAGCGCGTCCATGTGGCGGATGACAGCGACCGCGTTCGCCCGCTCGGCCTCCGTCTCGGCGTCGAGGAAGACGCCGAAATCCAGGGCGTTCGTGCGCATCGGGATCGCGTGGGTGGCGGGGTCGAGGGTGGCCAGATGCGCGCGGATCGCCGCATCGTCGGCGCCCTCGAGGCGCATGGCGTTGGCAATGGAAACCGCGCGCTTGAACCACTCGCCGGGCTCGAAGCCCCAGACGATGAGATCGCGTCCGTTGATCGCGGTCATGGTGCCGCTCCGTCTTCTCGAATTTTTTCCGAATCGGGACGGGCGGCCCGTCCGGAGCCGTCCGTCCCTCTCGTCATACGCGGATGAAGTCCGCGATCAGCGCGGGCGCCGCCGTGTCGAAGCCGACCACGTCGAGCATGCCGGAATCGTTCGGGTCGGCGATGCTGAACCCGTTGGAGACGAGCCCCACGACCACGAGCTTGGCCGGAATCCCGGTCTTCTCCCGGTACTCGCGCAGCGCTTGGACCGGGTGGACCGGCCCCGCCCAGGTCTCCGAGTCCGTGTAGACCACGAACGCGTCGGCCCGGACGCCGCGCTCCAGCGCCCACCGCATCGGCAGCGAGCAGTCCGTCCCGCCGAAGGGCAGGCCGGCCGTCGCCGCCACCGCCTGGTCGAGCCGCATCGACGGCCCGATCGGCAGCGCGGTCAGCGCCGCCCCCTGGCTCCAGGACTGGCCGGGCTCGGCGGTGAAGCCGAGGACCTGCCAGTGCTCCTCCGTCGCCGCGGTGACGAGCGCCATCGCGGCGGCCGCCTCGCGGGGTGTCAGGGCGGAGCCCGCGACCGAGCCGCAGGCCATGGAGCCGGAGACGTCCAGCGCCAGCACGAGGCGCCGGCCCGTGGGCTCGACGCAACCGAAGGCGGTGTAGAACGCCGCGTTCAGCGCCTCGACGATCGCCGCCACCGGCTCCCAGGAGAGCCGGCCGTGCTGGCCGCGCCCGGACGCGTAGGTCTGGAGCGCGATCAGCAGCGCCATCGGATGCAGGCGGGCCTTCAGCAGACGCTCCCGGTCCGACAGCACGGACACGACGTGCTCGGTCGCCGGGGTGAAGGGCGCGAGCGCTCCCGAAGCGGTGAGCCGGCCGAGCTGGCGCACGAGGGCGCCGACCGGCATCCGCTCGATCAGGGCCTCGTTCACCGCGCGGCTCGTCATCAGCCCGGTCGGCAGCGCCTCCCAGGGCAGGCCGTGCGTGCGCACCTGCGCCGCCGCGAAAGCGCCGTCGACGCCCTCCGCCTGCACGCAAGCGAAGGCGTGGACGAGGGCGGGGGTCTCCTCGGTCAGCGTGCCGCGGCAGATCCAATCGAACAGCGCCTTCCGCGCCGGCTCGTCCGTCTCCGGATGAGCCAGTCGCAGGAGGTCGCGGTGCGACCAGCCCTGACGGGCGCGGTATTTCACCGCCTGGTAGGCGAGGGCGTCCACCGGACGCGCCCGGTACCAGTCGCCGACCGCGCGCCGCAGCGCCCGGCCCCAGCCGCGCATCGCCTCGACGGCGTCCGCGAACTGGAACAGGTGCGTGCCGGTGCGGCAGACCCGGGGCAGGGCGGCGAGCGCCAGCCGGCGGGTCGCCTCCGCTTCCGCGGAGGCCGCGAGCGCCAGGGCGAAGATCGCCGGATCCTGCTTCAGGGCGCGACCCGCCTCGCTCACCGCGACGATGGTCGCGACCGCCCGCGCACCGTCCTCGGCGATGCAGCGCATCACCGCGACGGCGTTCTTCCGGGAGAGAGCCCGCTCACCCGCGTAATAGGAGCCGCCCTCCGAGCCGAGCATCAGGAAACGGTCGAGCCGCGCCCAGTCGCTCACCGCGAAGACGTGGCCGCCGGCCGAATTCGGCACGGTGCCGGGAAGGGGCTCCGACTGCGGGGTGCGCCGGAGCGAGAACAGCTTTCCATAGTTCAACATTGCTCGCTCCTCTCTCCGCGGGGTTCTTCTGGAATTGTCCCCGAGGCTCGTTGCGGCCACGCGGTCGTGAATCGTGCGAGGGATTCCGGCGCCTCGCGGCGCCCGGGATTCGAACCCAAGGACCTGATCACCCTCGCAATCCGGCCCGCGCGGCCGAATTCGTTTGTTCCGTCAGCGGCCGTGCGGGCATGGAGGAGAGACAGGCGGTCCGCTCGCGCGGCCTGCGTCGCCCGTCCGCCACCCGGGCATCGGACCTCGCGGCCCGTGGGATTCGAACCCGGCCTTCCGGCCGACGATCACCCGTCTCCATCGGCCCGCACGGCCGATTCCTGTGTTGGTTTGTGCCCGCAGGCCGGACGGGTGTCCGGCTCGCGGGCCGCGCGGTCGTGGGATGAGGAAAGGGGCGCTCTACCCGACTGAGCTACGGGCCTTGCGACCCGGCGGGCTTCGAACCCGCGACCACCTCATGAGGAATGATAACCTTCCCTCTTCGGCCCGTGCGTCTTTGAATGTTTTCCTACAACTTAGCCGAGAACGGCCCTGCGGTCATGGGGGTCGGGGGCGGATGACTGAGCTACGGGCGTGATGCTCGGCGGACATCGAATCCGCGACCTCCGCGGCCTAGGCCGCGGCGCTCTACCGGTAACCGTCCCCGTTCGGCCCGCAGGGGCCGCCGGGATGGGGATTTGGGGAATTGAAAGGCCGAGCCGGAGCGGCGGCCACGCGGGCATGGGGGTGCGGACGGGAACGTCCTTGCGGACAACGGAGCCCTCCGCCCGAAGGCGTCAGGCGTTCGATTCCCTGAGATAACCGTCCGCTATCGGCCCGCGCGGCCGGATCGCTCCTGAGCGGTCGGATTCGACCGCATCGACCATGGCCGCTCCGACCCTGGACGGGCGAAAGCGGCGACATGTAGGTCGTCGTATCTCATGCCTTGCTCCGTCGAGGCGGGGCCAATGGGGAGCGCGGGCGTGTAAATTGTGATCGGGGCTTCACGGTGCAGGTGATAACCGATCACGACCGGCCCGCGCCGGTGATGGTGTTCAAGCCGAAAGCCGAACATGATGTGAAAGAGCGGAGGAGTTCTCTGATGGAGAATGGGATACCGCTCGTTTCTCCGGCCCGGCTGAGCCGATGGACCCGTGCTTACGGTTGTGCCGCGGATGCGTCAACCCGAAACTTGAAAATTCTTTCAGCTTCACGCATCTCCCCTCCATGAACCCATCGGCCATCACCCCTGCCCAGATCCGCGCCGGCCGCGGCCTTCTCAAATGGACGCAAGGGGTTCTGGCGAGCCGCGCCAGCATCTCCGCCGTCACCCTGAACATGATCGAGAGCGATCAGGTCGCGCCGCGCACCAAAACCCTGGATGCGATCCGCACGGTGCTCGAAGGCGAGGGCATCCGTTTCATCGGCGACGCGGCGGAAGGCTTCGGCGTGATGATGCGCCCGCGTTCCGAGACCTCGACGCATCCGCGTCCATCCGCGTCACCTCGTGGGAAGAGGTCGAGTTCCATACGGGCTGCCGAGTGAGCGCCCGCATCGATCTCAACGCCGATCTCGGCGAGGGCTTCGGCCCCTGGCGCCTGGGCGACGACGCAAGGCTCCTCGATATCGTCACCTCGGCCAACATCGCCTGCGGCTTCCACGCGGGCGATCCCGACATCATGGTCGAGACCGTCGCCGCGGCGCGGGCCCGCGGCGTGGCCGTGGGCGCCCATCCAGGCTTTCACGATCTGCGCGGTTTCGGCCGGACCCGGATCCAGGAGAGCCCGAGACGAATCGAGCGCGACATCGCCTATCAGATCGGCGCGCTCCAGGCCTGCGCCGCGCTGGCGGGCGCTCGCGTCACCCACGTCAAGGCGCACGGCGCCCTCGCCAACCTCTCGAACGAGGACGAGGCGGTCGCCGACGCCCTGGCCCGGGCCGTGGCCGGGGTCGATCCGGGCCTTGCCCTGGTGGTGATGCCGGGGCTCGCCGCCGAGCGGGCCGGCGCGCGCGCCGGGCTGACCCTCGTGCGGGAGATCTACGCCGACCGCGCCTATGCCGAGGACGGCACGCTCAGCCCCCGCGGCTCGCCGGGCGCAGTGATCCACGAGGCGCAGGAAGCCGCCGCGCGCGTCGTGCGCATGGTCGAGGAGGGTGCCGTCTTCACACGCGGAGGACGATGCATTCCCGTCGAGATCGACACCGTCTGCGTCCACGGCGACAATCCGGAGGCTATCGCGATGGCACAAGCCGTGCGCGCGGAGCTGGAGCGCGCTGGTTTTAGCCTCCGGCCCTTCACCAACTCCTTCGTCGAGATGTGTCCAGGGGCCTGACGGGTCGCCCTGTTACGGCGACGTTTCAGGGATCGAATCCGGCCTGCTCACGGTTTCTTGAGTTCTAGTGCCCCCGGGCACCGGCGGCTGCGTCGGACCCGCGCGGCTCTCGAGCAGGACGAAAGGGCCGCGACGCGGTCCGTCGGGCCTTGCGATGAAGCGTGGCGTGAGAGGGAAGTTCGGCCTGACATGAAGCGCATATCCCCCGGTGAGGGCTTCATCGTGCCGCCACGCCCCACGCGGGTCGCCGCCGCCGAGACGCCCAAAGGTCCGCTCGCCTCATCCCTCGTCGTGTTCGCGATCATCGTCGCCGGCCTGTTCCTTGCGCGCGAGGTGCTGATCCCCATCGCCATCGCGGTGCTGCTGTCCTTCGTGCTCGGCCCGCTGGTGAACTTCCTGCGCCGGCTGCGGCTGGGGCGGGCGGTGGCGGTCCTCGTCTCGGTGCTGTTCGCCGCGGGCGTCATCGCCGCGCTCACCACCGTCATCGGCGTGCAGGTCGCCGAGCTCGCCCAGGACGTGCCGCGCTACCAGCGCACGGTCGAGCGCAAGATCGAGGGACTGCGGAACGGCTCGCTCGGCCAGACCATGGACTACATCGCCAACATCAACCGCGCGATCCACCAGGGCGGGGAGGAGAACAAGGAGAGCGCCGAGCGGGCCAAGGAGCGATCGCTTCGCGAGCAGGCCGCCCGCGACAGCGCCCGCAGGGCCGAGCCGGAACCGGCCAAGCCCCTGGTGGTGCAGGTGGAGGAGCGCCGCCCGAGCCCGCTCGAACTCGCCACCACCGTGCTCTCGCCGGTGGCGCAGCCGCTGGCCACCGCCGGCATCGTCATCGTCGTGCTCCTGTTCATCCTGATGCAGCGGGAGGACTTGCGCGACCGCCTGATCCGCCTCGCCGGCTCGAGCGACCTCCACCGCACGACGGTCGCCATGGACGACGCCGCGCGGCGGCTCTCGCGCTACTTCCTGGGGCAACTCGCCCTCAACACCGCCTTCGGCATCGTCATCGGCGTCGGGCTCTGGATCATCGGCGTGCCGAGCCCGGTGCTGTGGGGCATCTTCGCGCTGGTCATGCGCTTCGTGCCCTATATCGGCGCCGTGCTCTCGGCCGTGCTGCCGATCGCACTCGCAGCCGCCGTCGAGCCGGGCTGGAGCATGGCACTGGCGACCTTCCTTCTCTTTGCCCTCGTCGAGCCGATCGTCGGGCAGATCATCGAGCCGCTGGTCTACGGCCACTCCACAGGCCTCTCGCCCTTCTCGGTGCTGGTCTCGGCCCTGTTCTGGACCTGGCTGTGGGGACCGGTGGGGCTGCTTCTCTCGACGCCGCTGACCGTCTGCCTCGTCGTGCTCGGGCGCCACGTCGACCGGCTCGAATTTCTGGACGTGCTGTTCAGCAACCGGCCGGCACTGACCCCGATCGAGAACTTCTACCAGCGCATGCTCGCCGACGATCCGGAGGAGGCGCAGGAGCATGCCGAGCTGATCCTGCGGGAGTGCTCGCTCTCGGCCTATTACGACGACGTGGTGCTCAAGGGTCTCGAACTCGCCGCCCGCGACGCCGCCCGTGGCGTGCTCACCCCCGACCAGAAGGACGAGATCCGCGCCTCGATCACGGCGCTCGTGGAGGATCTGGAGGATCGCGACGACAAGGTGCCCGAGCCGGCCTCGAAATCCGCCCGCCTGATCTCGGACGGAGCGGGCGACGGCGAGAGCGCCTGCAAGAGCGATCCGATCCCAGAACCGGATCCGGACGACCTGCCCGAGGCCTGGCGGCAGGACGGGGCGGTGCTCCTCGTCTCCGGCCGCGGCTTCCTCGACGGGGCCGCCACGGCCATCGCCGACCAGCTCCTGCGCAAGCGCGGGTTCGGCACGCGGCAGGTGCCCTTCGCCGAGGTCGCGCGGGTGCGGATCGGCGCGTGGGAGCCGGGCCCGGCCCAGGCCGTCTGCGTGATCTCGCTGGCGCTGTCGGGCGAGCCGACCCATCTGCGCCGCCTCGTCACGCGGCTGCGCCAGAAGATCGACACCGTGCCGATCGTCGCCGGACTGTGGCGCCTCGACGAGCCCATGCTCTCCGATGACGCGCTACGGGCCAAGCTCGGGGCGGACGATCACGTCACGTCCCTGCGTGACCTGATCGAGACGATCCTCGCCATCGCCCGCCACGGCACGCCGCAGGAGCCGGAGCGCCAGCAAGCGGCAACGCCTCCGCGGCAGGCCCTGCCGGAACCGGCCTAGCCGGCGTCCCGGCGGAACGGCGGCTCCATCAGCCCTCCGTCAGGTAACTTCCGTGCACCCAGCCCGAGAAATCGGGCTGTCCGGCCTCGTTCAGCACCGAGACGAAGCGCCAGTTTCCCTCGTGCTCATGAACGATCACCCGAGTGCCGTCCGGCAACGGAACCGGCCGAAGCGTCTGCGCCGAGGCCCGCGGCTCGGCCCGGATATTGAGACCTGTCGGCGAGCGCACGACGAAGATCTCGGGCCCGTCCTCCTCCCGCCCGAACACCTTCGCCCTGAACATCGCCATGTCCCAGGCCGGCCCGGGATCGGTCTTGCGGCCGGGCGAGATGTCGTCGTGGCCGATGATCTCCGTGAGGCCGTAGTGGGAGCAGACGGCCTGCGCGACGTCGATCGTGGCGTGGATCTGCGCGTCGGTATACGTCTCCCAGCCGCAGACGGGACCGCCGTTCTTGTGCCGGGCCTCCACGACCTTGCTGGCATCGACCGCGCTGCCCGTCCACGAGACCCAGCCCGATCCGGACTTCCTGAGCGGCCCCCAATTCTCGATCTCGATGCCGATCGCGCTGCGATTGAGGCCGGTGTAGCGCTCGCCGTCCTTGGCCGTCCAACTGCTCAGGCCCGCGTGCCACGCGACCACGTTGAAGGGAACGCATTGGATCACCGATCCGTCGCGGCGCACGACCACGTGCGCCGACACCTTCGCCTGTCGGTTCGAGAAGTACTTTGCGATATCGGAACTCGGCCCACTGGCTGTGAAGTGAATGACGAGGAATTTCGGATCAAGCGCGCCGCCTGTATTCGGCGAAGCAACGAAGTCGATCCCCGTCTGTCCGATGACGAGCTTATGCGAGCGAATCTTGTACATGGAATCCTCCCGGACCATGGACACAAACAATAGAAATGTTCGCCAGATTTTGGCGATTCAATAATCAACCTTATGGTCTCACGATTCTACAAGAGTGACAACATCAATTCACGACACCGGGGCCATTCAGCCGGCCGCCCGGTGCCTGCAAAACCTCTCGGCTCAAGACTATCCGCCTCGGCCTCGCCGCAAGCGAGGAGGGGGCGCCCGCCCTGGCGGCGCGGGGACGCGAACGGAAATCGCGGCGGCGGCTTGACGGAGCCGTCCGCCGACGGCTTCGTCTCGGGCAGTCAACGGGAGGCTGTCCCTCGATGAGCGTCGTCGATCTCGCCCAGTTCATGGAAGACCTCGCCACCCAGTCCGGGGCGGCGATCCTGCCGTTCTTCCGGGCGCATTTCGGCCTGGACGACAAATCCCACGGGACAGGGCACGCCTTCGACCCGGTCACCGAGGCGGATCGCGCGGCGGAGACCGTGATGCGCCGGATGATCAAGGACCGGCTTCCCAGCCACGGCATCCTCGGTGAGGAATTCGGCTCCGAACGGGCGGACGCGGAATGCGTCTGGGTGCTCGATCCGATCGACGGCACCCGCGCCTTCATCAGCGGTCTGCCGACCTGGGGCACGCTGATCGGGCTCACTCATCACGGCGCGGCGGTGCGCGGACTGATGCACCAGCCCTATCTCGGCGAGCGCTTCCTCGGCGACGGCAAGACCGCGAGCGTGCGCAGCCCGAGGGGCGAACGCCGCCTGCACAGCCGCCGCATTGAGGCGCTCGGCGACGCCATCCTCGCCACCACCGATCCGCGCCTGTTCGCCGACGGCGAAGAGGCGGAGCGCTTCCGCGCGATCGAGGCGCAGGTGAAGATGTCGCGCTACGGCGCCGACTGCTACGCCTACTGCATGCTGGCGGCGGGCCAGATCGACCTCGTGGTCGAGGCGGGCCTCAAGCCCTACGACATCGTCGCGCTGATCCCCATCGTCGAGGGCGCGGGCGGGGTCGTGACGGGCTGGGACGGCGGTTCGGCCACCGGCGGCGGCCGGATCGTGGCGGCGGGCGACCGCCGGCTGCACGAGGCTGCCCTGAGGCTGCTCAATCCGTAGGCCCGGCTCGCTCCGGTGGCGCGGCCAGGCCGGAGCGGTCCCCTTCTCCCGCAAACACCCATCGCCGAGGCGCGGTCCGCCGCGGCGATGGGGCTCGGGATCAGGCGAAGATCAGATCCTTCACCTGTCCGGCCAGCGCGGTATCCCAGGACCAGTTGGAATGGCCGACCAGGTCGCTCGTGCGCAGGACGTCAAGCGGAACCGCCCCCTGCCCCTCGGCGACGACCTTCTCGTTCTTGAGCAGGCGCATGTAGCCGGCCTCGTCCACGCTGGCCTGCCACTTCGCCATCTCCCCCTCGACGATCGCGTCCGCCGCCGTGATCCGGTGCTTGGTGGCGCCCGTCAGGATCTCGAACGCCATGTCGTCGCCGTTGCCGACCTGGCCGAGCCAGATGTTGTCGCTGTCGCGGCCATTGCCGGTGTCGAACACGCGCTGATAGCTGCCGTGGCTGAGATCGTCGAAGCGAACCTCGGCGAACATCTTGAAGGCGCCGTCGATCTCCGGGATGCCCTTGAACGGCGTGATCGTCAGGTCGCTGACTTCGCCGACGAGCGGCTTGTCCGAGGCCCAATTGGATTTGCCGACGAACTCGTTGACCCGGGCGATATCCTTCGGGACGATCCCCTGCCCCTCGGCCACGAGCGCCCCGTCCTTGAACAGGCGCATCCAGCCGGCCTCGTTGACGCTGGTCGTCCAGGTCGCCTGCTGACCTTCGACGATCGCGCCCTTGGCCACGATGGAGGCAGCCTTGCCGTCGTTCAGAATGGTGAACTGCATGTCGGTGGAGGTGCCGACCTGACCGAGGAAGACGTTGTCGGCGCCCGGGCCATTGCCGAGGTCGAAGACCCGCTGCCACGCACCGGCATCGATGTCGTCGAACCGGACCGTCGCGCTGGCGGTGAAGGCGCCGTGGATGTCGGGCAGGTCGTCCTTGAAGGTCAGGTCGTAGACGTTACCGACCAGCGCCGTATCCTGCGCCCAGTTGGAGTGCCCGACGAACTCCTTCGCCCGCGTCACGTCGCGTGGCACGGTGCCCTGACCCTCGGCGACGAGCGCGCCGTCCTTGTAGAGCGACATCCATCCCTTCTCGTCGACGCCGGCGGTCCAGCGCGCCTCCACGCCCTGCGTGATCGCGTCCTCGGCGGTGATGCGGTGCTTGACCGCGCCGTCGAGGATCTCGAACGCCATGTCGCGCCCGTTGCCGACCTGCCCGAGCCAGATGTTGTCGCTGTCGGGGCCGTTGCCGGTGTCGAAGACGCGCTGATAGTTGCCGCCCGCGAGATCATCGAACCGCACCCGCGCGGTGACGCTGAACGCGCCGTCGATATCGGGAATGTCGGGGCGGTAGGCTTCGTCGGCGGCGGCGTTCAGGGCCATCTCGTAGGTCGCGCCGCCGGCCTTCACGGTGCCGAAGCGCCCCTGCAGGTGGGCGAGAAGACCGGCCGTGCCGAGCACCGTATCGTCGAAGCTCAAGGATTCGATCGAGGTCAGCGTATCGACGCTGCCCGAGGGGAGATGCTTGATGGCGAGCGTGCCGGTGGCGGCACTCGCGTCGTAGAGGGCGACGTAGTCCCGGCTCCGGCCTGCGAACACGGCCTTGTCGATGCCGTCGCCGCCATCCAGCGCGTCGTTTCCGGCTCCGCCGATGAGAACGTCGTCGCCCGCGCCGCCGAAGAGCCTATCGTCGCCCGCACCGCCGTCGATCCAGTCGTTGCCGCCGTAGGCATAGAAGGTGTCGCTCCGGTTGCCGAGCCAGATCTTGTCGGCACGCTCGGTCGCGATCGGCATGCCCCGGTCCTGGAGCATGGCGAGGTCGAGGTCCGAGATGCCCTTGCGCACACCCGAGGAGATCGAGGCGCCCATCAGATCCCCGTCGAACCCGACATGCGCCCGACCCCAATCGAGCGGGCTCGCGCCACCGAGAACCGCCCGCGTGTTCTCGCCGTTGAAGACGAAGCCCCCGCCGGCATCCGTCGCGGCCTGGAAATCGAGAAAGCCGAGCGCGTGGCCGAGCTCGTGCTGCATCACCGAGAAGGCGTCGATCCGGTCGCCGGGAACACCTGCAACACCCGCCGGATCGTAGAACCAACCGCGGTAACTATAATCGGCGAGCGTGAGGTCACCGTCGGGCTTGCTGCCGTTCCCGTCATAGCCCTCGCGGGCCTTGAGGATGGTGGCATAGTCCCACCCGCCTCCGTTCCAGGCGTAGTTGGGTCCGGCGTTGGCGAGGATGCCGCCGCTGCCGATATTGCCGATCGCGAGGGCAATATCGATCGTGCTGTCGCCTTGAATGTACTTGGCCCAGCCGTCGGCCGCGCCTTGAGCCGTCGCAAGGATCAAGTCGGCCTGCCAACCGGCGAGCCAAGGCGAGTAGCCGTTTGCCCAAAAGACAGAGATTTTCGCCATCGATGAATCTTTCCATTCATTTGGACTTCGATCCGCCGCCGGCATGTCCGTTCACCGGCCGAGATCGACAACTTCAAGTTCAAGCTTTTTCAGTCCACCGATCGGCTCATCTGACCAAGCCTTCGCAACCGAGAGCTATTATCAATCTGCTTTTCGAATATTGAGGAGCGAATTAAAGTTTTATCTTAACATATGCTGGATTTTTGCGGGTCGACGGGAGCAAGCTCGTTCGCGACAGGACGAGCGCATCCAAGAACATTTCAGTGCAAACGCCATCGATCAGGAGAGACATCCGCTTGCCCGGCACGATCGACCGCGTGACAAAAAAAATTTTCAGCGAGCATTCAAATGATTGCGCCACTAAAAATACGCATAGTGTCGTACTTTATTCTCAGTATGCGGCGTCTTCTGGCACAGAAAATTTGCGCACAAGTGCTCGGATCGAATACCTGCAAGAAGATGCGTCGATCGAGGAAGGCCGACCGTCGAGACGGCATTCCGCTTCGGTCCGGGGCGATCGCATCGGACCGGAACGCCCCTCGGGAGACGACCGCCGCCGGCCATTTCCATCCCTGGCGCGGCGGGCGCTGCGTATGAGGCGCGAAGGGGATCGGCGGCGGCGCGCTCAGCGCGCGTCCGGCGAACGCTCTCAGGCCGGTCCGGCGCCTCAGCCGGGGAGGGCGGGCTCAGACAGGGTCCGCTCGGCGGCAGCCTGGGAGCCGTGGCCGGGGATGAAGGCGTCGAAGGCAGCCCAGAAATCGGTGCGGACCGCGTCGCACTCGCTCAGGATCTCGTGGCGGGCACCCGGCAGCACGATCAGGCGCCCGGTCTTGAGCCGGGCGACGAAGCGCTCGATCGTCGGCGTCCCGCAGACGGGATCGGCCCCGGCCCCGATGATGAGACAGGGCGTGCGGATCTGCCGGATCAGCGCCGGATCTTGAAGCCGACGCATGGCGCGAAAGGCGGAGGCGAGCCAGGCGATCGTCGGATCGCCGACCGCGCCGGCGCCGACTTCGCGGGCGGCGGCCGCGTTGCGGGCGTAGCGCACCGGATCGGTGGAGAGGCGGTTGCCGGGGAACGGCTTGGTGGCGATCGAGACCTTGCTGCCGGAGGGCACGTAGCAGCGCCCGAGGCCGAGCCGGTGCAGTCCGCGCGCGAGCAGCGAGACCGCCGCCGGCCAGCGCACCATGCGGATCGACAGCATCGGCGCGACGGTGACGAGCCGCCGGAACGGCAGCCAGCCCTCGGCCGAGCCGATCAGCGCCACCGCGCCGCCCATGGAATGGGCGAGCCCGAAATACGGTTCGGGCATCATCGGCACGAGCACCGTCTCGGTGATCGCCTTGAGGTCGAGGCGGTAATCGTCGAAGTGGCGGACATGGCCCTTATGGGCGTCGCGGACCTGCCGGCCCGAATCACCCTGTCCGCGCCAGTCGAAGGCGACGACGCAGAAGCCGCGGGCGCGCAAGTCGGCGATCGTCTCGAAATACTTCTCGATGAACTCGGCCCGGCCCTGGAGCAGGCAGACCGTGCCCTTCACGCCGCGCGTCGTCGGCTGCCACGTCGCAGCGCGCAACGCCACGCCGTCCTCGGTCTCGACCGGCACGAGCCGGGCGCCGGGCGGCACCGGGTTGCCGGGGGTGGGTCTCAGGCTCAGCACGGCCGACGCATCCCGCAAAAATTTCCGCTCAAGCTCACGCAAAAACCTCGCAAGCAGACCCTTGCGCGGTTTTCGGCTCCCACCAATATCGTGGGCGCGCCGGCCGAGACGGCGGCGCGACGGTCCGGCCCACGGGCGGACCCGAATACACAGAGCATGTTGCTTCTTCTGGAGGATATGTAATGCGTCAGTTCGATCTGGCTCCCCTGTACCGTTCCACCGTCGGCTTCGACCGCCTTTTTGCGGCCCTCGACGGTTTCGTGAGCGCCGAGGCTGCTCCAACCTATCCGCCCTACAATATCGAGCGCACGGGTGAGAACGTCTATCGCGTGACCGTCGCGGTGGCCGGCTTCACCGAAGCCGACCTGTCGATCGAGGTGAAGGAAAACGCCCTCACCATCAAGGGCGAGCGCAAGGCCGCCGAGGGCAAGTCTTCCGAGGTTCTCTATCAGGGCATCGCCGCCCGCGCCTTCGAGCGCCGCTTCCAGCTCGCCGACCATGTCCAGGTGACCGGCGCCGTGCTTGAGAACGGCCTCCTCCACGTCGATCTCGTTCGCGAGGTCCCGGAGGCGAAGAAGCCGCGCCGCATCGAGATCGCGAGCCGGCCGTCGAGCCAGCCGGTGATCGAGGGCTCGGTCCAGCAGGCCGCGTAATCCTCCGGCCGAAAGGCCGCCACGCCCGACGGGGAGCGCCCCGGCCCTGATGGCCGGGGCGTATTCGTATCGGGCGCTCAGAAATCCCCGAACCGGTCGCCGCGGCCGGGCTCGTAGCAGGTGAATCCGACGAAGCAGCCCGGTGTGTCGCGGGTGGGCACGAAGGCGCGCCGGCCGATCTCCGTCGCCTCGCAGAACGAGCGGTCGCGCACGAAGCGGTCGTAGGTCGGTCCGCCGGTGCCGAGCACCGCCGCGCCCTGCCGCGTGACCAGGGCACGGGCCTGGGCGCAGGTGAGATTCGTCGTGGAAGGGCGCTGCGCCAGGGCAGAGCCGCTGCCGGCGGCGAGCAGGGCCGCGGCGGCGAGGATACATCGCGAGAGAGGGCGTCGCATGAAGGGGATCCGGCGCGAGGAAATCTGTCTCCTCAACAGCGCCGATCACGGATGTATCCCGTCGAGTTCCGGCAGCAGGACCACGCTCTCCTGCTCGTTCGGATCGGTGCGGGCGATGATCGCCGTGCAGGGCTCGGTCAGGCTCGGATTGTAGGGCAGGTGCGGCACGCCGGCCGGGATGTAGAAATACGCGCCGGGCTTCAGCTCGGTGTGGTGCTCCAGCCGCTCGCCCCACCAGGTGCAGGAGGTGCCCGCGAGCGCGTAGATCGCGGTCTCGTGGCCCTCGTGCTTGTGCGCCCTGGCCCGGGCACCGGGCGGAATCGTCACCATCTGCAGGTGGATGCCGGTCGCGCCCGCCGTCTCCGCCGAGATGCCGGGGGCGTAGGACAGCCCCTGCTTGCCGATGAAGGCGTCGCCGGGCTGCACCAGCCGGCAGCGCCTCTCGCCCGCCCCGGCCATCGCCTACAGGTCCCCGAAGGCGAGTTGCCCCTGGGGTGCGGCCGGCTTCTTCGCCGCGCGCGGCGCATCCCTGCGGGCGAGGGGCTTCGTGCGCGGCCTCGGCTGCGATTTGGGGTCGGCGCGCATGCGGGCCTTCGCCTTGTCGCGGGCCACCGCCTCGGGGGCATGCGGATCGTCGTCGAGCCACTTGCCGCGCTTGATCACCTCGTTGACGCGGCCCTGGTTCACCCCGACCTTGAAGGCGATCTCCTGCTGGGTCATGCCGGTGGAGGCGTGCAGCTCCAGGATCGCGCGGGCGAGGTCGGGCGTCATCTTCTGGCCGGTGATGCGCCGGGCCGGGCGGATGGTGCGGGTCTGGCGGTCGCGCTCGCGCAGGCGCTCCAGCAGGGCGAGCGCCATGTGCATGCCGTGCTCGCGCAGGGCCTCCTCGAATTCCTTCAGCGTCGCCATGACCGGCTCCTCGTCCGGGGGGCGGACATCCGACGGGGAAACGCCCTGCCCATGCCCCAGGTTGCCTACGCTCCGGGGCGCCGATCAGGAGACGCGCGCGCGGGCGACGGGGCAAGCCGACGCGATGTCCCGTCCACCGCAAAACATCCCGCTTGCCCCCGCGTGACGCCGCGGCGGGTTGGCGTGTTGGCAGAGCGTCGGCCCGTCGGTTACACCGCGCACCAACCTATCGTGCGGAAACGACAGCCATGATCAGCCCCGTCCTTCCCGTTTCCCGCTCCGAGGCGGCGCCGGGCGCGCCCGCCCTCGTCGAGGCGCTGGAGAGCGGTTCGGTCCTCGTCTTCCGCGATCTCGACTTCCCCTTCGACGCCTTCGAGCAGCGCTTCGTCGAGCGTCCCTTCGCCGACGGCAAGGCCAAGAACGTCTCGATCCGCAACGAGACCGCCGAGCTGCGGGGCGGGGCCGGCAGCGCGGAGGAACAGGCGCGCCTGCGCGACCTGCTGGTGCGCTACCGCCGCTTCGCGCAGGACCTGATCGAGACCTACCTGCCGGCCTACAGCGGCAAGCTCTCGCTCGCGGGCACCTCGTACCGGCCGTTCGACGTCGACAAGCGCAAGCTGAGCTGGCGGCGCGACGACACGCGCATGCACGTCGACGCCTTCCCCTCCAACCCGATCGGCGAGCGGCGCATCCTGCGCATCTTCCGCAACATCAACGCCGAGGGGCAGCCGCGGCTCTGGCGGGTCGGCGAGGATTTCGGCTCGATGGCGGACAAGTTCCTGCCCAAGCTCCCGGGCTATTCCGGGCTCTCGGCGAGCGTGCTGGCCGCGCTGAAGATCACCAAGGCCAAGCGCTCGGAATACGACCACCTGATGCTGCACCTCCACGACGCCCTGAAGCGCGACCTCGACTATCAGGCCAACGCGCCCCAAGCCGATGTGCGCTTCCAGCCCGGCGAGACCTGGGTGACCTTCTCCGACCTCGTGATGCACGGTGCGATGGGCGGTCGCTACATGCTGGAACAGACCGCCTACATCGCCGTCGCCGATCAAGCCGATCCGGAGAAGAGCCCGCAGCGGATCCTGGCGAGGAAACTCGGACGGCCGCTGAAGCATTGAGCGGGCCGCGGCCTCAGACGGCCTCCGGCCCCTCCGTCAGTTCCCGCCACAGCAGGATCAGGGCGGCCATCACCGCCGGGCCGATGAACAGGCCGAGCAGGCCGAAGGTCTCGACCCCGCCGAGGATGCCGAGCAGCACCCACAGGAAGGGCAGGCGGGTGGTGCCGCCGATCAGAGCCGGGCGGACGAAGTGGTCGGCGACGAAGGTGACGACGAAGCCGGCCACCAGCACCGTCACCGCGGGCACCACCGAACCTCCCGCCAGCAGCAGCGCGGCGGCGAGGCCGAAGGCCAGCGGTGCGCCGAACGGGATCATTGCGGCGACCGCCGTGACGGCGCCGAACAGCACCGGATGCGGCACGCCGGCGAAGGCGTAGACGATTCCGAGCAGGAAGCCCTCGCCGATCCCGACGAGAACCAGCCCGTCCACGGTGCCGTGGACCGAGGCCACCATCTGGCGCGCGACCCGCTCGCCGCGCGGCCCGAACAGGCGCTCGCTCGCCCGCAGCGACTGCGCGACGACGGCATCGCCCTCGCGGAACAGGAAGAACAGCGACAGCAGACAGAAGCCGAACAGCACCACCCGATGCACCAGCCCGGCTCCGACGGTGCGGGTCAGGTCGCGGTTGGAGGCGGTGTTGAGACGCTCGCTCAGCTCATGCGCCAGCCCGGCATGGGCGAGATGCGCGTTCCACCATTCGGTCACGGCGGAGGCGCCGTAGGGCAGGTGGGCGACGAAGTCCGGGACAGAGATTCCGTTGCGCTCGGCTTCGCGGGCGTAATCGAGAAGGTCGTGCGCCTCGCGGCCCGCCTCGACCCCCAGCAACGCCAAAGGCAAGAGTAGAACCAGGGCGACGAGGCCGGTGAAGACGGCCGGCCAGAGGATGTTGTGCCGCCCCGGCGGAAAGCGGCGGCGGGCGCGGGTGAAGAGCGGCCAGAGGGCGATGGCAAGCACCAGCGCCCAGATCAGCGCCCGCAGGAATCCGGACAGGATGTACAGGCCGAGGCCCAGCAAACCCGCAACGAGAAGCGCCCGCAGCACCCGCTGACTGCGATCGATTTCGGGCCCCGTCTGATCGCTGGCGCGCATCGCCGCCTTGCTCCGTTCCGCCGGGTTGGCGGCGCGGGCAAACTAAGGCGGATCGAGCCGCGATCCAGGGCCGGCGGCAGGGCGCCGCGCCTTCGGGTCCCGGACGGGCCCGGAAAGGGTCCGCGCGGTATCCCGCACCCGGGCTGACGGGGGAGGCGGCCGATCGCTCCGCGCCGAGCCCATCCGGATAGGACGGGAGCGGGCGGAAGGCGGATCGCCGCTTGGGGGGAAGCCGCGCTCACGCCGCGACGGTGCCGTCGATTGTCGGAACGAACTGCGAACAAACGCTTGACCGATCCGGCGCCCGAACGCATTGTTCATGGAACGTTCCGGACCGATTCGCGGCGCTTGCCGCGAACAAGGCAGGAGGCTTCCATGATCGAGATCGGCTTCGACGACGATGTGCTCGACCGGCCGGCTCCTGCGGCGCTGACGCCGTCCCCCGATCGGGACTGGCGTATCCTCGACGATGGCCTCGAACATCCGGCGAGCGGCTACTTCATCGCCCGTGAGGAAATCGCCGGCCGCCGCGGCGACGGGCTCTGGATCTGGCCGATGCAGCTCGCCGAGAAGGCGTGGTGCGCGCCGCTCGGCTTCCGGCGGGTCTTCCTGGCCGCCCTGGAACGCTACGGCGTGGCGGCGGATGCGGATCTCGCCCGCTCCTTCGCCCTCGGCTTCGGCATCCAGGATGCGGGGCAGAGGCACAACGACCGCTTCGTGGCGCTCGGTGAGCTGGTGCGCCCGCGTGCGGCGGAGCGCAAGCGGCCCCTGCCGATGGAGAGCCGCCGTTCCGGCCGCGAGCGGCCGCGGCAGGGGGCGGATACCCGCACGCCGGCGCACGACCTCAGCCGCTCGGCCGGGTGAGGAGCGGCGGATCGGGCCATGTGGAAGGCGGCGCTGCATGGGGGCGATCGCCCGACGCGACGCCCGAGGTTGCCCGCGCTCCACCGCTTCGTGTAAGGGGTCGCGATCTTTTCAGAAGCGCCATCGGGAACCGGCGGCGATGCGGGGCCGCGGACCGGCTCGGGCGCCATGGGGGCGTGCCGCGCGAGGGGTCGGCGACGCCGGACATGAAGAATCGAGAAAGCGGCCAGCCCTAATGTCGAACGAGACCGCCACCTTCGACCGCGTCGCGGACATCATCGCCGAGACGGCGGACATCCCGCGCGACAAGATCACTCCCGAGAGCCACGCCATCGACGATCTCGGCATTGATTCGCTCGCCTTCCTCGACATCGCCTTCGCGGTCGACAAGGCCTTCGGGATCAAGCTGCCGCTGGAGCGGTGGACCCAAGAGGTCAACGAGGGCAAGGTTCCGGCCGAGCAGTACTTCGTGCTGAAGAACCTCTGCGCGCGCATCGACGCGCTGGTCGCCGAGAAGGCGGCCAAGGCCTGATTCGTCGGGCTTGAGGAGTTCGCGCGATGCGGCTCGAATATTTCGAGATGATCGATTCCGTGGTGCGGCTCGACCGCGTCGCCGGCCGCATCGAGGCGCGGGCGCTCGTGCCCGAGGCGAGCCCGGTCTTCGAGGGGCATTTCCCCGGCCATCCCCTGGTGCCGGGGGTGCTGCTGACGGAGACCATGGCCCAGGCCTCCGGATACCTCGTGCTCGCCCATCTCGACTTCGCGCAGATGCCGTTCCTCATGGCGGTGGACAAAGCGCGGTTCCGCTCGTTCGTCGGGCCGGGCGCCGCCCTCGACATCACGGCGAGCCTGGAACACGACGGTTCGGGCTACGCGGTGACGAAGGCCGCGATCCGCCACGAGGGCAAGGCGCTCTGCGACGCGGAGCTGAGGTTCCGCACCATGCCGTTTCCCGACGGGCTCGATGCGCCGATGCGTGAGCGCGCCCGAAAGATCGGCCTGCTCGAGGGAGATCAGCCGTGAGCCGCCCGCAGGCCCGCGACGTCGTCGTCACCGGAATCGGACTCGTCTCCTGTGCGGGTGAGGGAATCGAGGCGCATCTGACGGCCTTCGCCTCGGACGCGCCGCCGCGGACGGATGCCGAGACCTTCGCGCCCTATCCGGTGCATCCGGTCGCGCCGCTCACCTTCGATACGCAGATCCCGAAGAAGTCGGACCAGCGCCAGATGGAGCTGTGGCAGCGGCTCGGCGTCTATGCCGCCGGCCTCGCCCTCGATTCGGCCGGGGTGAAGGAAGATGCGGCCTTCAAGTCAGCGCTCCCGCTCGTGGTGGCGGCGGGTGGCGGCGAGCGCGACTATGCGGTCGATGGGGCCATTCTCACCGGCCTGCGCGGGACCAACGATCCCGGCGCCTTCCTCAACGAGCGGCTCCTGAACGACCTGCGGCCGACCCTGTTCCTGGCGCAGCTCTCGAACCTGCTCGCGGGCAATATCAGCATCGTCCACGGCGTCACGGGGGCCTCGCGCACCTTCATGGGCGAGGAGTCAAGCGGCGTCGACGCGTTGCGCATCGCCCATGCCCGGATCGCCTCCGGTCAGGTCGAGACGATGATGGTCGGCGGCTCGTACAATGCCGAGCGGCCGGACGTCCTCGTCATTCACGAGATGGGCGGCTACCTCCTCAAGGACGCCTACCGGCCGGTCTTCGAGCGCGGGGGCGAGGGGAACGGCGGCTTCATCCTCGGCAGCGCCGCCGCCTTCCTGATTCTGGAAGCGGCCGAGCACGCCGCCGCCCGCGGCGCCCGAGCCTTCGCCCGGCTGATGCCGGTGGCCAACGACCGGGTGGCGCGCGCAACCAACAGCGTGTCGGCGAGCCTGACCCGCCTGATCGCCGAGGCTGGGATCGAGCGGCCGGACGTGGTTCTCTCGGGCGCCACCGGGCTGTCCGACCTCGCCGCCGAGGAGATCGCGGGCATCCACGCGGCGCTGCCGGGGGCGGGCATCCGCGCCACGGGCGACGTGATCGGCCATCCGATGGAGGTTGCCGCTCCGTTCGGAACGGCCCTGGCCGCGGCGCTCTGCGCGGTCGGCTCGGCCCGGGAAGTCGCGGTCACCTCGGTCGGCCACCGTCGCGGCGAGGGCGTGATCCGCGTCGTGAAGGTCTAGAGCATCATCCCGAAAGGTGGTTTCCGGCTTTCGGAAAAAGATGATGCAAAACCAAAAGCCTAGCGCATCGTGCTGGATCCGATATCCGGCACGATGCGCTAGAGCGTCATCCCGAAAGGCGGCCGCCGGCTTTTGGGAAGAGACGATGCGGAAGAGAAGGGCTGCCGCTCCGGAGATCGCCGCCGCGGCGGTCCGGATGCATGCCGGCCGAGAAAATGGTCTGAGGCCCCGATGTCACAACCGCGCTCCTCATCCACCCACGACGCCCAGGGCCGGCCGCTCGTCGCGGTGACGGGCCTCGGCATCGTCACCTCGCTGGGCCGCGGCGTGACCGAGAACTGGGACGCGCTCACCGCGGGCCGCTCCGGCATCCGGGCCATCAGCCGCTTCCCCACCGAGGGCCTGCGCACCCGCATCGCCGGCACGGTCGATTTCCTCGACACCGACCCGCTGGTGGCGCCGCTCCTGTCGGAGCGCTTCGCCATGGTGGCGGCCGAGGAGGCGGTGACGCAGTCCGCCATCGGTGCGGGCTTTCCCGGCGGCCTGTTCGTGGCGGTGCCGCCGGTCGAGATGGAGTGGCCGCAGCGCCAGGCGCTGGCCGAGGCCGGGGGCGAGGCGGGCGAGGTGAGCTACGCGGGTCTCCAGCGCGCCGCCGCGACCCGCCGCTTCGACGCGTGGCACGACCTGTTCATCTTCGGCACGGTGGCCGACCGGCTGGCCGACCGCTTCGGCACCCGCGGCTCGCCGATCTCGCTCTCCACCGCCTGCTCGTCCGGCGCCACGGCGATCCAGCTCGGCGTCGAGGCGATCCGCCGGGGCGAGATGGACGCCGCGCTCTGCATCGGCACCGACGGCTCGGTGAACCCGGAATCGCTGATCCGCTTCTCGCTGCTCTCGGCGCTGTCGACGCAGAACGACCCGCCGGAGGGGGCCTCGAAGCCGTTCTCGAAGAACCGCGACGGCTTCGTCATGGGCGAGGGCGCCGCCGCGCTGGTGCTAGAGAGCGCGGCGTCCGCGCGGGCGCGCGGGGCGAAGATCCTCGGCTACGTGCTCGGATGCGGCGAGAAGGGCGACGGCTTCCACCGCACCCGCTCCAGCCCGGACGGGGCGCCGGTGATCGCGGCGATGCGCGCGGCGCTCGACGACGCGGGCATCGGGCCCGACCGGATCGATCACGTCAACGCGCACGGCACCTCGACGCCGGAGAACGACAAGATGGAGGCGCTCGGCTGCTCGGCGGTGTTCGGCGACCGGATCGGTCAGTTGCCGATCTCCTCCAACAAGTCGATGATCGGCCACACGCTGACGGCGGCCGGCGCGATCGAGGCGGTGGTCTCGCTGCTGACGATCCGCGAGGGGCGCATTCCGCCCACCATCAACTACGCTCTGCCCGACCCGGCGCTGCTCCTCGACGTGGTGGGGACCGCCCGCGACACCCGCGTGGCGCGGGTCCTGTCGAACTCCTTCGGCTTCGGCGGGCAGAACACCTGCCTCGTCCTGGGAGACGAGCCGGCATGAGCGGAGACCGCAAATCCGTCCTCGTCGTCGGCGGCGCCTCGGGGCTCGGCGCGTCGACCGTCCGCGCCCTGGCATCGGCCGGCCACGACGTGACCTTCACCTATCGCTCCTCACCGGAGCGCGCCGGGGCGCTGGCCGACGAACTGGCGCAGGCGCACGGGGGGGGCCGGGTCGCCGCCCGCGCCCTCGACCTGTCGGACCGCGACGCGGTGGAGGCATTCTGCGACTGGGCCGAGGACCAGGGCTTCTACGGCTACGTCCACAATGCCGGTCAATCGGCGGACGCGCTCGCGGCCATGCTCGACCGCGACCGCTCGGAAGCGGCGATGCAGGTCAATTTCTGGTCGATGACCCGGATCTCCAAGGCGCTCGTGCGCGGCATGACCCGGGCCCGCGCCGGCCGCATCGTCGCCATCGGCTCGGTGGCCGCGCTCCAGGCCAATGCCGGCAACGCGGCCTACGCGGCGACCAAGGGCGCCCTGATCGCCTATTGCCGGACGCTCGCCATCGAGTCGGCCAAGCGCGGGGTGACCGTCAACGTCATCGCTCCGGGCTTCATCGATACCGAGATGCTGGCGGGCTATGCCGGCCACCGCGAGGGCATCGAGCGCCAGATCCCGCTCGGCCGCTTCGCCCGGCCGGAGGAGGTCGCGGCCATGGCCGCCTTCCTGATCGGCGAGGGCGGGGCCTACATCACCGGCGCGGTGCTGCCGGTCGATGGCGGACTGACGGCGATGATGGGCATCCACCGGACCTGAGCGCCACCTCGATGCGCCGCCTCCCGCCCGCTCTCGCCGCCGCCCTGCTCCTCGCGGGCGGCCCGTCCGTCCGGGCGGCCGAGACGTTCCGGGTCGAGGGGCTGCCGCGGGATGACAGTCTGACGATCCGCGAAGCGCCGGATGCGGCCGCGCCGGCGCTCGGGCAGATCCCGGCGGGGCGACGGGTGCTCGGCTTCGGCTGCACCAACGAGACGCCGAGCGGCCTGACGTGGTGCCGGGTGAAGTTCGGCGGCAGCCTGGGCTGGGCGCGGCGACGCTACCTCACGCCGGATTGAACGGCCTTTCCGGGCAAGGGCCCGTCTCGCCCGGAAAGGTCCGAGCCTTCGCGCCGCCCGCCGCGGCGACCGGCTTCACAGCGGCGCCCGCAGCGTCGCAGCGAGGAAGTGGACCACACGCCGCAACTCGACCGGCTTCTGAAGCCGTTCGACGTCGGCGAAATCCGGCGGGATCACGCCCTCGTCGTAGCCGGTGATGAACACGAACGGCACACCGCGCTCCCGAAGCAGGGCCGCCAGGGTGAAGGAGGGACCGGTCCCGAGGTTGATATCCACCAGCGCCGCCGCCGGGGCGTCGTTCTTCAGCGCCTCGCGGGCCGCTGCCTCGGTCGGACAGGGACCGATCACTTCCGCCCCGACGCCCTGCAGGGCGCGCGCCGTGTCGGTGGCAAGATAGTAGTCGTCCTCCACCACGAGGATGCGGTGGCCGCTCAGGTCTACTTCGCCGGTCATGTCGAGCGCTCCTCCGAAAACGGTCGCGCGCTGCGGAGCATCCGTTTCCAGAATGCTCGCTCCCTCGCGCAGAGGGAAGTCCAGACGGCACCGGGCGCCCTCGGGCCCGATCTCGAGACGGCCGTGCCCCTCGAGTTCGTAGGGCAGGCGCCCCTCGATCAACTCGCGGCCGAAGCCGCGGCGCAGAGCGGCGGGACCGTCCCCCCGGCCCATGTCGCGCGCTTCCCGCGGGGCGCCGTCCTCCAACCAATCGAACCCGAGCCAGTTCTCGCCGCCCTTCTCGAACAGCGTCCAGCGCACCCGGACCCGACCATCCGGCACCGACAGGGCACCGTATTTCAGGGCATTGGTCGCCAGTTCGTGGACGGCGAGCGTCAGGATCTCCGCCGCCTTGGGCGAGAGCTCGACCTCGGGTCCCGACAGGTCGTACTGGTCCTCGCGCAGGGCCTGGGCGCTGACCTCGTCGTGGACGATGGTCGCCACCGGCACGCCGGCATTGGCCGAACGTGTCAGGAGCGCCTGGACGCGGGCCAGGGTCATGAGACGGCCGCCGACGAGGGACACGTAATCGGCCACCGTCTCCGCCCGCTCGCCGGTGCGGGCGACGATCGAACGGGTCAGCGCCATGATGTTGCGCACCCGGTGCTGCAACTCCGCCAGCAGCACGGATTGATGTCCGGCGAGCAGCTTGGCTTCGGTCATGTCGGACGACATGCCGCCGATGCGCCGAACCCGGCCCTGATCGTCGCGCAGGGGAAACAGCGTGCTTCGGATCCAGCGGAAGGCGCCGTCGTTCGGCCGCATGATACGAAACTCGTTGACCAGCGCTTCACCGGCCCCCGCCCGCCGCAGGTTCTGAAAGCCGCGCTCGCGATCCTCCGGCACCATGTGGCCGGCCCATCGCCGGACGTCGCGTCCAAGGGTCTCCGGATCGACGCCGTACACCGTCCCCAGCGCCGGACTGACGAACTCCATCTCGAGCGTCTCCGCGTCGCGGATCCAGAGCACGTCGGAGGAGGCCTCGGCAAACTGCCGGAAGCGCTCCTCGCTCTCGCGCAGGCGCAATTCGGCCCGCTTGCTGCGCAGGGCGTGCCAGATCGCGGGCGCCAGCGCCTCGACCGCCTCCAGATCTTCGGGCCGGTAGCCGCCTTCACGGTTGCCGAGTCCGATCAGGCCGCGGGTCCTGTCGCCCTGCTTCAGCGGCACGCCGAGGAAGGCGGTCAGCGGCGCGTGGCCGGCGGGAATACCGACGCGGTCGGGGTGAGAGGCGGGGTCGTTGACGATGAAGCTCTCGCCATCCCGCAGCACGCGCCCGTAGATGCCGTGGACGGCGAGATCCAGGGCGACCTTTCCCGGCGGAAGGCTGCTGCCTCCCTCGCCCGCGAGCGCGGCATGGTGCGCCCGGCTTCGGTCACTGAAGAACAGGCCGTCGAGGCGCCCGGTCGCCTCGTCGATCTCGCCCATGAAGCCGATGGCACTGCCGGTCAGTTCCTCGGCCAGATCGAGGGAGATGCGCGCCAGATTCTCTTCCGAAGAGGCGCCGAGCGTCTCGCTGAAGACGAGATTGATCGCCTGAAGGACGGCGTTGTTGCGCCTGACGCGCTCCTCGGCCTGCCGCCGCTCGGTCACGTCGATCGAGACGCCGACGAAGCGGCCGTCCTCCAGGGGCCGGCCCGAACTGCTGAGCCAGCGGTACTGCCCGTCGGCGCGGCGGAACCGGGCTTCGTCGGCGAAGGGACGGCGCTGGGCGAACGCGTCACGGAAGAGGGCGAGGTGCCGCTCCGCATCCTCGGGATGCAGGAACCTCTCCCAGCCGTCGCGCGCCAGGGCCTCGAAGCCCAGGCCGAAGAAGGCGAGGTAGTGTTCGTTGACGAAGACCGCGCCCTGCCTGTCCACGTCCCAGTGGAGAACCGGCGCGGCGTCGGCCATCGTGCGCAGCCGCGTGTCGGCCTCGCGCGCGGCCCGCTCCGCGCGGGCGCGCTCCGTCGCCGCCCAGATGCGCTCACCCGTTTCGCTGACAAGCCTGACCTCGGCCTCGCTCCACGCGCGCGGACGGGTGCAGGAGACGCTCAAGGCGCTGACCCATTCGCCGCGCTTGATCAGCGGAACCCCGATCCAGGCGACGAAGCCGGTGGCGATGGCCGCCGACCGATCCGCCTCCGAGATGAGGTCGGAGTTTGCGACGTCGGCCAGAACGACGGGACGCCCCTCCCTGTAGAGCAGGAGAAGCCCCTGGACGAGGGAGAGGCGATGTCGGCCGATCAAGGGGTGGAGCGGTCCTCGGATATGCTCCTGCTCGACGGCGAGGCCGTCCCCGGCCTCGTCGATCACCGTGTACTGGGTACGCTCGACCTCGAGGTGCTCGCCGAGCAGCCGGCAGGCTTCGGCCTGCATCGCGGACGGGTCCGTCAAGGGGCGCAATGCGTCGCTGAGCCGGAGCAGGAAGGCCTGGTGCTTCTCGCTCTCGCGCAGGGCCCGCTCGGCCAGAACACGGTCGGTCGTCTCGATGCTGGAGAGATAGACGCCGACGATGCGGCCGGAATCGTCGCGAACCGGTGTCCAACTCGACGTGAACCAGCCGAAGGGTCTTTCCGACCGGGCGGTCAATTCCCAGAAGCGGTCGACCGTGTGGCGCGCTTCCCCGCGCAGGATCAACCGCGCGATGTCCTGGCCCTCCGGCGCCGGCCAGACATCGAGGAACGGCCGTCCCAGAGCGGATGGCTGTCCGGCGCCGATATTCGCCTCGAATCCGTCGTTGTAGAGCACCGTCAGGGCTGGGCCCCAGGCAATGGCGGCAGGTTGCGGGGCGCCGAGCATCAGCTCAACCACAACCTTCAGGCTCTGCGGCCAATCCGCGATCGGCCCGAGCGGAGTTCGTGCCCAGTCATGAGCACGGATACGCTGAGCCATCCCTTCGCCACGGGGCCAATCGGTCATTTCTTCTTGCACCTCCCATCGCAAAAACATGACTTTCTGGAAAAGTCACGCCGCGAATTTTCCAATGAACCGGCTGAATTTGGAACAATCGATGCAGCGTCGGGCGAACCGGAGGCATGGACGAAAGGGGCATCCGGCCGGCCGGGGCCGCTTCGGCTGGAGCCTTCCATGGATCGGCCTTTTCGCGATACGGAGGCGGCAGCCTTGCCGGGCCGGAATTCTGACGAGAGGACCGGACCTGTTTCATTCGCGGACGAGATCACACCTGATGCAAGCCCTCCAGCTCTTCGGCGACCGCGACCTGCGCCTGACCGAGGTCGAGCCGCCGCCCGCGCCCGGACCCGGCGAGGTTCAGGTGCGGGTGCGGGCCGTCGGGCTCAATTTCATCGACGTGTGGGGCTTTCGCGGCATGGCCTTCGCCAAGCGCAAGCTGCCGCTCACCGTCGGCGCGGAGGCTGCGGGCGAGATCGCGGCGATCGGGGAGGGCGTCGAGGGCCTGTCCGTCGGCGATGCGGTGGTGCCCTACGGCGCCCTGACCTGCGGGAAATGCCGGGCCTGCCGTGAAGGCCGCGACAACCTGTGCGAGGACGTCTCCGGCGTCATGGGCTTCCATCTCGACGGCTTCGCCCGCGAGCGGGTGAACCTGCCGGCCCGCCTCGTGGTGCGGGTGCCGGAGGGTGTCGATCACGTCGGAGCGGCCTGCGCCGGCATCGCCTTCGGCACGGTGCAGCACATGCTGTTCGACAACGCGCGGCTGGAGCCCGGCGAGTCGATCCTCGTCCATGCCGGCGGCTCGGGCATCGGCACCGCGGCGATCAAGATGGCCAAGGCGATCGGCTGCACCGTCTACACGACGGTGGGCGACGACGCGAAGGGCGAGAAGGCGAAGGCGCTCGGGGCCGACCATGTCATCAACTACCGCGAGGAGCGCTTCGAGGGCGAGGTGCGGCGCCTGACCAAGCGCAAGGGCGTGGACGTGGTGTTCGAGCATGTCGGGCCGGACACCTGGAACGGCTCGCTGCTCTGCCTCAAGCGCGGCGGGCGCCTCGTCACCTGTGGCTCGACCTCGGGCGTGTCGGTGCAGATGAACCTGATGCAGCTGTTCCAGCAGCAGTACCGCATCACCGGCTCGTTCGGCTGCCGCATCGCCAACATGCGCGAGAGCCTCGACAAGATGGCGTCCGGCCTCACCCCGGTCATCGACACGGTGCTGCCGCTCGCCGACTTCGCGCAGGGGCTGGAGCGCCTGGAATCGCGAAAGGTGTTCGGGAAGATCCTGGTGACGCTCTGATCGGACGGATGCGATAGCGCTCAGGCGAAGAGCCGGCTCGCGAGGCCCGGGATCTCGCGAAAACTGTCCGCGACGTGGCCCGCGAGAGCCCGCGCCGCCGGCCCGGGGCCGTCGCGAAGGCGCATCAGCACGTCGTAGCTGCCGAGCGGCGGCAGGGCCGTGATCCGGCGGAACGGCGGCCGCGCGACGCTCAAGGGGAGCGGTGCGACCGCGAGGTCGGCCTCCACCGCCGCGATCTGTCCCTGGCAATGCTCGCTCGTGTAGGCGACGCGGTAGGGAATGCCCGCCTGATCCAGCGCATCGAGCGCCGCCGCCCGCCAGGTACAGCCGCTCTGACAGAGGGCCAGGGGTAGGGGGCGGCGCGCCTCGGCAAGCCCGCCGGACAGACCGATCCAGGCCAAATCCTCCGAATGAACCACCTGTGCCGCACGGTTCGACGGGTGGTGGCCGGTATAGAGCACGAGGTCGAGGCTACCTTGAGCGACCGCCTCCGCTAGCAGACGGCTCGCGTCGAGGCGCACATCGACCTCGACCTGCGGATGGGTGGCGGCGAAGCGCCGCAGCATGGCCGGCAGGGCGAACAAGCCGGAATCATGGGGCGCGCCGAAGCGCACGCGCCCCTCCATCGGCGGCGCATCGAAGAAGGCGACCACCTCGTCGTTCAGGGCCAGCAGGCGGCGACCGAGACCGAGTAACGCCTCGCCGTCGGCAGTGGGAACGACCGCGCGGGACTGGCGCACGAACAGGGCCCGGCCCAGGCGCTGCTCCAACCGCTTGACCTGGAGGCTGACGGCCGAGGGCGTGCGACCGACCCGGTCGGCGGCACGGGCGAAGGTGCCGGTTTCACAGATCGTCACGAAGGTGCGGACGAGATCGAGATCGAGGTTCGACGGGGTGGACGCGCTCACGATCGGCTTCCGATGACATGGCGTTCCGATGAGATTCCCTCACCATTTGCGTGAAATCAATTCGTTCGACTCATCACAACGCCGCCTGCATCCTCGCGGCGCCACGGATGGAGCAACAATGATGGAGTGGATCGGGAACGCCTTGCGCCGAGGCCTCGACGGGGTCGTCGCGGGATGGCGCCGCCGTCGGGAGGCGGCCTCGGGCGCTGCGCGGAATGAGCGGATCACGGAGGCTTTGGCTGGCCTCGACGCGCGGCTTCTGGCCGATCTCGGCGTGACGCGGACGGGCGCTGCGATCCCGAGCGCCGAGGCGCCGCCGCGTCAGCGCAGACAGACGAGGACGAGGCCGCCGATCATCAGCGCGCAGCCGAGAATGCGCCACGGATCGGCCGTGTGCTGGGCGAATCCGACCCAGCCGAAATGGTCGAGCACCACCGAGGTGATGATGGCCGCCGTCACGGTGATGCCGGTGAACACGGCGGCCCCGAGCCGCTCGGCAATGAAGATCGTGGCGAGCACGTAGGTCGCGCCCATCGCACCGCCGAGCCACGCCCACCACGGCACGCCCGCGATCCGCTGGCTTCCCGGCCAGCCGATCCCGACGAAGGGCGCGGCGGCGAGGTAGACCGCGACATTGGCCGCGGTGACGACGAGGGCGGCGAGGATCGGCTGACCGAGCCCCTTGTTGAGCGAGGCGTTGGCGCCGGATTGCACCGTGTTGAGGATGCCGGCGATGGCGGCCGCGGCGGCGATGAGAAACGGCATCGTTCGGCTCCTATCCGCCCGTTCGCGGAAGCTCAGGGCCAGCCCCCGAGCAGCTCGACCTCGCGGGGGCCGCCGAGGCTGGACAGCGGTCGTTCGCCGATCACGGGGCGAACATCCGGAATGCGGACCAAAGCGGATGCCCTCGGAGGACATACACCCTACTTCGCTCGTGACGGCGGAGGCTCTGCGGGAGATGCCTTCTTCGACGGCGTGCTCCCCGGCCCGGCCTTGGTCCCCCATTCCGGATCGAAACGAGGTCCACCAGCCGCGCCCGTTGCCGCTTGCAGTTCACCGGATGCGACGTCGGTGACGCGCTTCCAGGCTTGCGAAGCGCAGAACACCAGCATGCAGCCCTTCACGGTCAGGCTTGATGGTTGCTCGCTCCACACCGTGACGTCGTAGGACTTGCCGTTGTCCGCGTTGTAGATTTTGCCCTCGAAGCGCCCCTCGCTGTTCGGCCTCAATCCGAGCAGCATCTGATGGCCGAGCTGGGGGCGAGCCTGCTTGGCCGGGTCCGGATTGTATCGGTCGATTTTCGGCCTGCCGTCCTCGCCGAGCGGCTGGCTCCCCCACACGACGAAGCCGCAGAGGCGGGTTGGATCCGAACCACACCGCTCGGTTCGAACGCGGGCACGACCGTCTTCAGTCAGCCATGTCCCGGTCGGGACGACCGCTTCCGCGGCACGACATTGGGAGCCCATGAGGGCGGCTGTCGCGACCAGCGCGGCTGTGGCCGCGCGGATGAGGATCAAAGGCATGAAGCAACTTCGCGGTTGATGATCTGGAATGAGCCGCGCCGCAGCAACCGAGCCTCGCACCGAGATGTTTGGCTCAATACGCTGATCCATCTTCCTTTTTTGGCTGCTCGGCGAAGCGATGCGAGCGTTGTAAGGTTGGAGCATGGTCCATGGTCAAGGGATGAGGGTCATGCTCATTTCGGAATTCGCCCGAGCCACGGGCCTGACGACCGACACGGTGCGCTTCTACATCCGCCACGGGCTTCTCGAACCCAACAAGACCAGCAAGGGCGGCCGCAACCCCTACAGCGTTTTCACGAAAGAACATCTGAGACTGGTCGAGGATATCCGTGTGGGCCAGATGCTCGGCCTTTCGATCAAGCAGATGGTTGCCCTGAAGAAGGAGCAGGATAGCTGCGGACTTCCCCCCGAGCGAGGCAGAGAAGTCGGGGTTGCCCTGCTGAGGGATCTGGAAAGAAAGGCAGAGCACTTTCAAAAGCTGGCCGCGTGGCTGAAGGCGTCCATCGAATGGGAGGATAAGGGGCAGACCGGGCCACGGCCGGAGATGCCGCCAATCCAAAAAATCCGGTGATGGACAAGAGGCCTCGATCACGCAGAGGTCTCGACCGCACGCCACGGCCGGGGGGCGCTTTTTCATCAACGCTTGGTGTCACGAGAAGCCGGCGCAAAGGTCCGAGCCGGGTGAGGAACGGACCACGACGCGTCGCCGGAAAGTGGATGTTATCGCCGCCGTCCCCGCTGAGCCGAAGGTATGGCCTGGGCGCCGTCCCGGAAGCGGCGCGTCCCGAGGTTATCGTTCTCTGGACGGGCGACACGGCTCGCCCGTTTCAGCCTCGTCACGACAGGAAAGGCTCAACCGGCCTGTCGGTTGTCCGCACCGAGCTCGTAGGTCTGCGCCGTTCCCTTCCGGGTGCGCTTGGCAGCGTAGAGCGCCGCATCCGCCTGACGCAGGAGCACATCGCGATCCTGTGCGGCCCCGCGCGACCACGCGATGCCGATCGTTCCCGTCACGCGGGCGATGTGCCCCTGTCCGTCCGCGACGATTTCGAGGTCGTGCAGCAGGCGCCGCACCTTCCGATCGAGTCCGTCGCGATCGAGACCGGCGGACATCACGACCGCGAATTCATCACCACCCAGTCGGGCCGGAAGACAGCCGTCGTTGCAGGCGGCGCGCAGCCGCTCGGCGATACGGCGCAACACCGCGTCGCCCGCCGCGTGGCCGAGGACATCGTTGACGCCCTTGAAGCCGTCGAGGTCGATCAGAAGCACCGCCACGTCGCCGTCCGCAACGCGCGCCGCGCGCAGCCGTGCATCGAGAACCCGGTGAAACTCGGCCCGGTTGGCCAGCTGAGTCAGGTCGTCGGTGCGGGCTTGGTGGCGCAGGCGCTGCTCCAGGTCGTGCCGCTCGGTGATGTCCTGGATCAGACCGATGAGAGCGACAGGCTTGCCCTTGGCCAACTCGATCTCGCAGGAGCACCGCACGCGCCGCGCATTGCCTTTCGCGGTCACGAGATCCGCGTCCATCTCGAACGGCTCGCCCGTGTCCAGCGTGCGCATCACCGCGGCAACGAACCGGGCGCGGTCGGGCTCGGGAAAGTGGTTCATGATCTCGCCGCTCGGCACGCCGCCGCTGACGGGCCGCTCGTGGATGGCGAAGACGCCGTCCGACCAAGTGGTGGACCGCTTCTCGATATCGTACCGGTAGGAGCCCATATCGGCCATGCGCTCGGCCTGTTTGAACTGGCGGCGTTCACGCTCCAGCCGCTCGACGGCCAGGCGATGCTCCTCGGCAACCTTGGCGGCGCGAAGGGCGGCGGCCCGAGCCTCGATCAGGGCTTCGGCGACGCAGGCCAGCTCCTCCAGAACCTCCACGTCGGTCGGCATCGGCACGCGCGGTTGCTCGTCGAGGACGCAGAGCGTGCCGATCGTCACCACGTCGCCGTCCGACAGACGGGCGCGAACCGGGACGCCTGCGTAGTAGCGGATGTTCGGTGCGCCCGTGACGAACGGGCTTCCGGCGAAGCGCGGGTCGAGGCGGGCATCCGCCACGGTGAGCGGCGCCTCGGTCTCGACCACGACGGGGCAGAACGCCCGAGCCCGCGCGGTCTCCGGCGCCAGGGGGCCGCACCGCGCCTTGAACCACTGGCGCTCCGGGGCGATCAGGGTGATCGAGGACATGCCGGTGCCAAGCATTCGTCGTGCGAGCTTTGCCAGCACATCGAACTCGCGCTCGGGCGGCGTATCGAGGAGAGCGATCTCGGCCAACACTTTCTGGCGGAGTGCCTCGCGCTGATTGTCCGACATGTGCCGCCCCACCCCCCATAGCCTCGCCGCGGCCGGAATGCGGGAGTGGCTGTATGCCGAGTGGCTTTAACCGCTCGTGACGGAGCCGGATAATTTCTCGTCCCGTGTGGACAGGCGACGAATGGCCCTCCGTCCAGGACGTTCACCCCGCCCTCATCGAGCACCGGAAGGCGGACCTTCGAGGTTCGGCAGAGTGCCGAGAGCACATCCTCATCCGGCCGGTCCGGCGCGATCCAGCGGCGGCTCAGACGCGCGGAGTCGGACGCCAGTCCTCGGGCGCCATCTCGAAGCCTGAGAACTCGAAGCCCGGTGAGACCGTGCAGCCGACGAGCGTCCAGGCGCCGAGGCTGGTCGCCGTCTGCCAATGGCCCGCGGGCACGACGATCTGCGGGCGCTGACCGCGCAGGAGCTCGGGCCCGAGATGGTGGGCGGAGGCGTCGTGGCCGTTGGGGCTCATCGTGATCACCATCGGCGCGCCGGCATGCCAATGCCAGATCTCGGCGGCATCGACCCGGTGCCAGGCCGAGGTCTCGCCGACGCCGAGCAGGTAGTAGATCGCGGTGCCGACCGAGCGGCCCTCCACGGTGCGGGGATCGCGGAACGTCTCGCGGTAATGGCCGCCCTCCGGATGGGGCTCGAGCCCGAGGGCGTCGATCACCTGGGCAGCCGTCAGACTGTCGGTCATAGGGTCTCGTCCTCTCTCTCGTCGCAGCGGGCCAGCCAGCCGCGATAATGCACGAGCAGCCCGACGAGCGGCAGGAACAGGGCCACATCGAAGCGGAAGCGGCCCTGCGCATCGATCCGCTCGCCCGCTTGCGTCGTCGGGCGCAAGGCCCGCGGCAGCGGCAGCGGGCCGAAGCGCCACCCCGTCACCACCATGTCGAGCCCGTCCGCATGGGCGCTCACCGCGAGGTCCATCACGAACGGGCCGAAGCGCTCGCGCAGCCGCCCGCTTCCGTCGGGTCCGGCGCGCTCCATCCGGCTGGAAAAATGCCGGCCCGGAAAATGACGCGTCCAGCGCTCCGCACCGGCGTCAAGATCGGGTTCGATGCCGACGCGCACGGGCCCGTCCGCCATGGCCGGCGGCAGCCGGAAGATCAGGGCGACGAGGGCGACCACGGGTCCGCGCCCGCGCCGCACTTCGGCCCGGCCCCGGAAAGCGCCGTCGCCGACCGAACCGTGCAGGGCCTGAATCGCGCCCGGCATCCGCGCGAAGCCGGCGCCGAGCGCCCGCTCGAACAGCGGCACGGGATGATCGCTGTCGCGGCGGGTGCGGATCGCCAGCCGCTCCATCTCCGCCTCGATGGCAGCGAGCGGCAGCACGCCGACGCAGGCGCGGGCGCCCGGCGGGATCGGCGCGGCGGCCGGATCGGTGAGGCGGCGGATCGCGGCGAGCGCCGGAAGCGTCGGGACGAAGGGGCCGTCGCCGGCCTCCGCGACGAGGCCCCACACGGCGCGCGCCGGCCGCCCGGTCGCGTCACGGCCGAGCACCTCGACGCTCATGCCGCCGCGGTCGCTGCCGAAGCGGTCGAGCCAGCCGGCCATCGCCAGGAAGGGGCGGGCGAAGGGCACGAGCGAGGGCAGGAGGCGCCACCGCACCGGCAGGCTCGCGAGACTCAGGCCCAGATGCAGCGCGGGCAGTTCGAGCCCGGCCCGGAACAGGGCCGTCCGCAGCCCGGGGAAACGGGCGGGCAGGATGTCGAGGTCGGGTGTCTCGCACAGGCTGGCGAGGCGCCGCCCGAGGCCCGGCACGGCGATCCGCCGGAGCAGCCCCCAGCCGGGACGGTTCTGCCACGCACCGACCCGCAGCACGCGCACGGGACGCCCGGAATAGGAGAGAATCGCGCGCATCACCGAGAGGCCGCGGGGCGCCCGGTTGCCCGGAACGATCGCGACCCGAACCGTCTCGAGCGAGCGCCAGCCCTCGGTCAGCGCGTCGAGGGCCGCGTTCGACAGGGCCGGAGTCGAACTCGCACCGGTGAGCGCGACGACGCCCTTCGTCCGTGCCGCCGGGTCGAGGGCGGAGAAGGCAGCCACGAAGTCGCGGCCGTCGGCGAGATCGAGATAGGGCAGGCCGGCCTCGATCGCCGCGCGGGCGAGGGCCGGTGCGCCGCCCTGGAACGGTCCGGCGGCGTCCACCACGATCGCCGCGCCGAGTGCTCGCAGCTCCGCCGCATCCGATCGCGTCGCGTCGAGGCGCGCCGCCCGCCCGCGCCCCTGCGGCACGGTGCGAGCCACGGCCTCGGCCCTCGCGAGGTCGCGGCCGGCGACGATCACGGCGAGGTCGGTGGTGGCGGCAAGCCCGGCGACGAGCCGCACGCCGAAGGCGCCGGCTCCTCCCACAACGAGGATGGCAGGCGGCTGCGTCAGGGAATCGCCCCCTGCGGCAGAGCCGAACCCGGTGCTCGCGACGGGACTTGGGGAGACGACCGCACGCCGGCGGCTTTCGCGGCCTCGCGCGCCGCGGCCTTGGCGGCCTTCTCCGCTTTCTCCGCCTCCGCCGCGACGGCTTCCGGCGTGGGCGCCATGCGGCGCGCCTTCGGCGGCGGCAGGAGCTTGCCCGACGGCGGGGCGGTGCATTCGCGGAAGCGCAGCTCGGCCAGGGGCTCTCCGGTCTCCGCGTTGATCGGCAGGCTATCGGGAAGCGGCGGCAGGGAGGCATCCCAGTGGATCTTGCCGCCGATGGTCCCCTCCAGCGTCGCCGGCGATCCTCCCCGGCGCAGGGAGAGCAGGTCCGGCCCGTAGGCGGTGGCGACCTTGCCGGCGACCACGACCTGGAGCACGCGGGTCACGTCGGGCGTGAGCGGGCGCAGGGGATTGTCGAGGGTGATGGCGCCGCTGCGCGTCACCCAGAGCTCGACGTTCTTGGCACCCTGATAGCGGACGGCCTGGCCCGCCTCGCAGACCACCGGCGGCGCGGCGAAGTTCGTCGCGGCGGGCAGCGGGGAAGACGGGATCGGATTCGCGGCGCCGCCCCTTGCGGCCGGCTCTCCCCCCGGCTTCGTGTCCACAGGTTTCGCGTCCGCGGGCGACGAGGCCGCCGATGCGGAATCGGCGTCAGACTTGGCCTCGGATTTCGCCTCGGGCTTCGATTCTGGTTTCGCCTGCGGCTTCGGGCGAGGCTTGGGCCGCGGCTTCGGCTTGGGTTTCGGCGATTCCGGCAACGCCTCGGACCCGGCGGGCGCCTGCGCCGCCGGCGCCTCGTCCTGACCGAGTGCCGCCGGGATCATCACCGGGACGAGCGTCATCCAGGCCGCTGCGAGGGCGGTGAGCGGGCCGATGCGCCTCATCGGACTCGGCGATCTCATCGGCCCGGCCGTTCCTTCGGCCCGGAGGGTGGGGCCGCGTCGGGTTCCAGCGCCTGCTTCAGCGCCCGGTTCTGCTGGTCGAGAAGTTGATCGAGCATCCGGCTATCGAGTTCTTCCGCGTCGAACCTTCGGGATGTCCCGGCGTCGCTCCCGCGCGCCGCGTCCGCAGGGGTGTTCAGCACTTCCCCCTCGATCACCGGCCCCTCGATGACCGGCCCGCCCGCCATCCCGTCACCGACGCGGCGGGCATCGAGCACCTGCGCCCCGCGGTCGATCGGGCTGGGGTGGGCGGCGTTCAGCACCTTCGAGACTTCGTCCGCGTGATCAGACCATTCCTCCTCGCGGGGCAGGCGCAGCGGAGGCTGGCGGGGCCCTTTGGAGAGCGTCGCCACGAGGATGCAGGCGAGCAGGGTCGCCGCCACCGCGGCAAGGATCACCAGGGTTTCCATGGTCGAGCCGACCCTAGACCGGATCGCGCGCCGTTGCACGTGCTGGGGACACGGCACCCCATCCGGGAACGGTCCTTGCGTCGCGGGCCGAAGGGTGAGAACCGCGTGGGCACCGCCGTCCGACGGTCACCGGCCGCTCACGACCAGGAACGCTCGATGCCCCTCGAAGCCCCCCGCTCCAGCCAAGCGCAGCCTGCCGCGCCGATGCCCGCCCATCCGCCCGCCCATCCGAATGCGGGCCCGGCGCGCCCGACGGATCGCGACGTCGATGCGCGCGACGTCGATGCGCGCGACCTGGAATCGGAGCTTCTCGACCTCGTCGCCCGGACTCGCGAGCAGGCGAGCGAGGATCCGTTCCGCAATCCGGTCCTGGCGGTCACGCTCGCCATCACCCGTCAGCTCGACCGCGACGAGATCGGGGAGGCGGACCTCGATGCGCTGCTCGCCACCCTGCGGCGGCGGGCGCTCACGGCCCGGGCCGAGCGGCTGCGCGGCTATGTCGGCCTCGATGCCGATGCGTCGACCGGGGAACCGTCCCCCGTGGTGGACCTCGCCAACCGGCTCGTCGCGGCGGTGTCGCGCGGCTCGGGCGACTTCGAGACGTTTCGCGAGCGCGTCGGCCGGACCGCCTTCGCGGCGGTGTTCACGGCGCATCCCACCTTCGGCATGCCGCGGGCCGTGGCCGAACTGATCGCGCGCGCCGCCTCGCTGGCGGACGCCGACAAGCGCGCGCCGATCATCGGCGAAGCCGCCGCCCGCTCGACCCGGCCCGACCCGCAGATCAGCCTCGACGACGAGTTCGAGCAGGCCTGTGTCGCGGCCAATCACGGCCGCGCGGCGATCGACGCCTTCAACGGCGCGATCCTCGATGCCGCCCGGGCCCGCTGGCCGGATCGCTGGACCGAGCTGGTGCCCAAGCCGCTGGCCATCGCGAGCTGGGTCGGCTGCGACACCGACGGCCGCACCGATATCGGCTGGTGGGACACGATGCGCTACCGGCTGATCTCCAAGCGCATGCAGTTCGACCGCCTCCTGCGCGGCCTGCCCGACATTCCGGCGACCCGCGTCGTGCGCGAGCTGACCGCGGGCGCGCGCGACGCCGTAGAGCGCCAGCTCGCGGGCGCGCCGCTGCTGGGCACCAAGCCATCGCTGGAGGCGGTCCACCGCTTCGCGCTGGCCCTCATCATCGAGCGCGAGCGGGCTCAGACCGATGCCGGGCCGATCCTGGCCGGTCTCGCCGCCGCGATCGGGGCCGCCGAGACCGATGCGGATCGCCGCGCCATCGCCGTGCTGCGCTCGGGCGTCGCCGCCCACGGCCTGTCGAACGCCCTGCCGCATTTCCGGCTCAACGCCAGCCAGATCCACAACGCCGTGCGCCGGGTCATCGATCTGGAGGGCGAGCCGACCGACGCCGCGCAGCGCCGCTCGCATCTCGCGGCGATCAACACGCTGCTCAACGACGTGCGCGCCGTGCCGGTCGATTTCGGGGCGCTGGCTGCCGAGCGGGCCTCGGCCGCGCGGCTGATGATGACGATCACCCAGATCCTCAAGCACGTCGACGGCACCCATCCGGTGCGCTTCCTCATCGCCGAGACCGAGACCGGCTACACCCTGCTCGCGGCGCTCTGGCTCGCCCGCCACTACGGCATCTCCGACCGGCTCGAGATCACGCCGCTGTTCGAGACCGCAAGCGCCCTGGAACAGGGCATCCGCGTGCTCGACGACGCGCTGCGCAACCCGCACTGGCGCGCGCATCTGAAGCGACTGGGCCGGCTCTCGGTGCAGTTCGGCTACTCGGATTCCGGGCGCTATGTCGGCCAGCTGGCGGCGACGTTCTGGATCGAGCGGCTGCGCCTGCGCATCACCGAGCTGATGGTGCAGAACGGCCTTTCCGACATCGAACTCGTCATTTTCGATACCCACGGCGAGTCGATCGGCCGCGGCGCCCACCCGACGAGCTTACGCGACCGCCTCGCCTATCTCGCGCCCGAGGATTCGCGCCAGCGCAACGCGCGGGCAGGCATCCGCGAGCGGCTTGAATCGAGCTTCCAGGGCTCGGACGGGTACCTGATGTTCGGCTCGCCCGAACTTGCCGGCGCCTCGGTGGCGCGCATCGCCGAGCACGTCTTCGCCGACGCGCTGGCCGAGGACGACGCCTTCGCCGATTACGCGCTCAACGACCGGGCCACCGCGCCGGCGACCGACCCGATCTACGAGGAGGCCGATTTCGCCGCCGAGTTTTTCCGGGTCGTGCGCCAGGACATGGAAGCCCTGGTGGACGATCGCGGCTACGCGGCCTTGCTCGGCACCTTCGGCCCGAGCCTGATCGACCGCACCGGCTCACGCCCCGTCGCGCGCCAGTCGGATGCGGGCGGTCCGGCGGCGATCACCCATCCGCGCCAGATGCGGGCGATCCCCAACAATGCGATCCTGCAGCAGCTCGGCTATCTCGCCAACTCGCTCCACGGCGTCGGCCGCGCCGCGCACCGGGCGCCGGAGCTGTTCCGCCACATGCGCCAGGATTCGGTGCGGTTCTCGCGCGCCTTCCGCCTCGTGCAGCACGCCGCCAGCGTCGGCGATCTCGACGTGATGCGCGCCTATATCGACAGCCTCGACCCGGCGGTGTGGCTGGAGCGGGCCCGCCGCACCCGGCGCGACGCGCGCCGCGACGAGCTCGTCACCATCGCCGCGGCGCTGGAGCGGCTGAATCTCGCCCCCGACCTGCGCCGCCTGTTCGGCCGGCTGACCCGCGACGGGCTGTACCTGCAGGCCGCGGCGCCGGATCTCGCCACGATGTCGACCCGGCTCGCCCTGCTCCATGCGATCCGCCTCGCGCTGATCCACCGGATCTGGTTCCTGGCCGCCCACATCCCGAGCTTCCGGCCGCAGGCGGGCCTGACCCGCGAGATGCTGCTGGAGCGCTTCCTGCGCCTCGACATCGACGGCTGCCTGAAGCTGCTCGACGAGATCTATCCGGTCACGCCCGACCCGACGCTGGGCCTCAATTTCGGTGAGCCGCCGGGACCGCGCGACGTCGGCACCTACGAGACCGAGCACAACACGCTGTTCGGGCCGATCCGGCGGATGTTCGAGCGGGTGCGGGAGATTTCCGGGATCATCCAGCACGAGGTCGGCGCCTTCGGCTGAAGGCGGAAGGAAGCGGCGGAAGAGGGCTGCCGCCCCCCCCGCCTCAATGCTTCATCATGCTCTCGAGGCTCTCGAAGCTGGCATCGGGCTCGACCTTGCCGGCGAAGCGGGCGAGCCGGCTCAGGCTCGGCTCGGAGAGGCCGCCGGCATTGGCGTAGGTGGCCAGCGCGAAGCTCACCAGAAGCTCGGCCTCCTCGTGGGTCATGGCCCGGCCGCTCAGGGTGCTGGCCGCGCCGCGCACCGCGAGGGCGGCTTGGCGGAAGGCGGGGTCGTTCTTCAGTTCGTCCAGGCGACTCATGGCGTCCTCGGGGCCGTCCTCGGTGTTGCGTGGTCCTGCCGGCGGCGCCGGCCGCGCGGGCTCGCTCGTGAAACGCACGAAGCCCGGTCCCGTCTCCGGCGGGGCCGATGCCGCGGTGGACAGGCTAAGCGCGGCTTAAGTGAACTGCGCCCGAACGGAAACACCGTTCAGCCGGGAGCGCGGTCCGGTTGTTCCGGGATCCCCTCGCCATCCCTGCGGGCAGCGATACATTCGCTGATCGGTCGGCCCGCGGGCCGCGCGGGGAGGACGAACCATGGACGGGATCGGCGAGGGCATCGATCGGGACGAGACTAACTCACCCGCCTATCGCGACGGCCGTGGGGCTGCCGAGCGGCGCGAAGCGGCTGACAGAAACCCGCATCCCGCCGGCTCGAACGAGCACCGCCTCTGGCAGGCGGGCCATGCCTCGGTGACGGCGCCCGACATCGTCGCCGACAAGGTCGGCGATTTCGCCTGAACCCGATCCTCGGAACCATCGCCTGGGGCGGGCGTCTTCGCGTCGGCTTCTCTCGCGAAACGCCGGCCCCGATCGCGTGTCAGAAAATCTGGCAGCGGAGGAGTCTCGTGAGGACGCTTCCGAGGATCAGCGCGGAGGAGCGGCGATGCGGGTGCTGGAAACGCCGGACGGGCGCTACATCGTCGTGCACGGCCGGCTGTGGCGCCGGCATCGGCCCGATCTCGAACCGATGCAGCGCGACCGCTTGGTCCGCGACCTGATGGATGCCCGCCGCGCGGTGCGCGCCGCCAAGCGATCCGGCGAGGCGGCGGCGCTCGTCCGTGCCCGGGCCGCGGTGGATGCCGCCAAGCACGGACTCGGTGAGCGTGGGCCGGTCTGGTGGACGGACGGCGCACCCGATCAAAACCGGCGCATGATCGCCAACACGCCCTATGCCGCGTGGTACGCGGCCCTGCCCGATGCCATGAAGGCCGACCACGACCGCCGCGGACGGTAGGACGGGAGGCGAGCGGGCCGTGCAGCATATGCTGCAAGGCCGGTGTGCGGCACCGCACAGACGGTTTTCGAGGTTTGGGCCGCACCGCGCGCGACCCCTTCTCCGGGACGCCAAAGCCTCGGACACGACCGAGTCGCGCGATTGCCATAGCCTCCCGGTTCTGATTAATTCCAAACAAGAAATGCAGTCGAGGCCGTTCCGCGGCCTCCGCATCGTTGCGGCGCCGCGGCTTCGCCGCCCTCGCGACCGACCACGAGCATGAACCAAGAGCCGGACGGCATCCGCCCGTAAACCGGCCGCCACGGCAGCGATCCACCCGCCCGTCGGGCTTCGGATCGCGTCCGGTACGGCATCCCTGGGGAACGGCAGATCGAACCGGCGGCCGGGCGGGGTCTCTCCGCTCGCGCGCCCTCCAATCTGAAACGGCAGATGGCAGCGATGATAAAACTCACGGTCAACGGAGCCGAGCGCAGCTTCGACGGCGATCCCGAGATGCCGTTGCTCTGGTATCTGCGCGACGAACTCGGCCTCACCGGCACCAAGTTCGGTTGCGGGATCGCCCAGTGCGGCGCCTGCACGGTCCATCTCGGCGGCACCGCCGCACGCGCCTGCATCACCCCCGTCTCCGCGGCGGAAGGCCAGGAGATCACGACGATCGAGGGGCTCTCCCCCGACGGCAACCACCCGGTTCAGGTGGCGTGGCGCGACCTGAACGTCGCCCAGTGCGGCTACTGCCAGACCGGCCAGATCATGCAGGCGGCGTCCCTCCTCAAGGACAGCCCGAAGCCGACCGATCAGCAGATCGACGAGAACATGAGCGGCAACATCTGCCGCTGCGGCACCTATCCACGCATCCGCGCCGCGATCCATCAGGCTGCCGGCCAGGCGCCCGCCAGCAAGGGAGACCGCCTGTGATTCACGAAGCCAAGCTGATGGCCGAACTCGCCGCCGCCAAGGACTCCGCTGGTCCGGTCCGGATCGACAATTTCAGCCGCCGCGGCGTCCTCGGCGGCATGGGCGCCCTGGTGCTCGCCCTCTCGCTCTCGGACCGCGCCAAGGCCGACGAGGGCCAGACCGAGGAGCAGAAGGCGAAGAAGTTCGGCGCCGACGGCATGCCGAACGGCTGGCGCGACGATCCCAAGATCTTCGTCGCGATCGCCAAGGACGGCACCGTCACCGTCACCAACCACCGCTCCGAGATGGGCCAGGGCGTTCGCACCTCGATCGCCTTCACCGTCGCCGACGAGCTGGAGGCCGATTGGTCGAAGGTGAAGGTGGTCCAGGCCTGGGGTGAGGAGACCCATTTCGGCAACCAGGACACCGACGGCTCGCGCTCGCTGCGCCACTTCTTCCAGCATTTCCGCCATGCGGGCGCCGCCGCGCGGCTGATGCTGATCCAGGCCGCCGCCAAGCAGTGGGGGGTCCCGGCCTCCGAGGTGAAGGCCGAGAACCACGTCCTGACCCACGCCAAGTCCGGCCGCACGCTGGGCTACGGCGACGTGGCCGAGGCGGCAGCCAGCCTGCCGGTTCCGGCCCGCGAGAGCGTGCAGCTCAAGAAGCCGGAAGCCTTCCGCTACATCGGCAAGGGCAAGATCGGCCTCATCGACAACCACGACATCACGACGGGCAAGGCGATCTACGCCCTCGACGTGAAGCTCGACGGGATGCTCTACGCCGTGGTCGCGCGCCCGGCCGTCTACGGCGGCAAGGTCGTCTCCTTCGACGACACCGAGGCCAAGAAGGTCCCGGGCGTGGTCAAGATCGTCAAGATCGAGGGCGGGGAGATCCCGTCCGAGTTCATGCCGCTCGGCGGCGTCGCGGTGATCGCCAAGAACACCTGGGCGGCGATGAAGGGCCGCGAGGCTCTCAAGATCACCTGGGACGACGGCCCGAACGCCTCCTACGACACCGATGCCTTCCGCAAGGAGCTGGAGAAGGCGGCGCGAGCCCCCGGCAAGGTCGTGCGCGTGGCCGGCGACGTCGATGCGGCGATGAAGACCGCCAAGTCGAAGTTCGAGGCGGAGTACTTCGTGCCCCACCTCGCCCAGGCGCCGATGGAGCCCCCGGCCGCGGTCGCGCGGATCAAGGACGGCGTCTGCGAGGCCTGGGCCTGCACCCAGGGTCCGCAGGCCGCCCATGACCGGGTGATGAAGCGCCTCAACCTGCCCGCCGACAAGGTGCGGGTGAACGTGACGCTGCTCGGCGGCGGCTTCGGCCGCAAGTCGAAGCCCGACTACGTGGTCGAGGCGGCGCTCTGCTCGCAGGCCGTGGACGGCCAGCCGGTAAAGCTGGTCTGGACCCGCGAGGACGACATCCAGCACAGCTACTACCACACCATCTCGGTGGAACGGATCGAGGCGGGCGTCGACGACAAGGGCATGCCGGTGGCGTGGCTCCACCGCTCGGTGGCGCCGACGATCGGCTCGATCTTCGCGCCCGACCCGAAGCACGAACTGCCGTTCGAGCTCGGCATGGGCCTCGTCAACAACCCGCTCGCCCTGAAGAACCTGCGCTTCGAGAACCCGGAAGCCTCCGCCCATACCCGGATCGGCTGGTTCCGCTCGGTCTCGAACATCCCGCACGCCTTCGCGATCCAGTCCTTCGTGGCCGAACTCGCGCATGCCGCGGGCCGCGACCCGAAGGACTACCTGCTCGAACTCATCGGCCCGGCCCGGAAGATCGACCCGACCGAGATCGGTGACGTCTGGAACTACGGCGAGGATCCCAAGCGCTACCCCGTCGATACCGGCCGCCTGCGCCGCGTCATCGAGACGGTGGCCGACGGCGCCAAGTGGGGCCGCAAGCTGGAGAAGGGCCGGGGCCTCGGCATCGCCGGCCACTACAGCTTCGTCACCTACACCGCGGTCGCGGCCGAGGTTGAGGTCGATGACAAGGGTCAGGTGAAGGTTCACGCCATCGACATCGCCGTCGATTGCGGGCCGCAGGTGAACCCGGAGCGCGTCCGCTCGCAGATGGAGGGCGCGGTGGTCATGGGGATGGGCCTCGCGCTCACCTCGAAGATCACCTTCAAGAACGGCCGGGCCGAGCAGGCGAACTACGACGGCTACGAGGTCATCCGCATCGACGCCGCCCCGAAGGTGGTGCGGGTCCATCTCGTGCCCTCGAACGACTACAACGCCCCGCTCGGCGGCGTCGGCGAGCCGGGCGTGCCCCCGGTCGCGCCGGCGATCGCCAACGCGGTCTTCGCCGCCACCGGCCGCCGGGTGCGCGAACTGCCGCTGCGCGAACAGCTCAGCAGCTGAAGTCCACCATCGACGCTCTCCCCCCTCGCCGGGGGGAGGGCGGCTCCGGAGGGGGACGGGTGAGGGGAGCGATGCCTCCCCGGCAAGCTTGGCCCGCCCCTCTCTCGCCCGCTGCGCGGGCATCCTGCCCCGCAGAGGGGAGAGGAAAAATCCGCGGCAACTCTGCGGGTGCCTCGCGACTTTCTCAGGCATCAGTGTTGTACGAGGATCGACGTTTCATGACGCTTACCGCCCGTCTGACCTTCGGCCTGTCGCTGACCGGCATCCTGCTGGCGGGGCCGGCGCTTGCCTCGCCCTGCGCCGACAAGATCGCCAAACTCGACGGCCGCGCGAAGTCCGAGGCGTCTGAGTCGATCGCGGCTTCGACCGGCAGCAAGACCGTCGCCGCCCATCGCGAGGGCGAGGGGCAGACAGGTACCGGCGGCCAGACCGACCAGCGCGAGGCGCCACCGGAGAAGTCGGCGGAAGCCGGCAAGGGCGGCGATCAGGCCCAACAGGCGCGTGTCGCGCTGGAGGAAGCCCGCACCGCCGACGGCAAGGGCGACGCCAAGGGCTGCGAGGAGGCCGTGGCCCGGGCCGAGAAGCTGATCAACGCCAAGCCCTGATCGAGCGAAAGGCCGGCCCGCGCGCGGGCCGCGCCCCGCCGGCCGAACCCTCTCGATCAATGGCTTGCATGGAAGGGTTCGGCAGCGCCGGGCCTTTCCATTCTGCGTTGCGCACCCAACCTTCCCATATTGCCGACACCGTCGTCTGCCATCGCGCGTCTGCCCGGCGCATCGCACGCGCGAGACCGGCCTTTTGGGAACGCTGAGACGATCCTATGACCGAGCTTTCGCCGGCGGCCCTCGACCTTCGGCTGCGCCAGCAGGCGATTCTCTCCGATTTCGGCGTCGAGGCCCTGCGCGCCACCGAACTTCTTCCGCTGCTGCAACGGGCGACCGAGCTCTGCGCGGAAGGGATGCAGGCGCAGTTCTGCAAGGCGCTCGAGTATCAGCCGAGGCAGGACGTGCTCCTTGTCTGCGCGGGCGTCGGCTGGGAGCCGGATTGCGTCGGCCGGGCGATCGTCGGCGCCGACCTCGCCTCGCCGGCGGGCTACGCCCTGAAGACCGGACAGCCGGTCATCTCGAACCATCTGGAGAACGAGACCCGATTCCGGACCCCGGAACTGATGGCGAGTCACGGCATCCGCCGCGCGGTGAACGTCCTCATCACCAATCGGGACGGCCATTACGGCGTGCTGGAGGTGGACGACACCCGCGAGGGCGTGTTCGGCCCCGCCGACATCGCCTTCATGCAGGGATTCGCCAATCTCCTCGGCAGCGCCATCGAACGTCAGCGCTCCGAGGCGCAGCTCAAGGTCGCCCTCGAGCGGCAGGACCTGTTGAGCCGCGAGATGAGCCACCGGGTCAAGAACAGCCTCGCCGTGGTGGCGGGCCTGCTCGCACTCCAGGCCCGCGGTACCGAGAACGAGGACGTGAGGAGCGCGCTGGCCGATGCGCGCGCCCGCGTCGAGGCCGTGGCGCAGGTCCACGACCAGCTCTGGCGCCAGCCGGACCTGACGCAGATCGACGTCGCCGGCTTCCTCGAAGCTCTCTGCGAAAAACTGACCGAGAGTGCGGGCGCCCACGCCCTGCGCTGCCGCGCGGCGGCCGTGACGATGCCGGCCGATCTCGCGATCCCGCTCGGGCTGTTCGTCAACGAACTCGTGACCAACGCGATCAAGTACGCCTATCCCGACGGCCAGGGCGAGATCCGCGTCGGGGCGATGATGCGGGAGGATGGCGGGCTCACCGTCTCGGTCTGCGACGACGGAATCGGCCTGCCGCCGGGCTTCGATCCCCTGAAAGCCAGAGCGAGCCTGGGCATGCGCGTCGTCGGCAACCTCGCCCGTCAGCTCGACGGTACGCTGATCCTGAAGCCCGGAAAGGGCGCGCAGTTCGAACTGCGGATGGCCCCACGGGGCTGAGCCGGAACCGGCGCGGGCCGGTTCCGTCATGTCTTCGAGGATCAGTTGCCGCCGGAGCTGCCGCTCCCGCCGCCGCCGCTTCCCTGCGGCACCGCGCGGGAGGGCTGGTTGGCGTTGCCGCCCGCCGCCGAGTCGGTCTGCACCGTGTCAGCCCCGGTGCTGCCGCGGGGAATCGTGGCGTTGGTGTCGGCCCCGGTGTTGTTCTGGCCTCCGGTAACGGGCGCGCCCGGCCGCGGCGCCGTCGGCGCGGCGGTCTGGGCGAAGGCGGGCGCAGCGAAAGCCAGCGTCGCGGCCAGGATTAAAGTTCGCATCAAGTCCTCTCGTCCGAGTAAGGTGACCGTCGGACGGGCATCCAATCGAATGCACCGACGGTCCGTGTGCCCGAACAACCCCGCAAACGCGGGATGGCTCCAAAAAAGTCGTGCGAACAATATGTTCGCGTTCGTTCGACGGAACCGTCGCATCGTCGTGACCGAGATGCGATGAACGGGGGGATCAGAGTGACACGCTACGCGACGACGCCTGCCCAGCTCACGTCTGCGCGCATCGGCCGGGGCGGAATAAGCTTCGCCGCCGCGCTGCTGCTTCTCGTGCCGGCGCTCCTGCCGAGGGCGGGTGCGTCGGCCCAAGAGGCCGCCCGCTCCTCCGGTGACTGGCCGGCCTTCGGGCGGGACGCCACCAACACCCACCACTCGCCGCTGGCCCAGATCGACCGCGGCAATGTCGCTCGCCTGCGCCCGGCCTGGATCTTCCAGACCGGCGTAACCGGCTACTTCCAGGCCGAGCCGGTGGTGGTGGAGGGCGTGATGTACGTCTCGACCACCGGCAACCACGTGGCGGCGCTGGAGGCGAAGTCCGGCCGGGTCTTGTGGACCTACACCCACAAGGCACGCACTGAGAAGATCTTCGGACCGCCCTCGAACCGAGGCGTCGCCGTGTCCGGAGGCCTCGTCTACGAGGCCACGATGGACGGGCGTGTGATCGCGCTCGATGCGAAGACCGGCCAGCTCGCATGGGACCGCGAGGCGGTGCGCCCGGAGGAGGGCGAGACCGAGACCGCCTCGGCCCTCGCCGCAACCTTAGGCGACAAGCCGGTCCAGGGGTCGAGCCGTCTCGGCTTCAAGATGCCGCCGCTGGTGGCCGAAGGCCTCGTCATCGTCGGGGTGACGGGCGCCGGCTACGGCCTGCATGTCGAGGACGAGCGGGGCGGTCTCGACGGCGGCGCGGTGGTCGGGATCGAGGGCGGCTACGGCCGGCGCGGCTGGCTCGCCGCCTACGACGCGAGGACCGGCGAGGAGCGCTGGCGCTGGTACGTCACCAAGGCCGATGGCTGGGAGGGCGCGTTCGCCGAGACGACCCCGGACGGGATTCCGCTCAACCGCGATATCGCAGCGGAGAAGGCTGCCGCGCCGAAGCACAGGGAGGCCTGGAAGGTCGGCGGCGGCTCGCTCTGGATGACGCCGGCCTACGATGCCGCTCTCGGCCTGATCTATCTCGGCACCGGTAACCCCGCGCCGCAGAATTTCGGCCTGACGCGCCCCGGCGACAACCTCTACACGATGAGCCTCGTCGCCCTCGACGTGAAGACCGGGCAGCTCCGCTGGCACTTCCAGCAGGTGCCGCACGAGGAGTGGGGCTACGACGTAGCGAGCCCGCCCTTCCTGCTCGACTATCCGACCGCGAACGGCCCGGTGAAGGCGGTGGCGCAGGCGAGCAAGCTCGGCTGGATCTATGTCCACGACCGCGCCGACGGGCGCCTCCTCGGCAAATCCGCCCCCCTCATCACGCACAAGAACCTGTTCGTGCCGCCAAGCCCGGAGGGCACGGTGGTCAGCCCGGGCCCCCTCGGCGCGGTGTCCTGGCATCCGGTTGCCTACGATGCGGGAAGCGGCCTCGCCTTCGCCCAGGTGCGGCACGGAGCGGCGACCTATACGGTGAAGACGGCGCCAGCCGCCGGGGGACGCGGCGAGATCCGCTACACCGAGACCGGCGAGGCGAAGGGCGAGCCGGCCTACTCCACGCTGACGGCGGTCGATCTCGGCCATGGCGGTGCCGTGGCGTGGTCGCGCAAGGCGGGAAGCCGGCTCTCCGGCGGGACGCTCGCCACCGCGGGCGGCCTCGTCTTCTCGGGCGAGGAGGACGGGCATCTCGATGCCCACGACGCCCGGACCGGCGAGATACTGTGGCGCTTCCAGTGCGGAGCAGGGATCGGCGGGCCGCCGGTCACCTACACGGTCGACGGCCGCCAATACGTCGCCGTGGCCGCGGGCGGCGCTTCCTTCACCAGGGCGTCCGGCTTCGGCACCGGCGACGCGCTCGTGGTGTTCGCGCTTCCCGAGTGAGCCGGATCGCGGGCGCCCGCCTCACTCGGCCGCGTCGGACTCCTCGTCCCCGTCGGCCGGCTCCTGCGGGTCGACCGCTTCGTCCGACGTCTCGTCGGAGGCGGGATGGGCCGTTCCGGCCGCGTAGAAATCGCCGCGGCGCAGAGCCTCGCCGCTGTTGGCCATGACGCTGAGATAGGTGTTGAGCGTGTTGGGCGCGACGTCGGGCAGGCGCCGCGCGATTTCGGCATGAGACAGGCCCTGCGGTCCGGCACCCTCCAGAAGGGCCTTGAGCCGCCCCTTGGCCGAGTTGGCCCGCGGCCCGCGGCTGCCGCGCCCGCCGCGTCCGGAGCGCATCTCGGCCGAAAACGTCTGGGCGGTCGCGCTCGCAGCGCCCAAGGCATCCTCGAGGGGCGCGCCTTCCACGATCGCCGCGAGCGACTTCTCCGCCACCCGGAGCTTGGTCAATTCGGCGGAGACGCGCTCGTACTGGCTCTGGAGATCGGCCATCCGCTGCCGGACATCGGCAAGGGCCTTGGCCAGCGTATCGCCTTCGGACATGACGGAATCGAACCCCTCGCAACACGAAGAGGCCTACAGCCATAGCCGAGGGCCGTCGTCAACAGAGCGATTTGGCGGCTCGTTTCAGCAAAGCCCGGATCGCACGGACTGCTTTGGCCGGTCTCAGCCCTGCGCGGCACGGGCCGGCGGCGGCAGGAGCTTGCCCGATTGATAATCCAGCGGATGCGGCTTCGGCGGGGGCGCGTCCGGATTCTTGCTCCATCCCCGCCGTCCCTCTGAGAGGCCGCACTCGACGAAATGAACGAGCGGGTTGCAGCCGCTCTCGCGCACGTCCGGATTAGCCCTCAGATAGCCCTCGGTGCTGAACCCGGCGCTCGGATCGCGCCCTTCCCGCCAGCCATAATGAATATAGTGGACCAGCGGACCCTGCGGAAACGCGCGCACGTCCGGGTACCAGTAGAGATAGTAGATCGGATCGAAGCCCGGCAGCGGCGTGCGGACGATCGAGGACGGCGCCCGCCGCGTCGTCAGGGCCTGCAGTTTCGCCTTCTTCAGAAACTTCTTCACGACGCGCACGGCTCAAGGACTCGCTGGGACAAGGCGCCCTTTCATCGGCGGGTTGCCCGCCCCTGTCCAGTGTTGCGGGCCGACATTCGCGGGCGGAAGGCGTGAGCCTCACCGTTACGGTGCACGGGCACTGGGCGGGGCTGCCTGCGGACAATCGGGGGAGCGGGACGCCGCTCCGGGCTTCGGCTGATCGCAGGGTGCGCTGGTCCGAAGACCGGCCGTATCCCGAGCCGTACTGGGCCCGTCGCTGGTGGTGCGCAGCACGATGGCCGCGATCGCGACGACGGCGAACAGGAGGACGGCGAGAAGGGCGATCGGGCGGAAGCGGGTCATGGTGTGATGCATGTGCCGAGGCGATAGGGACGTATCCGCCGGCGCGGGCCGGCCGTTCCCGATCCAGGCCGGCGTTTCGCCTTTCGCCTTTCGCCTTCATCCCCGCCGCGTGCGGGATCGAGCTCGATCCCGTGGACATGCGGTCCAACATCCACACGAAGCGGACCGGCTCGCGAGATCCAGGTAGACCACGCAATCAAAACCGGGCAAAAGTGGCAAATCGCGCGAAGAACGCGAGGGGTGCGGAGAGGATGAGATGCGGCGGCGGGTCGTTCTGCCCGTGGGGCTGGCGCTGGGCTTGGTCGGGCTCGGCGTGCTCGCCCTGACGGAAGCCGGATCCGGCCTGCGCGTCAACGCCGGTCCGGTCTTCTCCGACCTGCACGATCGACTGTCCAGCGCGATGAGGCCCGCGGCACACCAACCGCCGGCCGGGAACCGTCCCCCGGTCCGGATCGCCGTCGAGGGCGGACGAGCCGTCGTCCGGCTGAGCGACGAGGAACAGGAGCGGATCGGCATCGAGACGGCGCGGCACCAGCGGAAGGCTCACCGCATCGAGGTGCAGGCGTTCGGTTCGGTTCTCGACCTCGCCCGGGTCACGGAACTCACCAACAGCTATGCCAGCGCCAAGGCGCAGCTGCAGACGGCCGAGGCGAAGGCGGAGGTCTCGCGGGCGGCCTATATCCGGGCGCGCAGCCTGGGCCAGTACGCGACGCAGGTCCAGCTCGAGACGGCCGAAGGCACCTTCCGCACCGACGAGGCGGCACTCGCGGCGGCGCAGTCCCAGGTCCGGACGCTGGCGGCCACCGCGCAACAGGAATGGGGCACCGTGATCGGCCGCGCCATCATCGAGCGCTCGCCCGTCATCACCCGGCTGATCGAGCGCACCGACTTCCTGGTGCAGGTGACGCTGCCGCCCGGCGAGACGCTGAAGGCACCGCCGGCGATCGCCCACGCCGAAGTGCCCCCGCAGAGCGAGCGCGTCGCCCTGCGCTACATCTCTCCCGCGACCCGGACCGACCAGCGCATTCAGGGCGTCAGCTACTTCTACACCGTGGCCGGCGACAGTGGGCTTCTGCCCGGCATGAGCACGCTCGCCTTCCTGACCTCGGAGCGCGAGACGAGCGGCATTGCCGTGCCCGAGAGCGCGGTGGTGCATTGGCAGGGGAGCGCCTGGATCTACCGCAGCGTCGGCGACGACGCGTTCGCCCGCCATCCGCTCAAGCCGGACGCACCGATCTCGGCCGACGCCTATGTCGTGGACGATCTCGGCCCCGAGGCGGAGATCGTCGTGACCGGACCGCAGGCCGTTCTCTCCGAGGAGCTGAGAGGTCAGATCCAGGCCTCCGACGCGGACGACGACTGAATGCTCGACCATCCGCCCGCACGCCGGCCGGTGCGAGACGACGCGCCGGCGACACCTCCGGGCCCGGCCCCGTCGGGCCTGCAATCCGCCCTGGTCGCCTTCGCGGTGCGACGGCCCGGCATCGTCCTGGCGCTGGTCCTGGCGCTCGCCGTCTACGGCGTCGTCGCCCTCGGTTCGGCCAAGTACGACGTCTTCCCGGAATTCGCTCCGCCCACGGTGACGGTGCAGACCGAGGCGCCGGGCCTGAACCCGGAACAGGTCGAGGTGCTGGTGACCCAGGCGCTGGAGGTCGCGATCGGCGGCCTGCCGGGGCTGGCCACGATGCGCTCGAACTCGATCCAGGGCCTGTCGGTCATCACCGCGACCTTCGCCTCCGGCAGCGACATCTACCGGGCACGCCAGCTCGTGAACGAGCGGCTAGCCTCGGTGACGGCGCGGCTGCCGCAGGGCGTGCTGCCGCCCACCATGACCGCGCTGACCTCATCGACTAGCTCGGTGCTTCTCGTCGGCCTGAGCTCGCCGACGCGGTCGCTGATGGACCTGCGCACGGTCGCCGACTGGCGCCTGCGTCTTCGCCTGCTCGCGACTCCCGGCGTCGGCGAGGTGCTGGTCTATGGCGGCGACCTGCGCTCGATCCGCATCCAGGTCCGGCCGCAGGATCTGGTCCGCTTCCGCATCGGCCTGAACGACGTGCTCGCGGCCGGGCGCAAGGCGACGGGCGTGCGCGGGGCGGGGTTCGTCGACACGATCAACCAGCGCATCACCCTGCAGACGGAGGGGCAATCGCTGACCCCGGAGGCGGTGGCGCGCACCGTGCTCATCAACGAGGGCGGCGCGAGCGTGGTGCTCGGCGACGTCGCCGATGTCGTGGCCGGGCCGGAGCCGGCGATCAGCGCGGCCCTGGTCGACGGCCAGCCCGGCGTGCTGCTGATGGTCGGCGCCCAGTACGGCGCCAACACCCTCGACGTGACGGCAGGGGTCGAGGCGGCGCTCGCCGAGATGCGCCCCGGACTGGAGCGCGACGGCATCACCCTGCGCGCCGACCTGTTCCGTCCGGCAAACTTCGTGACGCAGGCCACCGACAACGTGGTCCAGGCGCTCGCGCTCGGCGGCCTTCTCGTCGTCGTCGTGCTGTTCATCTTCCTGGCCGACTGGCGGACGGCGCTGATCAGCGCCTCGGCGATCCCGCTCTCGCTGATCGGCGCGGTGCTGATGCTCGGCGCATTCGGCCAGAGCCTCAATACGATGACGCTCGGCGGGCTCGCCATCGCCATCGGCGAAGTCGTGGACGACGCGGTGATCGGCGTCGAGAACGTGATGCGCCGCCTGCGCGAGAACCGATGCGCCGCCGTTCCCCGATCCGGGGCACAGGTGGTGCTCGACGCGATCCTCGAGGTGCGCGTCTCGGTCGCCTACGCCACCTTCGCGGTGCTGCTCGTGTTCCTCCCGGTGCTGGCGCTGACCGGGGTGCCCGGCCGGCTGTTCGCGCCGCTGGCGCTGGCCTACATCCTCGCCGTACTGACCTCGCTCGCCGTGGCGCTGACGGTGACGCCCGCGCTGGCCCGCCTGCTCCTTGCCGGGCGTACGAACCTGCCGGTCCGCGAGCCGCCGGTGAGCCGCCACGTGCGCGGCACCTACGCCCGCGGGCTCGCTCGGCTCAACCGCCACCCCCGTCTGGTCCTGATCGGGAGTTTTGCCCTGATCCTCGCGGCGGCCCTGCCGGTGCCGTTCTTCGGCGGCGTGTTCCTGCCGGACCTCAAGGAAGGGCACCTCATCCTGCACATGGCCTCCGCGCCCGGCACCTCCCTGCAGGAGACGCTGCGGCTCGGCGAGCGCCTCACCGCCGGGCTGAAGGCGGTGCCCGGCGTGCGCGCGGTGGCCCAGCAGGTCGGGCGCGCCGAGGCCGGCTACGATCTGGGCGGCACGCATGACAGCGAGATCCATATCGATCTCGAGCCGGGTCTCGACGGCGCAGGGCAGGAGCGGGCGGAGGCCGGCATCCGCGCGCTGATGGCGGCCACGCCCGGAGCGAGCTTCTCGCTCAAGACCTTCCTGACCGAGCGCATCGAGGAGGTCGTCTCAGGATTCACGGCGCCGGTCGTCGTCAGCATCACCGGCACGAATCTCGACCGGATCGAGGCCACCGCCCGCGACGTGGCGCGCGAACTCGCCGAGGTGCGCGGCGCGGCCGACGTCCAACTCAAGTCGCCGCCGGGCCTGCCGCAGGTCAATGTCAGCCTGCGGCCGACCGACCTGCGCCACTGGGGACTCGACGCGATCGAAGTGCTGGAGATCGTGCGCACGGCCTATCAGGGCGACATCGTCGGTCAGGCTTACGAGGGCAACGCCGTGTTCAACGTCGTCGTCGTGCTCGAACCGGCCGTGCGCACCCGCCTCTCGACGCTCGGCAACCTGCCCCTGCGCACGCCGAGCGGCAGCTACATCCGCCTCGCCCAGGTGGCGGACGTTTACGAGACCGCCGGCCGCTACGCCGTCGGCCATGTCGGCGCGCAGCGGGTGCGGGTCGTGACCGCGAATGTGGAAGGGCGCGACGTCGCCTCGTTCACCGAGGCCGCGAAACGCAAGATCGCCCGCGAGGTCGCGCAGCCCTCAGGGATCGACATCGGCTTCGGCGGCGCCGCCGAGACGCAGGCGAAGGCGCGGCGCGAACTCGCGCTCTACACAGGGCTCGCCGGTCTCGGGATCGTGCTGCTGCTCCTCGTCGTGACGGGTTCGCTGACCAATCTCGCCCTCGTCCTCGTCAACCTGCCCTTCGCCTTCGTCGGCGGCGTGCTGGCGGTGGCCGCGAGCGGCGCGGTGATCTCGCTCGGCTCGATCGTCGGCTTCGTGACGCTGTTCGGCATCTCGCTGCGCAACACCATCATGATGATCGCGCATTACGAGCACATGGTGCTGGTGGAGGGCCGCGCGTGGAACGAGGGTGCTGCGATTGAGGGGGCGGCCGACCGCCTGGTGCCGATCCTGATGACGTCCCTCGTCACCGGCCTCGGACTGCTGCCGCTGGCGCTCGGTGCGGGCGAGCCCGGCCGCGAGATTGAGGGGCCGATGGCGCTCGTGATCCTCGGCGGCCTCGCGACCTCGACGGTGCTCAACCTCGCCGTGCTGCCGATGCTGGCCCTGCGGTTCGCCCGGTTCAAGGCCGCGGACACCGCGCTGTGATCGTCGTCTCGGTCTCAGAGTTCCTGACCTGACGCGGCCTCGGCCGGGAGGATCGCTTCGCACTCCCCGGAAATGACTCCGGCGCCGTCAGGCGCCGGAGGATCGTGTGGCACATCCGTGCGTCCCATCGGGCCGGCTCAGAAGGCGGCCTGCCGGGTCCTCACGTCCGTGGCGGGGGTGACGATCCACTGGACCGAGCCGGGGAGGGCGAAGCCGCCCTGGCGGTGGACCGAGAGATCGCTGGTGGCGAGCCCCCGGGTCTCGAGGGTCAGTGCGCCGACCGTCTTGACGTTGTGGGCGATGCCGGTCTCGTCGGCGCGGGCGGATGCCGTCGCGAGGGCGGTGAGAGCCAGGGCGGCGGCGGTGAGCGAAACAAGGGTCTTGGACATCGTGATCAGCCTCTTTTTTCTCGGCGGCGGGCTCCCCGTCGCCTTGTGAGACTGTATGTGCTGGGTCGTAGGCTATGAATCAAATGGATCGATTTCATAATGCGCATCGATCACGTGCATCTTGCTCGTCTCGACCTCAATCTGCTGGTCGCCCTCGATGCACTGCTGACCGAACGGAGCGTGACCCGCGCGGCGGGGCGGATCGGCATCAGCCAATCGGCGATGAGCCATGCCCTGGCGCGGCTGCGCACCACCTTCTCGGATGAGCTGCTGACGCGGGGACCCGACGGCATGCGGCCGACGCCGCGGGCGCTGGCGCTGATCGCGCCGGTGCAGGCGGCGCTGTCTCAGATCCAGGAGATCACGGCGCCACCGGACGCCTTCGATCCGGCGACAGCCGACATCACGTTCACCCTCGGCATCCCGGACTCGACCGAGGTGCTCTTGATGCCGACCCTCATCGCGCATCTGCAGGCGGTGGCACCGGGTGTGAAGCTTTTGCTGCACACGGTCGATCGGCACCGGATCCTCGACGATCTCGATACCGGCCGTGTCGATCTCGGCATCGGCGTGTTCGAACAGGGCCAGACGCACCACAAGCGGCGCATCCTCAACAAGGAGAGCTACCTCTGCATCTTCAACGCCGACCTCGTCGGGGTGACGGCGCCGATCTCGCTCGACGACTACGTGCGGCTGCCCCACCTGCTGACCAGCCTCGTGGAGAGCGCCCACGGCGTCGTGGACGACGCGCTGGCCAAGATCGGCCGCAAGCGCGTCATCGCCCTGACCTCGCCGCGCTTCTCGGTGATGCCGTTCGTCGTGCGGCAGGCCCCCGTCATCGCCACGATGCACGCGCGGCTGGCGCGCTTCTTCGCCGACAGCATGGGCCTGACCGTAAGTCCGGCGCCGATCACGCTGCCGGACGTCTCGATCTCGATGATCTGGCACGCATCCAACGATGCCGTGCCGAGCCAGCGCTGGTTGCGGGAGACGATCGTGAGGCTGCGCCGGCCGGGGCCGACAGCCCCCGCACCAGAGGCATCGTGATCGTGGAGGCCATCGGAGGGAGACGCTGCCGGCTCTCAGTGACACGCGTCCCCCGTCAGGATCGAAGGCAGCGGCGAGGCTCGAAGAGCACCAAGGAAGACGGACGATGCAGCTGCCGCGCAGATGGTTGCGCGACGGTCGAGGTGTTGCCACCCGCGCTTCCGTTCGGCCCCTCCTCGGCGAGGAATCATCAAAGATGCCGCAGGAATAAGGACAGGCCGACCTTGGTCAGGCAGTCATGTTACTGTTCCAAAAATTTGGCACGGCACCGAGGGTCTGCTTCGAGGAAAGGCCTGCAGCGATGATCAGTAAGCTACCGACCGATTCACGGACTTCCGTTACGCTACACGAAGCCGCTGTCGGGCGAACCGCAATCGGGGCTCTCGCGGTTGGAGCGGTGGCCCTCGGTGCGCTGGCCGTAGGAGCCTTCGCGATCGGACGGCTTTCGGTCGGGCGAGCTCGGATCGGCCGCTTGGAGATCGGCGAGTTGACGGTGGATCGGCTCCGCATCCGGCGGCAGGAGTGACGCCCACCTCCCTCGGCGGTCGTCGATCGGCCCTGATCAGGCCGAATCGCCGACAGCGAGCCCCGAAGGCCGCTCGAACAGGAACTTGCGAGAGGGTCTGCGAAACGGCGGCAGATCAAGAAGGCTGAAGCAGCCCTAAGCCGTTGCAGAATGATGGTCGGAGTGGCCGGACTTGAACCGACGACCCCCTGTCCCCCAGACAGGTGCGCTACCGGGCTGCGCTACACTCCGATACCCTTGCCGGGCTTGCGGCTCATAGCCGTCCGCTTCGGGCAGCGCAACCCCTGCCGCATGCTTGGGACGCCGAGGCACGATCCTGCGCGGCCGCGCCGAGGCTGTGGGCAAAGGTGCATTGTTCCTGCGACATTGACACGGCGCATTGTTCGCCCCCACGGCATCAAGCACGACGGCAGACAGGAAGATGCCTCGGCCGTCCGCGCCAAGCGCCTCGGCGCGCTCCCGATGAAGCAACCTAAAGGAAATTTTCGATTGCTCTTCTCAAAGGCGACCGAGAGACTTATCGTGATGCGAGAGCGATAGTTTTGCTTGGCCATGTCTAGAAAATCACTCGACCTCACGTTGGAAATCCTCAAATCGCTCGATCGAGCGCATTCGCGCGAGGATATCCTGCGGGCGATCATGCCGAGGCTGAACACGCTCGGTATTGATTATATTATCTCAGCCATGATCCCGCAGAAACGCCTTCCGGCACGCACTCAAAAGAATTACGTGATACTGGAGAATACTTCGGACGAGTGGAACCGGCTCTATTTCTCGAAAGGCTATATGTATACTGATCCGATCGTGCAGACGACCTTGTCCAGCACGACCGGCTTTCGGTGGTCGGAGATAGAACCGGCGGGCGGCCTCGATCTCCGCGCGCGGCAGGTGATGAACGAGGCGGGCGAGTTCGGCCTCGGCGACGGCTTCACCGTGCCGCTGGCCACGCTCGAGGAGGAGCGGGGCGGCCTGACCTTCGCCGGCCGTCAGCTCGATATCAGCCCGGGGCAGCGCGGGATGCTGACTCTGATCGCCTCCTACGTGGTCGGGCAGACGCTGCTCATCGACAACGGACCCAGCGAGCGCCGGATGGGACTGACGCCGCGCGAGCGCGAGAGCCTGCAATGGGTCGCCGAGGGAAAGACAGATTGGGAGATCGGTGAGTTGATGGGCATCTCCCGGCACGGCGTCGATTTCCACCTGCGCTCGGCCCGGATGAAGCTCGGATGCATCTCCCGCACGCAGGCGGTCGCCGAGGGATTCCGGCGCGGCCTGATCGTCTGACCGGACCCGACGGCATCGCGAGCGATACCGGCCGCCCGCTCCACGAGCGTCGGGTCTCTCCGCGTCCGGAGAGCCGGCGCGCGCGCGAGGCGCCGCTCGCTCAAGGATCCGCGCGCTAGCGCATCGTGCTGGAAATCGGATCCAGCACGATGCGCTAGGCTTTTGTTTTTGCATCATCTTTTTCCGAAAACCGGAAACCACCTTTCGGGATGATGCTCTAACGGGCGCAGGGCATCGACCCGACAAGCTGTGGTCCGGTTTTCGGGAAAGACAATGCAAAATTGAATGTCGGCGCATTCGCTCCGATGCGCTACCCGGAAGGGCCCCTCGGTTCGAAGACATCACCCACGGACCTTCGAGGCATCATGGGTGGAGCGATCCGTGCGGAGGCTCGATCGCTCGCGTCGGTAGGCTCAAGCCGATTCTCTCGTCGATCGGCGCACTCTGTATTGTCTTCGACATACAATCCAAGATAGAGATCGCCGCGGCGCGACTCTTACCGTATCGGCGTGCGCGCTCACGACTGGCCTCATCTCTCGGACCGCGCGTCTCATCGCACGAAAACCTACGGGTTCTCGTAGTGCCGCCGTCGGGCTGAATTTGGGACGAACACCTCAGGTTTACGAAGAGGTGTTCCGATGATTCATGTCGTGACCGCTGAGAACATGCAGGACTATGCCGGCGCCCTGGACCAGGCCTTCCGTCTGAGGCACCGGGTCTTCGTCGAGGAGCTGGGCTGGTCCAACCTCGCCCGGCCCGACCGGCGCGAGATCGACGAGTTCGACGACGAGCACGCCGTCCACCTGCTCGCTCTCGACGAGGGCGAGACCGTCATCGGCTATTCGCGCCTGCTGCCGACGACGCGCCCCTACCTGCTGCCGATGGTGCTGCCGCAGCTCTGCGAGGGCACGGCGCCGTCGGGTGCGCATATCGTCGAGTGGGGCCGCATCTGCGTCGCCGAGAGCGCGCGGACCTCGGGCCGGCGGCTCAACCCGACGGCGCTCGCCCTGATGACGGCGATCGTCGAATGGGGCCTGCCGCGGGGCATCACCAGCTTCGTCTCCGAGATGCCGACGAGCTGGATCCTGCGCCTGCTGCAGCTGCATCTGCGCGCCATCCCCCTCGGCCTGCCGCACGAGATCGAGGGCGAGGAGATCGTCGCAGTGGAAGCGGCCTTCGACCGCCGGTCGCTGCGCCAGCTCCAGACCAAGCGCGGCGACATCCGCTCCGTCCTGGCGCCGCCGCGGGCGAGCGTCGCTCGTCTCGCCTCCTGAGACGCGTCTCCCGAGACACGAAGCGACCGATACAGGCGCCGCGGCACGGTCGCTGCGGCGCCGGAACACCTCATCAGCCTGACGCATCCCGCGCGGGGAGTAAGTACCTTGAAACGCAGACGCAGTGACACCCGGCTCGGAACAGCCCCGGCGCTCGTTCGGACGCTGGCGAAATCCGAGAGCGTCGGAACCTGGGAATGGGATCCGGAAACCGGCTACTTCCACCTCGACGGGGGGGCGGCCGGACTCATGGCGGGCGATGTCCGCCTTGCGGGGCGCCCCCTGCGCAGCGAGCAGGCGACCGCCGGCCTCGCCGCGCCGGAGGCTGCCCGCTTCCTCTGCGAGGTGGCCCGTGCCGCCGAGCAGGACGACGACGTCGCGGTCGATCTCTGGGTCGCATCCTCGTCCGAACCCGCGCGCCAGGTTCGGTGCCGCGGCCGGATCCATCGGGATGCGCGCCGCCACCCCACGCGCGGGGAGGGGACCCTGGTCGAGGTTGCCGAGGCCGGTGCCGAGACGCGGACCTTGTGCGAGTTGAAGAGTGCGGCCGCGGCGGACGCCATCGACGAGGCGGCCGAACTCCTCATCGCGGCGCGCCGGGCGATCGATGCGAGCGGCAGCCCGCGGCTGCGCCAGCTCGTGGACGTCCTCCTGATGGAGGTGGCACGGGAAATCGCGAGCCATAGCTGCGCCGAGCCTCAGTCTCATTAGGCCCGAGACGCGGGATCGGCGCCGGTCGCCAGGGTCATGGGTTCCGGTCTATGCAGCGGCCCATGCACGCCTGCCTCGCCATCGACCTGACCCGCCTCATCACCCGGCTCCGGCATGCCAGCCCGACCGGCATCGACAGGGTCGATCTCGCCTATGCCCGGCACGTCCTGTCCGGGGGCGCGCCCGGCACGCGCTTCGGTCTCGTCTCGACGGCCCTGGGTCCGCGCGTCCTCGACCGGGACACGGCGCGCGGCATCGTCGAGGCGGTCGCCGAGGGCTGGGTCGAGGACGTTACGGCCGACGCCGATCCGGTCTTCCAAGCGCTCGCGGCATCGCTCGCCGCCGATCCGGCCACCGACGAGCGCCGGCCGCGGCGCGTCGGCAAAAGCCGGGGAGAGGGCGGCCTCGACCGGCGCCGCCTCCAGGCCGAGACCGCCCTGCGGGTGCTGCGCTCCGGCGGCGCCGAGCGGCTGCCTGACGGCACGATCTACCTGCACACCTCGCATCTACGGCTCGACCGACCCGAACGCTTCGACTGGCTCTACGATCGGCGCGACATCCGGCCGGTCTTCTTCGTCCACGACCTGATCCCGATCTCCCACCCGGAATACGGCCGGCCGGGAGAGGCGGAGCGCCACGCGCTGCGGATGGAGACCGTCGCGCGGCACGCCGCGCACGTGCTCGTCAATTCGGGCGATGTCGGCGCCCGCTTCACCGACTATGCGCGCCGGCTCGGCCTGGGCGCCAAACCGGTGACCGTTGCCCCTCTCGGCGTCGAGCCGGTCTTTTCGGGCAGCCCCGGCGCGGCGGACCTGCCGGGGCTCGCGCGGCCGGTCCTCCTCGTCTGCGGCACGATTGAGCCGCGCAAGAACCACCTTCTGCTGCTCAACCTCTGGCGCGATCTCGCCGGGCGCATGGGCCCGGCGACGCCGCGCCTCGTCCTCGTCGGACGTCGCGGCTGGGAGATCGAGAACGTCGCCGACATGCTCGACCGCTGCCCGGCCCTGCGTCCCCATGTGAGCGAGGTGGTCGGCCTGTCGACCCACGGCCTGGCAGCCCTGATGCGCGGCGCCACCGCCCTGCTGATGCCCTCCTTCATCGAGGGCTACGGGCTGCCGGTGGTGGAGGCGGCGGCGAGCGGCCTTCCTGTCGTGGCCTCCGATATCCCGGTCCACCGCGAGATCGCCGGGCGCTTCGCTCATTTCCTCGATCCGCTGGACGGCCCGGGCTGGAGGCAGGCCGTCCAGGCCCTGAGCGAGCCCGGCTCCGAACTCCGGGCGGAGCTGGCCGGCCGCCTCGCCGGATACGAACCGCCGGGTTGGAGCGCGCATTTCGCCCGCGTCGATGCGGCGCTCGCCGACCTGCCGGAGGCGGCCGTCCCGATGTTGCGCCGCACGGGCGAGACGACTTAAGACAACCCTACGCGTTTCGAACCGCCCATTCGCGGCGGCTTCCCTCTGGAAAGATCGGTTGCGATGAAGGTGGTCGACCTCGACCGCGAGACGGTCAAGCGGGGCTTGGCGGACGGCTCGCTGCTGCTCATCGACGTGCGGGAGGATCACGAATTCGCCCGCGGGCACATCCCCGGTTCCGTCTCGCACCCGCTCTCGACCTTCGATGCCGCGGCGCTGAAGGCGCTGATCGAGGCGGATGGCCGCCGGCCGGTCTTCTCCTGCGCCTCGGGGGTCCGTTCGATTCACGCGATCGCCGCAGCGCAGCAGTCGGGGCTCGACCTCAGCGAGCATTACGCGGGCGCGTTCAAGGATTGGTACGCCGCGGGCGAACCGATTGAAGCGTAGATCGGGCAGGTCTGCGCCGCAGCGTGCCTCAGCGTTCCTTCCGAAAATGGCCGTCATGTGCGCGGGCGCACGCCCCACATCCGGTTGCCGGGACTAGGCCGCGCCATGCAGGGAACCGAATGATGCGTAGCCTCAGGCCTCTTCTTCTCGTCACACCGCTGATCGCCTCCGCGCTGCTGGGTGCCGGGCCGGCCGGCGCGCAGATGCCGGGCGCGCCGCCCCCCGGCGTGACCGTTGCGAAACCGGTGGTGCGGGAGATCATCGAGCAGGACCAGTATACCGGCCGCTTCGACCCGATCGAGTTCGTCGAGGTCCGCGCCCGGGTGACCGGCTACCTCGACAAGATCATGTTCCAGGACGGCGCCAACGTGAAGAAGGGCGACGTGCTCTTCGTCATCGACCGCCGGCCCTACAAGGCGACGCTGGAGCAGGCCCAGGCGGCGCTGGTCTCCGCCAAGGCGCGCCTCTCCTTCACCCAGACCGACCTGGAGCGTGCCCAGGTCCTCTCGCGCGGCGGCAACATCTCCGAGCAGGTCACCGATCAGCGCCGGCAGGCCTCGCAAACCGCCCAGGCCGACGTGGACAGCGCCGAGGCGGCGCTTCGCAATGCCCAGCTCAACTACGACTTCACGGAAGTGAAGTCGCCGATCAACGGACGGATCAGCCAGCGCCTCGTCACCGAGGGCAACATCGTCAGCACCGACCAGACGATCCTGGCCCGGATCGTCTCGCTCGATCCGATCTATTTCGGCTTCAACGTCGATGAGCGCTCGTTCCTGAAGTACCAGGGCTCGCTCGGCATCGGCATGGGCCAGATGCAGCGCGGCAAGGGCGCTCCGGTGCTGATCGCCCTGTCCGGCGAAGAGAAGCCGACCCGCAAGGGCACGCTCGACTTCGTCGACAACCGGGTCGACTACCAGACCGGCACGATGCTCCTGCGCGCCACGGTCGAGAACCCGGACGAGTTCATCAAGCCGGGCCTGTTCGGCATCGTCGCGATGCCCGCGACCAAGCCGTTCCAGGGCATCCTGATTCCCGACGAGGCGGTCTCGGCCAACCAGGACAAGCGCATCGTCTACGTGCTCGGCGAGGGCGACAAGGTCTCCGCGCGGACGGTGAAGCTCGGACCGATCGTCGACGGCTACCGCGTGGTCCGCGACGGCCTGAAGGGCGACGAACTCGTGGTCATCAACGGCGTCGCCAAGGTCCGCCCGGGGGCGCAGGTGAAGCCCGAGACGGTCGAGTTGCCGCCGACGAAGAAGTAAGGCCGCGGTGATGCCGCGCCGTCGCGGGGGCGAGGCGGAGAGCGGACGAGAAAGATTCGAGCGCCGGCGCTCCCGGACCGACCGGGCGGCGCCGGCCTGGACGCAGACGGCAAGCCGCACGGGTCGCGCCAGCGCGCGCACCGGCCGGCGAGAGGTTTGAACGATGCGTTTCGCCCATTTCTTCGTCGACCGGCCGATCTTCGCCTCGGTCACGTCGATCGTGTTCCTGATCCTCGGCTTCGTCGCCTACGAGAAGCTGCCGGTCTCGCAATATCCCGAGATCGTGCCGCCGACCGTGACCGTGCGCGCGAGCTTCCCCGGCGCCAACGCCGAGACCGTGGCCGCCACGATCGCGACGCCGCTGGAACAGGAGATCAACGGCGTCGACAACATGCTCTACATGACGTCGTTGTCGACCAACGACGGCGCCATGCTGCTGACCGTGACCTTCAAGGTCGGCACCAACCTCGATATCGCCAACGTGCTCGTGCAGAACCGGCTCTCGGTGGCGCAGCCGCGCCTGCCGCCGGACGTGCGCAACCTCGGCGTGACCGTGCGCAAGGCCTCGCCCGACCTGATGCTGGTCGTGCACCTTCTCTCGCCCAAGCGCACCTACGACCAGAACTATCTGGCCAACTACATCTACCTCAACATCCGCGACGAGCTGCTGCGCCTCGACGGCGTCGGCGACATCTCGATCTTCGGCGGCAACGAGTACGCCGAGCGCATCTGGATCGACCCGCAGAAGATGGCCGCCTACGGCCTGACCACCACCGACGTGACGAGCGCGCTGCAGGAGCAGAACGTTCAGGTCGCGGCCGGGCAGCTCAACGGCCCTCCCGCCGCGCCCGGCGCCGCCTTCCAGCTCGTGGTGCAGTCACAGGGGCGCTTCCAGACGCCGGAAGAGTTCGCCGACGTCATCGTCAAGGCGAGCGACGGGCGCCTCGTGCGCGTGCGCGACATCGCCCGCGTCGAGATGGGCCAGAAGGACTACACCACCAACTCCTTCCTCAACGACACGCCCGCGGTCGGCATCGGCGCCTTCCAGCGGCCGGGCACCAACGCGCTCGAGGCCGCGGAATCGGTCAAGGCGACGATGGAGCAGCTCAAGAAGAACTTCCCGCCGGACGTCGAGTACCGCATCGCCTACAATCCGACGGAGTTCATCGAGGAATCGATCCACGAGGTCTACAAGACCCTGTTCGAGGCGGTCCTCCTCGTCGTGATCGTGGTGCTGGTGTTCCTCCAGAGCTGGCGCACCGCGCTGATCCCGGTGATCGCGATTCCCGTGTCCCTCGTCGGCACCTTCGCGGTGATGTCGGCGCTGGGCTTCTCGCTCAACAACCTCACCCTGTTCGGTCTCGTGCTCGCCATCGGCATCGTCGTCGACGACGCCATCGTCGTGGTGGAGAACGTCGAGCGCAACATGGCCGACGGGCTCTCGCCCGGCGAGGCGGCCCACAAGACCATGGACGAGGTGGGCGGCGCGGTCATCGCCATCGCGCTGGTGCTCGCGGCGGTGTTCATCCCGACCGCCTTCATCCCCGGCATCTCGGGCCAGTTCTACAAACAGTTCGCGCTCACCATCGCGGCCTCGACCATCATCTCGGCCTTCAACTCGCTCACCCTTTCGCCGGCGCTCTGCAAGCTGCTCCTGAAGCCGCACCACGAGCATAAGCCGCCGAAATTCTTCCTGACGCGCTTCGTCAACTGGTTGGCGCACCTGTTCAACCGCGGCTTCGACTGGCTGTCGAACGTCTACGGCCACACCATCCGCGTGCTGACCGGCACCGTGGTCGGCGTGATCGCGATGCTGCTCGTCTACGCGGGCGTGATCGCCGGCACGCTGCACCTCGCCCAGACCACGCCGACGGGCTTCATCCCGGATCAGGACCAGGGCTACCTCATCGGCGTCGTGCAGCTGCCCTCGGGCTCCTCGCTCGACCGCACCACGGAGGTGGTGAACCGGGCTGCCGCCATCGCCCGCAAGATCGACGGCATCACCAACACCGTCATCATCGCCGGCTTCGACGGCGCCACCTTCACCAACACCACCAACGCGGCGGTGATGTTCCTCACCCTCAAGAACGCCAAGGAGCGGGCGGCGCAGGGGCGCAGCGCGGCGGTGATCACCGGCGACGTGATGAAGGCGACCGCCGGCATCCAGGAGGCGAGAGTCATCGTCATCCCGCCGCCGCCGGTGCGCGGCCTCGGCCAGGGCGGCGGCTTCAAGATGCAGATCGAGAGCCGTCAGTCCTCCGAAATCGGCCCGCTGCTCGCGGCGGCCGGCGAGGTGATGGGGCAGGCCAACCAGAGCAAGGACGTGACGCGGGTCTTCACGACCTTCAGCAACGACACGCCGCAGCTCTACCTCGACATCGACCGCACCATCGCGCGCATGCTGAACGTGCCGCTGGCCAACGTCTTCTCGACCGTGCAGACGGCGCTCGGCGGCGCCTACGTCAACGATTTCAACACCCTCGGCCGCATCTATCAGGTGCGCGTGCAGGGTGATGCGATCTATCGCATGTCGCGGCGCGACATCGAGCAGCTCAAGGTGCGCTCCTCCACCGGTGCCCTGGTGCCGATGGGCACGCTGGCCTCGATCCGCGACATCGCCGGCCCGCAGATCGTGCAGCGGTTCAACCTGTACTACTCGGTGCCGCTGCAGGGCGTGGCACAGGCCGGTGTCTCGACCGGTCAGGCGCTCGACACGATGGAGGAGATCGCCAAGCGGGCCCTGCCCGAGGGCTACTCCTACGACTGGACCGAGATCGCCTTCCAGCAGAAGGCGGCGGGCGGCACGGCGATCTACGTTTTCGCGCTCGGCGTGCTCCTCGTCTTCCTCGTGCTCGCGGCACAATACGAGTCCTGGGCATTGCCGCTGGCGATCCTGCTGGTGGTGCCGACGGGCGTGCTCGCCGCGCTGTTCGGGGTGCAGCTGAGGGGACAGGACAACAACATCCTGACCCAGATCGGTCTCATCGTGCTCATCGGCCTGGCCGCGAAGAACGCGATCCTGATCGTGGAGTTCGCGCACGACATCGAGAAGAGCGAGCACAAGGGGCCGGTGGACGCCGCCGTCCAGGCCTGCCGCCTGCGCCTGCGCCCGATCCTGATGACGGCCTTCGCCTTCATCCTCGGCGTGCTGCCGCTCGTCATCGCCACGGGCCCCGGCGCAGAGATGCGCCAGGCGCTCGGCACGGCGGTGTTCTTCGGAATGATCGGCGCGACCTTCTTCGGCCTGTTCCTAACGCCGGTCTTCTACGTCGTGATCCGCAAGACGGTGATCTGGATCGGCCGCAAGCGCGGCAAGGATCCGCACGGGAGGGACTCGCACGGCGAGCCGAACGGGGCCCCGGCCCACGGCTGAGGCACCACCCGGCCGGACGCGCGGCAGAAAGCGCGACTGGGGATGAGATTGCGGCCGGGAGCACTAGCTTCCGGCCGTTCTCTTTTTTTCCAAGCAGGTTTGCCCGTGCCCGGTTATCTGCCCTTCGCGGGCGCCCTGAAGCTGCCCTCCTACACCTGCGACAATTGCGGTTTCTGGCAGCGCCACTTCGAGGTGCCGCCGCATTGCCCGATGTGCCTGGACGCCCGCCACGTCGTGCCGCAGGACGGCTGGCGCTTCCGCACCGCGCAGGAGGCGCAGGACGCGTTCCCCTGCCACTGGGAGGAGCTGGAGCCGGGTGTCTGGCGCTTCTGGAACGAGCCGGTCTCCGGCATCGGCCCGAGCGCCTACCTGATCCGGACCGAGAACGGGAATATGGGCTTCGAGGGCTGCCCCGTCTTCAGCGAGGCCGCACTCGACCAGATCGAGCGGCTGGGGGGCATGCAGGTGCTCTCGGCCTCCCATCCGCATTCCTACGGCGCGCTGGTGCAGCTCCAGGACCGGTTCGACCCGGAACTCTGCCTGCCGGCCGCCGACTTCACCTGGAGCGCGGCGCTTCAGGTGTCCTGGCCCTACGACGACTTCCTGGAACCCCTGCCCGGATTGGAGTTGCACCGGACGGCGGGTCATTTCGACGGCCACGCCGTGCTGTTCGACCGGAAGCGAAAGATCTGCTTCTGCGGCGACGCCCTCAAGTTCGAGCTCGACCCGGACGACTTCCGCCGGGCGCTGACGATCTCGGCGCACAAGGCCTTCGTGCGCGGGGTGCCGCTGACCGTCAGCGAGTTGCGCCGCTATCGCGACGTGTTCGAGCGCCTCGACTTCATCCAGACCTGGACCCCGTTCGAGCCGGCGGCCAATGTCGGCCGGGCGGAGGTTCTGGCGCTGATCGATGCGATGCTCGGCAGTCGGCCCCACGCCGCGCCGGTGCCGCTGGACCAGCTCGGCCGGCGCGGCTGACACTGCCCCATCATCCCGCCCTCGGCACGCGGCCATCCTCCCGGCACCTGAAGGGTTCCAGGTGCCGACAGCCTGTAGAGGAAGGCACTTTTCCAACGCGATGCCTTCACATGTTTTGTTATTTATCAGGCAAATCGTCAGTTACGGATCAGTCACCACCTCCAGCCCGGCAGTGTTATCCGCCGCCTTACGAAAGCAAAACTTGCAACATTAACTGTAAATTTAAGAATGTGGCTTAGTTTCCAACCCGAGATCGGTTATCGAGAGTCATCGGATAACCTCGACCCGAGGCCGGCATCTCATCTACGACTCGGATCACTCTTCATGACAGCGCGGATGGAGGGAGATCTCGTCACGGGGGCCCTTCCATGTTTCGCATGCCGAAGCACAACGACGCACAGGCCAAGCTCGACCGCTCGCTCGCCACGATCGAATTCGCCATGGACGGCACGATCCTGAGCGCGAACCAGAACTTCCTCTCGGTCGCAGGCTACGCGCTCGACGAGATCCAGGGCAGGCACCACCGCATCTTCGTCGATCCGGACTACGGTGCGAGCCCCGAATACGCTGCCTTCTGGGACAATCTGCGCGCCGGCCGCTACGCCGCCGGCGAGTTCGCGCGGCTCGACAGGGCCGGCCGCCGGGTCTGGCTGGAAGCGACCTACAACGCCGTTCTCGACGCGGAGGGCAAGCCGGTCCGGGTGATGAAGTTTGCCACCGACATCACGGCCAAGAAGAACGAAACCAACCGCCTGATGACGATGATCGACGGCATGCCCATCGCGGTCATGACCGCGGATCCGCGCGACGACTTCAAGATCAACTACCTGAACGCGACCTCGCGCACGACGCTCGGGACGATCGAGCAGCATCTGCCGATCAGGGTCTCACAGATGCTGGGACAGTCCTTCGATGTGTTTCATAAGAACCCGCATCATCAGCGGGCCATGCTCGCGGATGCGAGCCGCCTGCCGCATCGCGCCCGGATCAAGGTGGGACCGGAGACGCTCGACTTGCGCGTCTCGGCGATCAACGGGCCTGATGGGCGCTACCTCGGCCCCATGATGACCTGGGCGGTGGCGACCGCGCAGGTGGAGATGGAGGCGGAGGTCTCCCGCGTCGTCGCGGCGGTCGGCAACGCGGTCGAGGAGATGCAGCTCTCCGCCGCGGGGCTGGCGCGTTCGGCGGAGGACGCCCGGCAGCGCGCCGCCTCGGTGGCGGCGGGCTCGGCACAGATGACCGCCTCGATCCAAGAGATCTCGGGGCAGGTCGGACGGGTCTCCGAACGTGCCCAGCGGATCGCGGCCCAGGCCGAGACGACCGATCTCACCGTCCGCCGCCTCGCCGAGAACGCCGGCAAGGTCGATGCGGTGGTGGCGATGATCCGCTCGATCGCCGACCAGACCAACCTGCTCGCCCTCAACGCCACTATCGAGGCGGCGCGGGCGGGCGCCGCCGGCCGCGGCTTCGCCGTGGTGGCCGCCGAGGTGAAGGCCCTGGCCGAGCAGACGGCCCGGGCGACCGGCGAGATCTCCGGGCAGATCGCCGCGATCCAGGGCGCTACGGGCGAGGCGGTGGAGGCCATCGGCACCATCACCGCGGCGGTGACGGACCTCTCCGGGCTGACGCTCGCCATGGCGAGCGCGGTGGAGGAGCAAGCGGCCTCGACCCACGAGATGTCCGGCAACATCGTCGGCGTGTCCTCGGCGGCGGACGCCACCGGCGGCCATGTCGAGGCGGTCCGCGCCATCGCCAGCGATCTCTCGGCGCATTCCGCGGGCCTTGGCGCCAGCGTCGAGAAGTTCCTCAAGGCGGGCTGAGGGCGAGAGGGAGAACGGACCGCGCGGCGGGCTGTAGCCGACGTGCCGCATGTCACGAAGATCGACAGGTTCGTGCAACCCTCGGGCGTCGGAAGGCTTATAGGCACTCCCGCCCCGGCGCTTCGACCCCGGCACCTGTCATGATCGACACCACGCGCCTTCACCCGCCCGGCTCCGGTCTCTCGACGAACCCGATCCTGTTCGGGATCTCGGAAGGCCTCGCACGGTTGCTGCCGCTGCCGGAGGACGACGCCTTCGCGGCCCGCTGGCCGCTCGCGGCGGGAGAGGAGCCGGCACCCGCGGCGGCCCCGGTTCTCGCCGAGGTAAGTGACGCCGGCTGACGGGGCCGCCCTGCTGCGGCCACGTTCGTGGACAGACTGCGCCGCGCCACGTGCTGCGGAGCCCTTTCATCCATGTCCTTCCTCCAGGGACTTCCGATCGCCGACCTCATCGCCCATTACGGCTATCTCGCCGTCTTCGTCGTCGTCGCGCTGGAGAGCGCGGGGGTACCGATGCCGGGGGAGACCATCCTGATCTCGTCGGCCGTCTATGCCGGCAGCACCGGAAGCCTGAACGTCGTCCTGATCGTCGCCGCCGCCGCAGCCGCCGCGATCCTCGGCGACAATCTCGGCTACTGGGTCGGGCGCCGCTGGGGCATGCCGCTGCTGCTGCGCTACGGCCACCTCATCGCCCTCGACCACGGCCGGCTGAAGCTCGGGCAATATCTGTTCCGCGAGCATGGCGGGAAAATCGTGTTCTTCGGCCGCTTCACCGCGATGCTGCGCGCCTACGCGGCGGTGCTCGCGGGCGTGAACCGGCTCGATGCCCGCCGCTTCATGCTGTTCAATGGCCTCGGCGGCGTCGCCTGGGCCGGCATCATGGGCTTCGGCGCCTATGCCTGCGGCCGTTCCATCGAGCACATCGTCGGCCCCGTGGGCCTCACACTTCTCGCCTTCGTCGTCTTCGGCGGAATCGCCCTGTGGCTCTTCATGAAGCGCCACGAGGAGAGGCTGCTGGTGAAGGCCGAAGCCGCGATCCCCGGCCCGCTGACGCACTGACCTTTTTTCGAAGACGGATCGCGACGGCCGCCATTGTCGCCCTCTCCCCCCGCTTGTGGGGAGAGGGCCGCGACAGCCCCGTCGTCGGCGCGGCAAGGCCGCAACCGAAAGTGAGGGGGCGATTCAGGCGGAGCCCCTTACGGAGCCGTCCTCTCACCATCGCTTCGGCCTCGCCTCCGCTTCCTGCAGGCACAACAGGGTGCCTGCGGACCTCTCCCTGCGCGCGGGAAGAGGGGGGAAGCCTTATCCGGCAACCGCCGCCTTGATCGCCGCGGCGACGCGCTTCACGCCGCCGGACACATCACCACCCTTGAGGTGGATTCTCAGCGCCCGGCGCTTGCGCTCGGACAGCACGGCGAAATCGCCCCGCGCCTGGGCCGCGATCACCGTCTTGAAACCGAGCTTGCGCCCGGGGATCGGCAGGTCGGCCGACGGGTCGGCGGTGATCTGCAGGAACACGCCGGAGGCCGGACCGCCCTTGTAGGCCTGTCCCGTGGAATGGAGGAAGCGCGGGCCGAATTCCAGGCAGGTCGCGACCTGCCGCGCGTCACGGACCGCGAGGCGGGCCTCCTGCAGCACCGCGTGATGCGCCTCGTTGCGCTCGACATAGGCCAGCAGGGCGACGTAGTCGCACGGCTTCACCCGAGCGAGATGCGCGGCCACGATCGCCTCGAAGCCCTCGCCGGAGCGCAGGGCCTCGGCGTTGGCCGCATCGGCGTAAAGCGCCACGGTGTCGTCCTCGAAGATCGGCGTCTCGGCGGGCAGCGCGCCGGTCTCCTCGGCGCTGGCAAACAGCTTCTTCGTCTCGATCTTGCTCGCCTCGACATCGGGCTGGTCGAACGGGTTGATGCCGAGCACCGCACCCGCCACCGCCGTGGCGATCTCGAAGCGGAAGAATTCCTGCGGAAGCTGCTCGGCCTTGTCGAGGTCGATGCGCACCACCGGCTGCGCCTCGCTCTCCAGGATCTTCACCGCCTCGTCCTGGCGCGCATCGGCCTGGCTTGCCAGGCGCAGATACACGAACAGGCGGTCCTCGCCGTAGACGGCCGGCACGCCCACCGGCTCGCCCTCGACCGGGATGATGCCGACGCCCTCCTTGCCGGTCGACTCGGCGATGAGCTGCTCGGCCCAGGTACCGAAGGTGTCGATGCCAGGCGAGGCGATGATCGTGATCTTGTCGCGCCCGAACTCCTTGGCCGCGACGCCCATCGCCGCGCCGAGGCGCACGCCGGGATTGGCCGCGGGCGGCACCGCCGGCCCGCAGGAGCGGACCATCATGCGCGCGCTGTCGAGGAAATCGCGGATCTCGACGCCCGCCGCCGCGGCCGGCACGAGGCCGAAGGCGGAGAGCACGGAGTAGCGGCCGCCGATCTGCGGCACCCCGAGGAAGGTTTTTCTGAAACCGTCGTCCTTGGCGGCCCGCTCCATGGCCGAGCCGGGATCGGTGACGGCGACGAAGTGACGGCCGGCCTTGTCGGCCCCCACCACGTCCTTCATCCGGCCGAGGAAGTAGTCGCGGAAGACGTTGGGCTCGAGGGTCGAGCCGGACTTCGAGGCGACGATGAACAGCGTCTTCTCGAGGTTCACCGCGGCCTCGACGGCGCGGACCTCGTCCGGATCGGTCGAGTCGAGGATGCGCAGCCGCGGATAGCCCTCGCGATGGCCGTAGGTCGCGGCGATCACCTCCGGCCCGAGGCTGGAGCCGCCCATGCCGAGCACGACGGCGTCGGTGAAGCCTTCCGCGCGGATCTCCTCGGCAAAGCCCTCGTAGAGATCGACCCGCTCCAGCTCGTCCTCGACGATGCGCAGCCAGCCGAGCCACTTGTCCTCGTCGCGGCCGGTCCAGACCGTGTTGTCGTGGGCCCAGAGGCGGCGGATCGCGCCGCTGGCGCGCCAGGATTCGATTGCCTTATCGGTGGCCGCCTGGAGCGCGTCGTCGAACTTGAAGGACTGCGCGTCGAGCCGGTGGTCGAGCAGCGCCGCGCGCTTTCCCGCGACGGCGCCGAGCAGGGCGTCGGCGGCATCGACGAAGAGCTGCACGCCCTCCTCGACGAGCTGGCGCGCCACCGCCTCGATGTCGATCCCGGCCTCGGCGAGACGCGCCATCACGGTCTCGGCCTCGCCGACATTCTCTTCCAGCGTCGCCCGCACCCGGCCATGGTCGCGGAAGGCGTCCATGGTGGCCGGCGGCATGGTGTTGACGGTGTTCTTGCCGATCAACTCCTCGACGTAGAGCACGTCGGAATAGGCCTTGTTCTTGGTGCCCGTCGAGGCCCAGAGCAGGCGCTGCGCCTTGGCGCCCTTGGCCTCCAGGGCCGCCCACTTCGCCCCCGAGAAGATCCGCTTGTAGCGCTGGTAGGCGAGCTTGGCGTTGGCGATCGCCACCTTGCCCTTCAGATCCTCGTAGCCGCCGGTCTCGTCGAGGCGCTTATCGACGAGGCTGTCGATCCGGCTGATGAAGAAGCTCGCGACAGACGCGACCTTCGAGACGTCGCCGCCCTTGGCACCGAACTCGGTCAGGCCGTCGATGAAGGCGTTGGCCACCTCCTCGTAGACGCTCTGCGAGAAGAGAAGGGTGATGTTGACGGAGATGCCCTCCGCCGTGAGCTGGCGGATCGCCGGCAGGCCGGCGGGCGTGGCCGGCACCTTGACCATCAGATTGTCGCGCCCCACCGCCTGATGCAGGCGACGCGCCTCCTTCAGGGTCTCCTCGGTGTCGAGCGCGAGGTAGGGCGAGACCTCGAGGCTGACATAGCCGTCGGCGCCATCGCTCGTGTCGTAGACCTTGCGCAGCACGTCCGCCGCGGCCTGGATGTCGGCGATGGCGAGCCCCTCGTAGAGATCGATGACGCGGGCGTCGCTGTGATCGAGGGCGGCCTTGAGGCTGTCGTCGTACTCGGCCGAGTGGCCGATCGCCTTCTCGAAGATGGCGGGGTTGGAGGTGACGCCGCGCAGGTCGTCCTTCTCCACCAGCGCCTGGAGTTCGCCCTTGGCGATGAAGCCGCGGGCCACGAAGTCGAGCCAGACCGCCTGCTCGTGCTCGGCGAAGAGGGCGTTCAGCGGGTTCATCTCGGTCGTCCTCGCGTGATTTTCGTGCGTCCCGTGCCCGGTAGATAGGGCGGCGGCGGGCGCCTTAACCCTCCCCCCTCTGCGGGGGAGGGTGCCCTGCGGATGCAGGGCGGGAGAGGGGCCGGCTCAGGTCTCTCCGAACGCGTCGCGCCCCCTCACCCGTCCCCCCTCCGGGGGCCGCCCTCTCCCGCGGAGGGGAGGGGGTTCAACGTCCGCGCCCTACTTCTTGTGCTTGGCCACCTGGGCGCGGGCCGCCTCGATCACCTTCTCGGCGGTGAAGCCGAACTTGCCCAGCAGATCCTTGATCGGAGCCGAGGCACCGAAGGTGTGCATGCCGACGATGGCGCCGGAGGAGCCGGCGTAGCGGTCCCAGCCGATGACGCTGCCCTGCTCCACGGCCACGCGGGCCAGCACCTCGGGCGGCAGCACGCTGTTGCGGTAGGCCTCGTCCTGGCGCTCGAACAGATCCCAGGACGGCATCGAGACGACGCGGGCCTTCACGCCCTCGCCCTTGAGGGTCTCGTAGGCGCCGACGCAGAGCTGCACCTCGGAGCCCGTGCCGATCAGGATCACGTCCGGCGTGCCTTCGCTATCGGCCAGCACGTAGGCGCCCTTCGCGGTGCCGGAGGCGGGCGCGTATTTCGTGCGGTCGAAGGTCGGCAGCGGCTGGCGCGAGAGCGCGAGCACCGCCGGCTGATCTTTCAGCGAGAAGATCACCCGGTAAGCCTCGGCTACCTCGTTGGCGTCGGCCGGGCGCAGGGTCACGAGACCGGGGATGCAGCGCAGCGAGAGCAGTTGCTCCACCGGCTGGTGGGTCGGCCCGTCCTCGCCCACGCCGATCGAGTCGTGGGTGAAGATATGGAAGACCGGCAGCTCCATCAGCGCGGCGAGCCGGATCGGCGGGCGCATGTAGTCGGCGAAGACGAGGAAGGTCGCGCCGTAGGCCCGCAGGCCGACGAGGCCGAGACCGTTCACGATCGAGCCCATGGCATGCTCGCGCACGCCGAAATGGATGTTGCGCCCGCCCGGCTCGAACGGGGTCAGCGAGCCGGCGCCCTCGAAGGTGAGGTTCGACTTGTTCGACGGCGCCAGATCGGCCGAGCCGCCGAGCAGGAACGGCACGTGCTTGGCGATGGCGTTGAGCACCTTGCCCGACGACTCGCGGGTCGCAAGCCCCTTGGCGTCGGCCTCGAAGACTGGAATATCCTTGTCCCAGCCCTCCGGCAGGCGGCCTTCGAGGAAGGCAGAGAGATCCTCGGCATGCGCGGCGTCGGCCGCCTTGGCTTCCTCGAAGAAGGCCTGCCACTGGCTGTAGAGCGCGGCGCCGCGCTTGCCGATGCCCTCGGCGAAGGTGTCGTAGACGCCGTCCGGCACGAGGAACTCGGAATCCTCCGGCCAGCCATAGGCGCGCTTGGCGCCCTTCACCTCGTCGGGACCCAGCGCGTCCGAGTGGGCCTTGGAGGTGTTCTGCTTGGTCGGCGCGCCGTAGCCGATGATCGAGTTGACGATGATCAGCGTCGGTCGGTCGCTCGATTGCAGGAAGGTCTCGAGCGCCGAGGCGATGGCGTGGGTGTCGTTGGCGTCGGCCACCCGCAGCACCTGCCAGCCATAGGCGAGGAAGCGCGCCGCCACCTCCTCCGAGAAGGCGAGCTCGGTGTGGCCCTCGATGGTGATGGTGTTGTTGTCGTAGATCCAGCACAGGTTCGACAGGCGCAGATGGCCGGCGATCGAGGCGGCCTCCTGGCTGACGCCCTCCATCAGGTCGCCGTCCGAGCAGATGGCGTAGACGTTGTAGTCGAACAGCGGCAGGTCGGGCCGGTTCAGGCGCTCACCCTTGAAGCGGCCGCCGATCGCCATGCCGACGGAATTCGCCACGCCCTGGCCGAGGGGGCCGGTGGTGGTCTCGACGCCGGTGGTGAAGTGGTATTCCGGGTGACCCGGCGTGCGGCTGTCGAGCTGCCGGAATTTTTTGATATCTTCGAGAGAAACTGCCGGGGCGTTGGCGCCATCGCCCTCCGCGACCCGAGCCAGGTGCAGCAGCCCGTAGAGCAGCATCGAGGCGTGGCCGGCCGAGAGCACGAACCGGTCGCGGTTCGGCCAGTGCGGATGGGCCGGATCGTAGCGCAGATACCGGTTCCACAGGGTGTAAGCCACGGGCGCCAGCGCCATCGGCGCGCCGGCATGGCCGGAATTCGCCTTCTGCACCGCGTCGATCGCGAGCGTCCGGATCGTGTCGATCGCGAGCTTGTCGCCCTCGCTCAGGGCCGCCTTCGGGCTCGTGTCTGCACCGCTCATGGAGTACCCGTCTTTCTCGCTTCCATTGCCCGCCCACCGGACGGGACGCGCCTACTGCGCCGCAATGGATTCGCCTACCCTCGACTCGGAATGGTCCGTGCCGCTGCCTCGTTCCGCCGCCGGACCGATTGCGCGGCTGTAATTGAGGATCGTGTTGACGAGTGCAACATGCGTGAACGCCTGAGGGTAGTTCCCCACCAGCCGTTTTTCGCGCACGTCGTACTCCTCGGAGACCAGTCCGAGATCGTTGCAGACGCCGATCAGGCGCTCGATCAGCGCATGGGCCTCCTGGCAGCGGCCGAGACCGATCAGGTTGTCGGCGAACCAAAAGCTGCAGGGCAGGAACGCCCCCTCGTTGCCGGGCAGGCCGTCGGTGGTCTGTCCCTCGGTCTCGTAGCGCAGGATGAAGCCGTCGCGCATCAGATGCGCCTCGATGGCCGCCACCGTGCCGACGACGCGGGGATCGTCCTGGGGCAGGAAGCCCATATGCGCGATCAGCAGCAAGCTCGCGTCGAGCGCCTTGCTTCCGTAGGATTGGACGAAGCTGTTGAGCTCCGGGTCGAAGCCCTTCGTGCAGACCTCGGCATGGATCTCGTCGCGGATCGCCTTCCAATGCGCGACCGGCGCCTCGCCGGAATGCAGATCGTCGTCGCCCCGCATCTCGACGCTGCGGATCGCCCGGTCGAAGGCGACCCAGGCCATGACCTTGGAATGGACGAAGTGGCGCCGCCCGCCGCGCACCTCCCAGATACCCTCGTCCGGCTCCCGCCACGCCGACTCGAGATGCTTGATCAGCGCCTGACCGACGCGCAGGCCCTCCTTGTTCTGCCCCATGCCGCGGGCGCGGGCCTGGAACAGCGCGTCGAACAGCTCGCCGTAGACGTCGAGCTGGAATTGCGCGATCGCCGCATTGCCGATGCGGACGGGCCGGGAGTTCTCGTAGCCGGGCAGCCAGTCGAGCTCGATCTCCGGCAGGAGCCGCTCGCCGGCGATGCCGTAGAGGATGTGCGCCTGCTCCGGGTTGCCCGCCACCGCCCGGGTCAGCCAGTCGCGCCAGGCGCGGGCCTCCTCGATATAGCCCGAATCCATCAGCGCCAGCAGGGTGAAGGTCGAGTCGCGCAGCCAGCAGAAGCGGTAGTCCCAATTGCGCACCCCGCCGAGCTCCTCGGGCAGGGAGGTGGTGGGCGCGGCCACGATCCCGCCGGTCGGCCGGTAGATCAGCGCCTTCAGCGTCAGGAGCGAGCGGCGCAGGATGTCGTCCCACGGCGTCTGCGCGGCGGTGCAGCGGCCCGACCATTCGCGCCAGAACCGATTGGTGTCGTCGAGCCAGCGGCGCGGCTCGATCGGCGGCGGATCCTCCTCGTGCGAGGCGCCGTAGCTGAGCACGAAGCGAATCGCGTCGCCCTTATAGACCGTGAATTCCGAGATCGTGGTCTGGCGGCTCGATCCGTGCATCGGCGCGTTGGTGCGCAGGACGACCTTGTGCGGACCCGAGATAGCGCGCAGATCGCCGAGCTCGCTGCGCGACACCCACGGCACCGCCGAGCCGTAATCGAAGCGGACGGCCAGCTCCATCCGCATCGCCATGCGCCCGCGGATCCCCTCGACGAGGCGGATCACGTGGCTGCCGTCGCCGACGGGCATGAAATCGGTGACGCGGACTTCGCCCTCGTGGGACCTGTGCGTCGTCTCCAGCACCAGCGAGCCGGTGCGGTAGCGCCAGCTATGCTGCGCGCCCTGCGCCGCGGGAGCGAGCTTCCAGAAGCCGTGCTCCTCGGTCCCAAGCAGGCTCGCGAACAGGGCGGAGGCGTCGAAGCGCGGCATGCACAGCCAGTCGATGCTGCCGTCGCGCCCGACCAAAGCGGCGGTGCGCCCGTCGCCGATCAGGGCGTAATCCTCGATCCGTCCCGCCATCCCGGTCTCCGTCGTCGCATCCCGAGCCGAACGGCGCGGGGGAAACGCGGGATCGGCCTCACTGGCAGAGGATCGCAGGTGTCGAGGCCGCCCCGTCGCCAACGAGGCGGGCGCAATCACCGCCCTGCCAAGCGCGAAGTGGCGCAGCGGCCGCGCTTCGCAAGGTTTCGCGACGAAGGATCGTGATGCCGGCCGCTTCGACGCCGAGACGGCGTCCGATCGCCGAGCGTTCGAAAACCCACCTCAAGCCGGGCTTCGACGAGGACGCGCGAACCAGGCCGCCGCTCTCCGTACAGCCCCGGCTCAGCGCAGATCCGAGACGAGGCTGACGGCCGAACGGCCGAGGGTCTCGACACCGGTCACAACCCCTGTTGCAACGCCGGTCGCGACCCCCGTCGCTGCCCCGGTGCCGACCTTGCGGGCCACATCCCAGGCTGCGTCGACGGCGGCGAAGGGCAGGGCGCCGGTCGGCAGGAAGCGGTCGTCCTCTTCCTCCGCGCGGGCCATCGGCGCCGGCGCCGGAACAACCGGCTCCGCGGCCCTGGGCGGGTTGGCCGGCTGCGTCGTCGCCATCCGGCTCGCGGGCGCGCGGCGGCGCTCGGGTCGGGCCGCGACTCGCGGGGGACGGGTCGACGACGGCGCCGCCTCGCTGGCGGCAACGAGGGGCATGAGGCGGGCGAAGGCCTCGCTGGCCGGCCCCGCCTCGACATCGGCGAGCAGAGCCTTGCCCGGATCGAACACGGTGAGGCCCGGCGCCGCGGCCATGGCCGGAACGGGCCGCGCCGAGGATGGCGGAGCCGATTCCTTGGCCGGCTCGCGGCAGGCGAGAGAAAGCAGCGCGGCGACCACGGCGAGCCCGAGGGTCGGCAGGAAGGGGGGAAGCACCGGACGGGAGGTCGCGGACACGTCCGGCTTTCGCAGCGGATCGACGACGCGCATGAACCGGACCCTCCTGATGGATTCGCGAACGGGTTGAGTGTGCGCCCCGGTTTGCGGCAGAAGCGGGGCCGACAGATGTCCGATTCGTAACTGGCGTCGCTGATTCGGGGGCACACGGCTTGCGTGCCCACGCGGCAGCGTCACTCTCAGCCCGTTCGCCCGCACCGGCCACTCCCAGTCCCACCCGCCCCCCCTCCTCGAACGGATCGAACCATTCGGGCCTCGATGACCGAGACCAGCCTCACCGTTGCCGTGATCGATCCGAGTCCCGCCCGCGCGGCGATCCTCGAGGAGGGTCTCCGGGTAGGGGGCGTCGGCCACGTGGTGGTGATCCCGGACGGCCCGGATCTCCAGGCCCGGGTGGCGAGCCTCAAGCCGGACGTGATCGTGGTGCATCTGGAAAGCCCGAGCCGGGACGTGCTGGAGCAGATGTCGGGCCTGTCCCGGCAGGCGGAGCGGCCCGTGGCGATGTTCGTCGACCGCTCGGACCAGACCATGATGCAGGCGGCGGTCGATGCCGGCATCTCGGCCTACGTGGTCGACGGGCTGCGCTCCGAGCGGATCCGCTCGATCCTCGACATCGCGATCCTGCGCTTCAACGCCTTCGCGCGCCTGCAGCGCGAACTCGACGAAGCCCGATCGGAACTCGCCGACCGCAAGCTGATCGAGCGGGCCAAGGGCATCCTGATGACGCGCAAGGGCATGAGCGAGGACGAGGCCTACAAGCTCCTGCGGCGCCAGGCGATGAACGAGAAGCGCAAGATCGTCGACATCGCCCGCGCCATCGTCACCGCGGCGGACCTGCTCGGATGAGGATCAGGCTCGGATACGTTCCCCTTACCGACGCCGCCCCCGTGATCGCGGCGGCGGAGTTGGGCTTCGCGCGGGCCGAGGGGCTCGACATCGAGCTCTCGCGCGAGCCCTCCTGGGCGACGCTGCGCGACCGGCTGGCGCTCGGCCATCTCGACGCCGCGCACATGCTCGGACCGCTGGCCATCGCCAGCGCGCTCGGACTCTCGGGGCCGCAGGCCCATTTGAGCGTGCCGATGGCGCTCAACCTCAACGGCAATGCCGTGACCGTCTCGAACGCGCTCTGGGCGGCGATGGCGCCGGAGAGCGACGAACTCGACCACGTCGCTGCGGGCTTCGCGCGGGTCGCCCGCGCGCGGGCCGGGGAGGGACGGCCGCTGACCCTCGGCACCGTGCATCCCTTCTCCAGCCACTCCTACCAGCTTCGCTTGTTCGCCGAGCGCGGCGGCCTCGATCTCGACGCCGCGATCCGCCTCGTCGTGGTCCCGCCCCCGGAGACGGTGGACGCGCTGCGGCGCGGGAGTATCGACGGCTTCTGCGTCGGCGCGCCCTGGAACAGCGTCGCAGTCGCCGCCGGCCTCGGCCGGATCGCGGCCCTGGGCTGCGAAATCGTGCCCGACTGCCCGGAAAAGGTCCTGGCGCTTCCTGCGGACGGAGCCGATTTCACGGTTCCCCTGGTGCGGGCGGTCCACCGGGCCGGGCTATGGTGTGCCGATGCCCGTAACCGCGGCAGCTTGAGCGTTCTCCTCGCGGAACGGGCCGAACTCGATTCCGATGCCGGGCTCATCGCCCGCACGCTCGACGGCGCACTGATCGTGGATGCCGACGGGCGCGAGCGGACGAACCCGGCCTATCTGCGCCTCGGGACCGAGACCCACCGGCCCGATCCGGACCATGCCCGCTGGCTCGTGGCGCAGATGATCGCCTGCGGGCAGGTCGCCCCCGGCGGGGACGCCGCCGACCGGGCGGCGGCGCTCTACCGGCCGGACCTGTTCGACGCGGCGGTCGGCCGCTGAGCCCTCGGCCGACCGGGCGAGCCCGGCTCGGGCCACCCATCGCGGCACCATCAGCCTAATTTTTGTGCAACGCAAGAAATTGCCGCGCTTTTGAGCGCGCAGCGCAGCAAATGCGCCTCGACGACAGCCACGAGGGCTATGACACACGCCACCCCACACTCGGAAGGCTCTTGGCACGCCTCCTGCAAAGAGCCTCGCAAGGGCTCGCCAACGATGACGGCCCCAAGACGTCAGCAAAGCCGCTGATCCGGAATGCCCGCACGCGACGAATGTCGATCGCGCAGGCGATCCCCGGATGGCGGCTTTTTTCATGTGCGGACAGCGCACCGGAGCGGAGAGCGGATGAGCATCGATCACGGCAACACGACCCGCCGCGGCGTCCTGAAGGGAGCGGCGGCCGCCCTCGCCCTCGCGGGTGCCGCCCGCGCCGCTCTGCCGGCCGGTGCCTTCGCGCAGGGCGCGGGGCCGGAGGTGAAGGGGGCCAAGCTCGGCTTCATCGCGCTGACCGACGCCGCGCCGCTCTTCGTGGCCAAGGAGAAGGGCATCTTCGCCAAGTACGGCCTGCCCGAGACCGAGGTGCTGAAGCAGGCGAGCTGGGGCACCACCCGCGACAATCTCGTCCTCGGCTCCGAGGGCAACGGCATCGACGGCGCCCACATCCTGACGCCGATGCCCTATCTGATCTCCGCCGGCCGGGTGACGCAGAACAACGTGCCGGTGCCGATGTACATCATGGCCCGGCTCAACCTGAACGGTCAGTGCATCTCGATCGCCAAGGAGCATATCGACCACAAGATCGGGCTGGACACCAAGCCGTTCAAAGCCGTGCTGGAGGCCAAGAAGGCGTCGGGCAAAGCGGTGAAGGCGGCGATGACCTTCCCCGGCGGCACCCACGATCTCTGGATCCGCTACTGGCTCGCCGCCGGCGGCATCGACCCCGACAAGGACATCGAGACCATCGTCGTGCCGCCGCCCCAGATGGTGGCGAACATGAAGGTCGGCACGATGGACTGCTTCTGCGTCTGCGAGCCGTGGAACGAGCAGCTCATCCACCAGGGCATCGGCTACACCGCCATCACCACCGGCGAGCTGTGGAAGGACCACCCGGAGAAGGCCTTCGCCATGCGCGCGGCCTGGGTCGACAAGTATCCCAACGCCGCCAAGGCCCTGCTGATGGCGGTGATGGAGGCCCAGCAATGGTGCGACAAGCCTGAGAACCGCGACGAGATGGCGGCGATCGTGGCCAAGCGCCAGTGGATCAACGTGCCGGTGGCCGACGTCGTCGACCGGATGAAGGGCAAGTTCGACTACGGCACCGGCCGGGTCGTCGAGAACAGCCCGCACATCATGAAGTTCTGGGCCGACAATGCCTCGTACCCGTACCAGAGCCACGACCTCTGGTTCCTCACCGAGGATATCCGCTGGGGCAAGTTCGACGCGGCCACCGACACCAAGGCGCTGATCGGCAAGGTCAACCGCGAGGATCTCTGGCGCGAGGCCGCCAAGGCGCTCGGCGTGTCGACGATCCTGACCTCCACCTCGCGCGGCGTCGAGACGATGTTCGACGGCAAGGTCTTCGATCCGGAGAACCCCAGCGCCTACCTCAACAGCCTCGGCATCAAGAAGGTCGCGTGATGGCCACCGGAGCAACGCTCACCGCAACCCGCGCGCGCGCCTCGGCGAAGGCCCGCGCGCCCTTCATCACCGGGGCCGGGCTGCGCGGCATCGCCGCCCGCATCCTGCCCCCGCTCGTCGTGCTGGCGGGTTTCCTGCTGCTGTGGGAGGTGCTGTGCTCCTCCCCCACCGCCGGCCTGCCGCCGCCCTCGCGGGTGCTGACGGAGGCCTGGGACATCATCGTCGATCCGTTCTACGACAACGGCGGCACCGACAAGGGCCTGTTCTGGCATATCTCCGCGAGCCTTCAGCGCGTGGCGCTGGGCTTCGCGCTGGCCGTCGTGGCCGGCGTGCTGCTCGGGACGCTGGTCGGCCAGTCCGAATGGGCGATGCGCGGGCTCGACCCGATCTTCCAGGTGCTGCGCACGATCCCGCCGCTGGCCTGGCTGCCGCTCTCGCTCGCCGCCTTCCGCGACGGGCAGCCCTCGGCGATCTTCGTGATCTTCATCACCTCGATCTGGCCGATCATCATCAATACGGCCGTCGGCATCCGCAACATTCCGCAGGACTACCGCAACGTCGCCGCGGTCATCCGGCTGAACCCGATCGAGTTCTTCTACAAGATCATGCTGCCCTCGGCGGCGCCGTACATCTTCACCGGTCTTCGCATCGGCGTCGGCCTGTCCTGGCTCGCCATCGTCGCGGCCGAGATGCTGATCGGCGGCGTCGGCATCGGCTTCTTCATCTGGGACGCGTGGAACTCGTCGCATATCAGCGAGATCATCGTCGCCCTCGTCTATGTCGGACTCATCGGCTTCGTCCTCGACCGGCTGGTCGCCGGCGTCGGCGTGCTCGTGACCCGCGGCACCTCCGCAGCCTGAGGGACACATTCACATGGCCCATCTCTCCCTCTCCCAGGTCGGCATCTCCTTCCGTCGCGGCGGCAAGACTTCGGAAGTGCTGCGCGACGTGAACCTCGACATCGCCAAAGGCGAGTTCGTCTCGATCATCGGCCATTCGGGCTGCGGCAAGTCGACGGTGCTCAACATCGTCGCCGGCCTGCTCAAGGCCTCCACCGGCGGCGTGCTCCTCGACGGCAAGGAAGTGAACGCCCCCGGCCCCGATCGTGCGGTGGTGTTCCAGAACCACTCGCTCCTGCCCTGGCTCACCGTGCGCGAGAACGTGGCGCTGGCCGTCGACAAGGTCTCGAAGGGCAAGAAGACGCGCTCTGAGCGTGCCCAGTGGATCGAGCACAACCTTGCGCTCGTGAACATGATGCACGCCGCCGACAAGCGACCGGCGGAGATCTCCGGCGGCATGAAGCAGCGCGTCGGCATCGCCCGGGCGCTCGCCATGGAGCCGACGGTGCTGCTGATGGACGAGCCGTTCGGCGCCCTCGACGCGCTCACCCGCGCCCATCTCCAGGACCAGCTCATGGAGATCCAGACGCGGCTCAAGAACACCGTCATCATGATCACCCACGACGTGGACGAGGCGGTGCTGCTCTCCGACCGCATCGTGATGATGACCAACGGGCCGTCGGCCAGCATCGGCGAGATCCTGCCCGTGCCGCTGGCGCGCCCGCGCCGCCGGCTCGACCTCGTGGAGGACGCCACCTACGTCCACGCCCGCGCCGCGGTGCTGGAATTCCTCTACGCCCGCCACGCCAAGCCCGCTCTCGCCGCCTGAGTTCGTGAAGGGGGATCACGAGCCCATGAGCGCGAAGGACAGACTCGTCGTCGTCGGCAACGGCATGGCCTCGCTCCGCTTCCTCGAGCGGCTGACGGAGCGCGCGCCGGGCCGCTACGACGTGACGGTGGTCGGCGCCGAGCCGGTGGCGGCCTACAACCGGGTGCTGCTCTCCTCGCTGCTCGGCGGCGAGGTGGATGAGGCGGCCTGCGGCTTCCGTCCGCTCTCCTGGTACGAGGAGCATGGCATCCGCCTCGTCACCGGCGCGCCGGTGACCGAGATCGACCGGGCGAACCGCATCGCCCTGGTCGGGGAGACACATGTCCTGCCCTACGACCGGTTGGTGCTGGCGGTGGGCTCGCTGCCGATCCGCCTGCCGCTGCCGGGCATCGACCTGCCCGGCGTGCTGACCTTCCGCGACTTCGCCGACGTGGCGGCGATCCGGAAGGCGGCGGTGGAGCATGCCAGGGCCGTGGTGATCGGCGGCGGGCTTCTGGGCCTTGAGGCCGCGGTCGGGCTCGCCCGGCTCGGGGTCGACACCACGCTGGTCCACGTCATGGATCGGGTGATGGAGCGCCAGCTCGACCACGCCGCCGCCCGCCTCGTGCGCACGGCGATGGAGGCCCGCGGCGTGAAGGTGGTGCTCTGCGCCGACACCGCGGCGATCGAGGGCGAGGGTCGGGTCCAGCGGCTGCGGATGAAGGACGGCAGCGTGATCCCCGCCGACCTCGTGGTGATGTCGGTCGGCATCCGCGCCTCGATGGCGCTGGCGCAGGGCTGCGGGCTCGCCTGCGGGCGCGGCATCACGGTGGACGACCGGATGACGACCTCCGATCCGGCCATCCATGCGCTCGGCGAATGCGCCGAGCACAGGGGTGTCGTTTACGGCCTCGTCGAGCCCGCCTACGAGCAGGCCGAGGTGCTGTCCCGTCACCTCGTCGGTGAGACGGCTTCCTATCCCGGCACGTCCGTTGCCACGAGCCTGAAGGTGTCGGGCTTGCCCGTCTTCTCGGCGGGCGTGGTCGATACGCCGGACGGCGCCGAGGCGGTGGTGATGCACGACGCCGCCGCCGGGCTCTACCGCAAGCTGATCATCGCCGACGGCCGGCTCGCGGGAGCCGTCTTCGTCGGCGACATCTCGGAGCAGGCGCGCTGCAAGGAGCTGATCCGCTCCGGCGCGCCGCTCTCCCCTGACGACCGGGACGATCTGATGTTCGGCCCGGCCCCGAAAACCCTCGCAGCGTGAGTGAGGCAGCGATGGCAGACGAATTCAACGCCGAGCAGAAGCGGTATCTCGAAGGCTTCGCCTCCGGCATCGCCGCCGCCCGGATGACCGGCGGCCTCGCCCTGGGGCAGACCCCGGCGGGTGCGCCGGCCGAGCCCACGGGCCCGGACGCGATCCACATCAAGGCGCAGGACCGGACCGTCAAGGAAGGCGGCAAGCTCTGCGAGCAGGAGAAGTGGAAGCGTGCCGAGAACCCGTTCGACGGCCACAACCGCCTGAAGGCGGAGGCCGCCACCGGCAAGCAGCCCAAGCCTGAGGACAATTTCCGCTGGCGCTACCACGGCATGTTCTGGGTGGCGCCGACCCAGACCTCCTACATGTGCCGGATCCGGGTTCCGAACGGCATCCTGCAACACTGGCAGTTCGCCGGCCTCGCCGACCTCGCGGACGCCCATGGCGGCGGCTACAGCCACGTCACCACCCGTGCCGGCCTGCAGGTGCGCGAGATCAACCCTGAGCACGCCCAGCCCTTCCTCGACGGGCTGATCGATCTCGGCCTGACCGCGCAGGGCGCGGGGGCCGACAATATCCGCAACGTCACCGGCTCGCCCGCCGCCGGCATCGACGCGCAGGAACTGCTGGACACCCGTCCGCTCACCAAGTCCTGGCACAACTGGATCCTGAACGACCGCTCGCTCTACGGCCTGCCGCGCAAGTTCAACGTCTCCTTCGACGGCGGCGGCGTGATGCCGGCGCTCGAAGAGACGAACGACATCGGCTTCCAGGCGATCCAGGTGCTGGAGGGTGCCGCGGTCGCGCCGGGCGTCTGGATGCGCCTCGTGCTCGGCGGCATCTCGGGCCACAAGGATCTGGCCCGCGACACCGGAATCGTCCTCAAGCCCGAGGACTGCAACCGCGTGGCCGACGCGATTATCCGGGTCTTCATCGAGAACGGCGACCGGACCAACCGCAACAAGGCCCGGATGAAGTACGTCCTCGACGCCTGGGGCTTCGACAAGTACATCGCCGCCGTCGAGGAGAAGCTCGGGCGCAAACTCGACCGGGTCGATGCCGCCCATGTCGCCCCGCGCCGGCCGACCGATCGCTTCAGCCATGTCGGCGTCCATGCCCAGGCCCAGCCCGGACTGAACTGGGTCGGCGTGGTGCTCCCCGTCGGCAAGATGACCACCGACCAGATGCGCGGCCTGGCCAAGATCGCCGCGGAATGCGGCGACGGCCAGATCCGCATGACGGTCTGGCAGAACTTCATCTTCTCCGGCGTGCCGGACGCGAAGGTGGCCGAGGTCGAGACCCGGGTGCTCGCCCTCGGCCTCACCACCAAGGCGGCCGGCATCCGCTCGGGCCTCGTGGCCTGCACCGGCGCCCGCGGCTGCAAGTTCGCGGCCTCCGACACCAAGGGTCACGCGATGATCATCGCCGACCATGTCGAGCAGACCGTGCCGGCGCTCGACGTGCCGGTGAACGTCCACCTCACCGGCTGTCATCACAGCTGCGCCCAGCACTACATCGGCGATATCGGCCTGATCGGCGCCAAGGTCGTCGTCTCGGAGGAGGGCGACACTGTCGAGGGCTACGACGTGGTGGTCGGCGGCGGCTTCGCCGAGAACCCGAAGATCGGCACCGAGATCTGGAAGGCGATCAAAGCCGAGGACGTGCCGACCCGCGTCGAGGCCCTGCTCAACGCCTATCTCGCCCGCCGCCAGGGCCCGGAGGAGAGCTTCCAGGCCTTCACCGCGCGCACCGGCCCCGAAGCCCTGCGCGACGCCGCCGAAGAACAACCCGCCCTCAAGGCCGCCGCATGACCCAGCACGTCGCGCCCCCGCTCGTTCTCATCCCCGAGAGCGCCCCCTTCACCGCCGACCAGCGCTCCTGGCTGTCGGGCTACTTCGCCGCGCTGCTGGGCCCGGCGGTCGAGGGCGCCACCGCCCTCGCGCCCGGCGAAGCGCCCTCGACGGGTCCGAAGCTCGCCGACAACGACGACGCGCCCTGGCACGACCCGTCGATGCCGATCAACGACCGCATGGCGATCGCCAAGGACCGCTCCGAGCCGCAGAAGCTGATGGCCGCCATGGCCCAGCAGGATTGCGGCCAGTGCGGCTACAACTGCGCCGACTACGCCAACGCGATCTTCCTCAAGAACGAGGAGCGGCTGAACCTCTGCCAGCCCGGCGGCAAGGAAACGCTCCGGATGCTGAAGAAGCTGGAGGAGGAGTTCGGCGCGTCGGGCGGCGCGGCGGCCCCGAAGAAGGACGAAGGGGACGCGCCCAAGAAGGAGCCGGAACTCGGCCCGCTGGGCTTCTGCCGCGAGAATCCGGTCGAGGCGACCTTCCTGTCGCGTACGCGCCTCAACGCCCCGGGCGGTGAGAAGGAAACCTGGCACATCGAGATCGACCTGAGGGACACGCCGATCACCTACGAGGCCGGCGATTCCCTCGGGCTGTTCCCCGCCAACGCCCCGGCCCTGGTCGATGCGGTGATCGCCGAACTCGGCACGCGCCCCGAGCGGATGATCCGCGGCAAGACCCTGCGCGACCGGCTGCTGACCGACTATTCCCTCGGCGCGGCGCCCGACAACCTCTACCAGCTCCTCTCGCTCCTGACCTCGGGCGAGGCGCGCAAGAAGGCGCAGGCGCTGGCGGCCGGCGAGGATCCGGACGGCGACGCCGCCTATCTCGACGTGCTCGGCGCCCTCCACAAGTTCCCCGGCGCCCGGCCCGACGCCGAGGTGTTCCTGGAGGCGCTCGACGAGTTGCAGCCGCGGCTCTACTCGATCTCGTCCTCGCCGAAGATGGATGTCGGCCGCGTCTCGCTCACCGTCGACGCGGTGCGCTACAACCACCGCTCGCGGCTGCGCCTCGGCGTCGCCTCCACCCATCTGGGTGAGCGCCTGCCCGAGCAGACGAAGGTCAAGATCTACCTGCAGAAGGCGCACGGCTTCGGCCTGCCGGAAGATCCGTCGAAGGACGTGATCATGTGCGGCCCCGGCACCGGGGTCGCCCCGTTCCGCTCCTTCCTGCGCGAGCGCGCCGCGACGAAGGCGCCCGGCCGCAACTGGCTGTTCTACGGCCACCAGCGGCAGGCGACCGACTTCTTCTACAAGGACGAGCTGAACGGCCTTAAGGACGACAAGGTGCTCACCCGCCTCTCGCTCGCATGGTCGCGCGACGGCAAGGAGAAGACCTACGTCCAGGACCGCATGCGCGAGAACGGCGCCGAGCTGTGGAAGTGGCTGGAGGGCGGCGCCCATTTCTACGTCTGCGGCGACGCCAAGCGCATGGCCAAGGACGTGGAGCGGGCGATCATCGACGTCGCCGCTCAGTTCGGCGGCAAGAACCCCGACGAGGCGGTGGCCTATCTCGCCGCCCTGAAGAAGACCGGACGCTACCAGGCCGACGTGTATTGAGCGCTTGCCGGCCGCCTCACGGGGCGGCCGGGTTCACCCGCGGGTCGGCGCGCAGCCGTGCCGCGGCGAGATCGACGAAGGCCCGCACCTTGGCCGGCGCCCGCCGCCCTTCCGGGCTCACCACGTGGATCGGGACGGGCGCCGCCTCGTGCTCTTCGAGCAGCAGGCGCAGGCGTCCCTCGGCCAGGGCCGGCGCGACCTGATAGGACAGGAGCCGCGCGATCCCCCAGCCCTCCACGGCCGCGGCGAGCACCGCATCCACCGTGTTGCAGGTCAGCCGGGGCTCAATGGTGACGACCGTCCGCTGCTCGCGCCCGAACCGCCATTCCGACAGGCTGCCGGGATTCGATGAGCCGATCACCGCGTGCCCGCGCAGGTCGCGCGGGGCCGTCGGCACGCCGCGCCGCTCCAGATAGAGCGGCGCCGCGCACACGACCCGGCGCACGCTGCCGACCCGGACCGCGGTGAGCCCGGAATCGGCGAGATGCCCGATCCGCACGCCGACATCGATGCCCTCCTCGACCATGTTGACGATCCGGTCGAGGAACAGCGTCCGCACGGCGACCGCGGAATGGTGGGTGAGGTACTCGGTCGCCAGCGGCAGCACGTAGAGGCGCCCGAACTGCACCGGCGCCGTCAGCGTCAGGGTGCCGGTGGGCGTGGCGGCCGAGCCCGCTGCGGCGGCCTCGGCTTCGGCAAGCTCCGAAAAGATCCGGCGGCAATCTTCCAGATAGCGCCCGCCCGCCTCGGTGAGCTTCACCGAGCGGGTGGTGCGGATGAGGAGCCGCGCCCCGATGGCGGCTTCGAGCGCGGCCACCGCCCGCGTCACCGCCGGTGGGCTCATGTTGAGCGCCCGCGCCGCGCCGGCAAAGCCACCGCTCTCGGCAACCCGCACGAACACCCGCATGCCCTGAAGCCGATCCATCGCAGCGCCTCCCTGTCGCGGACAGCGTGGCGATTATTCCGCTTCACGCAACAGTCGCTTGCCCACAATCCCGGTTCACCCGGGAGCGAATAAACAGTCTGATCCCTCGCATGGCCGGCCCCCGCGGCCGGGAGGAGATGACGCGATGAAGCTCTACAGCCTGACGCTTTCGGGCCATGCCCACCGGGCGCGCCTGTTCCTGTCGCTGCTCGGCCAGCCCTACGAGGCGGTCGAGGTCGATTTTGCCGCCGGCCAGAACCGCTCACGCGAGTTCCTGGCGCTCAACCCATTCGGGCAGGTGCCCGTCCTCGACGACGAGGGGGTGATCGTGCCGGATTCGAACGCCATCCTCGTCTATCTCGCGAAGAAGCTCGGGCGCGGCGACTGGCTGCCCGAGGATGCGGAGGGGGCGGCGCGGGTGCAGCGCTGGCTCTCGGTCGCGGCCGGACAAATCGCCTTCGGCCCCTGCGCCGCGCGCCTCGTCACCCTGTTCGGGGCGCATTTCGACGTGGAGGAGGTGATCGCCCGCGCCCACCGGATCCTGGCGCTGATCGAGGCGGAACTGTCGTCCCGCGACTGGATCGCCGCCGAGCGCCCGACCATCGCCGACGTGGCGCTCTACAGCTACATCGCCGCCGCCCCCGAGGGGAACGTCGATCTCGCGGCCTACCGCCATGTCCGCGCGTGGCTCGCCCGCATCGAGGCGCTGCCGGGCTTCGTGGCGCTGCCGGCTTCGCCGGTCGGCCTGAACGCGGTGGGAGATCCGTCATGAGCAGGCAGGCCGCCAACCCATCCTCTCCCTGGCACCGGGGCGAGGTGGCGATCCAGGAGCATGTCGGCATCGCCGGCCGGATGGCGGAACTCGGCCCGCGGGTGATCCGCGATCACCTGAACGAGCAGCACCGGGCGTTCTTCCCGCTCCTGCCCTTCGCGGTGATCGGGAGCGTGGACGCGGACGGCCGCCCCTGGGCGACGCTGCGGGAGGGTGCGCCGGGCTTCCTCCATGCGCCGGACCCGTTCCAGCTTCGGGTGGAGGCGCCGCGCGATCCCGACGACCCGGCCGAGGCCGGCCTGCGGGACGAGGAGGGCGTGGCCCTGCTTGGGATCGAACTGGCCACGCGTCGCCGCAACCGCTTGAACGGACGGATCGAGCGGAGCGGACCGGAGGGATTTGCAGTCCGCGTCGAGCAGAGTTTCGGAAACTGCCCGCAATACATCCGCATTCGGCACGAAGTCGGCCCGGACGTGCCGTGGGCCTCCCGTCCCCGCCCGCGCGTGTCGGACCGGCTCGATGCGGCGGCGCGGGCAGTCGTCGCGGCCGCGGAAACCTTCTTCGTCGCGAGCGCCGTCGAGGAGGCGGGCGGACGGCGGCAGATCGATGTCTCGCACAGGGGCGGTCCGGCCGGCTTCGTGCGGGTCGACGCGGAGGGCCGCCTCACGATCCCCGATTATTCCGGCAACCGCTTCTTCAACACGCTGGGCAACATGCTGGAGAACCCGCGGGCAGGGATCGTCTTTCCGGATTTCGCGACCGGCGATCTGCTGCAGATGAGCGGGCGCACCGAGGTCGTCCTCGAACCGGCGGCGGAGGAGCGGATCGAAGGCGCCGAGCGTCTGTGGCGGTTCATGCCGGAGCGGGTCGTGTTCCGGGCCGGCGCGCTGCGGCTGCGGTTTGCCGCGGCCGATGCGGCCTGACGCATCAGCTCGAAACGCGACCGCCGGTTTACGAGGAAGAGGGAGGCAGAGCCTCAGTCGGATTTGCGTCCGCAGCGGATATAGTTCGCTTGGCCCTTGCCGCTCGTCCAAGTGAGCCGGTCATGCTCGACGAGGAGGCGGACCTGGGAGGTCCAGCGCCGGCCGCGCTCACTGCAATCGGCGGCCATGGTCCAGGCGCTTCCCTCGCGGCGATTGTTGCGGAAGCGGCAGACGGTGCGCCCGGCCTTGGCGCCGTCCTCGGTGATGGTGGCGGGCAGGAAGCCGCGGCGGCGCTGGCGCTGGCCGCAGGCGACCGGGGTCGGCCCCCAGATCCCGACGAAGGCCGCCCGCTCCACAAGCGGCGCGGCGGGCCGCGGCTCGACCGGGGCAACGACGGTGTCCAGCGGCGGAGCGGGAGCGGCAACCGTGAGCACCCGCGGCTGGGCGCTGGCGGCGGGTGCTGGCGGCCGCTCCGGTTCGGGCAGGCGCACCTCCGGCAGGTCGATCCCGTCCGCCGCCGCGAGCCGGGTGTGCCCGGCATGCGCCGCAACCGGCCCGTCATCGGTGAGCACGATCAGCGTGTAGGCGAACAGCGCCCCCCAGCCCGCGGCGAGGATGACGGGGATCATCAGACGTCGCGACAGGGCCGAGGGGGGAGCCTCCCGCGTCGCGTCCTTCCCGTCCACGTTCTGCGCGCCGTCCGCCATCGTCGTCCCGAACGCCGTCTCGTGCGCTTCTGCTCCCGACATCGTCATCCTAGCGTCCAAAAATAGCTTTCAGCAATCGCGCATCGCGGGTACGCCTCAGCCGAGGCGCGCGTGGCGCCGCTCCAGGCCACCGGCGCGGCCCGTCCTCGGCGCGGCACCTCAAGGTTGAGGATCCACAGGGCCGCCATCGTTCGGCTCCGCTCCCATCCACCGGATGATTCGGCCCCGGTCGCAGGGCGGTGCGGACCGGACGGGCCCAGCGTGGCCCGTAGGCCAGGATACACTCTCCGAATGCGGCAGAGGCACGGCAACCCCTTCCCGGCGCAAGCGGAACCTGCCATGGTCAAGCTTGGCGGCCGCAACCGGCCGTCGGCCGTACCCGCGTGATGAAACCTGTCACCCTCGCCGTTCTGGGCTCGGCATTGGCGCCCCTTCTGACGTCGCCCATCGCCCTTGCTCCCGCATTCGCCCAGGCGCGCACGCAGACGGCGCGCCCGACCTGCGCTGAGGCGATGGCCATGGTGAAGGCCGAAGGCGTGGTGACGCTCGGCTTCGGCGGGCGCCCGCCCGAGCGCTTCGTGCGCGACCGCAGCTTCTGCGAGATCACCGAGATCGCCGAACTGCGCTTCGTCCCCACCCGCGACAACCCGCAATGCCCGATCGGCTACCGCTGCCGCGAGCCCGATTACGGCGACTGGAACTGGGACGCGAACTGACCGCGACGCGGGTTCGGCACCTGTTCACGGTGTCGCACCCGGCCCGCGCACCGCTGACGAGCCGCGGCCCCGGGCCATGACATGACCGAAATTTCACGTGACAGCTGCGGTCCCGCGCCACGTTCTCGCCACGACGGATAGCCAGGGGCGCCGCATTCGGCGATTGAACCCGGCGGCCGGCGCGTCATCCGTAACCGGGATGGGGCAGGGCCGGTGCAGCGAGAAGGAGTGATCCGCGTGGCCGCATACAAGAGCAGGCTCGGCATCCAGGCCGTGCTGACCGCGCTCTTCGCGCTCCTGCTGCTGGCCATCCCAGTGATCTTGCCGGGGATCCCGAGTCCGCCGCTCTACGTCTCGCTCGCGGGCTTCGCGATGGCGGGCATCCTGCTGGCCTCGAACACCCTCTCGGCCTACCTCAAGATCTTCGTCTCGGTCTACGGAATCGGCTACCTCGTGCTGGCCGGCGCCAAGACGCTCGCCGCCGTGGGCGCGCTGCCCGCCACCGTCGCGGCGCTGCTGCCGCCGGATTTCGCGGCCACCGGATCGGTGGTGTTCGGCGGCATCGTGCTCGCCATCTCCCACTGGAAGCCGATCCGGGACATCACCCTGATCGCCGACCCCTATTTCGCGAGCCACGACGCCCCGAGTCGGGAGATCGGCATGTTCCGCCGCTTCGGTCGCACGGAAGGGCAGATCGGCCGCAATCTCGTGGCGCTGTCGATCTTCGTGAATTTCGCCGACGTGGCGCTGACCCTGCGGTTCAACTTCTTCTACCGCGACATGTACAACGCGCTGCAGGAGTTCGACGCGGCGGCCTTCTGGTACCAGCTCGGCTACATCTTCGTGCCGCTCGCGATCCTCAACGTCGTGATCGGCATGTTCGACATCTACGTCGATTCGGGCCTGCAGCTGCGCTGGCGCACTTGGCTCACCCACAATCTGTACGAGCGCTGGCTGGGGCAGGGCACGCATTACCGCATCCCCTTCGTCGACGAGCACGCCGACAACCCAGATCAGCGCATCCAGTCGGACGTCAACAACTTCATCGCCCAGACCACGACGCTCTCGACCCGGCTGCTGTCGCAGGCCGCTCAGCTCGTCTCCTTCATCGTCATCCTGTGGACGCTCTCGCGCGACTTCGTGCTGCCGTTCACCGACACGGTGATCCCGGGCTTCCTGGTCTGGCTGGTGATCGCCTACGCCGTGGTCGGCACGTGGCTGACCCACCTGATCGGCAAGCCGCTCATCGGCCTCGACTATCGGCAGGAGCAGGTCGAGGCGGATTTCCGCTTCGCGCTGGCGCGCAACCGCATCTACTCGGAGCAGATCGCGCTGCTGCGGGGCGAGCGGGCCGAATCCTCGCGGCTGGCCAGCCTGTTCCACGCCATCGTCGACAACTACGTCGGCATCATCTTCCGGCGCATCAAGCTGATCGCCTTCACCTTCAGCTACCGGCAGGCGAGCACGATCTTCCCCCTCGTGATCGCCGCCCCCTCGTTCTTCGCCAAGAAGATCACCCTGGGCGCGCTGCAGCAGACGTCGAACGCGTTCAGCAACGTCCAGAACTCGCTGAACTTCTTCATCAACTCCTACACCATCCTCGCCGCCTACAAGGCGAACACGATCCGTCTCGGCTCGTTCAAGCGGGCGATGACCAAGGCCGAGGCGCTGGCCGGCGCCGGCTACGGCCTTGCCAGCGGCAACGACACCGCCGGTGCCGTCAGCGCCCACGACCTGACGCTGGCACTGCCCGACGGCCGCGAGATCGTGCGGGCGAACGCGCTCGAACTGCCGAAGGGCGGTGCGACCCTGGTCACCGGCCCATCGGGCTCGGGCAAGTCGACCCTGTTCCGGGCGATCGCCGGGATCTGGCCGTTCGGCAAGGGCCGGGTCGATGTGCCGGCCGGACAGTCGGCGCTGGTTCTGCCGCAGCGGCCCTACCTCCCCCTCGGCTCGCTCCGCGGCGCGGTGGCCTACCCGCAGACGGTCGATCACTTCTCCGACGAGGCGATCCGCGACGCCTTGCGCGCCGCGCGGCTGCCGCAACTCGCCGACCAACTCGACGTGGTCGATAGCTGGGACCGTCGCCTGTCGGGCGGCGAACAGCAGCGGCTGGCCATCGCGCGGGCGATCCTGGCCAAGCCCGACTGGCTGTTCCTCGACGAATCGACCGCCGCCCTCGACGAGGAGACCGAGGCCGAGATCTACCGGATGCTGCGCGAGACCCTCCCCGGCACCACCATCGTCTCGATCGGCCACCGCTCGACCCTGAACAAGCACCACGACCGGCGGGTCGAGATGAAGCCGGCCGGCGACGGCCGGTTCGAGCCGCGGATGTCGGCGATGCCGGCACCGGCGGAGTAGGGGCCGTTCACAGCCGGGCCTCATCCCGGCCCTGTCCGGTTGAGTCCGCGGCCGACGACGAACCGCCGCCGTTCGGGCATGGTGGACGGCGCGAGGCCGCGAGGGTCGCAGGAAGGCGGCGTGATCGCGCCCGTTCACGCTCGGAGCGACAGGATGACCGACCTCGCGGCGAACAAGGCGACCGTCATCGCCTTCTACGAGCTGATGTTCAACGCGTGCCGGCCGAGGGAGGCGATCGAGCGCTACGCCGGCGACGACTACATCCAGCACAACCCGCACGTCGCCAGCGGCAAGGACGGATTCATCGCCTATTTCGAGCGCATGGCCCGCGAGTGGCCGGGCAAGCGGGTCGAGGTGAAGCGGGCGATCGCCGAGGGCGATCTCGTCGTGCTGCATTGTCTCCAGCACTGGCCGGGCAACCACGACTACGCGGCCATCGACATCTTCCGGCTCGATGACGCGGGCCGGATCGTCGAGCACTGGGACGTGCTGCAGATCCTGCCCGAGACCTCCGCCAATTCGAACGGAATGTTCTGAGCGATTTCTTTCGACGGGAGCCTCCGGTCGCCCCCGTCCGGCGTCCTCTCCGTCATCGCGAGCGGCAGCGAAGCGATCAAGGGGCGGGCGTCTCAGGCGCCCGCCGCCTCCAGACACCCTTCGACCAGGCCGTCGTAGCCGGCGCCGAACAGGCGCCGATGCACCAGCGCCGGCCAAAGCTTGTAGATCGCCGCACGCTCCGACGCGCCGGGTTCCGACGGCCCATAGGCGATGCGGAACGCGGGACCGGGACGGCCGAACAGGCTCAGCATCGCCAGATCGACTTCGGCATGACCGTAATAGCAGGCCGGATCGATCAGTCCCGAGACCCGGTCGCCGGCAGTGAGGACGTTGCCGCTCCACAGGTCACCGTGGAGCAGGGCGGCGCGGGGCCGTTCCGGCAGGCGGCTCCTCAGGTCTCCCGCCAGCCGCTCGACCCGCTGGAACAGCGGGACGGGGAGGTGGCCGGCATGACAGAGCAGGCGGCGCTCGCCCCAGAAGGCGGGCCAGTCCTCGGCCCACGCATTCGCGATGGCCACGGGACCGAAGGCGTAGTCGGCGTGCCAGCCGTAGCGCTCGCCCGCGGCGGCGTGCAGGCGGGCAACGACCTGACCGAGGTCGGCCTCGGCGCCCGGCCCGGCACCGGTATCGGGCAGGGCTTCGAGGACGAGCAGCGTCGCGTCCACGGCCAGCACGGCGGGGGCGGGCGCGCCGGTCGCGGCGATGGCCGCGAGCATCCGGGCCTCCTCCGGCGGCGCCGGTCCGGTCTTGGCCACCGCCTCGCGTCCGTCCTCCAGCCGCAGGCGCATGCATTGGGACAGATCGCCGCCCGCCATCGGCCGAGCCTCGGCGACGGAGATGCCGAGCAGGTCCGCCGCCCGGCGGGCGAGGACGTTCATTCCGGCTCTGCCAAGCGGCGGGCGAGGGCGCGGGCGCCCGCCGTCACGTCGGCCCAGGTGGTGTCGAAGCCGTCGTCTGCTCCGTAATACGGGTCGGCCACCGGCTCGCCCTCCCGGCCCGGCACGTGGTCGAGGAGCAGGCTCAACGCGGCCCGTGAACCGGCCGGCCGCAGGGCGCGCAACTTGGCGAGGTTGGCGAGATCCAGGGCGACGACGTGGTCGAACCGCTCAAAATCGTCCGGCGTCACCTGACGCCCGCGATAGCCGGCAATCTCGACGCCGTGCGCCCGCGCCACGGCGATCGCGCGGGCGTCGGGCGGCTCGCCCACATGCCAGTCGCTGGTGCCGGCGGAATCGACCATCACGTCGAGCCCGATCCGCGCCGCCTCGCTCCTGAAGGCGGCTTCGGCGAGCGGCGAACGGCAGATGTTGCCGAGACAGACGAACAGGATCGCGGGACGGGTGGGCGCGTTCACGCGGCGGCCTCGGCGAGTGGCCGCGTCGCCGCCTCCAGCCAGCCCCGCACCGGCCCGTCGAGGTCGGGTGCGAGCGCCGCGCGCACCCGCGCGTGATAGGCGTCGAGCCATTCCACCTCCGCCGGGGCGAGCAGGGACGGATCGATCAGGCGCCGGTCGATCGGAGCGAGCGTCAGGGTCTCGAAGCCGAGCATCGGCCGATCGCCGCCGGAAATGGTCCGCTCCTCGACGAGGATCAGGTTCTCGATGCGGATGCCGTAGGCGCGGCTCCGGTAGTAGCCCGGCTCGTTCGAGAGGATCATGCCGGGCTTCAGCGCCACGGTGCCGGTCTTGGCGATGCGCTGCGGCCCCTCGTGGACCGAGAGGAAGGCGCCGACACCGTGGCCGGTGCCGTGATCGAAATCGAGCCCCGCCTCCCACAGGCTGATGCGGGCGAGGGCATCGATCTGCGCGCCCGTCGTCCCCTCGGGGAAGACGGCGCGGGCGATGGCGATGTGCCCCTTGAGCACACGGGTGAAGCGGTCGCGCATCTCGTCGCTCGGCACACCGATCGCGACGGTGCGGGTGATGTCGGTGGTGCCGTCGGCGTATTGCGCACCGGAATCGATCAGGAAGAGTTCGCCGGGCCGCGCGGTGCGGTCGGTGGCGCGGGTGACGCGGTAATGGACGATGGCGCCGTTCGGGCCCGAGCCGGAGATGGTCGGGAAGGAGACGTCCCGCAGCAAGCCGCTCTCCCGGCGGAAATCCTCCAGCGCCTCGACGGCGGCGATCTCGCTCACGCCCTCCGCGGCCGCGCGATCGAGCCAGGCGAGGAAGCGCGTCACGGCGAGCCCGTCGCGGCGGTGGGCGGCACGGGTGCCGGCGATCTCGGCCGCGTTCTTGACGGCCTTCATCGCGGTGACCGGATCGGCGCCGACATCGACGACGCCGCCGGCCGCCTCGACCCGATCCTTGAGCGCCGCCGCCCCCGTCGCCGCATCGAGCCGCACCCGCGCGGCATTCCTGCACGCGCTTGCCAGATCCCCCGCGAAGGCGTTGCGCGGGCGCAGGTCGGCAAGCGGTTCGAGGGCTGCGCGCAGGTCGGCGTCGATCGCCTGGGAGGTGAGGTAGAGCGCCGCCCGTCCCTCGCGGAGGACGAGCGCGTAGCCGAGCGCCAGCGGCGTGTGCGGGATGTCCGCCCCCCGCAGATTGAAGGCCCAGGCGAGATTGTGAGGATCGGAGATGACGAGGACATCGATCGCGCCCTCGGCGAGGGCGGCGCGGATGCGGTCGAGCTTCTCGGCCCGCGTCTCGCCCGCCAGATCGTCGGGATGGGCCGTGACCCGGCCGGCCGGCGGCCGGGGCCGCCCGGCCCAGACCGCATCCACGAGATTGTCCGGCACGGCGCGAAGCGACGCGCCCGCCTTCGTGGCGGCGCGCTCGAGGCGGGCCACGCCGTCGGGCGTGTGGAGCCAGGGATCGTAGGCAAGGACCTGGCCCGGTTTCAGATGCGTCCCGAGCCACGCCTCCGGCGTCGTCTCGGCGAGCGGCACCACCGTGACCGTCGCGGTATCGACCTGTTCCGGCGCCTGCAGCGTGTAGCGGCCATCGACGAACAGGGCGGCCTCGTCGGCGAGCACCGCCGCGAGGCCGGCCGAGCCGGTGAAGCCGGTGAGCCAGGCGAGACGCTCGGCGTTGGCGGGCACGTATTCGGATTGATGCTCGTCGGCCCGCGGCACCACGAAGCCGTCGGCGCCGGTCTCCCGCAGGGCGGCGCGCAGGGCCTCGATCCGCTCGGGCCCCTTGGCGTGGCTCGGATCGTCGAAGGTCTGGAAGCGGGCAGAGGGCGTCGTCATAGCCTGAAACCTACCGCGTCGGACGACCCCGCGACAGCCTCCTCGGTGCGGGCTTCTCGGCGCCGGCTTCTCAGCGCGGGCGCGCCGCCGCCCCGCCCCGGCGCAGCACCAGCGTGGCCCAGCCCTCGATCACGCCGGAGCGGGCGAGATGGAAACCGCGATGGCGGTAGGTCGAGAGCACGCCCGGCACGTCGCGCTCGATCAGGCCGGAGAGGATCAGCACGCCGTCATCGGCCACCACGGCGGTGAGCGAGGGCGCGAGCCGCTTGAGCGGACGGGCCAGGATGTTGGCGAAGACCACGTCGAAGCCCCGGGAACGGTTCGCCAGCGCGTGGCGCACGCCCGGTGCGTGGTAGAGGCGCATATAGGGTCCGAGCCCGTTGAGGCGGGCATTGCCGCGGGCGGTGGAGACGGCCTCGGGATCGAGGTCGCCGGCGATCACCGGCATGCGCAACGCCTTGGCGGCGGCAAAGCCGAGAATGCCGGTGCCCGTGCCGACATCGAGCACGCGGGCCGGACGGCGCCGCTTCAGCTCGTCCACCAGGGCCCGCAGGCAGCCGAGCGTGGTGCCGTGATGGCCGGTGCCGAAGGCGAGGGCCGCCTCGATCTCGATGGCGAGGTCGTTGGCCCGCACCTGATGCCGGTCGTGGCCGCCATGGACGAGGAAGCGGCCGGCGCGGACCGGCTTCAGCCCCTCCAGCGAGGCGCGGACCCAATCCTGCTGGTCGATGGTCTCGAAGAGCGCCTCCTCCGCCTGCGCGCCGAGCACCGGGCGGATCAGCTCGCGGATCATCTCCGCGTCGGGCTCCTCCGAGAAATAGGCCTCCAGCCGCCACGCGCCGGTTTCCTCCACCTCGAAGGCGGCCACCGCCGTCTCCATCGGGTCGAACATCTCGCCCAGGAGTTCGGTCATGGCGCGAGCGGAGGGCTCGTCCGTGATCAGGCGCAGAACGTGCGTGGGTCGGTGCGGCGGCAGACCTTCGAGCATGGAGCGCCCTCTATCACCGGCACGCTCGGAGGGCCACGGTCTTCACGTCCGCCCACGCCCGACCGGTCCATAATCGGAATGCAGCACGCGCCGTGTTCGGAAAAGCACAGACAAGACCAGTCGTGATTAATCCACAGGCATGATGTTTAATTTCTAGCCGAAATCCGCGGAACCGGGGCGGAAAGGCGGCGTTCTCATCGTCCGAAGCACCTCGCACCTGCCCCTCGCCGATCCTGCATCGACGGGGCTGTGCCCAATGGCAGGTCCCTGCGGGGGTGCTTCTCAGTACCGCACATCATGCGCCTTCGAGTCCCCATCGCGTCATGACACCCAGATCCGCCCGCCGCCGCTCCCCCGTCATCGTGAAGCGCGAGCCGCGACTCGACCGCCGCCGTGCCGCGAGCACGGACATCCTCGCTCCGGACAGCCTGGAGGCCCCGCTGCCCGGCTCGCTGCTCGTGCTGCTGAGCCGTCTGCACCGCGCGGAAGCGAAGCCCGCTCCCGAATCCGACCCTGTCGCCTGACTCGAGGACCTGAAACAGACGCGACTCCTGCGGGAACCGCGTCCCCTTCGGATCGCTTCTGTTCCCGCTCCCTCCGGCCCGACAATGCCCGGGCCCGCATCGCGAAAGGATCGGTCGATGGTCGTGGTATCGAGCAAGATCTTCCAAGAGGGCAAAGCCGCGAAGGCAACGGGCCAGCCCGATTCGGCGAACCCCTACGAGGCGGGCTCGCAGGAGAGCCTCGACTGGCTTGAGGGCTACACCGACGGCGAGCCCGAGCCTTCGGCTGCCGGCCCTTCCGAGAACTGAACCGCGCAACGAGCCCCGCCTCGCGGGAGACCTTGCGCGAATCCTCTGATCATCGGAGGCATCCGCTCGGATCGGGGCACGATCGTCCCCGGCTGAGTGCGGCGCCCGTGGATGCGACCCGCGCGGGACGGGCCGCACCGTATCGAACGTCGTGAGCATCCTCGCTCACGTCCGCTCTTCGAGCCCCGGAGCCTCGTCACGGCGGGGTCGGCCGATACTCTCAAGCGAAGCCAGGCGGACGCCCCCTCGCGGCCGCCTCGCCCCGATCAGGAGGCCAGTGCGCGCTCCAGCTCGCCCTTGGTCATCTTCGAGCGGCCGGGAATGTCCTGCTTGCGGGCGCGCTGCATCAGCTCCGCCTTGGTCGCGCCGCCATTGCCGCCCTTAGCCGACGTCTTCTTGTCCGACGTCTTGCCGGTCTTGCGGGCGGTGGCCGCCTTCTTCGCCACGTCGGCGGGCTGCTTCGAGTGCTGCTTGCCTTCGGCGGAATCGGCGCGCTTCTTGGCGGTCGAACGCTTGTACTCAGAGTCGGACAGTTTCTCGCGCGCCTTCTTGGGCAGGTAGCGCTCGCCCGTCTTGCCGCTCTCCTTGCCCGACTTCGTACCCCACTCCTCGTCGGTCCACTGCTTGAGATGGTTGTCGTCGGACTTCTTGCCGGCGTAGCCGCCGCCCTCCTTCTTGTATTCGCTGGTGGCCATTTGCGCCTTGCGGGCCGACCACTGACCGGGCTTGCCGCCCTTGGACGATTGCGTGACCTCTTTCTTGACCTTGTCCCACAGCTTCGGGTCGGTCTTCTTCGCGGTTCCTGACATCGGCTTCGCCTCCTGAGCGACATTCGGCTGTCAACAGAAGGCGTCATTCTGGGTTCCGGCCGCGCCGTGCCTGTCCACGCACAACACGGCTCGCCCGCGACCCGCCGGGGTCGCGCCGATGAGCGTGTGCGGACACCGAAGGCGTTGACAGGGGAGGGCGGAGCTTCCACCTCCGCGCCACCGGCGAGTCGGGCTGCTCCGCCCACGAGCTGTTCAGAGCGGTCCGGATCAGGGCCGAGCGAGGATTGTTGCGATGTCCGACGGCGTCAGCGCCCCGAAGGTGTTCATCGATGGCGAGGCCGGCACCACCGGACTCGGCATCCGCGAGCGCCTGGAACGCGACGGCAGGGTGCGCCTCGTCAGCATCCCGCACGAGAGCCGGAAGGATGCGGGCGTGAAGCGGGCGATCCTCCAGGACGTCGATCTCGTCGTGCTCTGCCTGCCCGACGACGCCTCCCGCGAGACTGCGGCCCTGGCCGACAGCCTGCCCGAGGGCGGCCCGAAGCTGCTCGACGCCAGCACCGCCCACCGCATCGCCCCGGGCTGGGCCTACGGTTTCGCCGAGATGGCGCCGGATCAGGCCGAGGCCATCCGCAGCGCGCGCCGGGTCGCCAATCCCGGCTGCTACCCGACCGGAGCGATCGCGCTGCTGCGCCCGCTGGTCGAGCGCGGCCTGATCCCGCCGGATCATCCCATCAGCATCAACGCCGTCAGTGGCTATAGCGGCGGCGGCCGCAGCATGATCGAGAGTTACGAGCGCGGGGAGGGGGCACCGTTCCAGCTCTACGGGCTCGGCTTCGGCCACAAGCACCTGCCGGAGATCGAGGCCTATAGCCGGCTCACCCGCCGGCCGATCTTCATCCCCTCGGTCGGCAACTTCCGACAGGGCATGCTGGTCAGCATCCCCCTGCATCTCGGCACCCTGCCCGGCCGCCCCACCCCGGGCGACCTGGAAGGCGCGCTGATCGATTGGTATGCCGGCGCGTCGCTGGTGAAGGTCGTCAGCGGTGCGGAGGAAGGCGCTCACCGCGAGCGCCTTGAGCCGGAAGCCCTCAACGACACCGACCACCTCGAATTGCGGGTCTTCGGCTCCGACAGCCACGGCCAAGCCGTGCTGGTCGCCCGTCTCGACAATCTCGGCAAGGGCGCCTCGGGGGCGGCGGTCCAGAATCTCGGCCTGATGCTCGGCCTCGACTGACGCACCGGACCGTTCGGGCTTTCTCGCCCGGCGAAGCGGCAGCCGGCCCGTCGATCAGGATAGGTCCGAAGAGGGTTGCTCCGCGGGCGGGCCGTCCGCCGGCATTGGAGCGGCGGTGCGCTGGGGAAAAAGCAGGGCAGATGCGGTTCGAGACCGCATCGGCCGAGACGAGCCCTTGAATTCGACAACCGCAGAGCGGCCTGGCACCGGCTCCTCTTCGACTTCCGTGTCGAAGCGATGCAACGCCGTGGTCGGCGTGACGCCGGAACAGGCCGACGGCAGGACGAGAAGCTTCGGAGCAGTCGATTCGCTTCGATCAATCCCGCGCGATCCACAGAAAATACGTAGACCTGCGGCGGGGTGTCGCAACCGAAAGCTGTTTTGCGAAGCTTCGCCCCCTGCCGGAGGCGGCCTGTGTCGCGACCCGTGTCATCGGCGATGCAACCGTCTCCTTGTTCGAAGTCTCAACTCGTTGAAACAGCACCATTTTCCAAGAGACGACGACACCTATCATAACATATGAAATAATTCAGTCCGCCCTTAAGGCTGAGCCGCAAGTCGGGCGTAATCGTTCTTTTCTGCAGCTTCGCATCGGCGTTTTTTTCATTCGGGCTGCATAGAAACACGCGTATCGTTCCATTCGCCTCGACCTGATTGAGCCCGAAATCAGCGACGATGTCTTGCTCATCCGCGGCTCTGAGCTTACCGTCTTGCAGGTAATCACCCCTCACAGAAGATCGCGCCATGGAAACCAGTGAACAGGACGCGGAAACAGCCCGCCTCGTTACCCTTACGGCGGACGTCGTTTCTGCTTATGTCAGCAACAATCATGTCCAGAGCGCCGAGCTTCCCAAATTGCTCGGAGAAGTGCATGAGGCGATCCGCTCGGTCAGCTTAAGCGGACGCCCGTCCCCCGAGACCGGCCCGCCGAAGGCGACGCCGCAAGAGATCCGCAAGTCGATCAGCCACGACTTCCTGGTCAGCTTCGAGGACGGCAAGCCCTACAAGACGCTGCGTCGCCACCTCACCCTGCGCGGTCTGTCGCCGGAGCAGTATCGGGCGAAGTGGGGGCTGCCCAACGACTACCCGATGACGTCGGCGAGCTATTCGGAGCAGCGCTCGGAACTGGCACGCGCGCTCGGCTTGGGTCAGCAGCGCCGCCGGATCGCGGAACCGGAGCCGGAACCGGCCCCCGAGCCCGTGGCGGCCGAGCCGGAGCCCGCTCCGGAGAAGAAGCGCCGCGCCCCGCGCCGCAAGAAGGAGACGCAGGCCTGAGGCCGCAGCGGCCCGGATGACGTGGGCTCGGCCAGGTCGGGCCCATGACCATGCGGCGGCCTCTGGATCGCTCCACGATTTCGGTGGACGTCTCATCCGCGGGCCCTCGTGGCACCTGCCCTGCGCCAGGATCGATTGAGGGACCATCCTGCCATCGGCAAACGCTCTGTCGGAGGGCGCTGGCCGATGGTCTGGGCACAAAGGCGAATGGCGGCCGACACGATCCGGTCGGTCGAGATCCTGTTTCGCGAGCAGGCGGCGTCTCTCGATCCGTTGTGCCAGATGCTCCTCGTCAGGGTGGACGAGGATTGGCCGATGGTCCGTCTCTGGGTCTGCGTTCCCGAGCCGGATCTGCTGACGCCCTACTACGGCTTCAGCCTCTGCACCCGCGCCGACCTGCCCCTGGCACCCACCCTCGTCGCCGGCTGCCCGGAGCAGTTCGGGCGCATCCTCCAGCGCTGAGCACGGCCCCGCAGGGACAACGGGCCCTCACACCGTCCGTCGCGACGGTGTGAGCCGCACGCCGGGGGCCGGGCGCTCCAGCAGAACCTCCCGTCGGAACCGCACCAGCCGGGCCGGACGTCCGGCATTGCCGCTGGTGAGCGCCTCGGTCTCCTCGACGAGCCCTTGCTGCGCCACGAGGCGGCGGAAATTCTGCTTGTGCAGCCGCGTGCCCGAGAGCGCCTCGACCGTGCGCTGAAGCTGGAGCAGGGTGAAGGCGGGCGGCATCAGCTCGAACACCACCGGGCGATACTTGATCTTGCCCCGCAGGCGCCCGATCGCGGTGGCGAGCACCCGGCGATGGTCGTGCGCCATCGGCTGGCCGGTGATCGCGACGTCGTCGGGCACGGCGGCGCCGGTCTGCCCGTTGGCCTCGGGGATCAGCCCGGCCTCGAACAGCAGTTCGTAGCGCTCCAGCACCCGCTCCTCGTTCCAGGCGCCGCCGATCCCGAAGCTGAGGCCGACCCGGTCCTCGCGCAGGCGCCGGAGCTTGGCGTCGGGGGCAGCGGCGACCCAGGCCATCAGGCGCGGCTCGATCTCGGCCAGCGCCGGCGGGCGCCCTTCGCGAAAATCCTCCCAGGGCAGGTAGCGGTACCAGTTGCGCCACGCGGCCTCGGCGAGGCCGGCCGGGCGCAGCTCGCGCACCAGGGCGAGATAGGCCACCGAGAGCAGGTGCACGCCGTGCTGCCCGCCCTCCCGGTCGCGGTCGCCGAAGGTGTAGAGCTGCTCGACATAGCCCAGCCGCTGGTGGGTCTGCTGCTCGACCCAGGCGCGGAGGCCCTTCTCCAACGTGGCGTGCTCGGGCACCAGCGGGCCGGCGGGCAGGGCGGTCTCACGTCCCGGCGCCTGCCCGGCAACCTGCACCGTGAGCGCGCGCGGCTCCCCATCCGTCGCCGCGACGATCACGGCGACGAGCCCCACCGAGGAGGCACTGGCGGCGCGCGTCCCCTTGTCCGCCGCTGCGGCGGTCAAACCCAATTCGGCCGTGCTCATGGTTCGTCGGCCTTGAGCCCCTCTCCTCGGGCCGCCCTCGACGGCGGAAGCGGTTCCAACCCACCACCTCGCTCTTGCCGGATCGGCCCCGGCACCGTCAACGGAGGCTGCGGCCTCATCCGCAGGCGAGCAAGGCCAAGGTCGCCGCGGCGGGCCGATCCTGCTAGACCGGAAGCGGGATCATCGGAAGGGAGCGGCCATGGCGCTCGGACGGGACGGGGAGTCGGCATGAGCATCGCGGCAGGGCTCGGTTCGTACCGGCCTTCAACGGGGATCACGGTGGATCTGCGCCTCTACGGCATCCTCGATACGGGCGTCCTGGGCGGCGATGCAGCGGCGCTCGCCGCCCTGGCGGCGGAGGCCGTGGCCGGCGGCGCCACCCTGTTCCAGTACCGCGACAAGGATACGACCGATGCCCGTGCGGCGCTCGCGCGGATCCGGGCGATCCATGCGGCGCTCGCCGGCCGCGCGCCGCTGCTCGTCAACGATCGGGTCGACCTCGCCCTGGCCGCGGGCGTCGAGGGCGTGCATCTCGGCCAATCCGATCTCCACCCGGAGGACGCGCGCCGGCTGCTCGGCCCGCGCGCGATCATCGGACTGACCGTGAAGACCGGCGCCCAGGCCGACGAACTGTACCGCCTTCCCATCGACTACGCCTGCATCGGCGGTGTCTTTGCCACGACCAGCAAGGACAATCCGGACCCGCCAGTCGGCCTCGACGGGCTGCAGCGGATCGTGTTCCGCGCCCGGCTCGCCCGGGGACAATCGCTTCCGCTGGGCGCGATCGCCGGGATCGACGCCAGCAACGCCGCCTCCGTGATCCGGGCTGGCGCCGACGGGGTGGCGCTGATCGGTGCGCTGTTCAAGGGCGGCGCGACCGAGGCCAAGGCGCGGGATCTGCGCGCCCGGGTCGACGAGGCCCTCGGACAGCGCGGGGAGGCAGGAGGACGCTAGAGGCGGTCCGACGCCGTGGATAGCGGATCGACGAGAGAAGGCGCGTCGAGGCAAGGACCTGGAGACGCCGGCATGATGCAATCCGGCCGAATGCCGGTCTAGAGCGCATTCCGACGAAGTGGTCACCGGTTCGTCGAAAGAAGGCGCGCCAAAACAATGAGCGAGAGACGCCGGCCTGATGCAATCAGGTCGGATACGGCTCTAGATGGAGCCGACGCCAGAAGAGCCGACGACGGGAGACGCCCATGACCGCCATCGCCCTGACCATCGCCGGCTCGGATTCGGGCGGGGGCGCCGGCATCCAGGCCGATCTCAAGACTTTCGCGGCCCTGCGCGTCTACGGCGCCAGCGTGGTCACCGCTCTCACCGCACAGAACACCCGCGGGGTGCAGGCGATCCACGACGTGCCCGCCGACTTCGTCGCCGCGCAGATCGACTCGGTCTTCGCCGACCTCGCGGTGGGTGCGGTGAAGATCGGCATGCTTTCGCGGCCCGAAACCATCCGCGCCGTGGCCGAAAGCCTGCGGCGGCACGCCACCGGCATCCCGGTGGTGCTCGATCCCGTCATGGTGGCCACTAGCGGCGACCGGCTGATCTCGCAGGAAGCCGTCGAAACGCTGCGCGGCGAGCTGATGCCGCTGGCCACCGTCGTCACGCCCAACCTTCCGGAGGCCGCGACCCTGCTCGACGAGGCGGAGGCCGGACACGAGAACGAGGCGGTGGGCCAGGCCCGGCGATTGCTGTCGCGCGGGGCGCGGGCGGTGCTGATCAAGGGCGGCCATGGCGAGGGCCGCGAGAGCGTCGATCACCTCGTCGCCGCGGACGGAACGCTGCGCCGGTTCGCGGCGCCGCGCATCGAGACCCGCAATAGTCACGGCACCGGCTGCACCCTCTCGGCGGCCGTGGCGGCCGGGCTCGCCCGCGGCCAGGGCCTCGCCGAGGCGGTGGGTGGGGCGAAGACCTATGTCACGGCGGCGATCCGCGCGGCGGATTCGGTGCCCGTCGGCCATGGCCACGGCCCGCTCCATCACTTCTACGCGCTCTGGCAATAGGCTTCCCGCTGGGACGAAACCGCGTCACCGCCGCGGTTTTGCGTTTGACAGATCAAACGCTCGTTCGGATAACGGAACGCCTTTCGGTGCCCTGCCCATGACGTCGTGAACGGTTCCACCCGCGAGGGCGGGTCCGGCGCGCGGATGTCCCGGCGGGCACTCTCAGCGGACCGACGTGATGCAGGACATAGCGGCAAGCCTCGAGCGTGGACGGCCGAAGGATCTCGCCAGCGGTGCGCAGGTGCTCTCGGGCCAACTCGGCAAGACGATCCAGCGCCTGCGCAAGGCCTACAACCTCTCGCTATCGGAACTCGCCGAGCAGTCGGGCGTGGCGAAGTCGATCATCAGCCAGATCGAGCGCAACGAGACCAACCCGACACTGGCCACGATTTGGCGCCTCAGCCAGGCGCTCGACGTCTCGATCGAGCGCGTCCTGGCCACCTCCGACGAGGAGCCCTTCATCGAGCGCTTCTCCCGCGCCGATACTCCGCGGCTCGTCTCCGACGACGGCAAGGTGCGGCTCGCCATCATCGGCTGGATCAAGACCGTCGAGTGGCTGCAATGGTACGACGTCACCGCCGATCCCGGCGGGGTGCTCGAATCCGACGCGCACCAGCGCGGCTCGGTCGAGTCGCTCTCGGTGCTAGAGGGCAGCTTCGAGGTCGAGGTGGGCGGCGAGGTGCAGCGGGCCAATGCCGGCGAGACCCTGCGCTACCGCTGCGACCGTCCCCACAGCATCCGCTGCCTCGGCGACGAGCCGGGCCGGGCGACGATGGTGGTCATCATGAAGGCCGCCGTGATGGAGTGAGCGGATCTCCGCCCGATCGGAGCGGACGCCGTACAGGCGCGCCCGCGCGGTGCGGGACCCGCCCTGCGACGGGATCGATCGGACCCTCCCATGAGACCGCACAGGCCGGCCGCCTGGGACGGCCGCATCCCATGAAAAAGGCCCCTACCGCGCGTGCGGTGGGGGCCTTTTTCATGGGCCGCCCGCTCGATGGCGCCGCGAGGCGGCTCCGGCAATACCGAACCCGCCTCGATCGGAGCTTGCGCCTCACACCTCGTCGAACCGGCCGCTGGCATGGGCGAGCATGGTGTAGACCTTGCCCGTCTCCGAGGTGAGGTAGGCGTCCGCGCGCTTGGTGTCGCGGTCGTTCTTCGTCACCTCGCCGAGCAGACGCTCGAACTCGCCGACATAGCGATCGACCGTCCGGCGGAACTCCGCATCCGCCCGGTAGCGGCGCTGGATCTGCTCGAAGGTCTGGCGCCCCTGCGCCGTGTAGAGACGGCCGTCGAACAGGTTCGCGTCGCCCCGGCGGTAGCGCTGCCAGAACTCGACGGACGCGCGATGATCCACCATCCGGGCGATGTCGGTCGAGATCGCATCGAGCGAGATCCGCTCGACCGGTCCCTTCGCTTCCGGCGCCGGGGTGGGTGCCGGGGCGGGAATCGCCTCGGCGCCGTCATCGTCGATCGAGGCGCGTGTCAGGAGGTCGGACAGCCAGCCGCGGTTGTCGCGGGTGCCGGGCCGCCCCTGAACCGCTCCTTGAGCCGCGCTTTGGCCCCCACCCTGGGCGGCAGCCGGGCTTACCGGACGCGGCGCGGCCGGGGGAGCCGGCGGCTGGGGCCGGGCCGCCGTCGGCGCCGCGCTGCGGGCCGGCGCCGGCTGCGGCGGCGCGGCGGGAGCGGAGACGCCGCGGCCAGCCTCGGCGGTGCGGCGCTGCTCGCCGGCGCGGGCCTGCGCCGCCGGCTGGGCGACATCCACCGACCGGTTCGAGCGGGCCACCAGGGCCGCGAGTTCGTTCAGTGCGTCGATCTGCTCGGCCACCACGCGACGCATCTCGCTGGTCGCGTCCTGCGTCTCGCGAGGCAGGTCGAGCACGCCGCGCTGCAGGTCGCTACGGGTCGCGTCGAGTTCGCGGCGGATCTCCGCGGCCATGGCGTTCATCCGCGCGACCGAGTCGCCGAACTGGCTGGAGGCTGCGGCAAAGCTCTCCATCATCTTGGCCGAGGCCGCCTCGATGGCGCTGTGCACCGCGGTCGTGGTGCGGGCGCTTTCCTCTTCGGCGCCGCTGCGCAGGCGGGCGAAGTCGCCCGCCACCGAGGTCCCGGCCTCGCGGGCCGCGCGGGCGACGCTCTCGTTGAGTTCGCGGGCGCGGGCTTCGGCCGTGCGCAGCGTCTCCTCGATCACGCTGCCGAAGCGGCCGGTCTGGGCCTCGATGGCCTGGCTGCGCTCTTCGAGGCGGGACAGCACCGCCTCGATCACGGCCTGCCGGCTCGACAGGCTCTCGGCCAGACGGCTCTCCACCGCCTCCAGGGTGCCGGCGGCCTCGGAGAGGGCACCGACATGGCTGCCGGTGCGCTCCACCAGAGTCCGGCTGCGAGCATCGAGGGTCTCGGCGAGTTCGGAGGCCTGGGCGAGGGCCCCCTGCGAAGCCTCGCGCAGGGCCACGACCTGCGTCGACACCCGGTCGGAGGCCTGCGCCGTGTCGGCGGCGACCCGGTCGAGGGTCGACTGGATCTGCTCGACGCGGGCCGCGAGCCCCTGCTCGACGGCAGCGAGGTTCTCGGAGGCGCCTCCGACGAGGTCCTTGAGCGCGCCGTTGGCGCTCTCGATCCGGGTGAGGACGCCGGCGACGTCGCGGCGGACCCGCTCATGGGCCTGGCCGACCGTCTCGGCGGAGGCCGCCGCGCCCTCGTCCAGGGCCGCGCGCAGCGCCTGGGCCGACTCGACCGTGCGGACGACGATGGCGTCAGTGCGATCGCGCAGCGCCTCGACCAGCGGTGTCCCCTTGTCGGCGATGAGCCGGTCGAGGGCCTGCTCCCGCTCGGCCAGCGCATCGGCCAGGGCCGCGGCCGGTCCGTCGATCAGGCGCGCCAGCGCCGCGTTGCGCTCGTCCATGGACTCGGCCAGCGCGGCGGCGCGGGCCTGGACCTCGGCGGCGTGACGCTGGGCGCGCTCCTCCAGCATCCGGCCCATCCGGGCGATGCCGTCCTCCACCAGCGCCGCGTAGGCGTTGCGGCGCTCGTCGAAGCTCTCGGTCAGCGCCAACTGCCGCTCGGCGCGCTCGTCGAGCGCCGCGACCATCCGGGCGGTGCCGCCGTCGATCAGGGCCGCGTAGGCCTCCTTCTGGCGGTCGAACGCCTCGGCCAACACCGCGTGGCGGCGCGCCCGCTCCTCGAGAGCCGAGACCATCCGGGCGGTGCCCTGCTCGATCAAGGTGGCGTAGGCGTCCCGCTGCCCCTCGAAGGCTTCGGTGAGAGCCGCCTGCCGCTGGGCACGCTCGTCCAGGGCCGCCACGAGGCGGGCGGTGCCCTGCTCGATCAGGCTCGCATAGGATTCCTGCTGTCCGTCGAAGGCTTCGGCGAGGGCGACCTGCTGACGGGCGCGCTCGTCCAGGGCCGCCGCGATCCGATCGGTACCGGCCGCGACCAGGGCCGCGACAGACTTCTGGCGCTCTTCGACCGTCTCGAACTGGGCCACGTGCTGGCGGGCCCGCTCGTCGAGCGCGGCGACCATGCGCGTCATGCCCTCGTCGACCAGGGCCGCGTAGGCGTCCTGGCGTTCGTCGAAGGCGTCGGCGAGCGCGTTGGCGCGGTTCGCCACCACGGTCGCGAAGGCGCGCAGGCGGGCGTCGATACGGGCGGTGAAGTCCTCGCTGCGGGTATCGACGGTCCGCGCCAGGGTGGCGGCCTGGTTCTCCACGATCTGCGCGAAGGCGCCGCCGCGGCTCTCGACCAACCCGTCGAGGCTCTGCATCCGCTCGTCGAACAGGGCTGCCAGCGCCTGGGTCTGGCTGTCGACGCGGCCGGTCAGGGTGTTCGCACGCTCGTCCACCAGGGTGCCGAGGCGGGCGTGGATCTCGTCGAACAGGGTGCGCAGCTCCTGCGTCCGCGTCTCGACGGTCTGCGCCACCTGCTGGCCGCGCCCGTCCACGAGGTCGCCGAGGACGCCGAGGCGCTCGTCGAACAGGTGGGTGAGCCCCCGCGTGCGGGCATCGACCTCGCTCGTGGCCCGGCCGATGCCGCCCTCCAGCGTCTCGACGAACAGGCGCGCGCCCTCGGTCAGCGCCGCCTGGAGCGGCAGAACGCGGCCCTGGAAGCCCTCGTCGAGGCGGCCGGCATGGCCGTCGAGCAGCCCACGGATCTCGCCGGTGCGGTGGTCGAGAATCTCCTGAACCGTGCGGGTGCGCTCCTCCAGGGTCGTGCGCAGGTCGTCGCCGCGGGCGTCGAGCATGGCGCGGATCTCACCGGCGCGGCTGTCGAGCAGGTCCTGCACCGTGCGGGCCGGCTCCTCCAGGGCGGCGCGCAGGGCGTCGAGCCCGGCCTCGAACTCGCCGCGGACATGGCCGGCGCTGCCGTCCACGAGGCCGCGCAGGGTACCGGTGCGGCTGTCGAGGGTGTCGCGGATCTCGTGGCTGCGGGCGTCGAGCAGGTCGCGCACCGTGCGCAGGCGCTCTTCCAGCACCGTCTCGAGGGCGCCGAGGCTCGCGTCGAAGGCGCCGCGCACCTGTCCGGCGCCGCCCTCCATCAGGCCGCGCAGGTCGTCCGTGCGGTGGTCGAAGGTGTCGCGGATCTCGTGGCTGCGGGCCTCGAGCAGGTCGCGCACCGTGCGCAGGCGCTCCTCCAGCGCGGTCTCGACGGCGCCGAGGCCGGCCTCGAACTCGCCGCGCACCCGCCCGGCGCTGCCCTCCATCAGGCCGCGCAGGTCGTCGGTGCGGCTGTCGAGCAGGCTGCGGATCTCGCCCGCCTGGGTCTCGAGGGCTTGGCCGAGGCGGCCGGTGCCCTCGCCGAGCAGGCCATCGACCTGCCCCACGAGGTCGCGCAGGGCGGCGAGCAGGGCGGTGCCGCGCCGGTCGAGCAGGGCGCCGAGCGAGGCGCCGCCCTGTTCCAGGGCCTGAGTGATCTCGGAGAGGCGTCCGTTGAGGCCTTCGACCGTGGCGCGGCCCCGCTGGTCGAGGTCGGCGGCGAGCGCGCCGCCGCGCTCTTCGAACAGGTGGTTGAGGCTCTCGGCCCGCTCGTCGAACAGCCGGGCAATGGTCTCGACATGGCCGCCGAGCGCCTCGACCGCGAGGCCGCTGCGGCGCTCCAGCAGGGCGACGAGGTCGCGGATCCGCGTCGTCAGCTCGCCGTCGATGGTGCGGGTGCGGCCCTCGATCAGGCGCACTGCTTCGAGGGCCTGGATGCCGAAGGACTCGTCGAGATGGCGGGCGCGCTCCTCCAGCGTGCCGCTGATCGAGTCGAGGCGCGCGACGACGCCGGTATCGAGGCGCTCGGCGCCCTCATCAAGGCGGCGGGCGAGATCCTGCGTCGTGCGCTCGAGCCGCTCGGCGATCTCGGCGGCACGGGCGGCGAGAACGTCGCCCACGGAGCGGCCGCGGTCGGCGATGTCCTGCGCCGAGCCTTCGATGCGCCGGTCGAGGGCGTCCGTGAGGATGCGGTTGCCCTCGTCCAGAGTGCGGGCGATCTCGGAGGCGCGCAGCACCAGGGTTTCGTTGAGGGCGTTGGCGCGGGCGCCGAGACGCGTATCGACATGGCCGACCAGGGCCGCGAAGCTCTCGCCGATCTCGGCGGCGCGGCGGGCGGAGAGGGACTCCATCTCGCTGATCCGCGCTTCGACCGTCTCGCCGGCGAGGCGGGCGCGCTCGGCCAGGGATTCGGCGAGTGCACTGCCCTGCACCGCGATGATCCGGTCGATCTCGCCGAGGCGCGAATCCAGGGTGGCCCCGAGGGTCTGCGCGTTGCCGGCGATCCGGTCAGCGAGGATGTCGCCGCGGGCGATGGTCTCCTGCAGGGCGGCGAGGCGGCTGCCCAGCGCCTCCTCCACCGCGCGGGCGCGGCTGTCGGTGGTCTCGATGAAGGCGGCGTGGCTGCGGTGAAGCGCGTCGCCGACCTGCGAGACGTGGCCGGCGATGGCAAGCGCCACCTCGCGGCCGGCGCCTTCGAGGCGGGACTGGGCCTCGTCGGACTGGCTGGCGATGAGCGCGGCGGCGCCGCGGCCGTGGCGGCCGAAGCCTTCCTCCAGGGCGCCCAGACGGGCATCCAGCTCGGAGCCGACCCCTGCCGCGCTGCGCGACAGTGCCTGAACCGTAGCCTCGCCGCGGGCGGACAGCTCCTCGCCGATCCGCTCAAGGGCGTCGCGCAGGCTCCGCAGCGACTCCTCGGTGCGGGTGCCGACTTCGCCACCGACGCGCTCGGCGGTGCGGGCCAGGGCGTCGGTCATCTCGGCGCTGCGGCCGTCGATCTCGTCGCGGACACGGGCCAGCAGGTCGCGCAGGTCCTGTACCGACTGGTCGGCACGGCTGCCGATCTCGCCGCCGGCCTGGGCCGCGGCCAGCGACAGGGCGACGCTCGCCTCGGAGCCGCGGACGGCAATCTCGTCGGCCACCTGGCGCAGCAGGTCCTGTAGGGCGTGCATCGACTGGTCGGTGCGGTTGCCGATCTCGCCGCCGGCATGGGCCGCGGCGAGCGCCAGGGCGCCGGTCGCCTCGGCGCTGCGGGCGGTGAGTTCGTCGGCCATCCGCTGGATCGCGGCGTGCAGCGTCTGCGAAGCGCTCTCGCTGCGGCTGCCCAGCTCGCCCCCGACGCGCTCGGCGGCGGCGTGGAACCGGCCGACCACGTCGTCCGAACGGCTCTCGACGGCGGCCGCGGCCTCGTCGGCGGCCCGGCGCAGGGTTTCGGCGGCTTCAGTGAAGCGCGCGGCGACCGCGGCGGCCTGCGCCTGCGCGGCGCCCGAGGTCTCCTCGGCGGTGTGCAGCATCCGGGCGGTGGACTCGGCGGTGCGCTCGGCGAGCAGCCCGGTCAGGGTTTCGGACGCCTCGCGCAGGCGGCGCTCCAGCGCCTCGACGCTGGCGCCGACGGAGGCGGTCGCGGCCTCCGCGTTGCGGCGGATGCCGTCCTGGGCGGCGCCCGTGCGGGTGTCGAGGTCGTCGCCCAGCCGCGCTACCACCTCGCGCAGGGTCTCGGCGGTGCCGGCGGCGTTGGCGGCGAAGGACGAGCCGAGCCCGGCGAGCGCCTGCTCCACGGTGGCGGCGGCCTGGGCCGCGCGGTCGGTCATCAGGCCGGCGACGCGGTCGCCCGCGGCGTCGAGGTTCGAGGCGAGCGCCCCGCCCTGGACCGCAATGACGTCGTCGACGCGGGTCGCCGCCGCCTCGATCCGGCCGGCGAGTTCGAGGCCGCGGCCATCCATGATCTCAGCCGCCTGGGTGGCGGAGGCGAGAAACCCGTCGCGCACCCGGTCGATGCGGGCGGAGAAGTCGTCGGCGACGCTGCCGGCGGCGAGCGCCAGGGCGGCCTGGGCATCGCGCCCACGGCCCTCGATCAGCTCGGAGACGCCGGTGCCGGCGGCCTCGATCTCGGTGCGCAGCAGGGCGCCGCGGGCGGCGATGTCCTCGGAGATCGCCGCGCCGGTGGCGGCGAAGTGCCGGCTCAGGCCCTCGCCGGTCTCGGCGAAGCGGGCGGTGATCGCGCCGCCGGTCTGGGCGAAGCGCTCGGTCAGTTCGGTCCCACGCGACAGGAAGGCCTCTTCCAGGCCCCTGGTCGAGCGCTCGAAGGTCTCGCGCACGGCGCCGCCCTGGCGGTCCAGCGCCTCGATCAGGCCGGTACCGGTCTCGGACAGGGACTGGGCGACGGCGCCGGCATTGTCGGCGAGCGTGCGGGTCAGCGCCCCGCCGGTGCGCTCGAAGGCCTGCGTCACCTCGTCGGCGCGCTGCTGCAGCGTCGTGGTCAGGCTGCCGCCGATCTCCTCCAGGCCGCTGCGCACGCCCTCGCTGGTGGCGGTGAGCTGGCGGATCAGGTCGTCGCCGCGGGTCGAGACGTTGCCGACCACCCGCTCGCCGACTTCGCCCAGCGCCGTGGTGATCGCCTCGCCGCGGGCGTCGAGCGCCCCGGTCACGCGCTCGCCCGCGCCGTTGATCGCCGCGACGATGCGCTCGGCCGCGCCCTCCAGCTCGCTCGACAGGTTCTCGTGCGAGCCGGTGATGGCGCCGCGCACCCGGTCGGCGCTGCCGACGATGGATTCACGCTGGGCGATCAGCTCGTCGACGAGGCTGCGGATGCGGATCTCGTTGTCGGAATAGGCCCGCTCCAGGGTCGAGATCTCGCCGCGCACCAGCGTCTCGAGTTCGCCCGCCCGGGCGAGGGCCCGCTCCACGCCGTCGCCGACGGCGGCGACCTCGCGGCGCACGGTCTGCGACATGGTGAGCACGGCATCCGTCGAGAAGCTCTCGGGCTCGGCCAGCCGGATCGCCACCTCGCCGACGGCGCGGGCGACGAGGCGCATCTCGTGGGCGCGCACCGCCAGCATCGCGGTGATGAGAAACAGCACGATTGGCCCGGCGATGGCGGTGGCCACCACCGCCGCCTGGAGCGCGGTGAGCCCGGTGATGAACGCCTTCAGGTCGCCGCCGGACTGGTTCCAGGCGAGCGCCACGAGGCCGTTGAGCCAGAGGAAGGAGGCGATGGCGGCGACGAGGTACGGCTTGCGCGAGGGCCGCACCCGCAGGGTCTGCTGCAGGATGCCGATGTTCTGGCGGTCGTCATTGGCCACCAGCGAGCGGTCGGGGGGCAGGAGGCCGCCCTCGCGGCGCGAGCGGCCGCGCTCCGGCGGCGGGAGGTCGGAGGGCCCGGGATCGATATCGAGGGTCGGGGTGCGGCGTCCCCCGGCCTCGGAGAAGGGATCGGCCAGCGGGTCGCCGTCGCCGACATCGGGCAGGCGCGGCTCGACCCGGGCGGTCTCGCCCGGAGCCGGAATGTCCAGATTCAAAGCCTGCTCGATCGCGGAGAGGGCCGCCTCCGCCGGATCCTTCAGCTTCTTCTCGGTGGCCATGCAACGCCTCGTACGCATCGCCGTCCACTGCAGAGCACGCGCCCTCCGCAATGGAGACGGATTTACCCGACTAGCCGAGGAACCTTAGTCCCTCGGAACCCGCACCCGATACCCGATCGGCCCGGCGCACCCAAGAAACCTTAACGGAATGGTTACCAAGCCAGGGCCCGTGATCGGGCACTCGCCCCAAGTTCTGACGCGTGCAGACATAAACGGGTACGCCCCGGGCGGGCCTGCGCTGTGGATAGCCCCCGCCGCCCACAGGCAGGTCGCCGCGCCGGCCGGATCCGCGGGCCGGGCAAGGCCGTTCGGCGCGGGGGTGGGCTCGAGGACGCAAGAGGGCGCATGAGGACCGACATGGACGCCGAGAACCAGCCCGTGCTCCTGCTCGACCGCGCTCATCTCGACGCGCAGACCTTCGGCGACGCGGATCTCGCCCGGGAGGTGCTGAGCCTGTTCGAGGACCAGTGCCGCCGCCTGCTGCCGGCGCTGGCGGAGGCGGGCCGCCCGGCCGAGGCGCGGGCCGACCTCGCCCACACCCTCAAGGGCGCGGCCCTCGGCGTCGGGGCGATGCGGGTGGCGCAGGCGAGCGCCGCCGTCGAGGCCGGTTTCCGCTCCGGCGCGGGAGCGGACCTCTCGAGCCTTCAGGCCGCCGCGGCCGAGACTCTGACAGCACTCGCGACCTTCGGCCTGGAGGCGTAACGGGCTCGCACCGTCCGGCCGCTCTCGCCGCGGCGAAGGCTTGTCGTGGCCTCACCGGACCCGATCCGCCCACAGAGGCGCCGGATCGAGACCGGCGCGACGGAAAAGCGCCGGCTTCCCGCTTGCATTCTGACTCCGTCGCCCGCAAGCAGGCGCCACGCCGCCCCTCGAAGGATCGCAGGCGGACGCGGACACGTCCCGGAGCAAGGAATGCCCAAGATCACCTTCGTCGATCACGCCGGCACGGCCCGCACGATCGACGGCGAGGTCGGCTCGACCGTCATGGAGACGGCGATCCGCAACAATGTGCCGGGCATCGATGCCGAGTGCGGCGGGGCCTGCGCCTGCGCCACCTGCCACGTCTACGTGGACGAGGCTTGGGCCGACAAGGTCGGGCCCGCCGAGCCGATGGAGCAGGACATGCTCGACTTCGCCTCGGACGTGCGCGCGACCTCGCGCCTGTGCTGCCAGATCCGCGTGACGCCCGAACTCGACGGGCTGACCGTGACGACCCCGGCCCGCCAGGGCTGAGGCGCGCCTGCCTATCGCAGCAGCGCCCGCATCGCCCCGTCCAATCCTTCGAGCGTCAGCGGGAACATCCGGTCGGAAAAGATCCGGCGGACCATGCCGATCGACTGGGTGTAGGCCCAGTGCTCGGCCGGGACGGGGTTGAGCCAGACCGCTTTCGGGAAATGATCGAGGACGCGGCCGAGCCAGACCTCGCCCGCCTCCTCGTTCCAATGCTCCACCGAGCCGCCGGGATGGGCGATCTCGTAAGGGCTCATGGAGGCGTCGCCCACGAACACCACACGGTAATCGGACGGATAGGTGCGGATCACGTCGAGAAGCGGGATGCGCTCGTCGTGGCGGCGGTGGTTCTCGGTCCACACCGCCTCGTAGGGGCAGTTGTGGAAGTAGTAGTGCGCGAAGTGCTTGAACTCGGAGCGCGCCGCCGAGAACAGTTCCTCGGCCAGTTCCACGTGCCAGTCCATCGAGCCGCCGACATCGAGGAAGAGCAGAACCTTCACGGCGTTGCGCCGCTCCGGACGGAGCCTCACGTCGATGAAGCCCTTGCGGGCGCTCTCGCGGATGGTGCCGTCGAGGTCGAGTTCCTCGGCCGCCCCCGTGCGGGCGAAGCGGCGCAGGCGGCGGAGCGCCACCCGCATGGAGCGGGTGCCGAGTTCGCGGGAATCGTCGAGATCCTTGAACTCGCGCTTATCCCACACCTTCACCGCGCGGAAGTTGCGGTTGCCGTCCTGGCCGATGCGGATGCCCTCCGGATTGTAGCCGTAGGCGCCGAAGGGCGATGTGCCCCCGGTCCCGATCCATTTCGACCCGCCCTGGTGGCGCTCCTTCTGCTCGGCGAGGCGCTGCTTCAGGGTCTCGAACAGCTTGTCCCAGCCGAGCCCCTTCAACTCGGCCTTTTCCGCCTCGGTCAGGTATTTCTCGGCGAGTTTGCGCAGCCATTCCTCGGGGATGGCGGCAGGCTCGACCGCCTCGCCCAGCGTCTCCAGTCCCTTGAAGACCGAGGCGAAGACGCGGTCGAACCGGTCGAGATTGGCCTCGTCCTTCACCAGGACCGTACGCGCGAGGAAGTAGAACTCCTCGACGCGCTTGTCGGCGAGGTCGCTCTCCATCGCCTGGAGCAGGGTGAGGTATTCGCGCAGGGAGACCGGCACGCGGGCCTCGCGCAGGCCCGTAAAGAATTGCAGCAGCATAAGGCCTAAACGCCCGAGCCCGGCCCACGGGTCAAGCCGCGGCTGGAGGCGGCCGAGCCGCAGGCGTCGAACAGCCGAGCTTGAGAGTCTTCGACTCCTGTGGACAGTGCCGTTTTCCCGTGGATATCGCCCGACACCACCTTTGCGCGTGAGGAATAACCGTCATCTCGCGGGAACTAAGGTGCCCTCGCACAATGCAGGATGAGTCCGTGACTTGACGACTGGAAGGACGCCATGCCCGTGGTCTTGCGATCTCTGAGCGATTTCAAGAAATTCCTCCGCAAGCCCGGGGCGACCCTTCAGATCGTGCAGAACACCTTCGTCGACCGCCAGGGCGAGGAGGCCCGCGCCGCCTATCGCCGCAAGGGGCTCTACGAGCCGCGAACGCTCAGGGCGATGTCGAAGAAGGCCGCCATCTTCGACGTGAAGGGCCACGACACCACGGTGTGGCTCTACTGGGATCGCGGCACCCGCAACTGGCGCTTTTCCGGTGATACCGTCACGGTGCCGCTCAACGCCACGCTGGGTCCGCCGGATGCAGTGGTCTATCGCTGCAGTCTGCCGACGAGGCCCGAGCGCTGCAGGCAAAGCCGGCCCGCTCCCCAGCACGAAGACGACGAGATGATGCTCCCGGGTATGTAACCGCGACAGAGCGTCGCTTTAATCCCGTCACATCGGCGGCGGCATACGATCTCAAACTGCCGCAATCCATCGAAGTTACCCGACTCCATCACCCTTGACCCACGATTAGCCCGAATTTGCCTCTCACGATTTGTTGAATGGCCGAATCAGGTGGCGCTCATCATGACGGCCGTCGAACCTCAGCTTGCGCACACCACCTTGAGCAACCCCGTTCTGCCCTCTCATCGGGTCTGATCGTTGGCAATATCGGCCAAATCGGAGCTTTTTCTCAATTTTGCAGTCGTTTTTCGTGAAAACTCGTAGAACCGGCCTTGAAACTTTTCTAGATCCTTTTAGCTAACAAGAACGAGGGGCAAACAGGATCACGTACAATGTCTGAAACAAGTCAGGTCTCGCAACACGATCGTATCGAACTCGCTGCCGATCTCGTCTCGGCTTATGTCTCGAACAATTCCCTGCCATCGCCCGAACTTCCGGCCCTGATTGTTCAGGTTCACGCCGCGCTCCTCTCTCTGTCGGCGCCGCAGGCCCCGAAGGAAGAAGAAGTCGAGCGGGCGACGCCGGCCCAGATCAAGAAGTCGATCACGCCGGACGCCCTGATCTCCTTCATCGACGGCAAGCCCTACAAGACGCTCAAGCGGCATCTGACGACGCACGGTCTCGACATCGAGGGTTATCGCCGTCGCTACGGTCTGCCGGCCGACTATCCGACGGTTTCGTCCAACTATTCGGCCGCGCGTTCGGCGCTGGCGAAGGATCTCGGCCTCGGCCAGCAGCGCCGCAAGTCCTCCGCCAAGGCTGCGGAGCCCGTGGACGAGGTGGTCGCGGAAGCGCCGCCTGAGCCGCGCCGGAAGAGCACCGCTTCGGGTGAGGGACGCAAGACCGGCGGCCGTCGCAAGGCGGCCTGACAGCCAAGGCTCGAACCGACAGGGCTCTCCGTCCCTGTCGGTCGGCCCGAAGACCGGTTGCCGGTTCGGCCGAACCGGCTTGTGACGCAAGCGACGAGCAGCCGGAAGTCCGCTCCACTCCCGCTCGGGCCGCTCTGTCAGGGCGATTTGGCCCTTCCGCCAATCGCGCCGGAGGAAATGACGCGACCGGCCGGCGGCGACATCGTCAGCGGCGCGGCGTCTCCTTAACGAATCCCGCACGCTGGCAGAGGAGCGGCGGGCAGGTGCCTTTCGCGAACGACCCGGCTCTCTGAGGACCGGGTCCGCGCTGTCCTTAAGACGATCAGGCGTCCGGCATCGCCGATTGGATGAAGCGGTCGGAGGAGAGATCCTCCTCGTCGTAGCCGAGGAGTTCGGCGAGGCGGCCGCGGGCGCGGCTGACGCGGCTCTTCACCGTGCCGACCTTGCAGCCCATGATCGTGGCGGCCTCCTCGTAGGAGACACCCTCGGCGCCAACGAGCACCAGCGCCTCGCGCTGGTCCGGCGGCAGCTTGGCGAGCGCCGTCTGCAGATCCTCGACGTCGAGCCGGTCGCCCTGATGCGGCGCGGTAGCGAGGCGGGCAGCATAGGAGCCGTCCTGATCCTCGACCTCGCGGACGCGCTTGCGATGGTCCGAGTAGAAGATGTTGCGCAGGATCGTGAAGAGCCACGCATTGAGGTTCGTGCCCGGCTGGAAGCGGGCCCGGTGCTGCCATCCCTTGAGCAGGGTGTCCTGCACGAGGTCGTCGGAACGGGCCGGGTTCGAGGTCAGCGACAGGGCGAAGGCCCGCAGGGACGGGACCGCGGCGAGCAGGCCGTTGCGGAATTCGGGATCGACCCGCTCACCCTGAGCCTTGAGGGCCGCTTCGAGCTTGCCGATCAGTTCGGAGAAGCGGACCGGTGTGTCCTCGCCCGCGCCCAGCGTGTCGTAGACGCTGCGAAGGTGATCACCCAGATGGCTCCGGATCGAGTCGGAGAGTTTCGGACGGCCGTCTGTCATCGCGGGACGATCCAGGGTCGCTTCGGCATCGTTGCGCATCGGGTACTTCGCGATCGGGGCATTTCGGCAATCGGCGGGGCGGCACGGCACGCGGAGACCGCCCCGGCGGGGCATTTAACATAGTTGTAGCGCATCGGCCCCGCACCGCACACCCGCGCCGCGCGAAATACTGCCACGCTTGCACACAAGACGATCGGCACACTGTGAAGGGCCACTGTGAAGGGCGATACGGTTTCCGCCCGATCCGAGCGAAAACCGTATCGCTCGGCCCGCGCGGCGCTCGAACGACGTCCGAATCCAGTCCTCCCGCAAGGGATCAATCGGATCTGGCATGGAATGATCCGTCGAACCTGCGGCATGAATGCGGCAGATCAACCGCACAGTCCCGGGGCGCGGGCCCCCGGTCTCACGCCGCGCCGCGCATCTCCGGCTCCGTTTGTGGCCGGCGCCGCGCCTTCCCCTTCAGCACCCGCACCGCCCCGTCGGTGAGGACCAGGGTGTCGCCGCGCTCCAGCTCGGTCCAGGTCTCGTCCCGGGTCAGCGCCCGTGTGGCGATCACGGTGACGATGTCGGTCTCGGTGGTCTCCTGCGCGAAATCGACCCGCCAATCCTCGTCGATCAGCGTCGCCGTTCCGAACGGCGCCCGGCGGGTGAGATAGCAGAGCCGCTTGCCGCAATGCGCGTAGAGCACGCGGCTGTCGGTGAGCAGCATGTTGAACACGCCGAGCTCCGACAGAGTGAGGGCGTAGCCGGCGATCGCCGCCTCGAGGGTGGCAGCACGGGGCGGCTTGGGGAACCGTTCCTGGAGCTGGGACAGGATCCAGCAGAAGGCGTGCTCGCTGTCGGTGGTGCCGACCGGCTCGAACCGGCCGAGCGGCAGCCGCTTCACGCCCTTGAGCTGGCCGTTATGGGCGAAGGTCCAGCGCCGGCCCCACAGCTCCCGGGAGAAGGGGTGCGTGTTCTCGAGACTGACGCGCCCGCGATTGGCCTTGCGGACATGGGCGACGACGATGCGGCTCTTGATGGGATAGCGGCGCAGCAGCTTGGCGAGTTCGGAACGGGCGCTCGGCTCCGGATCGTGAAAGGAGCGGCAGCCGCGTCCCTCGTAGAAGGTGATGCCCCAGCCGTCGGCGTGAGGCCCGGTCTCGCCGCCGCGCCGGGCCAAAGCCGCGAAGGAGAACCGGATGTCGGTCGGCACATTCGCGCTCATTCCGAGCAGTTCGCACATGGTCGCCGGGGTCTTTTCGCGTCGCGCAGGGTCGAGGATGGGGTGAAGGAAACTAGAAAGCTTCCGGAGGGCGAACAACCGATTTGCGGCCCGTGTCCCCTGCCGCCGCGGCGCGGGTCTTCACGCGCTCCCGGCCCGGCCAGGCCGGAGTGACGGCGAGCCCAGGAATCAGGCGGCGGATTGCGGGCGCCAGCCCCAGGGCCAGCCCGGTGACGCCGGCGAGGGCCAGGAGATCCGTCAGCCCGAGGCGGAAGCCGCCGCGGAAGGCCGGCGTGACGAACCAGAACAGCTCGGCGAGGTGAACCCCGACGGCGAGCGCCGCCACGAGCCGGGTGCGGTTCTCGCCGGGACGCAGGGTGAGGACGGCGGCGAGCGCCACGACGGCGGCGGCGGACAGCGCCAGGACGCGGCCGTAGAAGCTCGAGCGCAGCCGGTACCACGCGGCGGCCTCCGGATCGGCCGCGGCGCCCAGCATCAGGAACTGCACGGCGTGCAGGCCGGCCCAGACGAGGAGCAGCACGGCGAGCGGTGTCAGGCGGTCGTGCCGGCGCCGGGCCGGTCCGACATCGGGCGGCGCGAGCAGGATCGCCGCGGCGAGCGCGAGGCTCGACCACGCCGCGAGCACCAGCAATCCGAAGGCGCTGGCGTGGAAGCGCAGGCCGGGATCGGTGCCGACCGCCATGACGAGATCGTCGGCCGCCAGCGTGCCGACGACGGTGTGAAGGCCGAGGCCGAGCACGGCGCGCCCGTCGTCGATCCGCCCGGCCTTGGCCCAGGGCTCGCCGCCGCGGCGGGCGAAGAGGAGGGCGAGCCCGGTCCAGAGGGCGAAGTAGAGGGCGAGGCGGGCGGCGAGGAAGGGCGGCGCACCCGCGCGCAGGACGAGCGGCCCGTCCGGCCCGGCGCTCTCCGGACCCGGGTAGAGCAGGCCGGCGGCGAGCGGGATCGGCAGGGCGAGGATCGCGGCCACCGGCATCAGCACCAGCAGGCCGCGCAGGGTCTCCAGCAGGGCGGTTTCGGGCTGAGGGCGCCACGCATCCGCCCGTTCGATCATGATGACGACGGGAAGCGCCCCCGCGGGCAGGGCCAGGAGGCAGGTCCAGGCGGCGAGATAGGAGGGCACGAGCCGCGGCAGGCCGGCATGGTGGAGCGCCAGCAGCAGGCAGCCCAACCCCACGGCGAAGGCCGCCGCCGGGCGTCGGGCAGGGTCGAGAAAGTAGCCGCTGGCGGATTTCGCCCCCGCCGCCTTTCGGGCGGCGCCGCCCTTCTCCTCGGCGCTCACCGCAATCGCCCCGGAGCGCCGGGACCGTAGACGGCGAGCGGCCGTCCGGCCTTGGCCGGCAGGGCGTCGAGCCGCCGCAGGAGCGCGGCCGGGTTGAACGACCCGCGGGAGGATCCGATCGCGGGATCGATCGTCAGGACGAAACGTCCGGTAAGGGCGGAGGGCGGCCGGCGGTCGCCGCGGGCGGCCCTGAGCGCCGCCATGAGCGCCGCCCCGAGACCGAGAACACCGCCCATCGCTCCGGCGGAGAGCGCCGGCACCGCCGCCATTGCCCAGGAAAGCGGCCAGGAAAGCGGCCAGGACCGCGGCCAATCGGCAGGCCAAGAAGCGGGCCAACTAGTCGGCCAAGTGGCGGGCCAACTGGCCGGCGAGGCGAGCACCGCGACATCCGCGAGCCCCTGCGGCATTGCATCGGCGAGGCCGACGAGGCGGGCCGCGAGGAAGGCTGCGACACCGAGGAAGGCGCCCGACAGCGCCAGGCGGCTCAAGCGCGACTCGCGAGCGTGCAGGGCGGCGGCGGCCTCCGGCATCGGCGCCGGGCCGTAGGCGTCGAGCCGCGACGGCGCATCGGCCCCCGAGAGCCCCCGCACCGCCGCGGCCAGCTCCGCCTCCGCGGCGAAGACCGCCAGGAGGCCCGGCCGTGGACCCTGATCCGACGACGGATGCCGGTCATCCCCGAGCCCGGATGCCGGCGGCGGCAGCGACGCATGCGGGTTAAGTCCGAGGGCGAGTTGCCGCGTGTCGGCGATCGAGATCGGCGGCACGAGGCGGAACAGCAGGAGCAGGCCGAGACCGAACAGCCCGGCGGACCCGATCGCGGCGGTCAGGGCGGTCACCAGATCCGCCCAGGTCGCTCCCGCCCGCGCCGCGAGCACGTGATCGGCGCCGAGGCCGGCAGCGACGAGGGCACCGATCAGCCCGAGGGCGGCGGCACGGCGGCGGACGGGCGCGATCCAGAACAGCTGCGTGGGAAGGAGGCCGGCGAGCATGAGCGTCCAGAAGGCAGGAGCCTCGTCGCCGAGGAGCCGGCGGACCAGGCGCGCCCGCTCGGCCGCATCGCCGTAGAGAAGGGCGGTGACGATCTCGGTGACGTGGCAATAGAGGGCGGCGAGGCCGAAGGCGAGGATCAGCCTCCCCAGGATGTCGAGATGCCGACCGGTGACGAGGCCGTCGAGCCGCAGGTTCCGGCGCAGGGCCACCGCGAGCGCCGCAATCAGTCCCGCGCCCGAGAGCACCGCCTCGACCAGCAGGGCGACGGGGAGGAGGGTGTCGTGCCGGTCGCTGTGCAGCGCCGCGGCGAGGGCGAGGTCGATCAGCACCGCCACCGCCGCGAGGATGCCGAGCAGGGCAAGCCCCCGGCAGGCGCGCTCCCAGGCGAGCCACTGCAACATCGAGCCGCGCCAGCCGGCCGACAGCACGCGGTAGACCGCGCCCCGCCGGCGATCCGGCCCCGCGGCAAGGCCGTCGCGCAGAACCGCCAGGTCCGGCAGGAGCGCCGCCGCCCAGAGTCCGCCCGCCGCCGCGAGCAAGGCCGCGAGGCTCACCGAATGCAGCGGCACCGGGTGGAGCGCGGCGAGGCCGGCGCTCAGCAGGGCGGCGGTCTGGGCGAGGCGACCGATCCCGCAGCGCCACGCAACGTCCGCGAGCAGCAGCAGCCCCGAGATCAGCAGGCATCCCGAGGCGAGCCCGATCCACCACCCGGCTCCGGCTGCCGCAAGGGCGGCGGGCACGGCCGGGCGCAGGGTGGCCCAGAGGAGGGTCAGGGCGAGCGTGCCGACAACAGCGAACCACCAGGGGCGGCCGGCCGGGGTGAGCACGGCCCCGGTGAGTGCGGCACCGATCGAGGCGACCGTCTCGCCGGGGCCGATCACCGGCATTCCGTAGAGGGATGCGCGCTCGGGGAATGGCGGATGCGCGGGCTCGCTCATCGGCTCAACGACCGGCCATCGAACGCCGGCGGCCCCGCAGTCGAAGGGGAGGAGCAGGCGCTGGAATGTCTCGCACGACCATCCGGCATCGTCCGGTGAGAGGGGAGGCTGGGGGCCCGCCGATCGGAATGGCCGGGATCCACGCGAAAGGCAGGCCCTCCGCGCGGAAGACGCGGGCAGGCCCCACTCGCCATGTGCTCTCCCGCACCAAAGAGCAACGCGTGCACGGGATTGCAATGCGACACGCGGGCCGATCGGGCTTGCGCCGCGGCGTTTCCGTGCGAAGAGGGCGGTCCGTGACGGCCTCCTCACGCGCCTGCCCGCCGGATCAGCCCTTCACAACGCCGAAGCCTTCGCCGATGCCGCTTCCCCCCGCAGCGAACACGCCAGGCACGCCTCGGCCCGGTGCCCGGAATGCCGATGGAGCGTAACCCGGTCCGGTTCGCCTTCGCCTCGTCGCCGCGCCGGCACGCGGCGGCGCTCGGGCTGGCGGTGGGTCTGGGCGGACCGCTGGCGCTGTTCGTGCTGCTCTGCCTGCGCGACCTCATCGCGGTCCTCACCCGCAGCAGCTCGGACTTCCTGCCCTTCCTGCGGATCGCCCTGCCGCTGCCCGGCCACCACGACAGCGAGACGCCGATCCTGTTCGGCGGCTGGAGCCTTTCGCCGGCCGAGTTGCCGCTGATCGCGCTGAGTTCGCTCGCCGCCGCCGCCCTGCTCCTGGCCGGCCTCGGTGCGGCGGTCGCCTATCTCTGCTTCTCCGTCCAGGCCCGGGCCACGGCGCGGCTGCGGGCGCGGGCCACCGAGGCGATCCTCGCCTCGCCGCCGGGTGCCCGCGAGGACCTGCGGGCTCTTCCCGGCCTCGTCGGCCAGGCCCTGGCGCGGATGGGTCCGCTCGCCGCGGTCGGCATCGTCCTTCCCGGCCTGACCCTGGCCGCGATCCTCCTCGCCCTGGTGATGGCGGAGCTTGCCGCCCCACGCCTCGTGCCGGTCATTGCCCTGCTGCTCGCCGCCGTGGGCCTCGCCCGCGCCCTGCTCGCCAGCCGCACCGCCGCCCGCCGCGGCCTGCGCCGAGCCGACACGGCCGCGACGGAGGCGGGCCTGCGCGACCTGATCCGGCGGATGCCGGCGGTGCGCGCCCACGGAGCGGCGGCGTTCGAGCGGCGGCGCCTCGGCCTTCGGGCGCGGGCGGCGCGGACGGCCCTGGTGCGGGCCGAGGCCCGGCTCGCCTACGCGCGGGCCCCGGCGCTCGCCCTCGTCGTGATCCTGCCCGCGCTCCTCATCGCCACCGCCCTGTGGCAGGGCGAGGCCGCCACGGAGGCCGACAACGTCCTGCCCGGCGCACTGGTCGCCGCCGCCGGCGCCTTCGCGCTGGCCGCGGTCCTCGTGGCGATCAGCCTGCGGCTATGGACCCAGTACCGGGTGGTTTCACCCCTGTTCCGCACCATCGCCGAGACCCTGGACGCCCTCGATCCGCGGCTGCCGGGCGACCGCTCCCGCAGCCCGGCCCCGTTCCCGCAGACGGGCGCGCTCGTCGCGCGCGGGGTCGGCGCCTACGACCCCGGCAGCGGCGAGCGGCTGACCGGGGTCGACCTCACGCTGCCGATGCCGGCGCATGTGGCGATCGTGGGTCATCGCGGCAGCGGATCGCGGGCCCTCGCCGCCCTGCTCGCGGGGCAGATCGAACCCACCGCCGGGGCCGTCACCTATGGCGGCACCGACCTGCGCGCCTTCGACTCCGCCGAGCGCGCCCGGCGGATCGCGCTCGCCGGCTCCGAGGCGATCCTGATCGAGGGGACGCTGCGCCAGAACCTGCTCTACGGCGCCCGCAGCGGCGACCGCGAAGCCTCGGGCCTGGCCGAACGGATCGCCATCCTCAAGCTCACCGGGCTCGATGCCTTCGTCTACGAGCGGGGCCTGGAGGCCTCGATCGACCCGGAGGACGATCCTGCCACGGCCCAGGCGGTGGTCGCCGCACGCTGGGCCGTGCGCGAGGCCCTTGCCCGCGAGGGCATGGCCCGGCTCGTCGAGCCGTTCGACCCGGCCCGCTACAACCATCAGGCCGATATCGGCGAGAACATCCTGTTCGGCGAAGCGGTGAGCCCCGCCTTCTCGCAAGCGCGGCTCGCGGCGCATCCCTATCTGCGCGCGGTGCTGGAGGCGGAGGACCTGACCCGGACGCTGGTCGATGTCGGGCTGCAGGTCGCCCGCTCCACCGTTGAGATCTTTTCGGACCTGCCCGACGACCACCCCCTGTTCGAGACCTTCTCGCTCTTCCCGGCGGCGGAGCGGGGCTATTTCGAGGATCTCGTCGCGCGCCAGCCCGAGGCCCGCGGCTTCCGCCGCGGCCCGGCCGGACACCGCGACCGCGAGCGGCTGATCGGGCTGGCGCTCCGCTACAGCGAGACGCGCCACCGCTTCGGCCTGATCGACGCCGCGCTCGAGGAGCGACTGGTCGCGGCGCGTCACTCCTTCGCGGCGATGCTGCCGCCGCGCTATCGCGAGAAGGTCGAGTTCTACGATCCCTCCCGGCTCACCGCGGCCGCGAGCCTGGAGGAGAACCTGCTGTTCGGGCGCATCACCCAGGGTGAGGCGGGCGCCGAGGGGCGGGTGCGCTCCCTGGTGCGCCGGGTGCTCGCCGAGCAGGGGCTGGAGCCCACCGTCTACCGGCTCGGCCTCGCGGCACGGATCGAGGCCGGCGTCGCCGTGGCCGGCCAGGGCCAGCGCGCGGTTCTGGGGGAGGGCGCCATCGGCCCGCGCGAGCGGGTGGCGATCGAGTTCGTGCGCTGCCTCGTGCGCCGCCCGGATATCCTCGTGGTCGGCCTGTCGCTCGATGACCGCAAGCCCGACGAGATCACCGCCCGAATCGAGCGCCTGCGGGCGCTGCGGGCGGGCGAGGCCCTGATCGTCTGCCTGCCCGACGAGGACACCCTGAGGCGTCAGGCACCGTTCGACGCCGTGCTGCGGGTCGAGCGCAACACCGTCGTGACCGGGGATCCGCTGGAAACCGCCGCGCTCCCCGCCTGACGGCTTCCGTTTCCCGCAAAACCGCCCCAAAGCTTGGGCACGATCCGGCTTTCGCCGCCCCCAGGCGCCGCCGGCCGCCCCCGGCCTCGATCGAGACGGTGCATGCTTTCCCCGAACGGCCCGAGACGCCCCGAGAGGTCCCGCCTGCGCATCCTCGTGCCGGCCCTGATCGGGTTGCTGGGCGTCGCCCTCTCGAATGCGAGCGCCCTGGCCGACAAGGCGAACGCGCCGATCCCCGCCGCGACCCTGGCCCTGATGTCCGCCCGCGGGACCGATGCCGCCTCGCCGATCGTGCTGCGGGCCTACAAGAAGGAATCCGAGATCGAGGTCTGGAAGCGCAACGCCGCCGGCCGCTACGTGCCGATCAAGACCTATCCGATCTGCCGCTGGTCCGGGCAGCTCGGGCCGAAGACCAAGACCGGTGACCGGCAGACGCCGGAGGGGTTCTACACCGTGGCCAAGAGCCAGATGAACCCGAACTCGCGCTACTATCTCTCCTTCGACGTCGGCTACCCCAACGCCTACGACCGGGCGCACGGCTCCACGGGCTCGGCGGTGATGGTGCACGGCGTGTGCTCCTCCATGGGCTGCTTCGCCATGACGGACGCCGTAGCTGGAGAACTGTTTTCCATCGCCCGCGAGGCATTCTCCGGGGGGCAGCGCGCGTTTCAGTTCCAGTCGTTCCCCTTCCGCATGACCGCCGCGAACATGGCCCGGCACCGAACCGACCCGAACATCGCCTTCTGGCGCCAGCTGAAGGAGGGCTCCGACCGCTTCGAAGCCACCGGCGAGGAGCCGGTCGTGAGCGTATCGGGCGGACGCTACGCCTTCGCGCCCTCGTCCGATCCGGCCAAGGAGGCGGCCTTCGTCGCCCTGCACAAGGACGAGAGCGACCGCATCGCCGCCCTGGTCGACGAGGGCGCGGCGGCTATTCGCACGACCTATTCCGATGGCGGGCAGCACGCCTTCTGGGCCGCTCGGATCCGCCAAGGCTTCGCGGTGGGCGACATCAGCCGGCCGGAGGCTCTGGCCTATGCCGGCCAGGAAGTGGTGCTGATCCCGGCCCGCCGCCGTGCGCCGCCGGTGCCGGAGGCGGTCTGGGCCGCCTGGATCGGCCGGGACAGCCCCTCCCTCGCGGTGCGGACCGCGGATTTCGTGCCGCCCTACGAGGCCGGCGCGGGCCGCTTCGCCGCGGGCGTCGCGCGCTCCGCGCAAACCTACGCGCAGACATGGCCGAGCCTTGCCCGGGCCGCCATCGAGGCGCAGATACCGCCGCCGGCATTCGCGCCGTCGCAACCCTCGATTGAGAAGGTGGCGCAGCGCTGACTTGGACCGTCTCAAAACGGCGTGTGCGAGCACGCACACATACCCGAATGGCGGGCCCCCATCTCAGCGCTGTACACTCCGTACCCGAAGAGGGGCCGAAGGACAGCCGCGAAGACGTGCGCGGATGCGCACGGCGGCGCCGCTGCTACCCGAGAAAGCCCGGCATGAGGCCGGGCATTGGTGCCGATCCATGACCCTGCCATATCCAGCCAAGGACGACGCCCTCGTCCTGCGTTTCTGGGGCGTACGCGGCTCCACGCCGGTCAGCGGCCCGGAGACCGCCGAGTTCGGCGGCAATACGCCGTGCCTGGAGATCCGCTGCGGGGAACGCCTGTTCGTCATCGATGCCGGCTCGGGGCTCGGCGCCTTCGGGAGCAGCTGCCGCGAGTCGCTGCCCCAGGACATCGACCTGCTGTTCAGCCACCTTCATCTCGATCACACGGCCGGCCTGCCCTTCTTCAAACCGGCGGTGATGAACTGCGACCACACGATCCACACCTATTGCGGGAATCTCGACGGCGCCAGCGCGCAGGACGCGCTCGACCGGCTTTTCTCGCCGCCGCTGTTTCCGGTGACCCTCGACGTCCTGCCCTGCACCTTCCAGCACCACGGCTTCAAGGCGGGCGAACCGCTGACCTTCGCCGACGGCATCCGCGTCGACACGATCCTGCTCGACCATCCGCAGGGCTCGACCGGCTACCGCTTCGATTACGGCGGCAAGCGCCTCTGCGTGATCAGCGACATCGAGCACAGCGCGAACTGGCCCGATCCGGAACTGTGCCGCTTCGTCGAGGATGCCGACCTCCTCGTCTACGACGGCATGTTCACCGAGGGCGAGTATCCCTGCTGCAAGGGCTGGGGTCACTCGACGTGGCAGAAGGGCGTCGAACTGGCCAAGGGGGCGGGTGCCAAGGCGCTCGCCATCATCCACCTGCACCCGGCCCATTCGGACGTGCAGCTGCGCAAGGTCGAGGCCGAGATGCAGGCCGAGATGCCGACTGCCTTCATCGCCCGCGAGCGCCAGTCGATCGAGGTGGGCCGTCCCCTCATCGGCCTCGCCGAGCCACCGATACTGGCGCTGGCCCGGCGGGCCTGACCGCCCTCGAAGTCACATCGCTACAGCACGCGATCGGCGCGGTCGCGCGGCTGGATGGCTCCGCCGCGCGATGACGACGGGTCATCCGACACCGCCGTCGCGAGCCGTCAGGCGCCGCAATCCAGGGACGCGACGCCGTCCGGACATGACGGCGGAGGGGCAGTCGCCGGCGCGGATGCGAGCGGCCGCCCCTCCAGGCGGCTCACAGCGCCGTCGTCGCGCCCGCACCCTCCTCACGGCCGATGCGGCTGTGCTTGCGGCTCCAGGCGAAGTAGATCACGAGGCCGATCGCCAGCCAGATGATCAGGCGCAGCCAGGTGTCGCCGTCGAGCGAGAGCATCATCGCGAGGCAGAACAGCGCGCCGAGGATCGGCACGAACGGCACCAGCGGGGTGCGGTAGGCGCGCGGCGCGTCGGGCTGGGTCCGGCGCAGGATGACGACGCCGGCGCAGACGAGGATGAAGGCGAGCAGGGTGCCGATGCTCGTCATGTGGCCGAGCTGCGAGATCGGCAGGAAGCCGCCGAGGGCGCTGGTGAACACCATGAAGAACAGGTTCGAGCGGTAGGGTGTCTTCCACTTCGGGTGGATCGCCGAGAAGAAGCCTGGCAGCAGCCGGTCCTTCGACATCGAGTAGAACACCCGGCTCTGCCCGAGCAGCAGCACGAGGATCACGGTGGAGAAGCCGCAGATCACGCCGAAGGTGACGAGGCTCTTCAGCCACGGATAGGGCGTCGCGGCGATCGCGGTGTTCACCGGGGCGGCGTCGCCCCGCATGGCGTCGTAGTGGACGAGGCCGGTCAGCACGCCCGCGAAGGCGATGTAGAGCGCCGTGCAGATCGCGAGCGAGCCGAGGATGCCGATCATCATGTTGCGCTGGGGGTTCTTGGCCTCCTGCGCCGCGGTCGAGACCGCGTCGAAGCCGACATAGGCGAAGAACACCACGCCGGCCGCGCGCATCACGCCGCTCCAGCCGTACTCGCCGAAGGTGCCGGTGTTCGGCGGCAGGAAGGGATCGTAGTTCTGCGCCTTGATGTAGAACAGGCCCACACCGATCACGGTGATCACAACCGCGAGCTTGAGCAGCACCACCGCGCCGTTGACGCGCGCCGATTCGCGGATGCCGATGATGAGCAGCGTCGAGGCCGCGACCACGATCAGGATCGCCGGGACGTTGACGAGACCGTGCGCCATCGTGCCGTCGGCGAGCTGGTAGGTCTCGAAGGGCGAGTGCACGAGCGAGCCGGGCAGATTGATGCCGAGCGAGTCGCGCAGGAAGCGCGTGACGTAGCGCGACCAGCTCACCGAGACCGTGGCCGCGCCGACCGCGTATTCGAGCACGAGATCCCAGCCGATGATCCAGGCGATGAACTCGCCCATCGTGGCGTAGGTGTAGGTATAGGCCGAGCCCGCGACGGGGATCATGCCGGCGAGCTCGCTGTAGCACATGCCGGCGAGCGCGCAGCCGATCGCCGCGATGGCGAAGGAGAGCGTCACCGCCGGACCCGCATGCTCGGCCGCGGCGATGCCGGTGAGCGAGAACAGGCCGGCCCCGATCACCGCCCCGATGCCGAGACCGATCAGGCTCCAGGGGCCGAGATGGCGTTCCAGCTTGTTCTCACCGGACTCCGCGTCGGCGTTGAGCCGTTCCAGCGTCTTGATCCGAAAGAGATCACTCGCCAAGCCTGACGCCATATCCGTCCCACCCCCGTTCGATGACCCCGCCTCTCGTGAGAAGGCACGGCGTCAAGCCTCATAGATCAACCGCGAAACCGGCCTGCGCGCAACGGCCGGCTGTGACAAGACCGTGCAAGGAAACGGCCAAGATGCACGGATCCGCTGTCGGATTCAGGTCACAGCGGCCAGGAAACGTCGCGGTAGGCCCCGTCCCAGAACCCGTATTCGAGACGGGTGGCGTGGGTGTAGGCCGCCTGCATGCGGTCCCGCAGGATGGGCGAGGCGTCCGCCGCGGCCTCGTCGGTGGCGGCGATCATCGCCGCCACCGCCTCGCCGAACTCCTCTCCGGCGTAGGTGTCGATCCAGGCGCGATAGGGGTTGTCCGGGCTCGCGCGGGCGAAGATGTCGCGGCCGACCTCGGCATAGATCCAGAAACAGGGCAGGAGCGCTCCGAGCACGACCTCGTAGGGCTCGGCATAGGCCGAGGCCAGAAGCCACGCGACGTAGTGGTCGCAGGCCGGCGAGAGCGGCGTCGCCGCGAACGTGCCGGCATCGATGCCGTATTCCCGGAAGAAGCCGCCGTGCAGGGCGCGTTCGACCACGATGGCGGTCTCGGCGCCGCGGGCGAACTGCACGATCCGGTCGGGATGCGGCGCCTTGGCGGCGGCGAGCGCCAGCGCGCGACCGAAGCCGATGAGGTAATGCGCGTCCTGCACGATGTAGCGGCGGAAGCGCTCGCGACTCAGGGTGCCGTCCGCCAGTTCCGCGTTGAACGGCATCGTGCGGATGGTCTCGTAGGCCGCGAGGTTGCGGGCCCAGGCCGCCTGCGAGAAGCGCCCGGCAGAAAGGGGATCGGCCAAGAACCGCGCTCCGTCTTCGAGAAAAATCGGCCCCGACTTGGCCTTGCCTCAGCCCTGCCGCTGCGCCTGGGTCACCGCCACGTGGATCAGCTCAGCCAGCGTGCGCACCTTGAGCTTCTGGCGCATCTGCGAGCAGGCGTTGGTGACGGTCTTGTAGCTGACCGAGAGGTCAGCGGCGATGGCGCCGTAGGACTTGCCCTGGGCGAGGCGGGCAAGGATCTGCTGCTCGCGCGGCGTGAGCTGGGTCTCCGGGGTGCGGCGCGGGTCGGCCCGCAGCATGGCGACCTCGGTGGCGAGACGGCGGTCGAGATAGACCTCGCCGGCGCGCACCCGCTCGAAGGCCTGGAACAGCTCGTTCGAGGCGTGATCCTTCAGAACGTAGCCGAGCGCCCCGGCCTCCAGAGCCCGCGAGACGATGACGGGATCGTTGTGCATCGAGAAGACGAGGACGCGGGTCTCGGGCTCGATGGCGCGCATGCGCCGGATCAGGGCGAGGCCGGCAAGTCCGCTGCCCTGGAAGGTCAGGTCGCAGATCACCACGGGCGGGCGCAGGCGGTGGAAGGCGCGGTAGCCGGAGACGACGCCGGTGGCCTCCACCACGGTCTCGATCCCGGCATCCTCCAGCACGCGGCGGCAGCCCTGCAGGACGATCGGGTGATCGTCGATCACGAGAACCGGGACGGGGCCGCCCTTGCTCGACGCCGCTTTCATCACGGGGCTGCTGACCGGGGCGTTCATCTTACACGCATCACTTGAGTTGCGGCGCGGCGGGCGGAGGCGGACCCTCGCTGCCGTCGCGCTCGGGATCGATCGGGAGGGTGATCCGGACAACGGTTCCGGAGGCGCCGTTGTCAAGAGAAGCCGTGTCGAGGTGGAAATGGCCGCCGAGCGCCTCGACCCGCTCGCGCATTCCCGAGAGGCCGAGGCCGACGCGGTGGCCGGGGGCGATGCCGCTGCCGTCATCCTCGACGCTCAACCGCAGGGTCGTCAGGCCGGCCGCGTCGGTCTCCTCCGCCACCCGGGCCCGGACGTGGTGGGCGCCGCCGTGGCGCACGGCATTCGTGCTGCTCTCCTGGATGCAGCGGAACACGGTGAGATCGACGATGTCGCCGTAGCCCCGGGCCAGCCCTTCGAACGCACCGTCGAAGCGCGTTTCGGGATGGCGCCGCTGGAAATCGCGCAGCAGGAGGCTGAGGCAATCGGCGAGCGGCACCTCGCCGAGGCCGTGCGGGCGCAGGCGGTTGAGGAGGTCGCGGTTGAGGGTCTGAACCTGGCCGACGATGCTGCCGATATCCCCGGCCCGCGCCGCGAGCCGGCCGCGGTCGATCTCGCCGGGGCTGGCGGCGAGCCGCGCCACGGAGGCCGCGTTCGCCTCCAGAGCGAACAGGCACGGGCCGAACTCGTCGTGGAGTTCGAGCGCGATGCGGGCGCGCTCGTCGTCCTGGGCCGTCAGCAATTGGCGGTTGAGACGGCCATTGGCGGCCCGCGCCTCGGAGAGCGCCCCGGCCACGCGGTTGAAGCGCTCGGCGATCACCGCCAGCTCGCGGGAGGCGGGCGGATCGAGATGAGCGGTGTAGTCGTGCCGCTCCAGCCGCGTCAGCCCCTCGGCGAGGCGGCCGAGCGGCCGCAGGATGCGCCCGAGCGCCAGGGTGAGGGCGGCGAGCACCGCGAGGTTGAGGATGAGGCTGGCCAGCGCCAGGGAGCGGGCATAACCCCAGACCTCCTCGATCTCGTCGAGGGGCTGGGTGGTGATCGCGGCGGTTCCGATCCGTTCGCCTCGCACGACGATGGGAAGATCGTGCTGGTGCGTCTCAGGAGCGATCAGACGGACGAACCAGCGCGGCGCCCGGCGCTGCTCGCGCCCCTGATCGGACGGACCGAAGCCGATCCGCCGGCCCTCCGCATCGAGGATCGTCACGCGCACGTGGCGCAGCGCCTGGAAGCGCAGGTCGAGGGTGTGGAGCACGCTCTCCGGACTCGGGCTGCGCAGGGAGCGGATGGTATCGGCCACCAGAGGCTCGACGGTGGCGAGGCTGGCGGCCATCTCGACCTGCACGGCGCTGCGCGCGGTCAGAACGATGACGCCGCAGGAGACCAGGGCGGCGACGACGTCGATGGCGAGCACGATCAGGATCAGGCGCGCGCGCGTCGGCCAGCCGGCCCAGAACGGCACGGACGCGCCGCCGGCCCGATCCTGCGCCTTGTCGGTTTTGGGATCGGCCGTCGGCTGCGCCATCATCGGCGACAGATCGGGTTGCGTCGCGGCGGGATTCGGCACGGGCCCTCGCGGTCGGTCAGGCCACCGCCCGCCGAGGGCGCCGCGGACCGGTCGGGCCCGGGACAATTCGGCAAGCCGACATCGGATAAAAGTCTCAGATCTCTACTCTTTCGGCACGTCGGCACCGTGGCCGATCCCCGGATGAAAGTCCATGGCGGGGCCGCGCGGCAGGGCGGCGCGGCCCACTGATGTTTCTCTTATGATCGCCCATGATCGCCAGCCCCGAAAAGAGCGCAGCGCCCCGTCGAGGCCTGCCCCGACTACACGCTCCGTTAAAGCGCGCCCTGTATAAGCGTTTGCGAGAACAGATCGGGGCGAGACTTGTCCGCGGCTTGCGCCTTCCGGCCAGGTTTCTCCGCCTCGGAGTTTCCGACAGATTCGTGTGGATGGACGGCGCCTGAATTCTGTTCAGACCGCTCGGACATCTTGCCGCCGCATTGCCGAGGCCGTGTCGTTGCAGGGGTACAACGTGCAAGAGGCCGACCGCATGTCGGTGGCGATTCATCCGTCCGAAACCCGTCCGTCCGAGGCGAGGACTCAGGCCCGGTTCCGGCTGCCCGTCGTCGCGGGCGCCGCCGGCGGGAGCATAGCCCTGGCCGTTTTCGCCGTCGGGGCGTTCTCGTTCTTCTCCGATCTCGCCGATCCCCGGAGCCGGCCGGCCCGGATCGCGCCCGTCGCCTCGCAATGGCCCGACCTGAAGGACGGTGTCCCCGCCCTGGCGCCGTCCGCCGCCGGATCGTTGCCGATGCCGCGCCAAGCGAGCCTCCCGGCCGCCGAACCCGCGTCGCCGACACCGCCATCGCCGGCGGCATCGGTCCGCGCGACGGCGCCCGTCCAGGCCGCGGCGCCCACCCAAGTCACCGTGCCGGTCCAAGCTGCGGCTCCGGTCCAGACTGCGGCTCCGGTCCAGACTGCGGCTCCCTTGCCATCGTCTGCCCGGGCAAACCTTCCGATCGAACCCACTCCCACGGTCCCGGCCGCGGCCCGCACGGCGGCGGCCCTCGCGCCCGCCAAGGTTACGGTGCCGTTGCCTCCCAGCCGGAGCGAGACGGTTCGGGCCAAGACGGAGCAGCCCGCCAAGTTCGTGTCGCTGCCCGCGCCGAAGGCGAAGTCCGAGATCGCCAAAAGCGAGAGCAAGCCCGAAGCGAAGGCCGAGGTCGCGAAAGCCGATGCCGCCCGCAAGGCCGTGCCGGCGAGCCGCAACCGGGCCGCGGAGACGAGGCCGACGCAGACCGCCTCGGCGGAAGCGCCCTCGGCCAAGCCGGCGCCGGATGCGGCGGACGAGCCCGAACTGCTCGGCGTCAAGATTCCGGGCGGCCGGCAGATCCGCGAAGGCTGGGATGCTGCCGTGAACGGCCTGCTCGGCAGCAAGTCCGCGGGCCAGTAGCCGCGGCGGAACGGCGCGACGCCCGCCTCGCTCGGACATCGCGCCTGGCCTTGCCGGGCCGGCATCCGCTCGAGCGCCCCGTCCGAAAAGTCGCGACCTGGATCAGATCGCCGACGCGCGATGACGGCAGGCCGCCATCGCCGCGGCGATCGGGGCCGGGGTGATCGATTCGATATCGCCCTCCGCCCTGGGATGAAGCCCGAGCGTGACCCGGCCGACGGCGACGCTCAGCCGCCCCGGCCGGCCTTGGTCGCCTCGCGGCGGTGGCGCTGGGCGCGGGGGCTCTTCGGCGCCTTGGCCGGCGCGGGCCCATCCCCCTGCATCCGCTCGACGCGCACATCGGCCGGTCCGCGCCGGGCGAAGGCGGCGGCGAAATTCTCCGCGGCGCTGGCACGCACCTCGAAGGCGGTCTCGTTGTCGAAGATCCGGATCGCGCCGATATCGCCGCGGCCGATCTGCCCGCGACGGGTCAGCATCGGCAGCAGGCGGCGCGGCTCGACCCGGTCGCGGCGACCGAGATTGAGGCGGAACCACGCCGCCGGCTCGTCCTCGTCGATCCGCGAGGCACCGACCGGCACGCCGCTGCGGGCGTCGGAGCGCCGGCTCGTCTCGTAGGCCGGGTCGCTGACCTCCTCCGGCACGGGGATGCGCGAGCGGTAGAGCCGGGCGAAGGCGGCGGCGAGGCGCTCGGGCGGGCAGCGCTCCATCAGCGCCTCGGCCCAGTCCCGCTCCCACTCGCGCTCCTCTTCCGTCTCGGATTCGGAGAGCAGCGGATCGGACATCATCCGCTCGCGGTCGAGGGTGCGGATCTCATCCGCGGTCGGCGGGCCGCTCCAGTCGGGGCTGACCTTGGCGATGGCGAACATCTGCTCGGCGCGCCGCCGCCGGGCGGGGGGCACCAGCACGACGCTCGTGCCCTTGCGGCCGGCGCGGCCGGTGCGGCCGGAGCGGTGCTGCATCACCTCGGCGTCGTGCGGCAGGTCGGCGTGGATGACGAGGTCGAGCCCCGGCAGGTCGATGCCGCGGGCGGCGACATCGGTGGCGACGCAGACGCGGGCACGGCCGTCGCGCAGGGCCTGGAGCGCGGCATTGCGCTCGCCCTGGCCGAGCTCGCCCGAGAGCGCCACGGCCGAGAAGCCGCGCTCGGTCAGCGAGGCCTGGAGATGGCGCACCCCGTCGCGGGTGTTGCAGAACACGATCGCCACCGGGGCATCGACGTAGCGCAGCACGTTGACGACGGCGTGCTCGACCTCCCGCGGCATCACCCGCACCGCACGGTAGACGATGTCGGCGTGACCGCGGGTCTCGCCGGCGACCGCGAGGCGCAGGGCGTCGCGCTGGTAGCTCTCGGCGAGGGCGACGATGGCCTTCGGCAGGGTCGCCGAGAACAGCAGCGTGCGCCGGTCCTGCGGCGTCGCCGCCAGGATGAATTCGAGATCCTCGCGAAAGCCCATGTCGAGCATCTCGTCGGCCTCATCGAGGACGACGGCGCGCAGCCCCTCGGTGACGAGGCGGCCGCGCTCCATGTGATCGCGCAGGCGCCCCGGCGTGCCGACGACGATGTGGACACCCGCTTCCAGCGCACGGGCCTCGCGGCGCGGATCCATGCCGCCGACGCAGGGGACGACGCGGGCCGCGGTCTGCGCGTAGAGCCAGGTCAGCTCCCGCTGCACCTGGAGCGCCAGTTCGCGGGTCGGGGCGATGACGAGGGCGAGCGGCGCGGCCGGTGGCGGCAGAGCCTCCTCGGGCCCGAGCAGCGTGCCGGCGATGGCGAGACCGAAGGCGACGGTCTTGCCCGAGCCGGTCTGGGCCGAGACGAGCAGGTCGCGGTCCGGTGCGGCGTCGAGCACCGCCTGCTGGACGGGGGTCGGCTCGGCATAGTTGCGCTCGGTGAGCGCCCGGGCGAGGGGGGAGGGCAGGGACGGAAATGGCAAGGGAGCTGCGCCTTCGGACCGAAGTGGATCGGCCGGATCGGAATCAAGCGCCGCTTCTAGCCCCAAGCGGCGGCCGCGACCACTACCCGCGCCGCGCAGGGGCCTTGCACGAGGGTTGCATGAGGAAGGGGGCCTCTCCTAAGCCGCCCGCTCCTCCACCAAGGCGACGATGTCCTCCCACCGCGAGAGGAAGGCGGCGACGCAGGCCGGATCGAAATGCCGACCGGATTCCGCCTCCAGGTGCGCGCGCGCCCGCTCCAGGGACCAAGCGGGCTTGTAGCTTCTCGCGGAGATCAGCGCGTCGAACACGTCGGCGACCGCGACGATCCGGCCGGAACAGGGAATCTCCTCGCCCTTGAGGCCGCGGGGATAGCCGGTGCCGTCCCAGCGCTCGTGGTGGGTCAAGGCGATCTCGGCGGCGATCTGAAGCAGGCGCGAGGAGCTGTCGTGCAGCATGTGGTAGCCGCGCAGCGCGTGCCGGCGCATCTCCTCCCATTCCTCGGACGTGAGCGGGCCGGCCTTCATCAGGATGTGGTCGGGAACCCCGATCTTGCCGATGTCGTGCATGGTCGAGGCGAGCGCCACGTCGTCGGCCTCCGCGGGCGACAGGCCGAGGCCCTCGGCCACGGCGATGACGCAGCCGGCCACACGGGTGAGGTGGTCGCCGGCCTGGTCGTCGCGAAATTCGGCGGCCAGCATCAGACGGCGGATGATCTCGCGCTCCCGGGCCGTGGCGTCGGCCACCGCCTGGGCGGCGTCGCGCCGCATCGCGTGCGCGCGATCGTCGTTCTCCCGACGCGCCAGGGCGAGTTCGATCAGCACGCCCAGCCGGTCCTGCAATTCCGCGGCGTCGAAGGGCTTGGACAGCACGTCGGTGGCGCCGGCCTCCCGACCGATCCGGCGCAGGGTCCGCACGTCACCGCCGGCCACCAGCAGTACGGGGGTGCGCGCGAGGCTGTCCTGCTCGCGCAGGGCGCGGATCAGGGCCGGTGCGTCGAAGCGCTCGGGCTCGGCCTCCACCACGACCACGCCGGGTGCCTCGGCGACGAGATCCTCGACGACGCGGCCGGAGACCGCGACGACGCAGGCGCTGCAGGGCAGCCCGCGCAGGGCGAGGACGAGCGGGGCCGGGGTTCGCGCCGCCACGACCGCGACGACCGCGTGCCCGCTTCCATCCGCGCCGCCCGTCATCACGTCATCCACGGCGATCCCGGCGCGGCCCGCCGCCCGCCGAATCCCGATCGCTGCCTCATGCGTGCCCGAACATGGTTAACTGATCGTGAACCGATGCGGGAGATCTTCGAGCGGTCGAAGCCGCCGCGCAAGCGGCAAACCAGCCCGCCCCATTTCGGGCCGGTGCCGGTCTTCCGCCCCGCACCGGCCGCTCCGAAAACCGGCCACCACTTTTCGGGCCGGTGCGCTAGATCCCCGGCATGACCGATGCCTTCTCCCTCGATCCGCGGCTCGCCGCCGACACCCACCCCGTGGGCGATCTCGCCCTCTGCTCCGTCCTCCTGATGGACGACGCGCGCTTCCCCTGGCTGATCCTCGTGCCGCGGCGACCGGATCTGCGCGAGCTCACCGACCTCGCGCCGGAGGATGCGAGCCTGGCCTTCGACGAGATCCGTATCGCGGTCGGGGTGGTGCAGGCGCTCGCCCGGCCGGACAAGGTGAACGTGGCCAGTCTCGGCAACGTGGTGTCGCAGCTCCACATCCACGTCGTGGCGCGGTTCCAGTCGGACCCCGCCTGGCCCGGACCGGTCTGGGGCGTCGGCGAGCGGAAGCCCTATCCGCCGCATGCCCGCGCCGCCCTGCTCGAACGGGCCGCCGCCCTGTTCGTGGCCGCGTGAGGCGCCCGACATGACCGGCTCGCCCGATACCACCGGCCGGGACGCGCTCGCCTACGCCGCGAGCCGTCTCGTGCGCCATTCCGCCGAGTTCGGTCCGGCACCCGCGCTGGCCGAGGCCGGCCCCGACGCCCGCCTCGTGCTGATGGCGGGCGAGACGGTGATCCTGCGCGCCGACCCGGAACAGGCCGGGACGGCCCTGCTCAGGCCGGACGAAGCGGCGCGCGCGGGGGAGCGGGCCGTGGAAATCTTCCTCGGCCGGGCCGAAGGACGGCCGGTCTTCGCCGGCGCCGTCCCGGGGGAGGTCGCCCCCCTGTTTCCGGCGCCCGGTTACCGCGTCCTCGACCTGCGGACGCTCGCCGCCGAGGGCGCCGTCGCCCGCGAGGAGCAGGGGCTCCTCGCCACCGCCAAGTCGCTTCTGGCGTGGCACGCGCGCCACCGCTTCTGCGCCAATTGCGGCAGTTCGACCGCCATCGCCGCCGGAGGCTTCCGGCGGGAATGCGGAGCCTGCGGGCTGCATCACTTCCCCCGCACCGATCCGGTGGCGATCATGCTGGTGCGGCGGGGGGATGCCTGCCTGCTCGGGCGCGGCCCGCACTTCAAGCCGGGGATGTATTCCTGCCTCGCCGGCTTCATCGAGCCCGGTGAGACGGTCGAGGACGCGGTGCGCCGCGAGACCCGCGAGGAGACCGGCGTCGCGGTCGGCGCGGTCACCTATCACGCCTCGCAGCCCTGGCCCTTCCCGGCCTCGCTGATGCTCGGCTGCGTGGCGGAGGGGCTCACGGAGGACATCCGGACCGATCCGGACGAGTTGGAGGATGCGCGCTGGTTCCCGCGTGCCGAGGTGATGCGGATGATCGCGGGCGATCACCCGGAGGGCCTGACCGTGCCACCGGCCACCGCCATCGCCCACCTGCTGCTGCGCGACTGGCTGGACGGCGTCATCGCGGCTCCGCCTGCCCTCGGGGCGTAAGCCCGGCGCGCCCGCGCTTCACGGACGCGAGCGGATGGTGTAGGCGCCCCCACTTGGCCGGAAACGGCCGAAGATCGGCCGGGGAAGCCGGGCCCTGCGCGGCGGCCCGGTTCCGGGGACAGCGTGCCCCGGGCCTCACAGGCCGGACGTGACGCCGGGAGCGAGAACCATGACCGCCCGCATCGATGCCGCCTTCGCCCGCTGCCGCGCGGAAGGACGGGCCGCCCTCGTCACCTACGTCATGGCGGGCGATCCCGATCCGGAAACCTCGCTCAGGGTGCTCGAAGCCCTGCCGAAGGCCGGGGCCGACATCGTCGAGTTCGGCCTGCCCTTCACCGATCCGATGGCCGACGGGCCGGCGATCCAGGCGGCGGGCCTGCGCGCCCTGAAGGCCGGGCAGGACCTGCGCGGCACGCTGGCCCTGGTGCGCCGCTTCCGCGAGGGCGACGACCGGACGCCGGTGGTGCTGATGGGCTACTACAACCCGATCCACACCTACGGCGTGCCGCGCTTCCTGGAGGATGCGGGGGCGGCCGGCATCGACGGCCTGATCGTGGTCGATCTGCCGCCGGAAGAGGACGACGAACTCTGCCTGCCCGCCCGCGAGAAGGGCCTCGCCTTCATCCGGCTCGCGACCCCGACGACCGACGACAAGCGCCTGCCGGCCGTCCTCGCGAACACCGCCGGCTTCGTCTACTACGTGTCGATCACCGGCGTGACCGGCACCGCGACCCCCGATTTCGGCAAGGTGTCTCAGGCCGTCGGTCGGATCTCGGCGCATACCGACCTGCCCGTCGTCGTCGGCTTCGGCGTGAAGACCGGCGCGCACGCCGCCGCGATCGCCCGCGGCGCCGACGGCGTCGTGGTCGGCTCGGCCCTCGTCGATGCGCTGGCCCGCAGCCTCGAACCCGGAGACCGCGCCGGCAGCGGCACGGTGGAGGCGGTCGCCGCCCTGGTACGCGAGTTGGCCGAGGGCGTTCGCAGCACCACGAAGGTGCCGGCCGAGGCCTGAGCGTCCGTCAATCCGTCGCCCGCCTCGCGGGACGCCGCACCCGCAGCGTCTCTTCGGCAAGATCCCTTGGCATCGGGGCGGCGGCGATCCGATATCAGCGCGGCAAGAGAACGCGGTCAGACAGGAATCCGACGCCATGGTCGAGCCGATGAACTGGATCTCGGAGGTCGTGCGGCCCCGAATCAAGACGCTGTTCAAGCGCGAGACGCCGGAGAACCTCTGGATCAAGTGCCCCGATACCGGCCAGATGGTCTTCCATAAGGAAGTCGAGCAGAATCACTGGGTCATCCCCGGGTCCGAGCACCATCTCAAGATGAGCGCGACGGCGCGCCTGAAGATGATGTTCGATGAGGGCACGTGGATCGACGTGCCGCTGCCCGAGGTTCCGGCCGATCCGCTCAAGTTCCGCGACGAGAAGCGCTACGTCGACCGTCTCAAGGAGGCGCGGACCAAGACCGGCATGGCGGATGCCTTCAAGATCGGCTTCGGCCGTGTCGGCGGCCTGCCGATGACGATCGCGGCCCAGGAATTCGGTTTCATGGCCGGCTCGCTCGGCATGGCCGGCGGCGAGGCCTTCGTCCGCGGCGCCGAGACGGCCCTGGAGAAGCGCACCCCCTACGTGCTGTTCGCCGCCTCCGGCGGGGCGCGGATGCAGGAGGGCATCCTCTCGCTGATGCAGATGCCCCGCACGACGGTCGCCGTTCGCCGTCTCAGGGCCGCGCGGCTGCCCTACATCGTGGTGCTGACGAACCCGACCACCGGCGGCGTCACCGCCTCCTACGCCATGCTCGGCGACGTGCATCTGGCCGAACCCGGCGCGCTGATCTGCTTTGCCGGCCCGCGCGTCATCGAGCAGACGATCCGGGAGAAGCTGCCGGACGGCTTCCAGCGGGCCGAATACCTGCGCGAGCACGGCATGGTCGATCAGGTCGTGCACCGGCACCAGCTCAAGGAGACGATCAGCCGGCTCTGCGGCCTGCTGATGGATGTGCGCCGGACGCACGATTCCGGTACGCCTCCCCGGCCGGCTGCCCCCGAACCCCTGCCCAACGCGGCCTAAGATCAATCCGCGACAGAAGGTCTTCGCGCGAGATGGACTCCTCCGACGCGCTGATGGCGCGCTTCCTCGCCCTGCATCCGCGCACGATCGACCTGTCGCTCGGGCGCATCGAGCGCCTGCTCGCGGCCCTCAACCATCCCGAGCGGCGCCTTCCGCCGGTGATCCACGTCGCCGGCACCAACGGCAAGGGCTCGACCATCGCCTTCATGCGGGCGATCCTGGAGGCGGGGGGCTTGGCCGCCCACGTCTACACCTCGCCCCACCTCGTGCGCTTCCACGAGCGGATCCGTCTGGGCGGCATCGGCGGCGGCCACTACGTCGCCGAGGACCGGCTCGCCGACGCCTTCGCCCGCTGCGAAGCGGCCAACAAGGGCGATCCGATCACCGTGTTCGAGATCACGACGGCGGCGGCTCTGCTCCTGTTCTCGGAGGCGCCGGCCGACGTGCTGCTGCTCGAAGTCGGCCTCGGCGGGCGGGTCGACGCCACCAACGTGATCGACCATCCGGCCTGCGCCGTCGTCACGCCGATCGGGCGCGATCACGCCGAATATCTCGGCGACACCGTCGAGGCGGTGGCGATGGAGAAGGCCGGCATCTTCAAGCGCGGTTGCCCGGCGGTGATCGCCGCCCAGGACTACGCCCAGGCCGACGCGGTCCTCTGCCGCCAGGCCGAGCGGGTCGGCGCGGTGCCGGTGCGCGTCGGCAACCAGGATTTCTCCGTCCACGAGGAGAGCGGGCGGCTCGTCTACCAAGACGAGACCGATCTGTTCGACCTGCCCCGGCCCCGGCTCGCCGGGCGCCACCAGCTCACCAATGCCGGCACCGCCATCGCGGCGCTGCGCGCGGCGGGCTTCGGCGATATCGGCACGGCGGCCCTTGAGGCGGGCCTGCGCAACGTCGATTGGCCGGGCCGGCTCCAGCGCCTCGTGCGCGGCGCGCTGGCCGAACGGATGCCGAGGGACGCCGAGCTGTGGCTCGACGGCGGCCACAACGCCGATGGCGGGCGCATCCTCGCCGCGGCGATGGCCGATCTCGGCGAGCGCAGCGATGCGCCGCTGGTCCTCGTCGTCGGGCTGCTCGGCACCAAGGACGCCGAAGGCTTCCTGAAGAACTTCGTCGGCCTGGCCCGCTCGCTCGTCGCGGTGCCGATCACCGGTCAGATGGCCGCGCGGCCCGCCGAGGAAGTGGCGGAAATCGCCCGTTCCGTCGGCCTCTCGGCGGATGTCGCCCCGAGCGTCGAGGCGGCGGTGGCGGGCCTGTCGGACACCATCTTCGAGCGTCCGCCGCGCGTCCTGATCTGCGGCTCGCTCTACCTGGCGGGCGCCGTCCTCGAGGCCAACGGCACGATCCCGGTCTGAGCCGGCATCCGCTCGATCGAAGCGAGACTCGTATCGGCCGTCCCGAGCGACGCGTGAGGACCGCGCCCCTCGGCATGCCCGATGGAATGCGCCGAACCCCGCATCCGCTGCCCGAGCGGATAAGGCGCGGCAGGCTATCCGCTCCGGTGAGAGTGGGTGCCGGACCGGCGCGCACATCCGGTCCGTGACCGTGAACAGCACATTCGTGCCGGAAAGCCGTCGATCGGCGATCGGGTGAGCCGGGATCGACTGGCCCGCATCTTCGGACGACGAGCCCATGTCCGGCCTCTGCCGAGGGAGGATCGTCTTCGAGCCGAATCATCCGGTCGGAACCCCTTCGAGGCCGCCCCTCGACCAGTCGTCGCGGACCAGCGTCTTGGCTCATGGCCCATCCTATTCGCCCGGCTTGGCGCGAAGTCTGGTTTCGGCATCGGTCCGAATAGGTTGCAACCGCCCATCGGCCGGATTGTCGCGCGGCGGGTGTGTCCTGCTCGCTACATCTCGGGCCGGAGAAATGGTCTAGCTTGCGGGCGATCGGGTTTCTGCTGGGGATCAAAAAATGAAAAAGCTTCTCACTTCTCTCGCCGCCTTCACGGCGCTGACCGCCGCGGCCTCCGCCGCTGACCTGCCGCGCCGCGCTGCTCCGCCGCCGGTCTTCACGCCCGTCCCTGTGTTCACCTGGACCGGTTTCTACGCCGGTCTCAACGCCGGTTACGGCTTCGGCGTCGAGGACTCCCTGGCTCCGACGCAGGTCGTCACGATCGATCGTCGCGTCGTCGGCGGCCCGGTCGGCGCGATCGCCGGCTTCGCCTTCGACAACGGCGGCCGCAGCGACGGCTTCGTCGGCGGTGGTCAGATCGGCTACAACTATCAGTTCACCCCGGGTTCGGGTGTCGTGATCGGTATCGAAGCCGACGCTCAGTACGCTGACCTCGGCGGTCGCTTCGGCCGTGCAGGCGGCTGCGGCACGGGCGGCATTGCCTGCGCGGTGACGCCGGGCGGCTTCATCCAGCCGGGCGTGACCCTGATCAACCCGACCGGTCTCCAGGGCCTCGACTTCTTCGGCACCGTCCGCGGCCGTATCGGTTACGCCTTCGACCGCGTCCTGTTCTACGGCACCGGCGGCTTCGCCTACGGCAGCTTCGGTGGCGGCCGCGCCGTCGACACCGACGACTTCAAGACCGGCTACGCCGCCGGTGGTGGTGTCGAGTACGCGCTCCCGACCGACTCGTTCCTGAACTTCTTCCGCTCCTCGGCGGTGACGCTCAAGGTCGAAGGTCTGTACGTGAACTTCGACGGCAACAACAGCCGCTACGGCTTCGCCAACGCCAACGGCGTGATCGTCAACGCCACCCCGCTGACCGCGGCCGGCCCGATCTCGCCCTCGACCATCCTGAACAACACCGCCCGCCGCGACGTCGACTTCGCCGTCATCCGCGCCGGCCTGAACTACAAGTTCGGCAGCTACTAAGCCGAACCTCCGATAAGGGTCTCGAAACCAGGAAGCCCGGCCGCAAGGCCGGGCTTCTTGCGTTTCACGATCCGTCGCAAGCGCCCGGTCGATGGGCGGGGCGGCGGGCATGAAAAAGCCCGGCCTCGCGGCCGGGCTGTCTCGGGGGATGCGGCCCGGATCGGGCAGCGCGTCAGGCGCTCGCCTGGATCCAGCGGGAGAGGTCGCCCTTGGGGGCAGCGCCGACCTTCTGGCTGGCGAGCTTGCCGTCCTTGAAGATCATCAGCGTCGGGATCGAGCGGATGCCGTAGGTCGAGGCAATGCCGGGGTTTTCATCGACGTTGACCTTGGCGATCTTCACCTTGCCCTGGAGATCGACGGAGATCTCCTCCAACGCCGGGCCGATCTGCCGACAGGGGCCGCACCACTCCGCCCAAAAATCCACTACGACGGGCTCGGCGGACTGCAGAACGTCCTGCTCGAAGCTCGCATCGGTCACTTTCACGGTCGCCATCGTACGTCCTTTCGACACGCGGTCCCACGCGGGAACAGGGAAGTCCCCTGCATGGACGGCACCGGGGAGTGGGTTCGGCGCCTCACGGTGGCAGAGAATTGGCGACGCCCCATCCTCCGGTCAAGGCGTCGCGCCCCGGCCGCGGGTCTGACGCGCCGAACCCACATGGGTACGGCGCCGCTCGTCCCCGCAATCCCCGCGTCGATCCCCGGCCCATACTCGTGCAAAGCCGCCGCCTTCGGCCCTCTGCGGCGCCGCGACCCTCGCCATGGGCCGCCCGCGCCCCATTTGGCGGGCAGGATCGGCGACCCGCACAAGGATCAATCGACGTGACGCGCACACTTTCCCTTCTGCTCGCCACCGTCGCGGCCCTCGGCCTCGATGCCTCCGCCTTCGCGCAACAGCCCTCCGGGCAGGGCGGCGGCGAGGACACGCGGGCGCCGCGCGTCCAGGGCGAGTCGTTCCAGGCACCGGCCGCGCCGAGCGCCGGCACCTCCATCGCCGAGAAGGAGCCCCCGAACACCGAGTACAAGCCGCTTCTGCCCAACCAGACCCGCGCGCCGGAGCCGGCGCAGAAGACCGAAGTCGAGACCGCGGTCGTGGCGAAGGGTCTCGAAAGCCCCTGGGCAATGGAGTTCCTGCCCGACGGGCGCATGATCGTGACCGAGAAGGCCGGCAAGATCCGCCTCGTCGCCAAGGACGGCACGGTGGGCCAGCCGGTGGCGGGGGTGCCGAAGGTCGATCCGAAAGGGCAGGGCGGTCTGCTCGACGTGGCGCTGAGCCCGAGCTTCGCCTCCGACCGCACGATCTACTTCAGCTACAGCGAGCCGCGGGACAAGGGCAACGGCACCACGGTAGCCAAGGCCAAGCTGGTCGAGAGCGACGGCAAGGCCCGGCTCGACGACGTCAAGGTCATCTTCCGCCAGATGCCGACCTATGACGGCGACAAGCATTTCGGCTCGCGCCTCGTCTTCGCGCCGGACGGCAAGCTGTTCGTCACGGTGGGCGAGCGCTCCGACAAGCAGACCCGCGGGCAGGCTCAGGATCTCACCAGCGGGCTGGGCAAGGTGTTCCGCATCGACACCGACGGCAACGCGCCGAAGGACAACCCCTTCACCGGCGGCGAGAAGGCCAAGCCCGAGATCTGGTCCTACGGCCACCGCAACGTCCAGGCCGCCGCCCTCGACGGCCAGGGCCGGCTCTGGACCGTGGAGCACGGCCCCCGCGGCGGCGACGAGCTGAACCGCCCGCGCCCCGGCCTCAATTACGGCTGGCCGGTGGTGACCTACGGCATCGAGTATTCCGGCGAGAAGATCGGCGACGGCCAGACCCAGGCCGGCGGCACAGTGCAACCGGTCTATTACTGGGATCCGGTGATCGGCCCCTCGGGCATGGCGCTCTACGACAAGGATCTTTTTCCGGCCTGGAAGAACCAGTTCCTCATCGGCGGCCTCGTCAGCACCGGGCTCGTCCTGCTCAAGCTCGACGGTGACAAAGTCGTCACCGAGGAGCGGATTCCTCTGGAGCACCGCGTCCGCGACGTGCGGGTCGGTCCCGACGGCGCCGTCTATGCAGTAACCGAGGATGACGGGCAGATCGTCAAGCTGACGCCGAAGAAGAGCAGCTGAACTCAATCCGAGAGAGATCCCGGCCAGCTTTTCGAGCCAGCCGGATCTCCGCCACGCCTTCGCCGATCAGCCTCCAATTTGCGATCGACACTTCCGTGTTCAGGATCGTGTACTTGCCAGCACGACCTTAATTCTATTATAAATTTTATTTGATTACTCTCCACCTTGTATTTTAGCAGTGTTTCCGTCAAGCCAATAAAATCACAAAATCTGATTGCGACTGAGATTTTGGCGATGAGGACTCAATCAGCCGATAAGTTTCTTCCGCGTTCTGAGGATTTGAAGAAGACTCTTGCAGACCATGTGCTATTTCTAGCATCCGAGGGTAAGCTCGGAAAGAAAATTTGCTTCGCTGAGTGCGATCTGAAGAAGCAAAATTTCAATGGTTGCGATCTGCGTCTTGCCGATTTCAGATCGGCTAACCTGACGGACACTGGATTCAGAGACGCCGATCTACGCGGTGCAACGCTCGATTTTGCGCACGTCGATGGAACGGATTTCGCAGGCGCCAAGCTTTGCAGAACGTCTCTTATAGGGATCGTAGGACGAAGAGCAAATTTCTGGCGAGGAACGTTGAAAGGCGCCGAGATGTCGGGATGTCACCTGACGGAGGCGAACTTCGAGGAGGCGGATTTCGATACCGACACGATTTCCGACGATGACAATCTCAACTGGCGTCAGTCTCTCAGTCAGAAACACCCATCGGACGCGACGAACCTGTCGAAAGCCTGCCTTCTCGGCGCAAACTTTCGCGGCCCTCTCATGGAGAGCGTTTGGAATCTGGGACAAGACGGTATCGCAGGCTCGCTACAAGGCGGCGCGCGCCTTCCGACAAGTTTGCAGAAGTATGAAGCGACAAATCTCGTCAATGATGCCGCAAAGTCTTTCTGGGCCGTTATTGTTTCCACTAATGTGGTAAATGCGTACGGCATACTCGCGTTATTGGATGGAAAATTGGACTCGCAATTAAAACTTCCAGCACAATTAGGACATGTCAGCTTCTTCGCATTTTTATTCGTATTTCCCGTTCTGTCTTTCATCTTATTTACGTATCAACAATTAATCCTCAATAGATTCTGGGCAGCAATCGCAAGTCTCCCACGCGAATTCTTCGATGGCCTGTCTGTGGAGAGCCGAGCTTTCTTTATGGTCTTCGTTGGAGGAGTGTTCCCCCGATTTGAGGAATACAATTCCAGATTTGATGCCAAAGTCGACGAGCGCATTTTATCTATTTTTGTAATATATGGATCTTTTATTATTCTTCAACTCGCCTTCGTCATGTCAAAAACAATAGTACTAAGCGCGCTCGCCGCAACCCTGGAACTCGTCTTACTCACAGCAGGCGGCTTATATTGCTACTATAGTTTCCAAAGCGCAAAAATCCTACTACACGATCCGAATCCGAGGCACAGCAGATCATTGGATTGCAAGAAACAAGAAAACGACGAATCAATCCGCCTGTTAAGTCCTGAAGTGTTTTCAAAACTTTGATCGGACTGGAACGTCAAGCTGGTCTCGGATTGCCATTTGCAAGTCCCACCCGCCGCACCACCGGCCCCGAGGTCCAGACCAGCAGGGCGGTGATCGCGTGGTCCGGCCAGATCGCGGCGGCGAGTCGGGCGTAGAGGGCGACTTGCGCCGCCTCGCGCTCGGGGAGCGGGGCGCCCTCCGCGGGTGGTCGGCCGGTCTTGAAGTCGCACAGGATCACCCGGCCGTCTTCCACCACGAGGCGATCGATCCGGCCGGTGACGTCGCGCTCCACGCCGTCCACCACGATCCGCCCCGAGAGTGCCACCTCGGCCCGCGCCTGGCCCGAGAACAGCGGCGCGAGGTCCGGCGCCTCGATCAGCCGCAGTACCGAGCGCACGAGATCCCTGCGCTTGCCCTCGTCCAGGGCCGGCGCTCGGGCGCGGGTGAAGCGGTCGGCGGCCTCGGCGCGGCGGGCCGGTTCGATCCGCGGCAGGTGTTCGAGGAGGGCGTGGACCAGGGCGCCGCGGCGGCGCGCCTCGGCATCTCCCAGCCGACGCTGCGGCTGGCGCTGCCCGTCCGCGGCGCCAAGCGCGCCCGAGGGGCTCAGGGGTGGCGCGGCCTCAACCTCCGGCGCGGCGTTCGAGAACAGCCAATCCGGCACCGTCTCGGGGTCCGGCAGGGCCAGGGTCTCCGCCGCCGCGGCGAGCGAGGCGGCCGAGCCGTCGCGCCAGAGCGTGATCGGCCCGTGCTCGGTCTCGATCGCCTCGCCAGGCCCCAGCCCCCGTTCCAGGCCGATGCGGACCATCTCGCACCACGAGGCCGACGTCTCCCGGGTCGCGCCGCGATAGGGGGCGATGACGAGGTGATCGGCGGCCCGGGTCATGGCGACGTAGAGTAGGCGGTTGTGCTCCTCCCGCGCCCGCGCCTGGAGGGCGGAGCGGGCGGCGAGCGTCGCCGCACAGTCCTGGGTGCGTCCCCCGGTCCAGACCGGCGGCAGCGGGCCGTCGGCGGCGGGGTCGAGGCCGAGCAGCGGCGGGTCGTTGCGGCCGAGCGGTTCGCAGCCGTCGATGACCACGACCACCGGCGCCTCCAGGCCCTTGGCGCCGTGCACGGTCATCACCCGCACCTCGTCGCGGCCGGCCTCGAGGTCGCGCTTGACCGAGAGGCCACTTTTTCCCCGGCCGGGCCGCACCACGTAATCGGCGAGGAAGGCGTCGAGGCAGGGCGCGTCGCCCCCGGTCTCGGCCTCCGCGGCCTTGGCGAGAAACACGTCGATGGCATCGCCTGCCTCGCCACCGAGCCGCGCCACCAGCCGGCTGCGCCCGCCATGGGCGCCGAGCAGGGCGGCGTAGAAGCCGAACGGACCGTTCTCCGCCGCGAGCCGGATCCAGAGCCGCAGCGCCGCGAGGCCGCGGATCGCCGCGGTATCGCCGACCTCCGCATGGCGGGTCAGCGCGTCCTCCAGCGTCTCGGAGAAGGGGCGACGGGCAGCGATGCGGGTGAGATCGTCGTCGGTGAGCCCGACCAGCGGCGTCTTGAGGGCGGTGGCCAGCGTCAGGTCGTCGGCAGGGAGCAGGCCGGCGCGGCCGACCGCGACGAGGTCGAGCACGGCGATATGGCCGGCAACCTCCAGCCGGTCCTGGCCCGCCACCGGCACGCCGAGACCTTTGAGCGCGCGGATCACCTCCTCGAAGGCCGCCGAGCGCTTTCGCACGAGGATCAGCACGTCCCCCGGCCGCCAGATCCGGCCGCAGGCGTCGCCCCGGGTCGTCCAGGCCTTCACCGCGCGGGCGATGCGGCGGGCGGTGACGATGGCCGGGGCGTTGGGCTCGGGCGCATCGACGGGCGCGGCCCAGGCATCGGGTTCCTCGGCCTCGGCGGGTTCCTCGATCCCCCACAGCTCGACCGCGCCGGGGACGCCTGCCCGGGCGGAGGCGTGGACGGTGCCCGACGCCCCCGCATCGAAGGACAGGCCGGCGAAGTGCTCCGGCACGCGGAACACCGCATCGACCGCGGCGAGGACGTGGCTCGCGGTGCGGAAGGACAGCCTCAGGCTGACATCGGCGAAGTCGAGTTCCGCGCCCTTCGCCGCCCGCTCCCAGGCGCGGCGGGTCAGCTCGAATTCCCGCGGGTCGGCGCCCTGGAAGCTGTAGATCGACTGCTTGGGGTCGCCCACGGCGAAGCGGGTGCGGGTGAGGCCGCGGGCGCCTTCGCCCGCCGCGAACTCGGCGGTGAGGGTGCGCAGGATCTCCCATTGCTGCGGGTTGGTGTCCTGCGCCTCGTCGACGAGGACGTGGTCGACGCCGCGGTCGAGCTTGTACAGGACCCAGGAGGCGCCGACCCGCGAGAGCAGGTCGAGGGTCTTGTGGATCAGGTCGTCGAAATCGAGGGCGCCGAGCCGGGTCTTCTGCGCCTCGACCCGGCGGTGGATCTCGGCGGCCAGCCGAAACAGCCCCTGCGTCCGGGCAAGCGCGCGCGCGGCGCGAAGGGCATCGAACAGCGGGATCAGCCGGGCCTGCTCGTCGAGGAGCGCCTGCTTCACCTCCTCCGGCACCGCCTTGGTGCCGAACGACTTCGCCGCGCGCGGCTCGTCCTTGTCGGTGAAGAAGACCGAGCGGTAGGGGCCGAGCGCCTTCGGCGTATCCCTGGCGGCGTCCGCCTCGACGAGCGCGTCGGCGAGCTTCTCGTCGGTCGCCTTGCCGGTGCGCAGCCGGCCCGCGACCGCGCGCCAGTCGCCCAGCGTGCTGCCTTCCAGAATCTCCCTCTCGATGGTCTCGACGCTGGCGCCGTCGGGAAGCGCGAGGGCGCGGGGCAGGCGGGCGAGGGCCGGCTCCAGGGCGCGGTGGTCGGAGAACAGGGCGCGGGTGCGCATGGCGGCGCGGATCGCCTCGCGCAGGGTGTCGCCGGAGGCTTCCGCGCCGACGACGGCGAGCGCCTCGGAGAGCGCCTGATCGCCGCCGAGGATCGCGTCGGCCAGCACGTTGTCGGTCTCGATCTCGAAGGCCGCGCGCGACTGATTGTCGTCGAGCACGACGAAGCGGGCCGGCACGTTGGCCTCGAACGGAAACATGTGCAGCAGCCGCTCGCAGAGCGCGTGCAGGGTCTCGATCTTGAGCCCCCCCGGCGTCTCGACGGCGCGGGCGAACAGGCGGCGGGCGAGCCGCAGGTTGTCGCGGGCGGGCCGCTCGCCGGTGAGTTCGATCAGCTCGGCGGTCAGCGCCGCGTCGTCCAGCGTCACCCAGCGGCCGAGGCGCTGGAACACGCGGATCGACATGTTGGCGGCCGCCGCCTTGGTAAAGGTGAGGCAGAGGATGCGGCCGGGCGGCGCCCCATCGAGGAGCAGACGCAGCACCCGGTCGGTGAGCACCTTGGTCTTGCCCGCCCCGGCATTGGCCGAGACCCAGGCCGAGAGGCGCGGGTCGGCCGCCCGGCGCTGGGCCGCCTTGGTGAGGTCATCGACGGTGAAGCCGGTCAGCGGGGCGTTCACGCGGCCTCTCCTTCGCCCGCCAGCGACCATTCGAGCACGCGGGCGAGATGATCGTACTCGTTGTAGGCGCGCACGTATTGCGGATAGGGGCGCGAGGGATAGGCGGCCTCGCCGGTCATGTAGCGGGCGATGAGTCCGCGCAGGCGCTCCAGATGCTCCTCGACGATGGCCGCCACCGCCCGCGCGTCGCCCGGCGGCGCCTTGACCGGGATCGGCCGGAACGGCTCGCGCCCGCCCGAGGCGTGGACGTAGAGGAGATCCGGGGGCGAGGCCGCCTTCAACCCCTCGAAGGCGCCGTGCATCAGCATCGCCGCCTCCAGGGTGAGCTGGGGCGAGAAGCCGGCGAAGACCGTGCGGTTGCTCGGCGGAGTGCCGGTCTTGAAGTCGACGATGCAGTAGCCGCCGTCGGCGCGGGCCTCGATGCGGTCGGCGCGGGCCGAGAGGGTGAAGGTCTTTTCGCCGAGCGGGATCGTCAGCTTGCCGGAGCGCTCGGCGTGGATCGCGCGCAGGCCCTGGCGCTGGCTCGCCTCCCATTCGAGGAAGGCCACCGCCATCCGCTCGTAGCGGGGGAACCACTCGGCGTAGAGTTCCGGATACTGGTCCTGGAGCGGGCCGAAGGCGTCGAGGGCGATGGCGTAGAGCAGGGTTTCCGCGTCCGCCGGCAGCGGGCCGGGATGGGCTGCGGAAAAATCGCCGAGGATCTTGTGGATCAGGCTGCCGCGCTCGGCCGCGCCCGGCACCACCGCCATCGGCTCCAGCGCCTCCAATCCCAGAATGTGCCGGGCGAAGATCGAGTAGGGGTCGCGCACCAGCGTCTCGATCTCGGTGACGCTGAGGCGGGACGGAAACAGGTCGGGATCGGGCCGCGGCGCCGGCCGGGTCAGGCGCGGCGGCGGCGCCTCCCGGCCGCGGTCGAGGATCGCGGCGAGCCCGCGCAGGCGCTGGCCGCGGGCGATGGCATCGGCCCAGACCGCGTCGCCGCCGAAGGCGCGCAGGCGCTGGAGGAAGCGCGAGGGCACGGTCGGCGAGCCCTCGCGCTTGGCCGCGCGGGTCACCACCGCGTCGTGGGTGCCGAGCCCCTGCACGAAGTCGTGGGCGGCCTGGCCGATCCGGCGCTCCGGCGGGCTCAGGCCGACCTGTCCGCGCATCGGCCGGTTGAGGAAGGCGTCGGTCGTCTGGCGCACCGGCCAGACCGCCTCGTCGAGCCCGCCGAGCACGATGCGGTCGACGGAGAGCAGGCGCGCTTCGAGCGGCCCGAGGATGCGCAGGCGCGGATGCGCGCTCCGCTGGGCGCAGGCCACCGTGCGGTCGCGGGCGAGCGCGGTGAAGAAGGCGGCGTAATCGGAGAAGCGGCCCGGCAGCGCCTCCTGCTCGGCCGATTCGAGATCGTCGAACAGCCCGTCGAGGGTGTCGAGGGAGGGGTCGTCGACGGCCTCGGCCTCATCCTCCGCCCCGCCCATCATCCGCTCGCAGGCCTCGCGGTGGAGGGCGGCGAGCGCCACGAGATTGCCGATGGCCGGCTGGAGGTCGGTGCGGAAGCGGTCCAGCGCGATCTCCAGCCGGTCGAGGATGTTCTCGGCGAGATCCCAGTCGATCGCCTTCAGGCGCCGCTTCGCCCGCGGCACCCGCTCGGTGGCGTTGCGCTGGAGCGCCACGGCGGCGCGCATGCCGTCGAAGCTGTTCTTCGGAATCGGCGCCGGGCCGCGCAGGCCGCCGATCTCCAGGGCGGCGGCGGCGCGCACCACCTCGCTGCGGCTCAGCCCCAGCCGGACGAAGGGGTGGGCGAGCAGCGCGATGACGCGGGCCGGCGCCACCTCGGCGGCGAGTTCGGCCACGAGGCGGGCGAAGCGGCCCGCCTGCGAACGGGCGAGACTCAGGCCCGCCGAATCCTCCGCCGCGATGCCCCAGCGGGCGAGCTCGGCGGAGACGCGGAGCGCCAGCCCCCGATCGGGGGTGACGAGGGCGGCGGTGGCGCCGGGGGTTTCCAGGGTCTCGCGCAGCGCCAGCGCGGCGACCAGCGCCTCCTCGCGCTCGTCCGCCGCCTCGACCACGGCGAGGCCGGCCATGCCGCCGCGCGCCAGAGCCAGCCGCTCGGCCGCGTCGAGGCGGGCCCAGAGGTCGGTGGTCTCGGCCGGGCGCAGGGCCTGGGACAGCAGCCTCTCCCGCGACAGCGCCTCGGGCGAGGGATCGCCGAGGGTCCCGACCTCCGCCCGGCCGGCGGCGAGACCCCTCGGTCCGATCAGCGCCCGCAGGATTGCCTGCGGGTGGCCGTGCGCGATCTCGTCCCGCGTGCCGCCGGCGCCGTCGATCGCCTCCCAGCCCTCTTCGTCGAGATGCAGGTCTAGCCCCGGCAGCACCACGGCGCCGCGGGGCAGGCGGGCCACCGCCGCGATCAGCCGGGCGGTGGCGGGCACCGAGCCGGTGGAGCCGGCGACGATCACCGGATCGTCCGGCCGGTCGCGGTCGAGCCGGGCGGCCTCGGCGAGCACGAGGCGGCGGGCGCGGGCGGCGGGGTCGGCGAGCGAACGCGCGGCGAGGATGTCGGGCCAGTGCTCGGCGGCGATCCGCAGGAAGTCGAGGGTGAGGCGGAAATAGCGCGAGTGCTCGGCCTCCACGGCGGAGGCGATCTCGCTCCAGGGCAGGCCCTCGACGGTGAGCGCGTCCATCAGCCCTTCGAGGTCGGCGGCGAGCGCCACCGCGTCGGCGGGGGAGGAGGGCACGAGGAAGGGCACCTCGTCGTCGATGGGCAGGAGCTCGCGGTCCACCGTCTCCGCCCATTTCTGGACGAGGCGCGCCAGGATCAGCCGACGCTCCAGGGCGGGGATCGAGGGATAGAGCAGATCCTCCGGCGTCTCGAGGAGCGTGTTCGAAGAGAGGTCGAGTTCCGCCTCGTCGGCTTCGCCCAGCGGGATCATCCGCGGCAGCAGGGCCGCCCCGCCGAGCCGCTGGGCGAGAACGGTCGAGAGCGCCCGCACCGCGCGCTGCGTCGGCAGGTAGAGCGTGACGGAGGCCAGCGCGAACGGATCGTGGCCGACCTCGCCGACGAGGCGGCCCGAGACGAGGGCGTCCGCCAGCGTCGGCAGGAACGGGGTGCCGGGGGGAATCGTGAAGACGCGGGGAGCGGCGCTCGCGGACATGCTCGACGGTGTGAGACCTGACGCTGTGAGGAACGTGACCGACCGGACGCCACGCTCCTTGGCCGACCACCTGAGGACAAGATGGTGAAGGCTTTCGAAAGGCGGCGGCCGCGGCGTCAACCGTTCGAGGTTTGTTCTAGCACGGGGCGGTGATTTCTGGCGAGCCGCCTGTTCGCCGCCCCAGGCTTGGCTTATCTCCTGCGCCGTTCCCAGACAGGGCAGGGCGGCAAGGCGGACCGGTGGAAGAAGTCCTCACCCGATGGCTCGGCACGACGGCCTCGCTGCGCACCGAGATCGTCGCGGCGATCGGCCTCGTGCTGTCCCTCGGCGTCAGCACCCACGTGCTGCTGCGCAAGCGGGTGGTGGGCGCGGCGATCGGCTGGATCGGGCTGGCATGGCTGGCGCCGGTCTTCGGCACGCTGCTCTACCTCACCTTCGGCATCAACCGGGTCGAGCGGCGCGCCCGGCGGCTGAAGCGGCGTCCCTCGCAGGCCGTCGACGACACGCCGCAGCCCTCCGCCCACGTGCCCGAATCCTACCGCGCGCTCGACCGGGCGGTGCAGGCGATCACCGGCCTGCCGACGGTGGCGGGCAATCGGGTCGAGGTGTTCCGCAACGGCGACGAGGCCTATCCGGCGATGCTGGCGGCGATCGGCGAGGCCCGCCGCAGCGTCGCCCTGTCGAGCTACATCTTCCGCGACGACGAGATCGGCCGGGCCTTCTGCGCGGCGCTGCACGCGGCGCAGGAGCGGGGCGCCGAGGTGCGGGTCATCCTCGACGGCATCGGCAGCGGCTACTTCTTCCCCGCGGCGTGGCGGCGGCTGCGCAGGCTCGGCGTGCCGGCCGGGCTGTTCATGCACTCCGTCCTGCCCTGGCGGATGCCGTTCCTGAACCTGCGCACCCACAAGAAGCTGCTGATCGTCGACGGGCGGACCGCCTTCACCGGCGGCGTCAACATCTCCGACGGCAACCGCATCCGCGAAAAGCCGGCCTTCCCGATCCGCGACACGCATTTCCGGATCGAGGGACCGGTGGTCGAGCACCTGACCCAGGCCTTCATCGCCGACTGGCTGTTCGTGAGCGACGAAGAGCTGGAGGGCGAGGCGTGGCTGCCGCCGCTGGCGCCGGCCGGCACCGTCACCGCCCGCGTCGTCACCTCGGGACCGGACGCCGACATCGAGAAGATCGCCACCGTCATCCTGCAGGTCATCGCCTGCGCCAGACAATCGATCCGGCTGGCGACGCCCTACTTCCTGCCCAACGACCTCATCGTGAACGCCCTCTGCCTCGCCGCGACGCGGGGGATCGAGGTCGATGTCGTCATCCCCAAGGCGAGCGATCACCGCTTCGTCGATTGGGCGACCCGCGGCCATATCGACCCGCTCCTCAGGAGCGGCGTGCGGATCTGGATCGACGGCCCGCCCTTCGACCACTCGAAGGCGATGACCGTCGACGGGCAATGGTGCTTCATCGGCAGCGCGAACTGGGATTCGCGCAGCTTCCGCCTGAATTTCGAGCTGAACGTCGAGGTCTACGACGTGCCGCTGGCCCGGACCCTCGAAGCCTTCATCGTGGGGAAGCGGCAGACCCGTCTGACGCTGTCCGATCTCGACGCCCGCCCGCTCCCCGTGCGTTTGCGCGACGCAGCCGTCCGACTGCTTCTGCCATACCTCTGAGCCGCCCGACAGCGGCGGCCCCCTCCGGCGCGGGCGAGAGGCGCACCACGATCGGATGGTGGTCGGACAGCCCGCGGGGCAGCACCGCGCGCTCGTGGCAGACGAGCCCGCGCACGAGGCAGCGGTCGAGCCGGAGCGGCAGCACGTTGACCATGGCATGGGTCGGCCGCCGGGGGCCGACATCGCGGAACCCCGGCACGAGGGCCGGCCCGACGATGTTGTAGTCGCCGAGCACCGCGGCCTGCTGCGGCAAGTGGCTCTCGATCCGCCGGAGCTGGCGCCGGTTCAGCACCTGCCCGTGGGAAAGGTGGACGTTGGCGACGCCGAACTCGCCCCAATCGAGCACTTGGCAGACCCGGTCGATCAGCACGCCCGAGGGGAGCGGGACGATCTCGGGCGGCTTCGCCCAGGGGATCGGGCTCCACATCGCCAACCCGTGGATGCGCCCCGGCAGTTGCGCCCAGGCATAGACGCCGCCGACCCGGTCCTTGAGCGCGGCGATCTCCCGCGTCGCCTCCTGCATCAGCAGCAGGTCGGGCCGCTCCTGCTCGATCAGCGTCACGAGGCAATCCACCGCTGCACCGGTGCGGCGCAGGAGGTTCCAGCTCACAATTTTTTTCGTGTCCGGACCCGGCTCGGGGGAGATCGGAGGAGGGCGTCTGAGGAGCATGCGAGTCCGATTGCCCAGGGGTCGTGACGGCTTGAGGGCGCCGCGGAGGCAATGCGCGGGCGGACAATCGGTTCGCGCCTCACCGCGCCTTACGGTCGAGAAAAGCGCCGATCCCCTCCTCCGCCGCCCGTGCCAGCATGTTCTCCGTCATCACCCGGCCTGCATGGGCGTAGGCCTCGGCCAGCGGCATCTCCAGCTGCTCGTAGAAGGCCCGCTTGCCGACCCGCACGGTGTACGGACTGCGCGCGGCGATGCCCGCGGCCAGCGCCTGAGCGGCCGCCAGGGCACCGCCCGCCTCCACCACCTCGTTGACGAGCCCGAGACGCCGGGCCTCCTCCGCATCCGCCATCTCGGCGGTGAGCAGCATCCGCATCGCCGCCTTGCGCGAGAGGTTGCGCGAGAGCGCCACCATCGGCGTCGAGCAGAACAGGCCGATCTGCACGCCCGGCGTGGCGAAACGCGCCTGAGCCCCCGCGACCGCCAGATCGCAGGAGGCCACGAGCTGGCAGCCGGCGGCGGTCGCCACGCCTTCCACCGCCGCGATCACCGGCTGGGGCAGGGCAGGGATCGCCGACATCACGCCCGAGCACAGCGCGAACAGGGCCTCGAACCGCCTCGCGCCGCGGTCGGCCTCGCCCCGGTAGCCGGTCATCTCCTTGAGGTCGTGGCCGGCGCAGAAGGCGGGCCCCGCCGCCGCCAGCACCACGGCGCGCACGCTGGCGTCCTCCGCCAGGGCGGCGAAGGCGTTGCTCAGGGCTTCGAGCAGGGCGAGAGACAGGGCGTTGCGGGCTCCGGGCCGGTTGAGCGTCAGCGTGGCGACGCCGTCCCGGTCGGCGCGCAACAGAAGGGGGTTCGAGCTGGTCTCGCTCACGGGCATCCTCGTCGCGCCGATGTCATCCACGTCGTTCTCGCCCGCCTCGGGAGGCGCGGCAACACCACCCCCTAGCCCGCTCTTGTGCGCTGCCATACGGTGCGCCGCACCAAAGCCCTGCCAGCCTGGAGCCCGTCCCCGGTGACCGAAGCGACGACCCGTCCCACCACCCGCACGCCCGACCACGCGATCGACTCGATCTTCCTCGAGCGCTGGTCGCCGCGCGCCTTCACCGGTGAGGCGGTGCCCGAGTCCGAGCTGCTCAGGATGTTCGAGGCGGCGCGCTGGTCGCCCTCGTCCTACAACTCGCAGCCCTGGCGCTTCGTCTACGCTCTGCGCGGCACCCCGGAATGGGAGGGGTTCTTCGACCTTCTCGTACCGGGCAACCAAAAATGGGCGAAGGATGCCGGCGCGCTCGTGATCCTCGTCTCGAACACACGAATGAAGGTCGGCGACGAGTTCAAGCCCTCGGCCAGCCACTCCCTCGATGCCGGTGCGGCCTCGCTCGCCTTCGCGCTCCAGGCCAACCGTCAGGGCTGGCACGTTCACGGGATGGGCGGCTTCGACAAGGAGCGGGCGGTGACGGCGCTGAACGTGCCCGAGCATCATCGTGTCGAGGCGGCCTACGCGGTCGGGCGGGCTACGCCCTGGGCGGAACTGAGCGAGGAACAGCAGGCCAAGGAACAGCCGAACGGGCGCCGCCCGATCACCGATTTCGCCTTCCGCGCCGGGTTTCCGCAGCGCGAAGACTGAGCCCCGTCACTGCGCGTCGAGTGCGGATTGCGACCGGCGCGGCGAGGGCGGATGAGAGGCGATCGGTCCCGCTGCGGCGGAACCGGCAGGACGAAGCACGACCGGCGCCGGGGGGCCGCCGCAGGTTCGGGGACATTGCCGTGCCGGAGCCGGCCGACACTTACGAAAACCTCGTCGCGGGTTTCCGCTGGGAGATCCCGGAGCGCTACAACATCGCGGCCGATGTCTGCGACCGCTGGGCGCTGACCGAGCCCGACCGCACCGCGCTGCTCGTGCTCGGGTCCGACGACCGGCCCGAGACGGTGAGCTACGGCCGCCTGCGCTCCGACTCGCTGCGGCTCGCGGCGGCGCTCGCCGCCCGCGGCGTCGAACCGGGCGACCGGGTGGCGGTGCTGCTCCCGCAATCGGCCGCGGTGGTGATCACTCACTTCGCCGCCTATCGATTGGGGGCGATCGCGTTGCCGCTCGCCGGCCTGTTCGGCGAGACGGCCCTGCTTCACCGGCTCGCCGATTCGGGCGCGCGGGCCATCGTCACCGACGCGGCCGGTCTGGCCAAGCTGGAACGGCTGCGGGCCGAGCTGCCGGATCTCGTCACGATCCTCTCGGTCGATGGGGCCGCCGCATCCGCCGAGGATTTTTTCGCGTTTCTGGAGGCGGCTCCGGACGGGTTCACGACGCGGGCGACCGGGCCGGACGATCCGGCGCTGATGATCTACACCTCCGGCACGACCGGTCTCGCCAAGGGGGCGCTCCACGGCCACCGGGTGCTGCTCGGCCACCTGCCGGGCTGGACGCTCATGCACGGCTTCCCCTCCGCGGGCACCGGGCTGATGTGGACCCCGTCCGACTGGGCCTGGGCCGGTGGGCTCCTCAACGTGCTGATGCCGTCCTTGCGCCTCGGCATGCCGGTTGTCGCCCGGGCCTCGGGCCGGTTCGAGCCGGAGGCGGCGTTTCGGCTGATGGCCGATCTCGGCGTCACCCGCGCCTTCCTGCCGCCGACCGCGCTGCGGATGCTGCGCGGCGTCGCGAACCCGCGCGAAACCTTCGATCTCTCCGCCCTGCGCAACATCGCCTCGGCCGGCGAGGCGCTCGGGGCCGAGACCTTCGAATGGGCGCGAGCCGCGCTCGGCCTCACCATCGGTGAGGCCTACGGCCAGACCGAGTGCAATCTCGTTCTCGCCTCCAGCGCGCGGATCGGCGTGGCGCGGGCCGGCGCCACGGGCAAGCCGGTGCCGGGCCACCGCGTCGCGGTGCTGCGCGAGGACGGGACCGAAGCGGACACCGACGAGACCGGCGAGATCGCCGTGCGCGCGCCCGACCCGGTGCTGTTCCTCGGCTACTGGAATCAGCCCGAGGCGACCGCCAAAAAATTCCGCGACGGCTGGTGGATGACCGGCGACCAGGCGCGGCGCGATGCGGACGGCTACATCCGCTTCGTCGGCCGCGAGGACGATCTCATCACCTCGGCGGCCTACCGGATTGGCCCGGCCGAGATCGAGGCCTGCCTCTGCGCCCATCCGGCGGTGGCGCTGGCGGCCGCCGTCGGCGTGCCCGACCCGCTGCGCACCGAGACCGTGAAAGCCTTCGTCACCTTGCGCGCGGGCTTCTCTCCCTCGGACGCGCTCGCCGCCGAAATCCTCGCCTTCGCCAAGGCCCGGCTCTCCGCCCACGAGATGCCGCGCGCGCTCGCGTTTCGCGACACCCTGCCGATGACGACGAGCGGCAAGATCATCCGGCGGCAATTGCGGGATGAGCCGGCCTAGGGCCGCGGCGGCATCCTTGTGCCAGCCCCACCCTGGAATCAAACGCATAAAGACATCTTTATGTCTTGATTGCTCCCTAAGCCGAGCCCTGCTACAGGGATGGCCGACCCGGCCGGGTGAACCGGCCGATGCGCCGGGCCGAAGCGCCGGAACAACTCGCTGTTTCGCGCCGGCCACGACTGAGAAGGGATACCGACATGGCAGCTGCCAACGATTACATCGTCCGCGACATCGGGCTGGCCGATTACGGCCGCAAGGAGATCTCGATCGCCGAGACCGAGATGCCCGGCCTGATGGCGACCCGCGCCGAGTACGGCGCGTCGCAGCCGCTCAAGGGCGCCAAGATCGCCGGCTCGCTGCACATGACGATCCAGACGGCGGTGCTGATCGAGACCCTGAAGGCGCTCGGCGCCGACATCCGCTGGGTCTCGTGCAACATCTACTCGACCCAGGACCACGCCGCCGCCGCGATCGCCGCCGCCGGCATCCCGGTCTTCGCCGTGAAGGGCGAGACCCTGACCGAGTACTGGGACTACACCTCGAAGTTGTTCGACTGGCATGACGGCGGCATGCCGAACATGATCCTCGACGACGGCGGCGACGCCACCATGTTCGTCCACCTCGGCCTGCGCGCCGAGAACGGCGACACCGCCTTCCTCGACAAGCCGGAATCCGAGGAGGAGGAGGTCTTCTTCGCGCTCCTGAAGAAGAAGCTCGCCGAGAAGCCGAAGGGCTGGTTCGCGGGTCTGGCCGACTCGATCAAGGGCGTCTCCGAGGAGACCACCACGGGTGTGCACCGCCTCTACAACCTCGCCAAGGAGGGCAAGCTGCTCTTCCCGGCGATCAACGTGAACGACTCGGTCACCAAGTCGAAGTTCGACAACCTCTACGGCTGCAAGGAGTCGCTGGTCGACGGCATCCGCCGCGGCACCGACGTGATGATGGCCGGCAAGGTCGCGATGGTCGCGGGCTTCGGTGACGTGGGCAAGGGCTCGGCCGCCTCGCTCCGCAATGCCGGCTGCCGCGTGCTGGTCTCCGAAATCGACCCGATCTGCGCTCTGCAGGCGGCGATGGAAGGCTACGAGGTCGTCACCATGGAAGATGCCGCGCCGCGCGCCGACATCTTCGTGACCGCCACCGGCAACAAGGACATCATCACGATCGAGCACATGCGGGCGATGAAGGACCGCGCCATCGTGTGCAACATCGGCCACTTCGACAACGAGATCCAGGTCGCGGGTCTCAAGAACCTCAAGTGGACCAACATCAAGCCGCAGGTCGACGAGATCGAGTTCGCCGACGGCCACCGCATCATCCTCCTCTCGGAGGGCCGCCTGGTGAACCTCGGCAATGCGACCGGCCACCCGTCCTTCGTGATGTCGGCCTCCTTCACCAACCAGACGCTCGCCCAGATCGAGCTCTGGACGAACCCCGGCAAGTACGAGCGGCAGGTCTACACCCTGCCCAAGGCCCTCGACGAGAAGGTCGCGGCCCTGCACCTGGAGAAGATCGGCGTGAAGCTCTCCAAGCTCCGCCCCGATCAGGCCGCCTATATCGGCGTGTCGCAGACCGGCCCGTTCAAGCCCGAGCACTACCGCTACTGATCGGCCCCCGCGAGCCCGGCATCCCCGCAGGATGCCGGGCTCGCGACAGGATCTCGGCGCGAACCGAAGCGGGCGAGCCATCGGCCGGCCCGCACGGCCGCGCGCGAGACGCCAGCCCGAAGGATGAAACCGGATCGGGCTCGACCCAATTCGGCCTCGCGAACAAGATTCGCGAAAAGAAGCCCGGCCCATGGCCGGGCTTCTCTCGTCTGGCGGCAAGCACGTCGCCAGAACCGGCGGCGCGGGCGCATTCGGCGAAACTGTTTTCCCGCTGCGCCGCCCCCGGAATCGGCGGTCCCGGCACCGTCCGGCGCGCCGATCACTCGCGAGAACTCGTCAAGGGACCATTTCGGTGGTGTGGCTTTTGGGTGCTGTAAGCCACCGGAATGCAGGGCGGACCCGTCCGGGGCGATAAAGGCGCTTCCAGCCGGAATCGCCCCCGCGTTACAGTGGCGCGAATCTTCGGAAGCAGGTGCCCGCGCGGCGGCGGCAAGCCGGACGCGACGGCAGGCATTTGCCCGGCGCTTTCCGGGAGCTTTCCAGGCCGTGGGCGCGAGTCCCGCGGAGTGCCGGGTCTGGTGGGGTGGGGGCGGGACATGGGTCTGGAACGGGCGGCGCGCGTTCTGTCGCGCGTCGGCGTCCTCATCGTCGCGGCGCCGGTCGCCGCATTCGCCGAGGGCGCTCCGTCCATCGAAGCGAGGCCGATGCTGGGAGCGATGCAGACGCACAACGTTGCCGGCCTCGCCGTCGTTCTCGGCCTGATCCTGTTCGCGACCATCCTGTCGCTCGTCTACCTGCGCGAGCGCGTCAGCTGGACACGCAAGGAACGCGTGTATCAGGACGAGCTCGCCCAGCTCCGCGGCGCCCATGACCGGGCCGAGATGCTGCTCCATTCCGAGCGCCAGGTGCTCGTCGCCTGGGCCGGGCGCGGCGAGCCGAGCATCGTCGGCGACGCGGGGTTCGCCCAGGACCTTCGCCAGGATCTGCGGAGCCAGGATGCGCGCGGGAGCCAGGGCAACTCGCGGCACCTGCTGACCTTCGGCACGTGGCTCACGCCCCAGGACGCGCAGCTCCTCGAGGCGGCGGTCGCCACGCTGCGCGAGCGCGGCACCGGGTTCCGGACGAACCTGCGCAGCCTCGCCGGGCGCTTCATCGAGGCGCAGGGTCAGGCGGTGGGCGGCCGGGCGCTGCTGCGCCTGCGCGAGACCACTGAGGAGCGCCGCGAGCTGATCGAGCTCCGCCACACCCTGGACGAGGCCAAGCGCGGTCTGGCCGCACTCGCGGGCCTGCTCGACGCGCTGCCGCAGCCGGTCTGGCACCGGGGCCCGGATGGAGCGCTCGCCTTCGTCAACGCCGCCTACGCCGCCGCCGTCGAGGCCCCGAGCCGCGAGACCGCCCTGAGCCACGGCCTGGAACTCCTCGACCGCGGCGCCCGCGACCTGATCGCCCGCCAAGTGCGGCGGCCCGGCCTCGCGCCCCAGCCGCTGCGCCTGTCGGCGGTGGTGGCGGGCGCGCGCCGGACCCTCGACGTCAGCGAGAGCACCCTGGAGACCGGCCGCGTCGGCATCGCCGTCGATGTGTCCGAGCTGGAGAGCGTGCGGGCCGACCTGCAGCGGCAGATGGATGCCAATGTGCGCACCCTCGACCAGTTGCCGACCGCGGTGGCGATGTTCGATGCGCGCCAGCGCCTGATCTTCCACAACGCTGCCTACCAGCGCCTGTGGGACCTCGATCCGGCCTTTCTCGAAGGCCGCCCGCTCGACGGCGAGATCCTCGACCGCCTGCGCGCCGCCCGCAAACTGCCCGAGCAGGCTGATTTCCGCTCGTGGAAGACCGACGTGCTCGCCGCCTACCGCGCGGTCGAGCCGACCGACACACCCTGGTACCTGCCCGACGGGCGGACGCTTCGCGTCGTCGCCGCCCCCAACCCGCAGGGCGGCCTGACCTATCTCTACCATGACGTCTCGGAGAGCATGAAGCTCGCCTCGCGCTACGACGCGCTGATGAAGGAGCAGGCCGAGACGCTGGAAGCGCTCAAGGAGCCGGTGGCGGTGTTCGGTGCCGACGGGCGCCTGACGGTGGCCAACCGCGCCTTCGCTGCGACCTGGCGCCTCGATCCGGCGACGCTGGCGGGCAAGCCGCATGTCGATGCGGTGATCGCCGCCTGCCGGACGCTGACGCCGGACCAGAGCCCCTGGGCCGGCATTCGGCAATCGATCACCGGCCTGTCCGAGACCCGCAGCGGCCATGCCTGCCGCCTCAACATCAACGACGGCACGGTGCTCGACTGCTCCTCGCAGCCCCTGCCGCTCGGCGCCACGCTGCTGACATTCATCGACGTCACCGCGAGCGCCAATGTCGAGCGGGCGCTGACCGAGAAGAACGACGCCCTGGAGCGCGCCTCGCAGCTGCGCGACACCTTCGTCCACCACGTCTCCTACGAGCTGCGCTCGCCGCTCACCAACATCATCGGCTTCACCCAGCTCCTCGGCGACGAGACCGTCGGCGCCCTCAACGAGCGCCAGCGCGAATATTCCGAGCACATCATGCGCTCGTCCGCCGCGCTGCTCGTCATCATCAACGACATCCTCGACCTCGCCTCGATCGATGCTGGCTCGCTCGAGCTCCAGCGCGAGACCATCGATGTGCGCTCCACCGTGGAGGCCGCCGCCCGCGGCATCGAGGATCGGCTGGCGGAATCCGATATCGGCCTCGACCTCGACGTGCCGGAGGACATCGGCAGCGTCTTCGCCGACGGCAAGCGGGTGCGCCAGATCCTGTTCAACCTGCTTTCCAACGCGGTCGGCTTCTCCGCCCCCGGCCAGCAGGTCCGCGTCGAGGCGCGGCGCGAGGGGACGGCGCTGCGGCTGACGGTGATCGATCGCGGCCGCGGCATCGCGCCCGAGGTGATCGACCGGGTGTTCGACCGGTTCGAGAGCAACACGCTGGGCACCAAGCACCGCGGCGTCGGCCTCGGCCTCTCGATCGTGCGCTCCTTCGTCGAGCTGCACGGCGGCCGCGTCGAGATCCACTCGGCACCGGGCGCGGGCACCCGCGTCACGTGCCTGTTCCCGGTCGACACGCCGCCGGGCAATGGCGGGCTCGCCGAGGCCGCCGAGTAGCGTCGGGCGGCCGCGAAATCGTGACGAGACCGGCCGACGCCGCAGGGCGGGGCTCAACGCGGGCGCGGAAAAAGGGTTAAACATCCCCCGCTAGGATGGTTGAGGCTTAACCCTCATCGGGGTGGCCGTTCGCGATGGTGCGGAGGATTGGGGCGTTGAGCGAGGTTCCGGACAGCACGGCGGCAAGCCCGCGGCCCGGCCCGTCGCAGGGCGAGGCGGCGGTTCCGCGGCGCGCCGCCTGGGAGGTGCTGCTGCCCGAGGAGGGCGCGACCGAGGACATGGCCGCCTTCCTGGCCGGCATTCTCCGACCCGGCGACCTCGTCGCCCTCTCCGGCGGGCTCGGTGCCGGCAAGACCACCCTCGCCCGGGCGATGATCCGCGAGCTGGCCGGCGACCCGGCGCTCGAAGTGCCGAGCCCGACCTTCACCCTGATGCAGCCCTACGAGACCCGCTCGGGCCGCAGCGTGATCCACGCCGACCTCTACCGCCTGCGCGGGCCGGACGAGCTGGTGGAACTCGGCTTCGACGAACTCTCCGAGACCGCGATCACCCTGGTCGAGTGGCCCGAGCGGCTGGGTGCGCGCGACAATCCCACGCTGATCGTCGAGCTGTCCCTGCGGGCGGAGTTCGGCGAGGAGGCGCGCCTCGTGCGGATCGACGGCAGCGGCGACATGCGCGAGCGGCTGGAGCGCGCCCGCGCCGTCCGGGCGCTGCTCGCCCGCACCGGCTGGGACGAGGCCGACCGGGTGCTGATGCAGGGCGACGCCTCCTCGCGCGCCTACGAGCGCCTGGTGAAGCCGGGCGGCGAGACCGCCGTGCTGATGATCTCGCCCCCCCGGCCCGACGGGCCGCCGGTGAAGGACGGGAAGCCCTACAGCGCGATCGTCAAACTCGCCGAGAGCGTCCATGCCTTCGTCGGCATGGACCGGGCGCTGCGGGCGATCGGCTTCTCGGCCCCGAAGATCCTGGGCGAGAACCTCGATGCCGGCCTGCTGATCCTGGAGGATCTCGGCACCGAGCCGGTGATCGAGAACGGCGCGCCGCGGCCGGAACGCTACGCCGAGGCCGTTCGCCTGCTCGCCAAGCTGCACGCCACCGACCTGCCCGCGACGGTGCCGGTGAGCGAGGGGATCGATCACGTCATCCCGCCCTACGATCTCGAAGCCCTGCTGTTCGAGGCGGAGCTGCTGCCGGAATGGTACGCCCCCGCGATCCGCGGGACGATGCTGTCGCCGGAGGCGCGCGCGGCCTTCCGCGACCTCTGGACCGAGGCGCTCAGGGATCTGGTCGCCGAGCCCGCCACCTGGACCCTGCGCGACTACCACTCGCCCAACCTGATCTGGCTCCCCGAACGGACCGGGCTGGAGCGGGTGGGGGTGATCGACTTCCAGGACGCGGTGATGGGCCACCCGGCCTACGACGTCGCCTCGCTGCTCCAGGACGCCCGGGTCGATGCCAGCGCCGATTTCGAGCTGCGGCTGCTCGGCCTCTACATCCGCGAGCGCCGCAGCCGCGACATCGGCTTCGACATGCAGGCCTTCGCCCGCGCCTACGCGGTTCTGGCGGCGCAGCGCGCCACCAAGATCCTCGGCATCTTCGCGCGCCTCGACAAGCGCGACGGCAAGCCGGGCTACCTCGCCCACCTGCCGCGGATCGAGGGCTATCTCGCGCGCAACCTCGCCCATCCGGCGCTGGCGCCGGTGCGGGCGTGGCACGAGACGCACCTGCCGAGCCTCGTCGCGCCGCGGCCGGACTCCGACCCCGCCCCCTAACCGCTCCCTTCGAACCGGCCCGCGAACGCGTCATGAGCGACGAGCAACATCCCAAACGAATCACCCGCGCTTTCGTGCTCGCGGCGGGCCTCGGCAAGCGCATGCGCCCGATCACCGCGACCTTGCCCAAGCCCCTGGTCGAGGTCGCCGGCAAGGCGCTGATCGACCACGCCCTCGACCGGGCGGCGGCGGGCGGCATCGAGACGGCGGTGGTCAACGTCCACTGGCTCGCCGACCTGATGGAGGGGCACCTCACCCACCGCACCGGTGCGCCCGACATCGTCGTCTCCGACGAGCGCGACGCGCTGCTGGAGACCGGCGGCGGCGTGAAGAAGGCGCTCGACCGGTTCGGAGACGAGCCCTTCGTGGTGTTCAACTCGGATTCGTTCTGGCTGGAGGGGCCGCGGCCCAATCTCGGCCGGCTGATCGAGGCCTGGGATCCCGACACGACCGACATCCTGCTCCTCGTCGCCCCGACCGCGACGAGCCTCGGCTACGAGGGGGCGGGCGATTTCGACATGGACGCGGACGGCCGGCTGTCGTGGCGCGGCGAGCGCGAGGTCGCGCCCTTCATCTATGCCGGCGTGGCGATCCTGAAGCCGGAGCTGTTCGCCGACACGCCGGAGGGTCCGTTCTCCCTCACCCTGCTGTTCGACCGGGCGATCCGACGCAACCGCCTCCAGGGCCTTCGCCTCGACGGGCAATGGCTGCATGTCGGCACGCCGGAGGCGATCGAGGCTGCCGAAGCGCGGGTGCGGGACAGCGCGCGGATCGTTTGACCGGCATCCCCGTTGTCGGGGCTCCGAGATGGGGTTTTGTCGGGCAGGGTTTTGTCAGGACATGGGTCTTCTTCACGACGCGGTTGAGCGGTTCCGCACCACCCTCAAGGCCTATGCCGGCGACGAGTCGCTGATGCAGGCGGCGGTCTCGGCCTGCGCCAACGTCGCGGTCGCCGATGGCGAGTTGATGAGCGAGGAGTTCGAGACGGCGCTGGCCGGCATCCGGTCGAACCCGATCATCGAGAAGGGCTACGACAGCCTGATGCTGGAACACGCCCTCTACGAGGCGCTCGGCCGCGCCCGCACCCGCGCCGGCCGCGCGGAGAACCTCGTGCGCATCGGTGCCGTCGCCGGACGATCCGAGGAGCAGCGCCGCAACGTCTTCCTCGTCGCGGCGGACGTGGCCGACCACGAGGGCATCGGACGCGAAGAGCACGCCGCCCTGGCCGAAGTCGGCGCCGCGCTCCGGCTCGACGGGAACGCGCTGCTCCGGCGGTTTCCCGAAGTGTGAGCCGGGCCGCGGGCGACCGGCGAAATCCACCGGTCCCGCTCACTTCCCCTTAAGCCTCTTTCTCAAGCGGCGCTTCACGCGCGGCTGGCACTGTCGCTCCCCTGACGTGCCGGGCCTCCGGCATCGGCCGGCTTTAGGGGACCTGCGTGGAACCGATAACCCTTGCGGTGAGCGTGATGGGCCTGGGCATCGCCGCCGCGATGCTGACGCTGATCCTGGTGTCGCTCCGCCGCGGCGGGTCCGTCGTGCCGGATTCCGATGTCACGGAGGCGCTCCAGGATCGACTCTGGCACATCGCCGAGAGCGAGGAGCGCTACCGGGTGCTGGTCGAGGCCACGACCGAGGCCGTGGTCCAGCGGGACGGGCAGGGACGGATCACCTTCGCCAGCGAGGGCTTCGCCGCCCTGCTCGGCGTGAAGCCACTGGAGCTGATCGGCTCGACGCTGAGCCCGCAGGTGATCGAGCGCGGCGCGAGCGAGCAGCGGCCGGACGGCGTGCGGGTGGTCGAGGAGCGCCTGATGCCGGTGGACGGGGTGCCGCGCTGGTTCTCCTTCATCGAGATGCCGGCGACCGGCAGCGCGGACGGCCCGAGCTGGCTGCGGGCGGGCCACGACGTCACCGAGCGCGTCGAGGCGGCGCGCTCGCTCGATGAGGCGAAGAGCCGGGCCGAGGCCGCCAACGTCGCCAAATCCCGCTTCCTCGCCACGGTCAGCCACGAGTTGCGCACGCCGTTGAACGGCATCCTCGGCATGGCGGATCTTCTGCTCGAGACGCGGCTCGATCCCGAGCAGCGCACCTATGTCGAGGCGTTCCGCACCAGCGGCAAGGCGCTGCTCGGCCTTGTCGACGGCATCCTCGACTTCTCCCGCATCGAGGCCGGGCGCCTCGATCTCGCTGCCGAGCCCTTCGACGCCGCCGCCCTGGTCGAGGGCGTGGTTGAGCTGCTGGCGCCGCGCGCTCAGGACAAGGGCCTGGAAATCGCCCTCGACATCGCCGACGACCTCGCCCCCCTGCGTATCGGCGATGCCGACCGGGTGCGGCAGATCCTCGTCAATCTCGCGGGCAACGCCATCAAGTTCACGCAAGCCGGCGGCGTCGGCGTCAGCCTGGCGCGCGCGGGGGAGGGGCTCGTCCTCACGGTCGAGGATACCGGGCCGGGCATCCCGGAGGAGCGCATTCCGATCCTGTTCGAGGAATTCGAGCAGGGCGACGACAGCGCGAGCCACGAGGGAACGGGGCTGGGCCTCGCCATCACCCGCCGCTTGGTCGAGCGCATGAGCGGCACGATCGAGGCCCGCTCGACGGTCGGACGCGGCTCGACCTTCCGGGTCGTGCTGCCGCTGCCGGCGGCGGAGCGTGCAAAGGCTCCCGGAAGTCCCGCCCTCGCATCGCGAAAGGTGCTGATCGTGGCCGACTCCGCCTTTCAGGCGCCGTTCCTGGCGCGGCGCCTCACCCGCTCCGGTGCGGCGGCGGTGACCGTGAACAGCGTGGAAGCCGGCCTCGACGCGCTCGCGGGCGTCGCCTTCGATGCGCTCATCGCCGACCGCAGCCTGGGCGATGCCGCCGTGCGCCGGCTCGCGACGGAGGCCACCCGCAGCGGCGTGCGCTGCAGCCTGATCCTGCTCTCGCCCTTCGACCGGCGCGAATTCGGAGCCCCGAACGCGGCGGGGTTCGACAGCTACCTGATCAAACCGGTGCGGGCCCGCTCGCTGTTCGACCGCCTTCTGGAACCGAGGCCCGCCCCGTCCCCCGGCTCCGCCGAGGCGACGGCCGTGCCGGCCGCGGAGCCCGCGCTTGCCCACGCCGCCGCGCCGGGCCGCCGGGTCCTGCTGGCGGAGGACAACCCGATCAACGCGCTGCTCGCCACCAAGGCGCTGGAGCGGCTCGGCGCACGGGTGATCCATGTCCGCGACGGGCTCGAGGCCCTGGCCGCGTCGGCGGGGCAGGGACCGTTCGACCTCGCCCTGATCGACATCCGCATGCCCGGCCTCGATGGCCTGGAGGTCGCCCGCCGCATCCGCGCCCGCGAGGCCGAGACCGGTGCGGCGCCACTCCACCTCGTCGCCCTCACAGCCAATACCGGTCGCGAGGACGTCGCCGCGGCTCATGCGGCCGGTTTCGACGGTTTCCTGCCCAAGCCGCTCAACCTGCGCGCCCTGCCGGAACTGCTGGACCGCCGCGCCGAGGCGGCCTGAGCGGCGGACCGAGCGGCGCCCTGGACGCAAAAAGAGGATTTCATCCCCTCGCCCTGGTGCGGATTCTGCCTCATGGTCCCCGCCGAAACGACGGGGATTGCATGACCGGACCACGAGGCTGTCATCCTGAGGCATCGCCGGGGAGAGGCCGGCGATGAAGCTGATTCCGTGGCTCGCGGCCCTGCCCGCCCTCGGGATGCTGGCCGGGCCGTTCTTCCTCAACCGGGTCGAGCCGCTGGTGCTCGGCATGCCGCTGCTGCTGGCGTGGCTCGTCGGCTGCACGGTCGCGACCTCGGCCATCATGGCGCTGATCTACCTCACCGATCCCGCCAACCGGGGCCCGGGAGAGGAGCCATGAACGCCGCGCTGCCGATCATCGCGCTCGCCGTCGTGGTGGCGCTCGGCCTCGGCCTGCGGGCGCGGTCGGGCCACGACATGGACATGGAGCAGTGGAGCGTGGGCAAGCGCGGCTTCGGCACGCTGCTCGTCTTCCTGCTGATGGCGGGTGAGATCTACACCACCTTCACCTTCCTCGGCGGCTCGGGCTGGGCCTACGGCAAGGGCGGGCCGACCTACTACATCCTCTGCTACCTGACGCTGATCTACGTCATCTCGTACTGGATCCTGCCGCCGGCCTGGCGCTTCGCCAAGGAGCGCAACCTGTTCTCGCAGCCCGACTATTTCGCCGCGCGCTACGACAGCAAGAGCCTCGGCATCCTCGTGGCGCTCGTCGGGATCGTGGCGCTGGTCCCCTACATGGTGCTGCAGTTGAAGGGGCTCGGCATCATCGTCGCCACCGCCTCCTACGGGGCGATCTCGCCGACGCTGGCGATCTGGATCGGCGCGGCGGTGCTCACCGTCTACGTCATGGTGTCGGGCGTGCGCGGGTCGGCCTGGACCGCCGTGCTCAAGGATTTCATGATCCTGTTCGTGGTGATCTTCCTCGGCATCTATCTGCCGTATCACTACTACGGCGGCATCGGCGCGATGTTCACCGCGATCGATGGGGCCAAGCCCGGCTTCCTCGCCCTGCCGGACCGCGGCCAGAGCGCGACGTGGTTCGCCTCGACCACGCTGCTGACGGCGCTCGGCGGCTGGATGTTCCCGCACATCTTCGCCTCGATCTACACCGCGAGCGATGCGCGCACCTTCCGGCGCAACGCGGTGTTCCTGCCGCTCTACCAGCTCATGCTGCTGTTCGTGTTCTTCGCGGGCTTCGCCGCGGTGCTGCAGGTGCCGGGGCTGACGGGGCCGGACGTCGATCTCTCCCTGTTCAAGATCGCGCTCCAGACCTTCCCGCCGTGGTTCGTCGGCATCATCGGCGCCACCGGCGTGCTGACCGCCCTGGTGCCGGGCTCGATGATCCTGATCGCCGGTTCGACGCTCATCGCGCAGAACCTCTACCGGCCGCTGGCGCGCAACGCGACCGATGCGACCACGGGCCGGCTCGCCAAGGGGATCGCGCCCCTGCTGGCGCTCGCCTGCGTCGGCTTCACCCTCTACGGCGGCGAGACCATCGTGCAACTGCTGCTGATCGGCTACGCCGTCGTCACGCAGCTCTTCCCCGCCTTCTTCTTCAGCCTCCTGCCCCGCAACCCGCTCACCCGTGCGGGCGCGATGGCCGGCATCCTGGCCGGCGTGGCCGCGGTGGCGGTGACGGTGGTGGGCGGCTACACCCTCGCCAAGCTGGCCCCCGGCCTGCCAGGGCCTGTGCAGGATCTCAACATCGGCGTGGTGGCGCTGGCGCTCAACCTCGCGGTGGCCTTCGCCGTCAGCCTCGCGGGCGGCGGCGGGCGTCGGGAAGCGGCGCCCCAGGCCGCTGTCAGAGGGAAGTGACGCCGGGCCGACGAAGGACTGCGGGTCGCAACAGGGGCCAGGAAATGCCGACCTGACGTGATCGGGCCGGGTACGGCTCTTGGTCTCGCCACCCGGTCTCGAACACGGATAGTCGGACCGTCAGCGTCCGGCCGCCTCCCGCTCGCCAGTCTGCTCCTCGGCGGCAGCGGGCCGGTGATCCTCCTCCCGCGCGTCCTCGAAGGCCTCACCGGTCCAGATCCGGACGGTAACCGTCGCCCGCCCGTCCTCGATGACGATGCGGTTGTAGGCGTTGGGCTCGTTGCCGCGCAGCCGCGTCGAGGTGGCCGAGCCCGCCTGCACCGCGAGCAGCCGGGCGCCGCCGGCCTGCGCCCGGCCGCGGTCGACCGCGACCCTGTCGGGCTCGATACCGGTCTCCGGCGCCTCGGCGAAGCGGGCGTAGTGGCGGTGGAGATGGCCGGCCAGCGTCAGCCCGACGCCGTGGCGGCGGAAGGCGTCGAGGGCCTCGTCGGCGCGCCCGACGAGGCGGGCCTCCGCGTCCCAGGGCGGCGGCATGAACGGGTGGTGGCCGACCACGATTCGGAACACGTGGCCCGGCAGCGCCGCCAGCCGCTCCTCGGTGCGGGCGATCTGCGCCCGGGTGATCTTGCCCTGCGACCAGTCGGTCTCCGGCGCCCAGGTCCGCACCGTGTTGAGGCAGACCACCGCGATCTCGTCGTCGAGGAAGGTCGGCTCGGTGTCCCGCGCGATGAAGCGGCGGTAGCGGCCGAAGGGATGGAAGAAGCGGGTGAAGAGCTTGAAATAGGCGATGTCGTGGTTGCCCGGCACCGCGATCCAGGGCGCGACGAGCCCGTCAAGAAAGGCGCGCGCCTCGGCGTATTCCTTGCGCCGCGCCCGCATGGTGAAGTCGCCGGAGGCGACGATCAGGTCCGGCGGATCGCGGTTCAGCTCGGCGGCGAGCCCCTCGACCACCGCGGTGTCGGTGCGGCCGAAATGCAGGTCGGAGATGTGGGCGATCCGTCTCACTCTGCCAGCTCCTTGGACAGATCCTTGGCCGCCTCAGGGACGATCACGGTCAATGCGCGGGGCATCAGGCGGTAGCGCAGGGGCGGGGCGATCAAGCGGACCTCTCCATCGTTCATCACCCGCAGGGCCCGCCTCCGGGCGGAGACGGCGAAGCGGGTCGCACGGCGACGCTCCAGGCCCGGCAGCCGCCGCCAGCGGCCGAGCCCGAATCCGAGCGCCAGACGGACGACGCGCCACGGCGAGAGGCGGCGGGCGATGTAGAGCGTCAACTCGCCGCCATCGACCTGGCTCCGTTCCAGAATCCGTCGGGGGCCCTCGGCGTAGTCGTTGTTGACCACCGCAAGCAGGCGGAGGCGCAGCCGCGTCCGCCGCCCGTCCTGCGAGAGCACCGTCGAGAGCCGCGGATAGGGGCCGAGATGGCGCAGGCTCGCCGCAGCGAGCCGCAGGAGCGCCACGAGGCCGAGGCGCCGCCCGCGAAAGGCCTCGCGGTGGCGGACCATGCGGGCGGGCATGCCGAGCACCGAGTTGATGAGAAAGACGTGCCCGTTGACGCTGCCGAGATCAATGGCGCGGCGATGCCCTGCCGCGAGCACCGCGACCGCCGCGTCGAGGGCGAGCGGGATGCCGAGATCCTTCGCCAGCAGGTTCATGGTGCCGAGGGGCAGGATGGCGAGGGCGACGCCGCTTCCCGCCAGCAGGCCGGCCGCGCAATTGAGCGTGCCGTCCCCGCCCGCCACCGCCACGGCCGCGACACCCTCGGTGTGTAGGGCGGCCCGCAGGCGCTCGGGCAGGGGCAGGGTCTCGTCCGGCTCGGGGAGGAGGTCGAGCCCCGCCGCCCTCAGCCGCGCGCGGACCGCGTCCGGCGTCACGCCGCCGGCGAAGGCGCCCGACGCGGGGTTGGCGACGAGGACGATCCGCATGTGGCTCCGAGACCCGCCCGTTTCCGGCCCGTGACGGCGCGGACATGACAGGCTCGGGCGTCGACCGTGTGACGGAAGCCGTCGATCAGCCCGGCGGAGGGCGCCGCTGCACGAAGCGCGCCTGGAACCAGTCCCGCAGCACCTCGCGCTCGTAGAAGAAGGTCTGCCCCGAAGAGAGGCGGGTGGCCCGGAGCAGGAAGTTGATGTCGGTCACGGTCTCTTCCGCTGCCTGCACCGTGCGGCCGCGCTCCTTGAGCGCGTAGCGCAGGCGGAAGCGGGGCGGGGTGATGTCGGTCACCACACGCACGCCCTGGGCCGCTCCGAAGCTCGGCTGGTCGAGCCCGGCGAGGTCGATGTCGAGCACCGCGATGTCCAGCGTCTGGTCCGGTGCCAGCACGGGATTGCCGAGCGTCTCGAACAGGCGGCGCATCTCGGCCAGCACCACCCGTAGCGACAGGCCCGAACCGAAGCGGTTCTGGGCATCGGTGTAGCGCTCGGGCGCGACGAAGGTCACCCGTACCTGCGCCGCCGCGGGTGAGGCGGCGAGGGAGAGCGGAGCGGCCAGAGCCGCGAGCAGCGCGAGCGCCGCTGCCCTCATTGCTGCGAGCGCTTGAGGATCGCCTGCAGGGCGCGGGCGACCGGCTCGGTGATGGTGCGCCGGTACTTGCGGTGGACGAGCTGGCCGTTGTGGTAGATGTCCTGCTCGACATAGAGCCGCTCACCGTCCCAGCGGACGATGTTGTCGGATTCCGTCGTCTCCTCGACGCCCAGATCCTGGCGGAGGATCGGTGCGCCGGATGTCGTGTGCATGGAGCGGCCTCGGCCTTCGCTTGAGAGAACGTCGGTCCTGTTTAGGGCCTCGACGCGCGCTGTACCAGGGTCGGATGCACGGCGCGGGCAGCGGAGGACGGTCCAGCGGTTTCGCTCACGCCCGCTTGTCTCCCGAACGGAGGCTGTCCCGCCGATGTTCGATGCCTCCGGTGCGTCTTCGCGCCATCGGCCCGGTGGCCGCTACTGCACCGTCACCTGGTCCTTGATGCGCTGGTAGGTGGCGCGGTTGAGGACGCGCTTGCTGAGGAGTTGATCGACGGAGGCGTAGGGCCGGTGCTGGATGATCGTCCGGCCGATGGCGCCGCCGCCCTTCAACCCGTTCAGCTCGGCAAGCGAGGCGGTGTTGAGATCGATCAGGGCGACCGCGGCGGGCGGGGCATTCTCCTCGGCCTCGGCCACCGGATCCGGCGGCGGGGACGGCGCTGCCCGCACCACGGGAGGCGGTGCCGGCTCGGTCGGCGGTCCGGGATCGGCCCGCGGGACCAGGGGAGGTGGGGGAGCCGGGGTCTCGACGGGCGGACGGGCCGCCTCCCTTGCCGGTTCCCGCGCCGATTCGGCCGACCCGACCACCCGCACCGGCTCGGGGGGAGCCGTCGGGACGGGACGTCCCGCCGGCGGGCCAGACGTCACCGTCGTGGCCGCTGGCGCAGCGCCTCGCTGCTCGGGGCCGTGAAGCCAGAACGATTGGACGAACCAGGCCAAACCCGCCGCCGCCAGAATCAGAACGACAACCCGCAGGATCGCCGATCCGCTCAGCACGGGCGCCTCCCGCCCAGGACGCGGACGCAGGATAGCATGGCGGTCTCGTGCTCGGCTCCGGACATTCCTGGGATCCTAACCTGCGGACACCGCTCAAACATATGACAAATCCGAGAGATACGACATGGCGCCGTGCCGGGCTTCCGGCGGCGCCCCACCGATCCCGCGGGGCCCGTGCAAGCCCCGCGCAGGCCCAGGTGCTCAGGCTGACCGCACGGTCCGCTTCGGCCGCCCGCCTGCCGCGAGCGTTGTTGCAGCGCGGCCTCAACCCGCGCCTGAGCACAGTTGCCATGTGCGGGAACGCAATACGGCCAAGCTCGTTTGGTATAGGCTGGCCCCACTTCCTTCGGGCTTGTTCAGGTCATGTCGATGCCAAAGGGTTTGCGCTGGTCGCGTCTGCTGCTCGCCGCGGCGGTTGCCGGACAGGCCGCGGCCTGTTCCTCGTTGCCGCGGACGAACTACACCAAGGAGGAGGCGGAGGCCGCGACCGTGCCCGGCATGGTCGGGGTGCGCGCCTATGCCGATGCCAGCGCCGTCGATTTCGTGGCGATGGCCGCCGGCCCGCAGAAGAAGCGTCAGGCCTTCAGCTATCTGGCGCTGTCGGGCGGCGGCGGTGACGGCGCCTACGGCGCGGGCGTGCTCAACGGTTGGACCGCCTCGGGCAAGCGGCCGGACTTCACCATCGTCTCCGGCGTCTCGACCGGCGCCCTGATCGCGCCCTTCGCCTTCCTCGGACCGGCCTACGACCCCTACCTCACCGACATCTACACCAGCGGCATCGCCGAATCGCTGGTGCAGAGCCCGAGCCTCGCCAACGTGCTGTTCGGGTCCGGCCTGTTCGGCGACGGTCGGCTGCGCAACCTGATCGCCCGTTACGTGACGCCCGACCTGCTCCAGGCCATCGCCGAGGAGCATGCCAAGGGACGCCGCCTGCTCGTGGTGACGACGAACCTCGACACGCAGCGCGCTGTGATCTGGAACATGGGCGCCATCGCCGCCAGCGGCGCGCCGAACGCGGTCTCGCTGTTCACCGACGTGCTCACCGCCTCGGCCAGCATCCCGGCGGTTTTCCCGCCCCAGCTCCTCGACGTTCAGGCCGAGGGCCGCGCCTTCCAGGAGATGCATGTGGACGGCTCGGTGGTGACGCCGGTCTTCACCCTGCCGCAGAGCTTCCTCGTGCGCGACGGGCGCTTCCGCAACGCGGGCAAGGCCGACATCTACGTCGTCATCAACGGGCGGCTGGAGCCCGAATTCGACGTGACGAAGAACAACACTCTGTCGATCGTCGAGAAGTCCTTCACCACCGCGAGCCGCGCCCGCTCCCGGGCGACGCTGGTGGCCACCGACGTGTTCGCCCGGCGCAACGGGATGGGCTTCAACCTGACCTACATCGACGAGAGCGCGCCGCAGACCACGACCGCCCGCGGCTTCGACACCGCCTACATGCGCAGCCTCTACCAGTACGGCTACGAGGCCGGCCGCACCGGCCAGTTCTGGCAGCCGAGCGTGCCGGCCGCGCCGCTGGTCAAGAGCGTGGTGCGCGAGGCGGTGGCGGGACGCTGACCCGCCGCCTCGCCCACGTCACCGGGCGATCCTAGAGCGCGATGCGCAGCGGCTCGACGCTGAGGCGAACCGCGCCCGCGCGGCGGCCGGTCTCGGCGACCGCGTACTGGAACGCCGCTTCGCGGCTGCGGAAATAGCCGCCGCCGAGACCGTGACTTTCCAGGGCGATCCAGCGGCCCTGCCCGTCCTGTCCGACGATGTAGCTCGGCAAGCCTCGGCTCGCCTCGGATTCGGCCGAGAGGGATTCGGCGGCCGGGGCAACGTGGTGCAATGGGGACATGATCGCAGATCGGGTCGCGCGGTCCGGTCAGGTGAACCGCGGCAGGAACCTGTACCTTCGCGTGTAAGGATTCGAGAGAGGAAGGGAGGCCCGGGCATAACGGCCTCATCAGGAAAAGGCCACCCGAGCGGGCGCGGCCGGTGACCGGCAGCAAAAAGGGCCGTGCCGCCCCTTCGAGCGACCGGCCCTCGGGTCTGCGCCTGGCGGCGAGACTACTTGCGCAGGATCTTCGTGACGAGGCGGCCGATCGGGGAGCTCGATTCGGCGTTGCGCTCGTCTCGGGCGACGACGCGGTCGTCGGTGCCGAGGATCTTGGTGACGATGCGTCCGATGAGGCTCATGTTCGGGCTCCTTCGCGTCGGGAGGACGGGCAACGGTGCAGCTTCGACAGGATAACGAGGGCCGCCGGGGCGGCGTTCCGTGCCCCGTCGCATCGGTCCGTCTCTGAGCGTCAGGCCGCCCGCTCCCGCGCGAGGCTGCGAACCACCGGCACCGCGTAGAGCCCGAACAGCAGGCTCATGGCGACGGCGAAGCCCTGCGGCGGGTGCAGGTCCATGCCGCCGCCGATCAGCGGCGGCCCGAGCATCAACCCGGCATTGTAGAGCATCACGAAGGCGGCGTTGGCGCCCGCCAGATCAGGCCCGCGCAGGCTGGCGCCGAGATGGGCGAGGCCGACCGTGTAGAGCGTGCCGACGATCCCGCCCCAGGCGAAGAGCAGGGCGGTGAGCCCCGGCAGGGAGGCGGAGGCCGCCGGGATCAGCGCCGCTCCGAGCGCCCCCGCGAGGCTGCCGCCGAGCAGGACGAGGCGCCGGTCGACCCGGTCGGCGAGGAGACCGACGGGGATCTGGAACACCACGTTGCCGAGCGCCACCGCGCTCACAAGGGCGGCGGCGGTCTGCGCGTCGAGGCCGATGCGCAGGCCGTAGAGCGGCAGGATGGCAAAGGCGCCCGCCTCCACCGCGCCGTAGAGGGCGGCGGCCAGCACCGCGAGCGGCGCGAGGCGCAGATAGGTGACGATCCCGCCCCCCTCGTCGTGCCCGAGCGCGGGCGAGAGGTTGCGGGCCAGCACCAGCGGCGTGAGGCCGAGGAAGAACAGGGCCGAGCCGGCGAGATAGGGCGCGAGTCCCTCGGTGCCGAGCAGCGTCAGCAGGGTCGGCCCGATGGCGAAGCCGATGGCCAGCACCGTCGCGTAGACACCCATCACCAGACCGCGCCGCTCGGGGGGCGCCGCGTCGTTGATCCAGTACTCGGAGAGGACGAAGAGCACGCCCATCGTCGTCGAGAAGACGAAGCGCAGGGGAAACCACAGGACGAGGTGGGGCATCAGCTTGAAGGCGGTGAGGCACAGGCCGCCGAGGATGATCGCCAGGATCAGCAGGCGCACCACGCCGATCCGCGCGGCGAGCCGCGGCACGAACGGCACCGTGAGAATCGCCGCGAGCCCGGCCACGGCGGTGTTGAGGCCGATGACCACGCTCGACGCGCCCATCCGCTCCATTTCCAGCGACAGGAGCGGGATCGACAGGCCGAGCCCCGTGCCCACCACCGCCACGCAGGCGATCGCGGCGGCCATCGCGCCGAGGCGGTCGCGATCGGAAAGGGGAGCGGAGACGGCGGGCATGACCCTCGGACGCGGCGTCAGGGTGGGGGGACGCCCGCCTCAGCAGGGCCGGGCCGCCCCGGCAACCCGCCGCGCTCAGGCGGCGTGCCGATCCGCACCCGCGCCGAAATGGCCGATGTAGCGCGCCGAGATCGCCGAGACCGGCAGCACCACGAGCACGTCGGTGGTGCCGAACTGGCGATCCACCACCGCCCCGTCGCCGAAGGTCGCGCCGACCCGGAGATATCCCTTCACCAGGGGCGGCAGCGCCATCAGCGCCGCCTTCGGATCGACCGCCTCCTTCGCCAGCCGGTCCATCGCGACGTAGCGCTCCGGCAGGGCACGGGCCCGCCACGCCTCGGGAGCGCGGGCATGGTGGTGGAGGAAGCTCAGGGGGAGCGCCAGGCGATCCGGATCGGTGCCCTCCAGGCTGGCGCAGCCGAGCATCGCGTCGATGCGGTGGTGCAGCACGTAGGTCCAGATGCCGTGCCACAGCAGTTCGACGGTGCGCTTGGTGCGGTAGGGCTTGAGGACGCAGGAGCGCCCGAGTTCGAGGAAGCGCTTGCCCGGATGGCGCTCGAGAAGGGGCGCGAGGTCGTACTCGCCCGAGGAGTAGAAGCCGAAATGCGCCTCCGCCCGGTCCTGGCGCAGCAGCCGGTAGGTGCCGACCACCTTCGGCCGGGCCTTGCGGAAGGGCTTCGCCTCGGTCGCGGCGTGGTCGATCACCAGGAGATGATCACAGATCGCGTCGTAGGCATCGACATCCCGGCGCTTGAGCGCCGCCATGCCGGTCGGCACCGCCGACATCTCCTCGTAGAACACGCGGAAGCGCAGGCGCTGCGCCCGCCGGATCTCGGATTTGGTGGTGGCCAGCCGCACTTCGAGCGGGCCGATCCGGCCCAGGCTGGGATCGAGGCCCGGCTCCAGCAGCAGGCGCTTGGCCCGGGTCTTCAGAAGGATCGGCGCCGCGCCGGGGAGCGCGAGGTCGCCGCCCTCGAAGGTCTGGCGGAAGCGGGCGAAGGGCGCCTGGACCTTGGTCTCCCAGCCGGCCTTCCACGCCGCCGTGGCCTCGCGCGGGGAAAAATTCGGCAGCATGGGCGGCGCGATTCCGTCGTGGCGGAGGCCGCGCGATGCGTCCTCTTGCGCGGCGACAACATCACGAAGGCCGCACGCTTTTATGACGGAAATCTTCTTGCTTTGACAGCGACTTGCGCGAAGCCGTTGCCGGGCTTCGCGCGAAGTTCCCCTGCTAGCCGGCGAATGAAAACCGGCTAACGATCCCAACGGTTTACCGGATGACCCTGCCGTCTCAGACGAACTGGTTCAGCCCCGGGATCGAGCCGACGATCGGGCCCATCACGTCCTCGCCGGCCTTCTCGCGACCGTAGGCGAACAATTCATGGCCAAGCGGCTGCATCTGGTTCATCGGCACGCCGGCCGAGATCAGCTTCTGGCCGAGCGCCATCACGCCGCCGCCCATCATGCCGCCGAGCATGCCCATCAGTCCGCCGCCGCCCTCCGACGCATTCGCCTCGGCGAGCGCCGCCTCGGAGCCGGGAAGCGCGGCCATCAGCTGGCTGACCTCGGTGGCCGGCCCCTCCTTCTGGAGGAAGGCGAGGATGTGCCCGATCGCGGTCTTGGCGGTCGCGGCGTCGAGGCCCGTGCGGTTGGTGACGCGGGCAATCAGCTCTTCCATGAATCGCTTCCTCTCTGGCGGATTTTTCGTCTGTCCGACGCGGCGGCGGCGAAATCAAGGGTTGCCGCTGTCCCGCCCCCCTGGATCGGGCGCGCGGGGCGCCATACCCTGTCGTCCGCAACGGTCACGGTTCGGGCGAGGGCGGCGAGATGGCGGGCGAGGGAACGATTCTGGTCGGCCGGAGCACGGGCCCGCAGCGCAAGCCAGAGGTGCTGACCCTGCGGCTGGCCAACCGCCACGGCCTCGTGGCGGGCGCCACCGGCACGGGCAAGACCGTGACGCTGCAGGTGCTGGCCGAGGGATTCTCCAATGCGGGCGTCCCGGTTTTCGCCGCCGACATCAAGGGCGACCTGTCCGGCTTGGCCGCCGCGGGCGAGGCGAAGCCGCATTTCGTCAAGCGCGCCGAGGAACTCGGGATCGCTTACGAGCCCGACCGCTTCCCGACCGTGTTCTGGGACGTGTTCGGCGAGCAGGGCCACCCGATCCGCTGCACCGTCACCGAGATGGGCCCGCTGCTGCTCGCCCGGCTGCTCGAACTCAACGATACGCAGGAGGGCGTGCTCAACATCGCCTTCCGGGTCGCCGACGAGAATCAGTGGCCGCTGATCGATCTGAAGGACCTGCGCGCGCTGCTCACCTTCCTGTCGGAGAACGCCAAGGAGCTGTCGGCCACGTACGGCAACGTCTCGGGCGCCTCGATCGGCGCGATCCAGCGGGCGCTGCTGGTGCTGGAGAACCAGGGCGCCGACAAGTTCCTCGGCGAGCCGGCGCTCAACCTCGAAGACTTCATGCGCACCGACCGGGAGGGCAGGGGCTTCGTCAACATCCTGGCCGCCGACCGGTTGATGCAGCGGCCGCGCCTCTACGCCTCGTTCCTGCTGTGGATGCTCTCCGAGCTGTTCGAGCAGCTTCCCGAGGTCGGCGACCTCGACAAGCCCAAGCTCGTGTTCTTCTTCGACGAGGCGCACCTGCTGTTCAACGATGCGCCGAAGGCGCTGCTCGACGCGGTCGAGCAGGTGGTGCGCCTGATCCGCTCGAAGGGCGTCGGCGTCTATTTCGTGACGCAGAACCCGCTCGACGTGCCGGAGACGGTGCTCGGCCAGCTCGGCAACCGGGTGCAGCACGCGCTCCGGGCCTTCACTCCCCGCGACCAGCGCGCCGTGCGCGCCGCCGCCGAGACCTTCCGCCAGAATCCCGGCTTCGACGTGGCCTCCGCCATCACCGAACTCGCCGTCGGCGAGGCGCTGGTGAGTTTCCTGGAGGCCAAGGGCACGCCCTCCATCGTCGAGCGGGCGCTGATCGCCCCGCCGCAGGGCCGGGTCGGGCCGCTGACGCCGGCGGAACGGGCCGAGCTCATCCAGCAGAGCCCGCTGCGCAGGAAATATGACGAGGCGGTCGACAACGAGAGCGCCTACGAGATGCTGGCCAAGCGCAAGCACCTCGATTCCGCCCCGGCCGAAGCGGCAAGCCAGAGCGAGGGCGGCCTCTCGGGCATGCTCGGCGGGTGGCTCGGCGGCCTTCTCGGAGGCGGTGGGGAGGCCGCCCCGAAAGGCAAGGGCCGCTCCCGCCGCCCGCCGCCAAGCCTGGCCGAGCAGGTCATCGGCAACGCCGCCCGCTCGATGGCGCGCAAGGTCGGCACGGAGGTCGGCGACGCGATACTCAGGAACGTGCTGGGCGGGCTGACGAAGCGGTAGGCCAGCCACTGGCCTGCCGGCCTGCGCAGCGGCCAGCCTTCTTGACAGAACCCCTGCGCCCGACTATCCGGCCGGCACCGCGCGGCTTCCTCGACGAAGTCCGCGCGTTTCGCGTTCGCGTGCACACGGCCAAGTCGAAGCGATCGACCCCGACCCGCGCGGATGACCTGAACAAGAAGACGGTCCAGGCCCCTCGCGGTGCCGGAGGCCGGCAGAGAACACGAGAGACAACGATGTTCGCAGTCATCAAGACCGGCGGCAAGCAGTATCGCGTTGCCGCCAACGACGTCATCACCGTGGCCACCCTCGAGGGCGAGGCCGGCGCCGCCGTGACCTTCGGCGACGTGCTGCTGTTCACCGACGGCGATGCCACCCAGATCGGCACCCCGCTCCTGTCGGGCGTCGGCGTCACCGGCGAGATCGTCCAGCACGGCCGCACGCGGAAGGTCATCGCCTTCAAGAAGCGCCGCCGCCAGAACTCGCGCCGCCGCCGCGGTCACCGTCAGGACTTCACGGTCGTGCGCATCACCGAGATCAGCGCCGGCGGCAAGTCCTCGAAGGCCGAGCCGCGCAAGACCCGGAAGGCCGAGCCGGCCGCCGAGTCCGCCCCGGCCGCCGCCGAGTAATCGGCCGCCCGTCCGAACGCAGATCTAAGCAGAATTCCGGAGCAATCCCATGGCACATAAAAAAGCAGGCGGCTCGTCCCGCAACGGCCGCGACTCCGCCGGCCGGCGCCTCGGCGTCAAGAAGTTCGGCTCGGAGGCCGTCATTCCGGGCAACATCATCGTGCGCCAGCGCGGCACGAAGTGGCATCCCGGCACCAATGTCGGCATGGGCAAGGACCACACCCTGTTCGCCCTCGTCCCCGGCAACGTGCAGTTCGAGACCCGCCGCGGACGCGCATTCGTCACCGTCGTACCGCTGGCCCAGGCCGCGGAGTAACGGCGGACGCTTGTCGCTGACGACGAAGCGAGCGTCCCGCCGGTGTCCCACACCGAACCGGCGGACGAGTCGCTAAGGCTTCAGGCGAAGCTTCGAGCGGATCGGAACACGGGGGAGGATGGGACACCATCCTCCCCCTTCGTCGTCCCGGACGGCGCCGCGCGCGCCCTCACATGACCGGCTCACGATGTTCCCCGATCTCACCCGCGACGACGTCTTCCGCATCGAGACGCGACGGCTCTGGCTGCGCTGGCCCACCGCCCGCGACGCCGAGGCGGTCTCGCGGCTCGCCGGCGATCCGGCGGTCGCCGAGAGGACCGCGCGGCTCACGACGCCGCTTCCGCTGCACGAGGCCGAGGGCTTCGTGATCCGGGCGCGCGCGGCGAACACCGCGGGCGACGGGCTGATCATGGCGGTCTGCCGGCGGGCGGCGCCCGCGAACCTGATCGGTGTCGTCTCGGTCGAGGACCGGCCCGACGAGACGGAGCCGCATCTCGGCTACTGGCTCGGACGCCCGTTCTGGGGCGAGGGGCTGATGACCGAGGCGGCCGAGGCGCTGGTGGATGCCCATTTCGCCTATGCCGGCGGGGGGGCGCTCGTCTCGGCCGCGATGACCGGGAACCGCGGCTCGCAGCGCGTACTGGAGAAGTGCGGATTCCACCGCACCGGCGAATCGGCGCCGGTCTTCGAGGCGCGGGGCGGCGCCGTGCCGAGCTACACCTACCGGCTCGACCGGGCGGCGTGGCTCGACCGGCGCGGGACCGTGGCGGGGGGGCCCTCGCTATGAGGACGCGAACGGTCGCCGGCCTCGGGGCCGGCCTCACCGCGATCGCCCTCGGCAGCCTGATCTTCGCGATCACCCGCGACGTGCCGCCGCCGCCGATCGAAGCGGCGGCGGCGCCCGCTCCGCAGCCTCAAGGAGAAACCCGGCTCTACTGCGAGTTCTACAATTTCGCGGGCCGCACGCCGAAGGTCGGGTTCTACTTCGCCGCCCCTGCGGGCGGTGGCACCGCCTACGGGCAATTGTTCCAGCGGGAAGCGGACGGTTCGCAGACGCTGTTCGACGAGCGCCCGACCTGGACCTACGATCGATCGGGCGAGGCACCGACCCTGCGCTCGCCGGACGGCGCGATCCAGATCAACCTCTACGGCGATGGCGGCGCCAACGGCCGCCAGCCGGATGCCGGCGGGTGGTTCGAGGCGGGCCTGCGCAGCATCCAGTACCTCAACCTCGACGGCCAGTGCCGTCGCACGGGGAGTTGAACCAATGGTGCAGACGGCCCGACCGATGGTCAGTCCGCCTGCGCCCGGCGGACGACCGCCGTCCGCACCGTCCGCACCGTCCGCACCGTCCGCGCGGGCGAGGGGCGATGATCGGGATCATCGCCCCTCGACGACCCGCACCATCCGTGTCCCGTACCTGAGAGAAGCACCGTGAAATTCCTCGACGAAGCCAAGGTCTACGTCCGCTCCGGCGACGGCGGTCCCGGCTGCGTCTCGTTCCGGCGGGAAAAGTTCATCGAGTTCGGCGGCCCGAACGGCGGCGACGGCGGACGGGGCGGCGATGTCTGGATCGAGTGCGTGCAGGGCCTCAACACCCTGATCGATTACCGCTACCGGCAGCACTTCAAGGCGAGGAAGGGCGAGCACGGCATGGGCTCGAACTGCCACGGCGCCAAGGGCGACGACGCGGTGCTCCAGGTGCCCGCCGGCACGCAGGTCTTCGCCGAGGACGGCGAGAGGCTGATCGCCGACATGACGGAGGTCGGACAGCGGGTGCGGCTGGCCAAGGGCGGCAATGGCGGCTTCGGCAACGCCTACTTCACCACCTCGACGAACCGCGCTCCGCGCCACGCCAATCCCGGCCAGGAAGGCCAGGAAATGTGGCTGATCCTGCGCCTCAAGCTCATCGCCGATGCCGGCCTCGTCGGCCTGCCGAACGCCGGCAAGTCGACCTTCCTCGCCACCGTCACCGCCGCCAAGCCGAAGATCGCCGACTATCCCTTCACCACGCTCCATCCAGGCCTCGGCGTGGTGCGCTCGGATGCCCGCGAGTTCGTGCTCGCCGACATTCCCGGCCTGATCGAGGGCGCGCACGAGGGTGTCGGTCTCGGCGACCGCTTCCTCGCCCATGTCGAGCGCTGCCGGGTGCTGCTGCACCTCGTGGAGGGCACGAGCGAGCACGCCGGCAAGGCCTACAAGCTGGTGCGGCGCGAGCTCGAAGCCTATGGCGGCGGCCTCGCCGAGAAGCCCGAGATCGTGGCGCTGTCGAAGGCGGACGCGCTCGACGCCGACACGCTCAAGCAGCAGCTGGCCCGGCTCAAGCGGGCGGCGGGGGGGAAGCCGCTCGTGCTCTCGGCGGCCTCGGGGCAGGGCGTGCAGGAGGCGCTGCGGGCGATCCAGGCCCAGCTCGACGGACAGGATGCGACGGAGGAGGCAGACGTGGCCGCCGAGCCCTGGCACCCGTGAATCTGGCACCCGTGAATCTGGCACCCGTGAATCTGGCACCCGTAAACCTGACATCCCTGAACGCGGCCGGCGCGTCCGGAGCGGCGCTACGCCTCAGTCCGCTCCCGCAGACGAGCCTTGCCGCTTCGTCCTACCATCGCGCGATGCGCACCGCCCTCGCCCTTCTCCTCGTCCTCGCCGCCTCGCCGGCCCTGGCGGAATCCTCCTGCTCCGACCTGATCGAGCGGGTACGGGCCGCCACCGGGGCCGAAGTCGCCGAGCGAAACGCCGATTTCGCCCGGTTCGATGCCGGCCCGCAGACCTCGCTGACGCTCTCCTGCGCCGGGGACCAATCCTCCGTTGGCGCGCAGTACAAGGGCGAGACCGTGCCGCCGGAATACGACGCGCTGTTCGTGAAGGCAGGGCATGCCGTGACGGGGATCGCGCCGGACCGGCTGCGGGAGGCTGCCCGGCAGGCCCGCGAGGGCGCGCAGGCCAAGCGCCACAGCACCGTCGACGTCGACGGCGCCCGCGTGACCTGTGCCTTCATGCGCAAGGAGCCCGGCGCGCTGACGCAATGCGCCGTTCTTCAGCGGCCCAGCACCTGATTGCTGCCGGGAGAGAGGCGCCGTACCGGTGCCCGCCGAAGGAACGAACCGCGGGGCCCAGGCTCAGGGCGTGCCGGAGGCCTGCAGCACGGCCGGGACCGGATCGTCCGCGTCGAGGGTACGGGCCACGGTGCGGGCGACGTTGACGAGGGCGGTAACCATCGGTGTGGCCGGATCGCGGCGCGGAGCGACGAGGCCGATGGCGTGGCGCAGGTCGGGCTCGACGATCGGGATCGCCCGCAGGCCCTCGGTCGGCCCCAGCGCGTCGGCGAGGATCGCCGGCATCACGCTCGCCCATTGCAGCGTGCGCACATGGGTCATCAGCACGACCATGGAATTCGATTCCAGCGTCGGCGCCGGTTCGCCGCCGGCGGCGCGGAGCTGCTGGTCGATGATGCGCCGGTTCTGCATGTTCGGCGTCAGCAGGCAGAGCGGGATCTTGGCGAGCTCGGCCCAGGTGACGCTGGCCCGGTCGTCGTAGGGGCCGCCCGCCGCGGTGAGCAGCTGGTAGTGCTCGGTGTAGAGCGGCACGGCGATGACGCGGCCGAGCGGCTCGTTGTCGAGATAGGTCAGCCCCGCATCGGCCTCGAGATTGTCGATCAGCGAGAAGATCTCCTCCGAGGTGGTGGAGATGACGCTGAAGCGCACATTCGGGTAGCGCGCCCGATAGGGCGTGGTCAGCGCGGCCACCATCGGCAGCGCGGTCGGCACGGCGGCGATGCGCAGATGTCCCGACAGGCCGCGTCGGAGCGCGGCCACGTCGTCCTGCATCGCCCGGGCGTCGCCGACGATGCGCCGGCCCCAGGCCAGCACCCGGTCGCCCTCGGGCGTGAAGCCCTGGAAGCGCGAGCCCCGCTGGACGAGCCGCACGCCGAAGCGGTCCTCGAGGCTCTTCACCCCCGCCGAGAGCGTCTGCTGGGTGACGCCGCAGGCTTCCGCCGCGCGCCCGAAATGCTGCTCGCGGGCGAGTGCCAGAAGGAATTCGAGCTTGTCGATCACGTGAGTGCCGCCCCGACGCCCGCGGGGAGGGCGGGCTCCCGCCGTGGTAGGCCGATTGCGGGAGGCTGCTCAAGCCGCGCAGTGACGGGGTCTAACCCGCGTCGCTGGCACCCTCGCCCGCGAGCTGCGGGTTGCGGGTGGCCGGACGCACGGGGCTGTCCGTCGTCGGCTCGCCTTCGAGCGCCTTGTGCACCAGGGCGTCGAGGCGCTCACCGGCCTCGTCGGCATAGCCTTCGAGGTCGCGGCGCATCTTCGGTGTCCAGAACGCCACGATGTGGTTGTGGATGCCCGCCACCGCCTCGTCTTCCGGATAGGACCGGAAGAACAGGGCGATCTGGTTGGCCATGCGCACCAGTCGGTCGTTGGTGGTCGTTGCGCTCATTGCCTGCTCGGGATTTCCCTATTCCGGATCAGAGACCGACCCGACGGTTGGTCTGGCTTCCGCCGTCACTGCGATCGGAAGCGAAGCAATCCGGCAGCGCGACCCTTCCGGATCGGACTGCGCCCTGGATTGCCTCGGCTTCGCCTCGCAGTGACGGCAGAGGCATCAGAACCAAACAACCCATACGGGAGCGGGCCGAAGGCCCGCTCCCGAACTCTCCGAGAAATTACTCCGCGGCTTCCGCGATGCGGGTCAGCGAGAAGTCCTCCTCGTAGAACTTCGCCTGCCAGTCGGAGGGCCGGTTGGTGCGCCGCACCTGCACCGCCGTCACCTTGTACTCGGGGCAGTTGGTCGCCCAATCCGAGTAGTCCGTGGTGATGACATTGGCGCCGGTCTTGGCGTGGTGGAAGGTCGTGTAGACGATCCCCGGCTGCATCCGCTCCGTGACCTTGGCCTTCAGCGCGATGTCGCCCGAGCGGCTCTCCAGCGCGACGAGGTCGCCGTCGACGATGCCGCGGGTCTCCGCGTCGAAGGGGTGGATCTCCAGCACGTCCTCCTCGTGCCAGCGGGAGTTCTCGGTGCGCCGGGTCTGCGCGCCGACATTGTACTGCGAGAGGATGCGGCCCGTGGTCAGGATCAGCGGGAACTTGCCCGTGGTCCGCTCGTCGGTGGGCACGTATTCCGTGATCATGAAGCGGCCCTTGCCGCGCACGAACCGGTCGACGTGCATCATCGGTGTGCCGAGCGGCGCCTTCTCGTTGCAGGGCCACTGGATCGAGCCAAGCTCCTCCAGCTTGTCGTAGGAGACGCCGGCGAAGCTCGGGGTGAGCGCCGCGATCTCGTCCATGATCTCGGACGGGTGGGTGTACTCCATCTTGTAGCCCAGCGCGTTGGCGAGCAGCACCGTGCCCTCCCAGTCGCCGTAACCGCCCATCGGAGCCATCACCTTGCGCACGCGGGAGATGCGGCGCTCGGCGTTGGTGAAGGTGCCGTCCTTCTCCAGGAAGGAGGCGCCCGGCAGGAAGACGTGGGCGTACTTGGCGGTCTCGTTCAGGAACAGGTCCTGGATCACGATGCACTCCATGGCCTTCAGGCCGGAGGTCACGTGATGGGTGTCGGGGTCGGACTGAGCGATGTCCTCGCCCTGGATGTACATGCCCTTGAAGGTGCCGCCGACGGCCTCGTCCAGCATGTTGGTGATGCGCAGGCCCGGCGCGTTGTCGAGCTTGGCCCCCCAGATCGCCTCGAAGCTCTCGCGGGTGGCGTCGTCCGAGACGTGACGGTAGCCCGGCAGCTCGTGCGGGAACGAGCCCATGTCGCAGGAGCCCTGCACGTTGTTCTGGCCGCGCAGCGGGTTCACGCCGGCGCCCACCATGCCGATATTGCCGGTGGCCATGGCGATGTTGGCCATGCCCATCACCATGGTCGAGCCCTGGCTGTGCTCGGTCACGCCCAGCCCGTAGTAGATCGCGGCCTTGCCCCCCGTGGCGTAGAGTCGGGCGGCGGCACGGATCTCCTGCGGATCGACGCCGGTGATCGCCTGCGCGGCCTCGGGCGAGTTGCGCTCTTCGGCGATGAACCGGGCCCAGGACTCGAACTCGGCGAGGTCGCAGCGCTCGCGGACGTAGTCCTCGGCGATCAGCCCTTCCGTGACGATGACATGGGCGAAGGCGTTGATGAAGGCGACGTTGGAGCCGGGCTTCAAGGGCAGATGATGGTCGGCCTTGATGTGCGGCGACTTCACGAGGTCGATTTTTCTCGGATCCGCGACGATCAGCTTCGCGCCTTCCCGAAGGCGCTTCTTCATCCGTGAGCCGAAGACCGGGTGACCGTCGGTCGGGTTGGCGCCGATGACGAGGATCACGTCGGATTCCTCGACCGACTTGAAGTCCTGCGTGCCGGCGGAGGTGCCGAGCGTGGACATCAGGCCGTAGCCGGTCGGCGAGTGGCAGACGCGGGCGCAGGTGTCGACGTTGTTGTTGCCGAAGGCGGCGCGCACCAGCTTCTGGACGAGGTAGGCCTCCTCGTTGGTGCAGCGCGACGAGGTGATGCCGCCGACCGAGTCGCGGCCGTACTTGGCCTGGATGCGCTTGAACTCGCTGGCGGCGTGCGAGATGGCTTCGTCCCAAGAAACCTCGCGCCACGGATCCGTGATCTTGGCGCGGATCATCGGCTTGGTGATGCGGTCCTTGTGGGTGGCGTAGCCGTAGGCGAAGCGGCCCTTAACGCAGGAATGGCCCTCGTTGGCCTTGCCGCCCTTGTAGGGCACCATGCGCACGACCTTGTCGCCCTGCATCTCGGCCTTGAAGGCGCAGCCGACGCCGCAATAGGCGCAGGTCGTGACCTCGGAATGGTCCGGCTGGCCGTATTGGTGGATCGTCTTCTCCTGCAGCGTCGCGGTCGGGCAGGCCTGGACGCAGGCGCCGCAGGACACGCATTCGGACTGCATGAAGTTGGTCGGGCCGGCCGCCACACGGCTGTCGAAGCCGCGGCCCTCGATGGTGAGCGCGAAGGTGCCCTGCGTCTCCTCACAGGCGCGGACGCAGCGGTTGCAGACGATGCACTTCGACGGGTCGTAGGTGAAGTAGGGGTTCGACTCGTCCTTGGGCAGGTAACGGTCGGAGGACGGCTTGACGTGGTTGTCGCCGTCATAGCCGTAGCGCACCTCGCGCAGGCCGACCTGACCGGCGGTGTCCTGCAGCTCGCAATCGCCGTTGGCGGCGCAGGTCAGGCAGTCGAGCGGGTGGTCGGAGATGTAGAGCTCCATCACGCCCTTGCGCAGGCGGTGCAGCTTGTCGGTCTGCGTATGCACGACCATGCCGTTCTCGGCCGGTGTGGTGCAGGAGGCGGGCGTGCCGCGGCGGCCGTCAATCTCCACGAGGCACATGCGGCAGGAGCCGAACGGCTCGAGCGAATCCGTGGCGCAGAGCTTGGGGATCTTGGTGCCCATATGCATCGCGGCGGCCATGACCGAGGTGCCCGCGGGCACCGTCACGCTCTCGCCGTCGATGGTCAGCGTCACCGTCTGCTCGTTGAGCCGGATCGGCGTGCCGTAGTCGATTTCCTTGATGAGGGTCATCGGCTGCCTCCTCACTCGGCCGCGACGGGCAGATCGCCCGCGCGCCGAAAATCTTCCGGGAAATTGGTGATCGCGCTCATCACGGGCATCGGCGTCAGGCCGCCCATGGCGCAGAGCGAGCCGTCGGTCATGATCTCGCAGAGATCCTCGACGAGCTTGAGATTGGCCTCCGGGCGGATGCCGGAGATGACCTTGTCCATGGTCTCGACGCCGCGGGTGGCGCCGACGCGGCAGGGGGTGCACTTGCCGCAGGATTCGGTGGCGCAGAACTCGAAGGCGAAGCGGGCCTGTCTGGCCATGTCGACCGTGTCGTCGAACACCACGATGCCGCCATGGCCGACGAGGCCCTTCTTGGCCGCCATCGCCTCGTAATCGAGGGGCGTGTCGAGCAGTTCGTCGGGGAAGTAGGCACCGAGCGGACCGCCGACCTGCACCGCGCGGACCGGGCGGCCCGAGGCGGTGCCGCCGCCGAACTCGTCGATCACCTGACGGATGGTGATGCCGAAGGCGTACTCGATCAGGCCGCCATGCTTGATGTTGCCGGCGAGCTGGATCGGCAGGGTGCCGAGCGAGCGGCCCATGCCGTACTCGGCATAGGCTTTGGCGCCGTGCTCCATGATCCACGGCACGGCCGTGAAGGTCATGACGTTGTTGACCAGCGTCGGCTTGCCGAGGAAGCCCTTGAGCGCCGGGATCGGGGGCTTGGCTCGGACGATGCCGCGCTTGCCCTCGAGGCTCTCCAGCAGCGAGGTCTCCTCGCCGCAGATATAGGCGCCGGCGCCGAGCCGGACTTCCAGGTGGAAGCTCTTGCCCGACCCTAAGATGTTGTCGCCGAGGACGCCGGCCTTGACGCCGTTGGCGATGGCATCGCGCAGGGTCTTGAAGCTCTGCGGATATTCCGAGCGGCAGTAGATGTAGCCGCGCGTGGCGCCGGTGGCGACCGCGGCGATGGTCATGCCCTCGATCAGGTTGAAGGGGTCGCCCTCCATCATGATCCGGTCGGCGAAGGTGCCGGAATCGCCCTCGTCGGCGTTGCAGACCACGTATTTCTGGTCCGACTTGGCCAGCATCACCGTGTTCCACTTGATGCCCGCCGGGAAGCCGGCGCCGCCGCGCCCGCGCAGGCCCGAGTCGCGCACCTGGGCGACGATGCCCTCGGCATCGAGCTTCAGCGCGGCTTCCAGGCCGCGATAGCCGCCATGGGCCCGGTAATCCTCGACCGAGACCGGATCGACCACGCCGCAGCGGTGGAAGGTCAGCCGGTGCTGCTTGGCCAGGAACGGCATCTCCTCGGGCTTGCCGAGGCGGAGCGCGTGCTCGCCGCCCTCAATGAAGTTGGCGTCGAGCAGGCCCTCGACATCGGCCGGGGTCACCGGGCCGTAGGCGACGCGGCCCTCAGGGGTGGCCACTTCGACCATCGGCTCCAGCCAGAGCAGGCCGCGAGTGCCGGTGCGGACAATGCGCACGTCGAGGCCGCGGCGCTCGGCGCCGGCGAAGATCGCGCGGGCAACGCGATTGGCGCCCAGCCCCAGGGCGACGGCGTCCTGCGGGACGTAGACGGTGATGCTCACGCGCGGGCCTCCTTGAGGGCGGCGTCGAGGGATTCAGCGGAGAGACGGGCCAGCGGCTCGTCATCGACCAGGGCGGCCGGGCCATTGGCACACAGGCCGAGGCAGTAGACCGGCTCGACGGTGACGCCGTCGGCGCTGGTGCCGTGCCAGTCGCAGCCCATCCGCGAGAGGATCTCGCCGTGCAGCCGGTCGGACCCCATCGCCTGGCACGCCTCGGCCCGGCACAGCTTGACGTGGTGCCGGCCGGTCGGCGGCTCACGCCGGAAGTCGTGGTAGAAGGTCAGGCAGCCGTGCACCTCGGCGCGGGACAGGTTCAGCGCCTCGGCAATCATCGGCACCGCTTCCGCATCGACGTAGCCGAAGGTTTCCTGCAGAGCATGCAATATAGGGAGAGTGGCACCCTCCAGGGATTGCAGCTCGGCGACGATCCCGGCCGCGCGGGTGGCGTTCCAAGGCTCGGCACTCGCCATGTTTTCCTGCCCAACTTGGTTTTGTTCTAAGGCTGGATCCAACCAGGGTTGGAACTAAAGTTCAATCAAGCTGTCTCGTGAGACGACAAAAAATCTCGATCAAAGACGCGCGTTTGCACTGCATCAATCATGCAATGAGGGGTTAAAATTTTTTTGATACCACACTCAAGCTTTTCTTGAGGAAGCCAACCGGAGCGGGGCATCCAATTAAAATTTATCAATTCAATCAGATGTTTATAGGTCGACAGCCGGCGCATGTGCGCGTGCCTTGCAGCGTCCGCCGACAGGGCCGCTCACCGGAGCCCCGTTGTGACGGTCGGCCCGGCGGGCTCGAAGCCCGCTTCAGACGTCGATCGCGGCGTAGGTCAGCACGCGCAACTCGCGCCGCAGGGGCAGCGCCGATGAGGGGACGAGCTGAGCGAGCAGCACCACAGCCATGTCCTCGTCCGGATCGATCCAGAACGAGGTGCTTGCCACCCCGCCCCAGGAGACTTCGCCCGGCGTGCCGAGTATCTGGGCGCGCGCGGGATCGAGCATCACCGAGAAGCCGAGCCCGAATCCGATGCCGGCATAGGAGGATTCAGCGAAACGCGGCTGTCCCATGGCGGCGAGGTCGCCGGGCAAGTGGTTCATCAGCATCAGCTCCACTGTCTTGCGGCCGAGAAGCCGCACGCCGTCGAGTTCGCCGAGGTTCAGGAACATCCGGCAGAAGCGCATGTAGTCGGCGGCGGTGGATACGAGCCCACCCCCGCCGGACGCCAGCGGCGGCGGCGACAGGAAGCGGCTGCCGACGCTGTCGTCGTAGAGGCGCAGCTTTCCGGCGCGGTCGAAGGCGTAGTTCGCCGCGAGTCGCGCCTGCTTCTCCTCCGGCACGAAGAAGTCGGTGTCGTCCATGCCGAGCGGGCGCAGGATCCGCCTGCGCATGAAATCAGCAAAATTCTGGCCCGATACCACCGACACGAAGTGACCGAGCACGTCGGTGGCCACCGAGTAGTTCCACTCCGCCCCCGGCTGAGCCAGGAGCGGCTGCTGGGCGAGCCGTGCGACCAGTTCGCCGAGCGGCAGGGTGGAGGTCTGGAAGTCGATCTCGTTCTGCCGGTAGAGCGCGTCGACCAGCGTCGCCTCCATGAAGCCGTAGGTCAGGCCGCTCGTATGGGTGAGGAGGTCGCGGATGGTGATCTGGCGGAGCGCCGGCTCGGTCTCGAGCCTCGCCCGGTTGCCGCCGGTCATCACCCGCATCTCCGCGAACTCGGGCAGGAAGCGCGCCACCGGATCGTCGAGCTGGAACCGCCCCTCCTCGTAGAGCATCATCACCGCGAGCGAGGTCAGCGGCTTCGTCATCGAGTAGATGCGGGTGAGGGTGTCGGCGGCAAACGGCCGCTCCCGCGCGAGATCCGCGTGGCCGTGCGCGCGGAAGAAGGCGGTCCGGCCGCCGCGGAGAACGCTGACCGAGAGGCCGGCGAGGCGCCCGCTCTCGACGTAGCCCCGCATCCAGGCGTCGATCCGTTCCAGGCGGTCGGGGCAGAGGCCGACATCTCGGGGATCGGTCTCGACCTGCATGCAAGGCTCCTCGCGTTCGTCTCCGAGGCCGGTGTAGCGGCCCCGCGGGGAGCGGCGCCAGCCCGAAAACCGTCACCAGCCCATGGTGCCGGGCCCGCCCTTGAACGGGCCGGCGAGCCCCGGCGTGATCCAGCCGCCGTAGAAGCCGCCGGGCTGCGGCTCGGCCCGCACATCGCCGACGCGGCAGGCATCCATCGGCCCGGCATAAAAGGCGACGTAGCCGGCGATCGGCCGGAAGCCCGGCGTCGGATCGGGATAGGCCCAGGCGGCCCCCGGCACCGTTTTCCCGCCGCCCGTCACATCGAACAGCACGGCCCGGCCCTTCCACTCGCAGATCCCCGCCCGGCGCGGGGGCCCGAGCACGCCCGCCGCGATCGCCTCGGGCGGGAAGTAGTAGGTCGGCGGGTGGCTCGTCTCCAGCACCCGGAATCCGGCCGTGGTCGCGGCGATGGTCCGGCCGCCGAGGATCACCGTCAGGCGCTCCGGCACCGGCTCCAGCCGGGGCGGGCGGGGATAGTCCCAGACGCTCTCCTGCCCCGGGCCGGGGCGGACGGGTATGGGGCGCACGGTGTCCTCCGTAGGTGTCGCATCGGGGTGGCGCATCACCGGTTTGTCGCAACCCGCCCCCATGCTAGCGCAGGGAGAGCCCGAGAGAAGGACGACGCCGTGAGCGACACCGCAGACTACGCCCTGTTCCTCGATTTCGACGGCACGCTGGTCGAGATCGCCCCGCGGCCCGACGCGGTGCAGGTCGATCCCGATCTCGTGCCCGCCCTGGAGCGGCTGCGCGAGCGGCTCGGCGGGGCGCTCGCGATCGTCACCGGGCGGCCGGTCGCGGTGATCGACGACTTCCTGACACCGGCCCGGTTCGACGTCGCCGGCCTGCACGGCGTGGAGCGCCGGGTGGACGGGACCTTGAGCGGCGGACGGCCGGAGGACCACCCGGACCTGCGCGCGGGCGTCGAGCGGCTGCACGCGGAGACCGCCCGCTACGAAGCGGTGCTGATCGAGGACAAGGGCGCCTCGGTCGCGGTGCATTGGCGGCTTGCCGCGCCGGGCGATGCGCAGGCGGCGGAAGCGATCGTCAAGGCCGTGGCAGCCGATCTCGGCGCCGCCTACCGGCTCCAGCTCGGCAAGGCAGTCGGCGAGATCGTGCCGGCCGACGCCACCAAGGGCCACGCGATCCGCGCCTTCGGGGAGGCCGCGCCCTATGCCGGCCGCCGGGCGATTTTCCTGGGCGACGACCGCACCGACGAGATCGCCTTCGCCTCGGTCAACGAGGATGGCGGGGTCAGCGTGCGCATCGGCGAGGGCGAGACGGTGGCGAGCCGGCGCCTCGCCGACCCGGCCGCGGTGCGCGCGCTGATCGCCGCCTGGGCCGAGGGCGCGCCGATCGATCCGGACGCGCTGCCCGCGGCCTGACACGGCTCACCGCTTGTCGAACCGCCCGCGCACCCTCTGTTAAGGTCGCGGCAAAGCACGGCGAGAAGCGAGAGGCGGATGTTCGAATTCCCGGTGCTGATCGGCGATATCGGCGGGACCAATGCCCGCTTCGGCCTGATCGAGACGAAGGGCGCGGCGCCCCGCCTCCTCTCCCGCGAGGCGACTCACGGCCATCCGCATCCGAGCGCGGCGATCCGGGCCTCCCTGACCCAGGGCGGCGGGCCGGCGCCGCGCTCGGCGATCCTGGCGATCGCGGGCCGGGTCGATGCCCCGGCGGTTCAGCTCACCAATGCCGACTGGCTGGTGGACGCCGCCGCCATCGGCCGGGATTTCGGGCTCGCCCGGGTCAGCCTCGTCAACGATTACGTGCCGGTGGCGGCGGGCGCGGCCGCCATCGCGCCCGACGACCTCACGCCGATCGGACCGGTGCTGGGGGAAGCCCGTGGACCGCGCCTCGTGCTGGGTCCGGGCACCGGCTTCGGCGCCGCCGCCCTGATCCCCTACGAGGATCGCCTCGCCATCGTCTCGACGGAGGCCGGCCACACCGATCTCGGGCCGACCGATGCGGAGGAGGCCGAGATCTGGCCGGCGGTCGAGCGCGTCGAGGGACGCGTCACGGTGGAGACGCTGCTCTCCGGTCCGGGCCTCGCCCGGCTCTGCGCCGCAATCCGCGCCGTGCGGGCGGGCGGCGACGGCTCCCTGTGCGACCCGGCCGAGATCACGAGCAGCGGGCTCTCGGGCGAGGATCCGCACGCGCACGCCGCGCTCGCCCTGTTCAGCAAGCTGCTGGGCCGGGTGTGCGGGGATCTGGCGCTCACCTTCCTGGCCACCGGCGGGGTGTATATCGGCGGCGGCATCGCCCCGCGGATCGTCCCGGTCCTGCGGGAGGGCGCCTTCCGCGAGGCCTTCGAGCGCAAGGCGCCCTTCGCCGCGCAGATGCGGGAGATCCCCACCAGCGTCATCACCGTCGAGGACCCCGCTTTCAGCGGCCTCGCGGCCCTGGCGAGCGAGGGCGCGCGCTTCGTCTATCACGGGCAGGCCTGGACGCCCGAGGGCTAACGCGCACGCCCCCCCTGGCGCCGGCCGAACGGTCTGTTAACCATGGGTCGCGATAAGCTCGACCGTCCGGCCCGCCTCGTCCCGAGACGGCCGGAGCGTGGAGCCGCCCAGAGTCCCGACCATGCGCGCCAAGCCTTTCCTTCGCGCCCGCTTCCTCGTCCTCGCCGGGGCGCTCGCCCTTCCGGCCGGGGCTGACGCCGCGCCGCGGGCCCACAAGACCAAGGCGGCGCCCGCGGGCGTCGCGGTCGATTACAGCGTCAACCTTGCCGGCATTCCGATCGGCAATGCCCAGCTCACCGGCGCCTTCGACGGCGCGCGCTACCGCATGGACGTCTCGGCGGTGCTGACCGGCCTCGTCGGCGCGGTCACCGGCGGCCAGGGCTCGGCCCGCTCCTCGGGCAGCATCGCCGCCGCCCCGCTGCCGAACGCCTTCTCGATCGCCACCCGCACCAGCAGCTCGGGCATCGCCGTGCGCATGGCGCTGGCGAACGGCAACGTCACCCAGGCCGAGGTGACCCCGCCGCTCCTCGATACCGGCGACCGGGTGCCGGTCACGGCCGCGGCCAAGCGCGGCGTGATCGATCCGGCCAGCGCCCTGATGATGCCGGCCCGCGCCCGGGCCGATCTCACCGACCCGGAGAACTGCAACCGCACGCTCCCCGTCTTCGACGGCGCGACCCGCTTCAACGTGGTCCTGAGCTACGGCGAGACCCGGCAGGTGGAGAAGCCCGGCTACAGCGGCCCGGTTCTGGTCTGCAACGCCCGCTACGTCGCCATCGCCGGCCACCGACCCGACCGGCCGGGGGTGAAGTTCATGGAAGACAACCGCGACATGTCGGTCTGGCTCGCCCCCGTCGAGGGAACGCGGGTGCTGGTACCGATGCGGATCGCCGTGCGCACCACCCTCGGCACCAACATCATCGAGGCGATCCGCTGGACCCGAATCGGCACCGCGACCGCCACCGGCGGCGAGGCACAGCCGGCCGCCGTCGCCGATGCGAGCCTGTCGCAGCGGTAGTTTTTCGCACCGGGATGCGGCTCGCCCGTCCCGCTCCCGCCCTCATCCTGAGGTGCCGACGCGAAGCGGCGGCCTCGAAGGATCCTCCAGTGGTCGCGCGGGATCTGGAGCCTCCGTCAATGCCCGCTGACGCGGGCACCTCACGATGAGGAAGGCGGGTTGGGACACAAATTCGAACGGGGTTCGAAAGCGGTCAGAGGGTTTCCCATGCTCCGGTTCACGCCCCCTACAACCCGGAAAAGCGCACTCCGGCTCCTCTGCCTCGCCCTGCCGCTCCTCGCCGCGCCCGCCGCCTGGGCCGGCGAGCCCCTCTCGACCGGTCCCGATTGCGGCCCCGACGCCTTCTCCTCGGCCCAGGTGATCGAGGGCCGACCGCCCCGGCGCGGCCCGCTCACGGCGATGCCCGACACCCTCTGCACCGACCTGACGCCGCAGCAGCCGCAGCCGCGGATCGACATCTACGCCTATCCCAGCCTCGGCGCCCCGGCTGGCGCCCCGGGCGCCGGCGTCCCATATGAGGGAAGGCCGCAGCGTTACCTCCCGTCCCGCTAGCGGCCGTTCTCCGTCGCAGGGCCCACACGCCCGGCTGCCCTCCGCTCCGCCGACGGCCCTCAGCGCCGCAGGGATCGCCGCCCTCCGCATGACGCTCCGCACCCTTCACCGCGAGGCCCGCGCGCGCGGCGTCACGGCGGTGCTCGGCCCGACGAATACGGGCAAGACCCACATGGCGATCGAGCGGATGCTGCTGCATCCGACGGGCATGATCGGCCTGCCGCTGCGGCTGCTTGCGCGCGAGGTGTATCTGCGCGTCGTCGCCAAGGTCGGCGTCGAGAACGTCGCCCTCGTCACCGGCGAGGAGAAGATCAAGCCGGACCGGCCGCGCTACTGGATCTGCACCATCGAGGCGATGCCGCGCGACCTCGAGGTCGCCTTCGTGGCGATCGACGAGATCCAGCTCGCCGCCGACATGGACCGCGGCCACGTCTTCACCGACCGCCTGCTCTACCGGCGCGGGCGCGAGGAGACGCTGCTGATCGGCTCCTCGACCATGCTGCCGCTGGTGCAGGCGCTGATCCCCGGCGTGCAGACGACGACGCGGCCCCGCCTCTCGAGCCTGACCTTCGCGGGTGAGAAAAAGATCTCGCGGCTGCCGCACCGCACGGCGATCGTCGCCTTCTCGGCGGAGGAGGTCTACGCCATCGCCGAACTGATCCGGCGCCAGCGCGGCGGGGCGGCGGTGGTGCTCGGGGCGCTTTCGCCCCGCACCCGCAATGCGCAGGTCGAACTCTACCAGTCCGGCGATGTGGACTACCTCGTCGCCACCGATGCGGTCGGGATGGGGCTCAACCTCGACGTCGATCACGTGGCGTTCGCCGCCAACTGGAAATATGACGGCACCCGCTTCCGCAAGCTGACGCCCGCCGAGATGGGCCAGATCGCCGGGCGCGCCGGCCGCCATACCTCCGACGGCACATTCGGTTCGACAGGACGCTGCCCGCCCTTCGAGCCGGAGATGGTCGAGGCGCTGGAGACGCACGATTTCGAGCCCGTGCGCATGCTGCAATGGCGCAATCCCGATCTCGATTTCGCCTCGCTGGAAAAGCTGCAGGCGAGCCTCGACGAGCATCCGCACGAGCAGGGCCTGACCCGCGCCCCCATGGGCGAGGACCAGCAGGCGTTCGAAATCCTGATGCGCGAGGACGACATCCGCGACATGGCGAAAGGGCCGGCGGCGGTGCGGCGGCTGTGGGACACCTGCGGCGTGCCGGACTACCGCAAGGTCCATCCGCAGACCCATGCCGATCTCGTGGCGCAGCTCTACCGCTTCCTCATGCGCGGCATGGCGGGCCGCATCCCCAACGACTGGTTCGCCCGCCACGTGGCGGCGATCGACCGGACCGACGGCGACATCGACGCCCTGTCCCAGCGCATCGCCCAGGGGCGCACCTGGACCTTCGTGGCGAACCGCCCCGACTGGTTGCTCGATCCTCTGCATTGGCAGGGCGAGACGCGTCGGGTAGAGGACAGATTGTCCGACGCCCTGCACGAGCGCCTCGCGAGCCGCTTCGTCGACAGGCGCACCAGCGTCCTGATGCGGCGCTTGAGAGAGAAGACGATGCTGGAAGCCGAAATCACCTCCGGCGGTGACGTCACCGTCGAGGGTCAACATGTGGGCCGTCTTCACGGCTTCCAATTCGTGCCCGACCCCCAGGCCGAGGGCCACGAAGCCAAGACCCTGCGCTCCGCCGCGGAGAAGGCGCTGGCCGGCGAGATCGAGGCGCGGGCCGACCGCTTCGCCTCGGCCGCCGACGCCGCCCTGGTGCTCTCGCACGACGGCGTGATCCGCTGGACCGGCGACCCGGTCGCCAAGCTGACGCCGGGCGACAAGCTGTTCGAGCCGGGCATCCGCCTCGTCGCCGATGACAGCCTCGCCGGCGCGTCCCGCGAGAAGGTCGAGACGCGGCTGACCGCGTGGCTGCGGGCGCATATCGTGCGCCTGCTCGGGCCGCTGATGGAGATCGAGTCGGCCGCCGACCTCACCGGGCTCGCCCGCGGCATCGGCTATCAGGTGGTCGAGGCGCTCGGCGTGCTGGAACGGGCCAAGGTGGCGCACGAGATGCGCAGCCTCGATCAGGACGGGCGCGCCAACCTCCGCCGCCACGGCGTGCGCTTCGGCGCCTACCACATCTTCCTCCCGGCCCTGCTGAAGCCGGCGCCGCGCACGCTCGCCGCCCAGCTCTGGGCGCTCAAGAGCGGCGGCCTCGACCAGCCGGGTCTCGACGAGATCGCGCATCTGGCCAGCTCTGGCCGCACCTCGATCAAGGTCGATCCCAACATCGCCAAGGGCCTCTACCGCGCCGCCGGTTTCCGGGTCTGCGGCGAGCGTGCGGTGCGCGTCGACATCCTCGAGCGCCTCGCCGACCTGATCCGCCCGGCGATCGCCTACCGCCCCGGTACCACGCCGGGCGAGCCCCCGGCCGGCACCGCCGACGGCGACGGGTTCGTGGCTACCGTCAACATGACCTCGCTGGTCGGCTGCTCGGGCGAGGATTTCGCCTCGATCCTGAAGTCGCTCGGCTACGTGGCGCAGACCCGCCCCGGCCCGGCCATCACCGTGCCGCTGGTCGCCGCCGCGCCGACCGTGCCCGCCGCGCGAGCCGCCGAGGCCGCACCTTCGGACGAGACGGTGACCGAGGCGCCGGCCCAGGACATAGCCACCGAGCCGGCGGGCGACACCGCCGCCGAGCCGACCTCCGAGGATAGCGTCGAGGCGCCGACGGAGACCGCCGCTTCCGAAGCCGAATCCGCTGCGGCGGAGACGGCCGAGTCTCCCGCCGAGTCGACGGCTCCGACCGAGGAGCCGGCACGGGCCGAGGCCGCGACGGGGGAAACGCCTTCCGAGACGGCCGACCCTGAAGCTGCTGCCCCCGAAGCTGCGGCGCCGATGCCGGCCGAGACCGCGGTCGCTGCGGAGGAGGCTGCGGCGACCGGCGAGGTCGAGGCGGTGGACGCCGCCGATTCGGCGCTTCCCACCGAAGAGCCGACGATGGAAGAGCCTGCCGCGGAAGCCGTCGTCGCCGAAGCCGGCACCGAGCCGGCCGAGCCGGCGGCGCCCGAGACCGTCGAGGTCTGGCACCTGCACCGCCCGCAGCGCCATTCCGGCCAGCGGCCCGGCCGCGGCCAGGGACGTCAGGATGGGCGCCAGGACGGACGGCAGGAAGGTCGGCAGGACGGCCGCCAGGATGGACGCCACGGCGAGCGGCGGGGCGACGGCCCACGCCGTCCCCGCGAGGACCGTCCGGAGGGCGGTCGCCCGGCCCGCGCCGAGGGGCGGGGGGACGGACGTCGGGACGGCGAGGGGGGTCCGCGCCGCGATCACCAGGGCCCGCGCAACCGGCCCGACCGCCGCGACGACAACCGCCGCCCGAACGCCGAGCCGCGCCCGCCGCGCCGCGAGCGCCAGCCCGATCCCGATTCGCCCTTCGCGGCGCTCGCCGCACTGAAGGCGAAGCTCGAATCCGACGGGGGCAAGCGCTGAGAGCGCTTCGCCCGAGCGCGGAATGAGCGAGGGCCGCCAGCGCCTCGACAAGTGGCTGTGGTTCGCGCGCTTCGCCCGGACCCGCTCGATGGCGGCCCGTCTCGTGACCGACGGCCATGTCCGCGTGAACGGTACCCGCGCCGATGCACCGGCCAAGGCGGTCCATTGCGGCGACGTCCTGACCGTCGCCGCGCCCCACGGCACGATGCTGGTGCGGGTGCTCGATCTCGGCGAGCGCCGCGGCGGCGCACCGGAGGCGCAGCGGCTCTACGAACCGGTCGGCGACGGCTCTTCCTAAGGGCTCAAACGCGGCAATTCGGTCTCCCGGCAAACCTGCCGCTTGATCATCGCCGCGCAAGCCTCTAAGCGGACCGCGCCTTTACGCCCGGCAGCGGCCGGTCCCGCGGTAGGATTGCACGATGGCCAAGGAAAAGTTCACCCGTTCGAAGCCGCACTGCAACATCGGCACGATCGGACACGTCGATCACGGCAAGACGTCGCTGACGGCGGCGATCACGAAGGTTCTGGCGGAGTCGGGCGGCGCGACCTTCACGGCCTACGACCAGATCGACAAGGCCCCCGAGGAGAAGGCGCGCGGCATCACGATCTCGACGGCGCACGTCGAGTACGAGACCACCAACCGCCACTACGCGCACGTCGACTGCCCCGGCCACGCCGACTACGTGAAGAACATGATCACGGGCGCCGCCCAGATGGACGGCGCGATCCTGGTCGTGTCCGCTGCCGACGGCCCGATGCCGCAGACCCGCGAGCACATCCTGCTCGCCCGCCAGGTCGGCGTGCCGGCGCTGGTGGTGTTCCTCAACAAGGTCGACATGGTCGACGACGAGGAGCTCCTGGAGCTCGTCGAGCTCGAGGTGCGCGAGCTTCTCTCCAAGTACGACTTCCCCGGCGACGACATCCCGATCACCAAGGGCTCGGCCCTGATGGCGCTCGAGGACAAGGAGCCGAAGATCGGCCGCGACGCCGTTCTGAAGCTGATGGAGACGGTCGACGCCTACATCCCGCAGCCGGAGCGTCCGATCGACATGCCGTTCCTGATGCCGATCGAAGACGTGTTCTCGATCTCGGGCCGCGGCACGGTGGTGACGGGTCGCGTCGAGCGCGGCATCGTCAAGGTCGGCGAGACGGTCGAGATCGTCGGCATCCGCCCGACCACGACGACGACGGTGACCGGCGTCGAGATGTTCCGCAAGCTGCTGGACCAAGGCCAGGCGGGCGACAACGTCGGCGTGCTGCTGCGCGGCACCAAGCGCGAGGACGTGGAGCGCGGCCAGGTCGTGTGCAAGCCGGGTTCGGTGAAGCCGCACCAGAAGTTCAAGGCCGAAGCCTACATCCTGACGAAGGAAGAGGGCGGGCGCCACACGCCGTTCTTCACCAACTACCGCCCGCAATTCTACTTCCGCACGACGGACGTGACCGGCGTGTGCACGCTGCCCGAGGGCACCGAGATGGTGATGCCGGGCGACAACGTGACCATGGACGTCGAGCTGATCGTGCCGGTGGCCATGGAAGAGAAGCTGCGCTTCGCTATCCGCGAGGGCGGCCGCACCGTCGGCGCCGGCGTCGTCGCCGCCATCAACGACTGATCTTTTTTGAGATTCGGCGCACGGGCCTCGCTCGTGCGCCTGCCTCGAACGATCGAAGCGAAGGGCCGGCGCGATGCCGGCCCTTTTTTCGTGCCGCTATCGATCCGGGGTTTTCCGAACGACGCGCCGCCATGCGATGATCGCGTCCGCGGAGTTCAATCGATATGCACGACACCGGCGACGGCCACACCCATCCCCCTGAGGCCCACGATCAAGACGGAGAAGCGGCCGGGCGTTGGAAGCACGACGGGGTGCGGGTGATTCCCGGCGACCGGCTCGACCCCAACACCGCCCAGACACCCGGCATGTTCCGGCAGGCGGCGGTCAATGCCGCCCGTGTGGGTGCCCAGAAAATCTGGGCGGGCACGGTGGCGATCGAGCCGGACGCGAAGACCGGCGTCCATCACCACGGAGCGTTGGAGAGCGTGATCTACGTCGTCTCCGGCCGCGCCCGGATGCGCTGGGGCGAGCGCCTCGAATACGTCGCCGAGGCGGGGCCCGGCGACTTCATCTTCGTGCCGCCTTACGTCCCGCACCAGGAGATCAACGCCTCGACCGATGAGCCCCTGCACTGCGTGCTGGTACGCTCCGACAACGAGGCGGTGGTGGTCAACCTGCCCGACGTCGAGGCGGCCGAGCGGCCGGAAGCCGTCTACTGGGTCGATCCGATCCACAAGCAGCCTTGAGGCGTCGCCGCGGTGACCGGCCGGCGATGAGCGCTCCCCGCTGACGGGGGAGAGCGCGCGGTCCGAGCGGGTCGCCGCGGTGCTCGACGGCCTCATCCCGATGCCGCTGCGAAGAGATTCCGCCGGCGTCAGGTGCCAGTGCATGTTCCGTCGCACCCGAGCGAGCGCACGCGCAGCCCGCTCCGTCGACGCCCCCCATCCACGGCCCCGCGTCGGAGGGAGGCGATCCGGTCGCTGGGGACGTCGCCAACCGCGTTCCCCGTCGCGTCGGGCCAGCGATCCCGGCGCCTCCGGCTTCTCGTCGCGCGGATGCCCGGAACATGAGCACGGAGCGCGCGTTCAATGCGCAATTCGTGAACAATCACCCGCCAACAAGGCAGTCACATGCGCGACCTCAACAAGTCGAACGGCCGTGCTATGCTCAATCGACGCAAGCGTAGCGGCGAAACGGCACCCGCAATGGGTGTCACTGGACTGGCGAAATCACGGCCGGTCGACACTGCGAGCCACACGCCTCACGGGCAGGCATGCGCGCCCGTCAAACGGATTGCGCCGACAAGCGACTTCGAGGGTTTCGGCTCCTTTTCGAGCTGATCGCCGGTCATCCGCATACACGCGGCCCATCACCACAAGGAGCCGGACTGAGCCGGCCATGAAACAAGAAAAATCCCGCACCTTTCACAAGGTACGGGACCAAAACTTCACAGAACAATCGATCTCGAAGATCTGGAGATCAATTGGTGCCCAGGAAAGGACTCGAACCTTCACCTCTTGCGAGACTGGTACCTGAAACCAGCGCGTCTACCAATTCCGCCACCTGGGCGCCGGGCCGTTTCCGGTCGGCGATGGGGTTCGTTTAGGGGGCGGCGGCCAAGGCGTCAATCGCTGTTTCGCCGCCGCCCGCCAAAAATCCCGAAGCAGGTTCGTCTCGCGGCACGGGGGCAACATGCCCGCGCCGCGGACCGATCGTGGCCGCCTCAGCCGCGCCAGTCGCGGATGTCGACGAAGCGGCCGGCCACCGCTGCCGCCGCCGCCATCGCCGGGGAGACGAGGTGGGTGCGGCCGCGCGGGCCCTGGCGGCCCTCGAAGTTGCGGTTCGAGGTCGAGGCGCAGCGCTCGCCGGGCCGCAGCTTGTCCGGGTTCATGCCCAGGCACATCGAGCAGCCCGGCTCGCGCCAATCGAAGCCCGCATCCTTCAGGATGCGGTCGATCCCCTCGGCTTCCGCCTGCGCCTTCACGAGGCCGGAACCCGGCACCACCATGGCCGAGACGCCGTCATGGACCTTGCGGCCCTCGACCATCTTGGCGACGATGCGCAGATCCTCGATCCGGCCATTGGTGCAGGAGCCGATGAACACCCGGTCGAGGGTGATGTCGGTCATCCGCATACCCGGCGTCAGGCCCATATAGGCGAGCGCCTTCTCCTTGGACTGGCGCTTGTTCTCGTCGGCGATCTGCGCCGGGTCGGGCACGGTGCCGAGGATCGAGACGATGTCCTCCGGGCTCGTGCCCCAGGAGACCAGCGGGGGAAGGTTGGCCGCATCGAGCCGGATCTCGCGGTCGAAATGCGCGCCCTCGTCGCTGACGAGGCTCTCCCAGTAGCGGCGGGCGGCGTCGAACGCCGCGCCCTTGGGCGCCTTCGGGCGGTCCTTGACGTAGGCGTAGGTGGTCTCGTCGGGGGCGACCATGCCCGCGCGGGCGCCGCCCTCGATCGACATGTTGCAGATCGTCATCCGGCCCTCCATCGAGAGGGAGCGGATCGCCTCGCCGGCATACTCGATGACGTGGCCGGTGCCGCCGGCGGTGCCGATCTCGCCGATGATGGCCAGCACGATGTCCTTGGCGCTGACGCCCGGCGGCAGGGTGCCGTCCACGGTGACGCGCATGTTCCTGGCCTTGCGCTGGATCAGCGTCTGGGTGGCGAGCACGTGCTCGACCTCGGAGGTGCCGATGCCGTGGGCCAGCGCGCCGAAGGCGCCGTGGGTCGAGGTGTGGGAATCGCCGCACACGATCGTCTGACCCGGCAGGGTGAAGCCCTGCTCCGGTCCGATGATGTGGACGATGCCCTGGCGCCGGTCGAGCGCGTCGTAGAACTCGATGCCGAAGTCGCGCACGTTCTCGGCGAGCGCCTCCAGCTGGGTGCGGCTCTCGGGATCCTCGATGCCCTTGGAGCGGTCCGAGGTCTGGACGTTGTGGTCGACGACGGCCAACGTCTTGTGCGGCGCGCGCACCTTGCGGCCGGCGACGCGAAGCCCCTCGAACGCCTGGGGGCTCGTCACCTCGTGCACGAGGTGGCGGTCGATGTAGAGGAGGGCGGAGCCATCCGGCTGAACATCGACGACGTGGTCGTCCCAGATCTTGTCGTAGAGGGTGCGCGGCGCGGTCATGATGCGGCTATTCTGACGGGTTGAAGGCTCCATCGCGGAAAACGCCCCCGTCGGGCCGCGAGAAACCGTGCGGCCGGATCTTGGGGAATATCCGGAAGTGGCTCTTGTGTAATGCTCCTCGGCCGATTTCGGAAGGGCGGCAACGCACATGCGGCGCGCATGACACGTCTGCCGCGGGCTTGCCCCGGCGGCCGGGGATGGCTGGACCGGCGCGCGGGGCGGCATTACTCCCGATCCAACCTTTGTTGATCGCCCCTCCATCGACCTTCGGGAGGCCGTGAGCCTGTGCCGTCCGAGACCCCCGAAATCCTGCTGATCCGGCAGACCCGCCCCGACGTGGCCGGACGGCTCGCCGAGCGCTTCCGCCTGCACCGCCTGGAAGAGGCGTCCGATCGCGACGCGATGCTCGACGCGGTCGGACCGCGCATCCGGGCGCTCGCCGTCGGCGCGATGTGTCCGATCGACGCCGCCCTGTTCGATCGGTTGCCGCGGCTCGAGATCGTGGCGAGCTTCGGCGTGGGCTACGACACGATCGACGCGGCCGAGGCGGCTCGCCGCGGCATCGTCGTCACCCACACACCGGACGTGCTCTCCGACGAGGTGGCCGACCTCGCGCTGGGCCTGCTGCTCGCCACCCTCCGCCGGATCCCGCAGGCGGACCGCTACCTGCGCGCCGGGCGCTGGCGGGAGGGAAGCTTCCCCCTCACCACGAGCCTGCGGGAGCGCCGGGTCGGAATCCTCGGGCTCGGACGGATCGGGCGGGCGATCGCCCGGCGCCTCGAGGGGTTCGGGGTGACAATCGCCTATCACGGCCGGACGCCGCGAGGGGACGTGCCTTACGCCTACCACGACAGCCTGCTCGGGCTGGCGCGGGCGGTCGATACGCTGATCGTGGCCGCCCCCGGCGGGCCGGGCACCACCGGGATCGTCGATGCCGAGGTGCTGGCGGCGCTCGGGAAGGACGGCATCGTCGTCAACATCGCCCGCGGCAGCGTCATCGACGAGGCGGCGCTGACCGCAGCGCTCCAGTCCGGGACGATCCTCGGCGCGGGGCTCGACGTGTTCGAGAACGAGCCGCACGTGCCGCAGGCGCTGATCGACCTCGATCAGACGGTGCTGCTGCCGCATGTCGGTTCGGGCTCGCATCACACCCGCGCGGCGATGGGCCGGCTGCTCACCGACAACCTGTTCGCCTGGTTTGACGGCAAGGGGCCGGTGACGCCGGTGCCGGAAACGCCCTGGAAGGGCCAGCGATGAAGGGGCCGACGATGAGGCGCATGGCACGGGCCGGGATTTTCGCCGGAGCTCTGGCCGCGGCCCTGATCGCGCTGGCGGCGAGCGCGGCTCCTGCGCAGGAGAGCCCGGCCGCTCCGGAGCCGCCCCCCGCCACCGTCCCCGAGACCGTCCCCACGACGGCGCCCTCGGAGAACGGCGGAGCACCGCCCGGCCCCGCGACTCTGCCCACAGCCTTGCCGACGACCTTGCCAACGACCTTGCCAAAGACTCTGGCGGGCGCAGCCGGCACCTGGGATCTCTCGCTCGAAGGCGGCCGGCGGCGCTGCGTGCTGACGCTCGCGATGGAGACCGGCCCGAGCGGGCGCGCGGCGCGCTTTCCCGCCGGCTGCCGCCGGGCCCTGCCGCTCATGGCCGGCATCGGCGGCTGGCTGTTCACCGGCGAGGAACTGCGCCTCGTGGACCGGAACCTGCGGCCGGTGCTGACCTTCGCCCGGAGCCCTGACGGGATGAGCCTCGGCGCCACCGCCGAGAACGGGGAGCGCTACAACCTCGTGCCGCTGCAGATCGCGGCGATGCAGCCGCCCGCCCCCGATTCGGCGCCCGTCACCCCCGCAACGACCGCGGCGGAGGGCCAGGCATCGACCCCGGCCGCCGCGACGGAGAAGGCGGCCGAGCCACCGGCTCCGGGCCCGGCCCCCGGCCTCTACGCCCTCGACCGCGCCGAGCAGAAGGATGTCTGCCGCCTCGAATTCACGCTGTCCCTCGAAGCCGGGAAGGACACGGCTCCGGTGCGGGTGCTGCCGGATTGCCGCGACAGCGGCATCACCGTGTTCGATCCGGTGAGCTGGCGCTTCGCCAACGGCCACCTGACCTTGAAGGCGCGGCGCGGCCACGCGGTGAACCTCGTCGCGATCGGGGAAGGCCGCTGGCGGCGCGATCCCGAGATCGGCGCGCCCCTTCTGCTCAGGAAGGTCGAGCCGTAGGGCGCTTGCTTCAGAACAGCGGCCGCAGGGCGAGGTGAAGCCCGAGGCCCAGCAGGCCGACGAAGAAGCAGCGCCGGAACACCCGCTCGCTCACCCGGCCCCGCACCCAGCCGCCGAGCATCATCCCGAGCAGGGCAGGGACCAGGGCGATGAGGGAGGTGCCGGCGACGCCGAGCGAGAGGGCGCCGCCGCCGGCCAGGGCGACCGCGAGCGCCATGGTGGAGACGGTGAAGGACAGCCCCAGCGCCTGGATCAGGTCGTCCTTGGTCAGGCCGAGCGCGCCGAGATAGGGCGCGGAGGGGAAGGACGAGACGGCGGTGGCCGCGGTCACCAGCCCCGTCGCGGCGCCGACGAGCGGCCCGAGCCAGCGCTCCGCTGCGGGTGGAACGTGGAGCCGCAGGGCGGCCAGCCCCACTACGGCGTAGGCGATGAGCGCGAGCCCGAGGAAGACGGTGGCCTCGGCGCCGTAGTTGCCGTGCAGGATCCCCGCCGCGACCAGGGTGCCGACCACGCTCGCCGCCAGCATCGGCCAGAGCCGGCGCAGCAGCGTGCCGAAGCGCGGGCCCGCCGCGAGCTGCCAGACATTGGTGACAAAGGCCGGCACCACGAGCAGGGCCGCGGCCTGGACCGGCGCCATGACGAGGCTGAGCAGCCCCATGGCGACGGGCGGCAGGCCGAGGCCGACCATGCCCTTGACGAAGCCGGCGAGCAGGAAGGCCGACGCTGCGACCGCGAGGGGGAGGGGGTCCGTAGGGAAGGACATGCGCGTATTCGGATTTCGGGCCGGGATGCGTGGTTCAATCGTGGAGCAGCATGTCGCGCAGGATCGCCTGTCGGGCGGCCTCCGCCTCGCCCCCCTGCGCCGATGGCGGCGCCGCGACGGGCGTGGCGGCGGAGACCGGGCGCGAGGCTGCCGTCGGCCTATCGAGGCCCCGGGGAGCGGCATCCGAGCGAGCGATGGCGACCACGGCCGTCAACGCCGCGAGGAGGAGGGCTGCCGTTTCGAGCCGGGCGTCGCCTGGACGGGTTCTGGTTCGTGTGTCCCATGCCATGGGCGGAATGTGACAGCCTGACGGCGGACGACAATGCGGATCTGGCCCGTGTCAGCCTTCGGCTAAGACGAAGCCCTTGCCGACAGGAGCCTGTCCGCCGACGATGCGGGCATGCGCTTCGATCTGACCGACCTGCGCCTGTTCCTCCACGTCGTCGAGGCGGAGAGCATCACCCGCGGTGCCGAGCGGGCCGGGCTGGCGCTCGCTTCGGCGAGCGAGCGCATCCGCGGCATGGAGGCGGATGGCGGCGTGCCGCTCCTGGAGCGCCATGCCCGCGGGGTGCGCCCGACGCCGGCGGGCCTCGCGGTGGTGCATCACGCCCGGCTCGTGCTCGGCCAGCTCGAACAGATGCGCGGCGAGCTCGGGCAATACGCCCACGGCCTGCGCGGCCATGTCCGGCTGCTGTCGATCACCGCGGCGGCGGCCGCCTTCCTGCCCGACGCGCTGTCGGGCTTCCTCGCGGCGCATCCGAGCATCGACATCGATCTGGAGGAGCGCACCAGCCGCGAGACCGTCGATGCCCTGGCCGGAGGACTCGCCGATATCGGCATCGTCGCCGACACCACCGATCTCGGCGCACTCGAAACCGTGCCGCTGAACCTCGACCGGATCGTGCTCGTCGTGCCGGCGGACCACGCCCTGGCCCACCGCAGCGGCGTCACGTTCCGGGAGGTGCTGGACGAGCCGCTGGTCGGCCTCAGCCACGGCCGGGCACTCCAGGCGCATCTGGCGACCCACGCCGCCCGCGCCGGACGGCCGTTCAAGCTCCGGGTGCGGCTGAACGGGCTCGACGCGGTCTGCCGCATGGTCGAGCGGGGCGTCGGCGTGGCGATCGCGCCCGAGGCGACGGCGCGGCGCGCGGCGGAGACGCTGGCGATCCGCGCGATCGCGATCGACGAGCCCTGGGCGCTACGCCGCCTGCGGCTCTGCGCTCGCAGCTTCGCGGCGCTGCCGCCGCACGCCCGCCAACTCGTTGAACACCTGGTCGCACATCTGGGCGCGAGCGAGATTTCAGGTTTCGAAAGGACGAGTCCTTTCGCGGGTCCAGGGCAGAGCCCTGGATAACGAAAAGCCGGGGCACTGCCCCGGCTCCCCGCCAAAGGGATGATCCCTTTGGAAGCCCGCTTATCGGGAGGCGAGGGCCTTCGGCAGGCGGAAGGCCCAGAAGCTGCCGCCCTGGTTGATGCCGGCGGTGGTCTTGGCGACCTCGCCGCCCCAGAGCGGCACCGCGCCGCCCCAGCCGGCCGCGACGCCGATCCACTGCTCGCCGTCCTGCTCCCAGGTGATCGGCGAGGCGACGACGCCGGTGCCGACCTGGAACTTCCAGACTTCCTCGCCGGTCTTGGCATCAAAAGCCTTCAGGAAGCCCTCGGGCGTGCCGGTGAAGACGAGGTTGCCCGCGGTGGTGAGCACGCCGGCCCAGAGCGGGGCCTTGTTCTTGTACTCCCACACGACCTTCTTGGTCGCCGGGTCGATCGCCTTCAGCGAGCCGATATGGTCCTCGAAGGTCGGCTTGATGGTGAAGCCCGCGCCGAGATAGGCGGCGCCCTTCTTGTAGTTCACGGGCTCGTTCCAGATGTCCATGCCCCACTCGTTGGAGGGGACGTAGAACAGCCGGGTGTCGGGGCTGTAGGCGATCGGGTTCCAGTTCTTGCCGCCGAGGAAGCCCGGCGTCGCGTAGACCGACTTGCCCTTCTTGCCGTCCTCGGACTTCGCCGGATCGCCGGGGCGGTTGGCATCGTCGTAGATCGGGCGGCCGTTCTCGTCGATGCCCTTGGCCCAGTTGATGTTGGACACGAACGGCGTGGCCGACATGAACTTCCCGTTGGTCCGGTCGAGGACGTAGAAGAAGCCGTTGCGGTCGGCGGTGGCGCCGGCCTTCACGGTCTTGCCGTCCTTCTGCATGTCGAAGGGCACGAACTCGTTGACGCCGTCATAGTCCCAGCCGTCATGCGGCGTGGTCTGGAAGCCCCACACGATCTCGCCGTTGTCGGGGTTGATGGCGAGCCGCGAGGCCGACCACTTGTTGTCGCCCGGGCGCAGGGCGGAGTTCCACGGACCCGGATTGCCGGTGCCGAAATAGATCAGGTTCAGTTCCGGATCGTAGGTGCCGCCGAGCCAGGTGGCGCCGCCGCCGAACTTCCAGGTGTCGCCGGGCCAGGTCTCGTTGGTCTTTCCGGTCATGGTCGAGGGCTTGCCGTTGAGTTCGCCCATATGGCCCTCGATGACGGGGCGCTTCCACACGATCTCGCCGGTCTCGGCATCGCGCGCCTCGACGCGGCCGACCACGCCGAACTCGCCGCCCGACACGCCGGTGATGATCTTGCCCTTCACGATCATCGGCGCGGCGGTGTAGCTGTAGCCGGACTTGAAGTCGTCGATGTCCTTGCGCCAGACGACCTTGCCGGTCTTCTGGTCGAGCGCGACGAGCTTGGCGTCGAGCGTGCCGAAATAGACCTTGTCCTTGTAGAGGGCGGCGCCGCGGTTCACCACGTCGCAGCAGGGCAGGATGCCCTCGGGCAGGCGGGCGTTGTACTCCCACTTCTTCTCGCCGGTGCGGGCATCGACGGCGTAGAGGCGCGAGTAGGAGCCGGTGACGTAGAGCACGCCGTCCTTGACCAGCGCCTGGCTCTCCTGGCCGCGCTGCTTCTCGCCGCCGAACGAGAACGACCAGGCCGGAACGAGGCCCTTGATGTTGTCACGGTTGAGCGTCTTGAGCGGGCTGAAGCGCTGCGCCTGCGGGCCGAGGCCGTAGGTGACGACGTCGCCGGGGGTCTTGGCGTCGTTGAGGATGTCCTGCTCGGTCACCTCGGCGATCGCGGGAAGGGCGAGGCCGACACTGAGGGCGGCGAGCCCCACCGCCGTCAGGAACTGGTTCCGCACTCTCATCGGGCATGTCCTCCATCGTACCGGACCCGGTTTTCCGGGATCCGCGGGGCTTTGCCGCCCCGCAGAATCGGCGGGGCGCCCCTTAGGATCCGGAGCGTAGAGTGGTTCTCAGGAAACGCTTATTGGCCTTTGGTCGAACTTCGCCGGATCAGGCTCACGCGTGCTGTGGAAACTGAAGATCCCACCGCTCTCGACAGAGCGGCGAAATCGAATTCAGGCGAAATGTATGACAGATCGACCGGCGCGTTGCTTCTCGTCGACCGGGCGGAGCATTTCCACGCTCCGACGACTATGGAGCGACCTCAATACCCCTGCGGCGCGGTGTAGCTGACGCCGTAGCTGGCGCAGATCGCCTTGAGCCGTCCTTCTTGCGCCAGGGCGGCGAGCGCATCGCCGACCGCGTAGGCGAGGTCGCGGGAATCGCTGCGGACCGCGCCGCCGAGGTCCCACCGCGTCCGCACGAGACCGGGGATCGGCACCTCGACCACGGGATTGTCTTGCCCCGCAACGCCGGCCGCCGCGAGCGCCGCCTCGATGCCCGCGCGGGTGCCGGCGAGGATCGGGGTCTCGCCGGCGAGATAGGCTTTCACCGCCTCGTCGAAGCTGCGGAAATGCCGGACGGTGCTGCGGAAGCGCCCGCCCTCGGCATTCATCACGAGGCTGTCCGAGGCGCTCGTGCCCTCGACCGCGACGGTGTTGCCCTCAAGGTCGCGCACCCCTTCGAACCCCTCGATCCGGCCGCGATGATAGGCGAAGGCGAGGCGCTGCTCGAAATAGGGATTGGTCAGGAAGATCTGCTCGTTGCGGGTGGCGAGGATGCGGTCGTGGGGCACGTGCAACATCAGGTCGGCGAGCGGGGTACCGGCGAGGTCGCCGCGCCACAGGTTCAGCCGGAAGTCGCCGTCCACGTTCTCGCCGGCATCCACCACCCGCAGGTCGAGCTTGAGCTTGAGCCGCTCGGCGATGGCCCGGGCGAGATCCGCGTCGATGCCGCGGGGACCCGCTGTCCCCGCTTCGGAGAAGGGGCGGTTGTCGTCGTAGATCGCCACGCGCAGGACGCCCGAGGCCGTCACCTCGTCGAGCGGGCGCGCGGCGGCGGGCCTGCCGGTGATCACCCCGGCGGCGACGAGGCAGGCGAGGATGGCGCGGGCGACGGCGCGGCGGCGGGGGAGGGCGCGCATGGGCGGCCTTCCTACTCCTCGTGCTTGGCTTCGATGTAGGTGCGGATCGCCCACAGGGCCTCCTGCGACAGCACGCCCTCGAAGGCCGGCATCTTCATCACGCCGTTGGTGGTCGCGCCGTGGCGGACGCGCTCCACGAAGTACTCGTCACCCTCCTTGCCGAGGGGCAGGTAGCGCAGGTCCGGCGCCAGCCCGCCCGAGATGACCTGCAGGCCGTGGCAGCGGGCGCAGTTCTGATTGAAGCCGGAATCGCCGATGGCGATCGCCTTGGCGTCGCCGCGATAGGGATTCTCCTCGCGCCACGCGTCGCCCAGCGGCGCCAGGCCGGTCGTGTCCACGGGCTGCGGCTGCACGTCGCCATGGCCGAAGGCGGCGGACACGGACAGGACGAGCCCGACGGCGAGGAGCCCGCCCTTGAGGGGTGCAGCCTTCATTTTCATTCCTCCCATTCTTGAGAGGACGGTTAGCAAGCGCGCCCGGCCGAACCCATTGTGCTTTGGTACGGGGGCGCTGGGGAGGTGGAGGAGGTGAGGGGGAGACCTTGGTCCAATACCGGGGGCCCCTCGATCGAACGTATCCTCGGCTCCAACAACAATCGGGAGGCGAGCAGGGCGCGATGCTGGCGCGGCTCGGGAAACGGCAGGGCGGCCCTCTCCGGGCGACGCCGCGGCGCAAGGCGTGCGGCGTCGGGCTGAGCCTGCACGGCCTGCTGTGGCTTGCGCTGCTGTCGCCGGCGCGGGCCGAGCCGCTGGCGATCCACTACCTCGAGCGGCGCGTCGAGCGGCCCACGCCCCTCAACAACGAGGATCCGATCCCCGACGACGAGGGGCTGAAGGGCGCCGAACTCGGCCTCAAGGATTCGAACGCCACCGGCCGCTTCGTCTCCCTGGACTTCACCCTCGACAGTCGTGTCGTCGCCGCCGGCGAGGACATCCGCGTGGCGTTTCGCGCACTCGGCGAGAGGCCGCGCTTCGTCGTGCTGAACGCACCCGCCGAGGACGTGCTGGCGCTCGCCGACATGCCCGAGGCCAAGGGCACCGTGTTCCTCAATGTCGGCGCGCCGGATTCGCGCCTGCGCGAGGCCGATTGCCGGCCGCGCCTGCTTCACGTCCTGCCCTCGCGGACGATGCTCGCCGACGCGCTGGTGCAGTTCCTCGCCTACAAGCGCTGGACCCGCATCCTGCTGCTCTCCGGCCCGGCCCCGGCGGATGCGCTCTATGCCGAGGCGGTCAAGAAGAGCGCCAAAAAATTCGGCGCGCGGATCGTGGCCGAATCCCGCTACGATCCGCAGGGCGGCGACACCCGCGACACGGCGCTCCGCGAGTTCGTGCTGCCCACCCGCGGCCCCGAGCACGACGTGGTCGCGGTCGCCGACGAGGCCGGGGCGTTCGGGGCGAACCTCGTCTACAACACCGCCGCGGCCCGGCCCGTGGTCGGCACGCAGGGGCTCACCCCGGTGGCCTGGGGGCGCCCGGTCGAGGCCTGGGCGGCGGTGCAGCTCCAGACCCGGTTCCGCCGCCTCGCCGGACGGGCGATGCGGCCGATCGATTACGCCGGCTGGATGGCCGTGCACGCGCTCGGCGAAGCGGCGGTGCAGGCGCGCAGCACCGATCCCGAGAAGGTGGCGGAGCTGGTGCTGTCGCCGCGCTTCGAGGTCGGCGGCTTCAAGGGGCGCCCCTTGAGCTTCCGCGCCTGGGACGGGCAATTGCGCCAGCCGGTCTTCCTGCTCTGGCCGGGCGCGGTGACCGCCACCGCCCCGATCGAGGGCTTCCAGCACCACCGCACCGAACTCGACACGCTCGGCCCCGACGAGCCGGAGAGCGCGTGCCGGGCTTTTCGGAAACCGGGCTGATGCGGGGCCCAACCGCCGAGCCGCCAACGAGAACGGGATCCGCCTCATGAGCCGCGCCGCGACCGCACGCCTCCTCCTCTGCGCCGGCCTGCTCGGGCTCGTAGGCTCGGCCGCGGCGGAAGAGATCTTCGTCTCGAACGAGCGCGACAACACCGTTTCGGTGATTGACGGGGCCACGCTCGAGGTGATCCGCACCTTCCCCGTCGGCCGGCGCCCGCGCGGGCTCACCTTCTCCCGCGACGGCCGCACGCTCTACGTCTGCGCCAGCGATTCCGACGCGGTGCAGGTGATCGACCCCGATACGGGCGCGTTGCGCCACAACCTGCCCTCCGGAGAGGATCCGGAGCAGTTCGCGCTGGCCCCCGACGACCGCACCCTGTTCATCGCCAACGAGGAGAACGCTACCACCACCGTGGTGGATGCGCAGACCCGCAAGGTGCTGGCGCAGATCGATGTCGGCATCGAGCCCGAGGGCATGGCGGTGAGCCCGGACGGGAAGACCGCCGTCACCACCTCCGAGACCACCAACATGGTCCACTGGATCGACGTGCCGACGCTCACGGCCAACGACGCGACCCCGGTGGGCCAGCGCCCACGCGCCGCCGCCTTCTCCGCGGACGGGCGGATGCTCTGGGCCTCCTCCGAGATCGGCGGCACGGTCGCGGTGATCGACGCCGCCACCCGTAAGGTGGTCGAGACCATCGAATTTGCGGTGAAAGGCATCGCCGCCGACCGGCTCCAGCCCGTGGGCATCACCCTGACCCGGGACGGGCGCTTCGCCTTCGTTGCGCTCGGCCCCTCCGACCGGGTCGCGGTGATCGACGCCAAGACCTACAAGGTCGTGAACTACATCCTCGTCGGCCGCCGGGTCTGGCAACTCGCCATGACGCCCGACGAGTCGCGGCTCTTCACCACCAACGGCGTGTCGGGTGACGTCACCGTGATCGACGTGGCGACCCAGCGCCCGATCCGCAGCGTCAAGGTCGGCCGCTTCCCCTGGGGAGTCGCCGTGCGCCCCGCTTCCGGCACGTCCGAGCGCTCGGCGGGCGCCGCCCCGTGACGCGGGTCGGACGCGGCCGCACCGCATCGAACGCCCTGCGGTCGGCCCTGCTCGCGCTGCTGGCCCTGGCCCTGGCCGCCCCGCTCGCCGCGGCGGGCAGCCTCGACCGGGCCGGGATGGAACGCCACTTCCCCGCACCGCTCGTGGTCGGCGAGCGCGACGCGACGCTGCCGGTCTGGCCGATCCTGAAGCAGGAGGCCGGCAGCTACGAGGTCTTCGCCTACGCCTTCGAATCGATCGACCTCGCGCCGATCCCCGGCTTCGGCGGCACGCCCCCCGACCTCCTGGTGGCGCTCGCCCCCGACGGGACGTTCCGCGACGTGAAGGTGATCTCCCATCACGAGCCGGTCTTCCTCGAAGGTCTCGGCTCGGAGCCGCTCTTCGCCTTCGTCGAGCAATATGTCGGGATGTCGGCCCGCCGCCCGATCCGGGTCGGGCGCCCGAACGCCCGCGGCTCCGGTGCCGCGCCGCAGACCACGGTCGACGGCATCTCGATGGCCACCGCCTCGACGCGGGTGATCAACGAATCGATCCTCGCCGCCTCCCTCGCGGTGGCGCGGGCGAAGCTCGGCTTCGGGGCCGCCAATCTCGGCCTGAAGGTCGAGGCACGGCCCGAGACCGGCGAAGCCCTGAATGTGGCCGAGCTAAGCGCGCGGGGCTGGCTCCGGCGCCTTACCGTCAGCAACGGCCAGGCGGAGGCCGCTTTCCGCGATGCGGGCGTGGCGGTCGCCGGTGACGGCCCGGCCGAAGCGCCGCTCCTCGACCTGACCTTCGCCTATCTCAACGCGCCGGCGATCGGCCGCACCCTGCTCGGGCCTGAGCGCTTCGCCGCCCTGACCCGCGAGCTCGGGCCCGGCGATCACGCGGTGCTGGTGGTGAGCCACGGCCCCGAGAACCCCCTCGGCGACGAGTTCGTGCTCGGCTCGATCCCCGACCGGCTGACGGTGACGCAGGGGGGCCTCGCCGTGAACGCCCGCGACATGGCGATCGAGCGGCGCGGAGCCGCCCCCGGCCTGCCGGACGGGCCCTGGACCATCCTGCGGATCACGGGCGCGGCGGGCTTCGACCCGTCCGCCCCCTGGACGCTCGGCGCGAAGATCGTGCGCGAACGAGGCCAGATCTTTCCAGAGAAAATTGCCCGTGAGTTCTCCGCCGATTACGCGCTGCCGGCCGATCTCTTCATCCGCGAGGCGGCGGAGGCGGGGCCGGGCTGGACCGATCCGTGGCGGGCGCGCGGCGTCGAACTCGGGGTGATCGCGCTGGCGCTGGCCGGGCTGCTCCCGGTGCTGGCGCGCCAGCGCGGCCTCGTGGCCGACCGGCGCCGCTTCCCCATGTTCCGGCTCGCCTACCTCGCCTTCACACTTCTCTTCATCGGCTGGTACGCCCAGGCGCAGCTCTCCATCGTCACCCTGGTCGGCCTCGTGCGTGCCGCGGCCGTGACGCACGATCTGACCTTCCTGCTCTACGATCCGCCCTCGCTGCTGCTCTGGGCCTTCGTCATCGCCACGCTCCTCGTCTGGGGCCGGGGCACCTTCTGCGGCTGGCTCTGCCCGTTCGGCGCGCTGCAGGAATTCGTCGCGTGGCTGGCCAAGCCCCTGCGCCTCCGGCCGGTCGCGGTGCCGCCGCGCCTCGACCGCGCCCTACGGCAGGCGAAATACGTGCTTCTGGCCGGCATCCTCGCCGCCGCGGCGGAAGGCTCGCCGCTTGCCGACAGCCTGTCCGAGGCCGAGCCGTTCAAGACCGCGATCACCCTGTACTTCGTCCGCGCCTGGCCGTTCATCGCCTACGCCCTCGGCCTGCTCGTGCTCAACCTGTTCGTCTACAAGGGGTTCTGCCGCTACCTGTGCCCGCTGGGCGCGAGTCTGGCCGTCCTCGGCCGCCTGCGCCTGCTCGACTGGATTCCCCGCCGGGCCGAATGCGGCAGCCCGTGCCAGCTGTGCAAGGTGCGCTGCCGCTACGGCGCGATCCGCACGGACGGCCGCATCGACTATCCCGAGTGCTTCCAGTGCATGGACTGCGTCACGATCATCCACGATCCCGGCCAATGCGTGCCGGAGGTAATGGCGCGCCGCCGCGGGCGGCGGATCGCGCCGCAGCCGGTCGCGGCGGAGTGAGGCCGTGCCGATGACGCCCCCTCCGTCCCGGCGCCGCGCTCTCCTCGGCATGGCCGGACTCGCCGCCCTCGCGGCCCTGAGCGGCCCCGCCGCCTTCCGGACGCTGGCGGCGGCGCGGGGCCTCGCGACCCGCACCCGCGCCGGCCTCGCCTTCGGCACCACGGTGGCGCTCACCGCCGCCGGCCCCGACCCGGCCGCGCTCGACGCCGGCCTCGCCGACGGATTTGCCGCGATGCGGGCGGTCGAGGCCGCCGGGAGCCTGTTTCGCGCCGACAGCGCCCTGTCGCGCCTCAACCGCGAGGGCAGGCTCGACGCGCCGCCGGCCGACCTCGTGGCAATGCTCGGCCTCGCCCTCGATCTCGCGAAGGAGACCGACGGAGCGTTCGACCCGACCGTGCAGCCGCTCTGGCCGGTCTGGTCCGAAGCCGCCGCGCGGGGGGACAAACCGGATCCGAACCACCTGCGTGAGGCCGTCGCTCGAGTCGGCTGGCGCCGCGTCGCGTTCACGCCGGAGCGGATCGTCCTGGAGCCCGGAACGGCGCTGACGCTGAACGCCCTGATCCAGGGCCATGCCGCCGACCGGGTGATGGCGGCCCTGCAGGGGCGGGGCATCACGGACGCCTTCATCGATACCGGCGAGTTCGGCGCCATCGGCGCGCATCCCGACGGCACGCCGTGGCAGCTCGGCATCGCCGATCCGCGACGGCCGGAGGCGCTGTCGGCGGTGATCGCCCCGTTCTCGGGCTTTGCCGCGACCTCGGGGGATTACGGCATGAGCTTCTCACCCGACCGGGCCGACCACCACATCTTCGATCCCGCCACCGGACACTCGCCGCGCGGCCTCGCCTCGGTCACCGTCATGGCCGGGACAGGCCTCCTGGCGGACGGCCTCTCGACCGCCTGCATGGTTCTCGGCCCCGAGAAGGGCTGCCGGCTCGTGGCGCAGCGGCCGGGCTGCTCCGTGCGCTTCCTCGGCAAAGTCTGATCCCGAGGCTCGACCATGTCGCCCCTCCGCTTCAGCCGCCGCAGGATCCACGGACAGGCGTTCCGTCGCCGCGTCGGGCCCGGCATCGCGGTCGCCGCCGCGCTCGCGATGGCGCTCCGGATCGGGCCGCCCCTCGGCGGCGCCCGCGCCGAACCGGCGGGCGCGGCCTCGGTCGCCCTCGTCGTCTCCGTCGACGTGTCGCAATCGGTCGACGATAGCCGCTTCGTCTTGCAGATGGAGGGCATCGCGGAGGCGCTGGAGGATCCGGGCGTGATTGCGGCGATGACCGGCCATCCCGGCGGCACCCTCTTCGCCATGGTCACCTGGGCCGACCGCGCGGGCCTCCCCCTGGGCTGGCGGCGGATCGCCACCCGCGCCGACGCCTTCGCGGCGGCGGCCCAGGTCCGCGCCACGCCCCGGCAATCGGGCGAGTTCACCTGCCTCGGCCAGATGTTCCGCACCGTCACAGCAACCGTTCTCCCGGCGATGCCGGTTCCGGCCGAGCGGATCGTCGTCGACGTCTCGGGCGACGGCATCGACAACTGCACCGACCCGGAGGATCTCGAGGCCGAGCGGACGGCGCTGCTCGCCACCGGCGCCACGATCAACGGCCTGCCGATCCTGGTGCCGGGCGAGAACGACGTCGTCGGCGCCGGCGCCTACCGGGCTCCGGGCTACGGGCTTCGCGCCACGCCGCTCCCGCAGGAGCGGACGGATCTGGTGCAATGGTACAGGGCCCACGTCGTGGCCGGACCCGGCGCCTTCCTCCTGAAGGCGGCGGGCTACGGCGACTTCGCGCGGGCTCTGCGCCGAAAGTTCGTGATCGAGGTCAGCGGTCTCGCGCCGGGCCGGCGCGACGAGTGATCCGGCACGGCATCGTGGCGTTCGCGCGCCGCTCGTCCGTCCCGGCTACACGAAGCCCTCCTCGACCAAGCGGCTGCCCATCGAGGTGATCTCGTGCCGCTGCCCGGAGCCGCCGACGACGCGGCACCAGCTTTCCGCGACGAGCACGGCGTCGATGCCGTCGGTCCGGAGGCAGTAGGCGAAACCACCGTACATGCCGGGCACGGCAAACCAGATCTTCTGGTCCGCCGGAACTTCCAGCAGCGGACCGAGCTCGGGAAGCCGGAGGCCGGACTTGCGGACGAGATCGTCGGCGCGGCCACGGATGACGGCGTGGAAGTGGGTCTGGATCATCGCAAGGACGCCCGCCGGTACACGGCGGAGCAGCACCGGGCGCAGGATCGCGGCGGCGCGCCCGTGGCCGCACCGCTCCGCCACATCGACGGGCCGCTCGCCGCGCGCGTTCGGGAGCATCCGCCAGGCACCCAGCCGGATCAGCTCGTCCAGGATGCCGGGCGGCGCGTTCCCGTGCGCGGCCTGATGGAGCGGCGCGAACAGTGACGAGCCGCCGGGCCGCGTCGTGTTCACGAGTTCGGGGCGCTCGCGCAGCAGAGCCAGCACCCTCGTCCAATCGTAGGCCTTGGCGGCATCGGCCAGCCGATGCCGCTCGGACGCACTTCCCTCGCTCACCACGCCGTTGGTGATGATGCCGTCCCAGACCAGCGACATGGTTTGCCCCCGCTCGCACGATGACGCCATCATGCCGGTCCGACGGCAAGCGGGCGAGCCCGGCCGACACGGCACCAACACGGCACGGGCAGCCCGAGATCGCGCCGGTCCGCATCGCGCCGGCGTCAGAGGCCGAGGGCGAGGCCGTCGCTGCGCGGATCGTGGGCGCCGACGAAGCTCCCATCCGCCTCGATGCGGATCGCGCCCGGATGGCCGGCGAGCGGGCTCTGGGCCGGGATGGGGCTGATCTCGTGCCCCCGTGCGGTGAGTTCTTCGAACACGGCCTGCCCCGCATCGAGTTCGAGCTTCAGGCTGTCGCGGCTGTCGGAGAAGGTCTTGCCCAGGAGGAAGCGAGGCCGCGCGAGGGCGGTGAGCGGGTCCATGCCGTAATCGATCAGACGCGTCAGCACCGCCGCGAGGGTCTGCGGCTGCCCGTCCGCGCCCTGGGTTCCGTAGAGCAGCCGCGGGCGGCCGTCCTTGAGGTACATCCCGGGATTGAGGGTGTGGAACGGGCGCTTGCCGGGGCGCAGCGCGTTGATGCTCCCGGGATCCACGCTGAAGGCCGCACCGCGATTGTGCCAGAGGATACCGGTATCACCCGCGACGACGCCGCTTCCCCAGTCGAAATAGACCGTCTGCAGGAGGCTGACGCAGTTGCCGTCTCGGTCGGCCGCGCCGATGAAGACGGTGTCGCCGGTCTTGAAGACGTGCGGCCAGGGCGCGGCCTTGCGCGGATCGATGCTGCGGGCCAGCCCATCGAGATGGGCGGGCGACAAAAGCCGCTCGACGGGAACCTCGGCGAAATCCGGATCGGCGATGAAGCGGTTGCGGTCGATGAAGGCCCGCTTCACCGCCTCGACGAGGAGGTGGTAGTAGTCGGCGCTGCCCTCGGGAATCGAGGCCACGTCGAAGCGGTCGAGAACGCCCATGATCTCGAGGGTGGTGAGCCCTTGCGTCGGCGGGCGCAGGCTGATGAGTTCCCCGCCGCGGTAGGGCACGCGCAGCGCGCTCTCGTTGCGGGCCCGGCAGCGGGCGAGGTCGTCAGCCGTCAGGGGCGAGCCCGCCTTCTCCAGCCCGCGCGCGATCCGCTGGGCCAACTCGCCCTCGTAGAAGTCGCGTCCGCCGTTCTCTGCCAGCATCGTCAGCGTGCGGGCGAGGTCGGGCTGCCGAAACGTCGCCCCGGCCTCCGGGATGCGGCCCCCGTCGGTGAAGACGCGCACGACATCGGGCCAGTCGCCGATCTCCTTGGCGCGGAAGATGGCCCAGAAGCGCTGCGACGGCGTCAGGGGAAACCCGTCCGTGGCATAGGCGATGGCGCGCCGGAACAGATCCTTCCAGGATTGCCGGCCGCCCCAGGCCCGCTGGCTGAAGGTGAAGGCCTGCTCCCAGGTATCGACGGCCGCCGCCGCGGTGATCGCCGAGCCGGGTCCGCGCACCGGAATCGGTCGCCCGTCGTCCGGCAGTTTCGCCGCCGCCTGACCGATGCCGGACAGGGTGATGCTCGCGCCCTGACGGTCGCTGACGATCATGAAGGCGTCGCCGCCCAGGCCGCAGAAATGCGGATAGGTCACGCAGAGCGTGGCGTTGATGGCGATGGCCGCCTCGATGGCGTTGCCGCCGGCCCGCAGCACCTCCCGCCCGGCCTCGCTGGCGAGTTCGTGCGGGCTCGTCACCATGCCCTGGCTGGATCGGGCCAGCGCGCCGCGGGGGGCGCCCGCTTCGGCGAAGAGACGGGTCGGCATGGTCGTCGCCCCCAGGGCAGAAGCGGAGGTCAGGAGAAGCGCGCGCCGCGAAACGTCCGGCGCGACAGGTCGATGGTCTTCGCTACGATCCATGACAGGGTCCTCGCGGCCTCCGCACGGGGATGCGGGCGCCGCCGCTACGCCGCCCGTTCGGCGGCATGCGCCGCGATGGCGCCGGCCGTGGTGAGCCAGACCGTGTCCCGCTGCCCGGCGATCCGTTCGAGCGCCTGCCGCAGGGGGCGTAGCCGGTGCGGCTGGCCGACGATGTAGGGGTGGAGCGCGATGCCCATGACCAGCGGCGCGCGGCGCGACTGTTCGAGCATCTCCTCGAAGGCATCGGTGATGGCCTCGGCGAAGGCCCGGCCGGTATCCTTGCGCGCGACGATCGCCGGGATATCGTTCAGCTCCTGCGGATAGGGCACCGAGAGGATGCGCCCGCCGTTGCGCGTCGCGAACCAGGTCGGCTGATCGTCGTGGCACCAGTCGAGCAGGTAGCGGTAGCCCGCCTCCGCCAGCAGGTCCGGCGTGACGCGCGACTGCGAGATCCAGGGGCCGAGCCAGCCGGCCGGCGCCCGGCCCTCTTCCCGCGTCAGCACCGCCGTCGCTTCGTCGATCAGCGCCCGCTCCTCGGCCTCGGAGAGCGTGCCCTGCCGCTCGGCATTGGTGCGGCCGTGCCCGACAATCTCGTCGCCGCGGGCGCGAAACGCCTCGATCAGGCCCGGACAGTCCCGGTAGATCCGGCTGTTGACGAGGATGCTCGCCGGCATCTGCAGCTCGTCGAGCATGTCGCGGAGGCGCCACGCGCCGACCCGGTTGCCCCAATCGCGCCACGCGTAGTTCAGCACGTCCGGCTGCGGCCCGCCCGGGGCCAGCTCGGCGCCCAGGCCCGCGCCGAAATCGAAGGTTTCGAGGTTGAGCGCGAGGTAGACCGCGAGGCGCTTGCCCTCCGGCCAATCGTAGACCGGCCGGTCCGGCAGGGCGGAATAGGCGTAGCGGCCATGGCTCGACACTGTCGGCTCCGATGTCGTCACGGGGAAGGTCTCGATCCTGTCGTGGAGGGATAGCGCGCGGTCTCACGCGGCGCCGAGATAGGCCGCCTCGAGCGCCGCGTCCGCCTTGAGCTCCGCCGCCGTGCCGGAGGCGGCGACGCGCCCCTGCTCCAGGACGTAGCCGCGGTCGGCTACGGTCAGCGCCAGCGCGGCCATCTGATCGACGATGAGGATCGTCGTGCCCGCATCGCGCAGCTCGGCCACGGTGGCGTAGAGGCTGTTGATGATCGCCGGCGCGAGCCCGAGGGAGGGCTCGTCGAGGAGCAGGATGCGCGGACGCGCCATCATCCCGCGGGCGATCGCCAGCATCTGCTGCTCGCCGCCCGAGAGCAGGCCGGCGCGGCTGCCCGCCCGCTCGCGCAGGCGCGGGAAGCGGTCGAGCAGCGCCTCGACCTCCGCCGGATCGACCCGGCCACGGCGGCTCCCGGAACGACTCCAAGCGCCGAGGCGGATGTTCTCGACGACGGTGAGTTCGGGAAAGACCTGCCGGCCCTCCGGCACCAAAGCGAGGCCGAGGCGGGCGATCCGGTGCGCCGGCAGGGCGGCGATCGGAGCGTCGGCCAGCACCACCGAGCCCTCGACCGGGCGCAGCAGGCCCGCGAGCGCCCGCATCGCCGTCGACTTGCCGGCGCCGTTGGAGCCGAGCAGGGCCACGGTCTCGCCGGGACGCACCGCGAGGGCGAGGCGATCGAGCACGGGCGCGGCGCCGTAGCCCGCGCTGAGATCGTGGGCGGCCAGAACCGCGTCGGCCGGGCCGCTCCAGGGGGCGGAGCGCGGCCGGGCCGGGGTCTCGGCGGCCCCGAGATAGGCCCGGAGCACGGCGGGGTCGCGGCGCACCTCGGCGGGGGTGCCGCGGGCGATCGGCCGGCCGGCATCCATGACGAGGATGCGGTCGGACACGCCCATTACCAGGGGCATGTCGTGCTCGACGAGGATCACCGCGATGCCGCAGGCCGCGATCCGGCGCAGCAGCACGCCGAGGCGGTCGGTCTCGGCGCGGGCGAGGCCGGCGGCCGGCTCGTCGAGGAGCAGCACTTTCGGAGACCCGGCCAGCGCGCGGGCGATCTCCACCAGCCGCCGGTCGACATGGGGCAGCTCGGAGGCCGGCCGGTCGAGGGCGCCGGCATAGCCGACGAAGGCGAGCAGGGCCGCCGCCGCCTCGCGGTCGCGCGCCTGCGCCCGGCGCAGCAGGCGTCCGGGGGCGCGGGCAAGGACGACGTTCTCGATCACGCTGAGCGAACCGAACAGCCGCGTCGTCTGGTAGGTGCGGGCGATGCCGGCGCGGGCGATGGCGTGGGCGGGCCGGCCGCCCAGCTCGCGCGTCCCGAGGCGGATCGTGCCGGCGCTCGGGCGGTAGAAGCCCGAGATCATGTTGAGGACGGTGGTCTTGCCGGCCCCGTTCGGACCGATGACGCTGGTGATCGCGCCGGGCAGCGCCTCGAAGGCGACGCCGTCGGCCGCCCGGATGCCGCCGAAGGCGATGCCGAGCCCCTCGACGGCAAGCGGCGCGCCCTCGGTCCGGCGCAGGAAGTCCGGGGCCTCACCCTGCGCCTCCGGGCGCGCCGCGCCGCCCCGCGGCAGCAGCCGACTGATGCTGCCGACGAGACCCGCCGGCACGAGCCAGAGCACCACCAGGGTGGTGAGGCCGAAGAACAGCAGCCGGTACTCGGCCAGCCCCGACAACGCCTCGGGCAGGAGCACCGTCACCAGCGCACCGAACAGCGGCCCGAGCACGGTGCCGGCCCCGCCGACCACGACGGCGAGGACGAACAGGATCGACTGCGTGAACGGGAACGAACTCGGGGCGATGAACAGCATCAGGGGCGGCAGCACCGCACCGGCGAGCCCCGTCAGCGCCGCCGAGATCGCGAAGGCGGCGGTCTTCACCCGGACCGGATCGAAGCCGAGCGAGGCCGCGGCGACATCGGCGTCGCGCACCGCGCGCAAGGCCTGGCCGAGACGGGCATGGCGCAACCGGTGGAAGCCGTAGAGGCTGAGGCCCGCCGCGATCACCGCGAGCCAAGCGAGGTCGCGCTCGCCCAGCGGCAGGCCGAACAGGCTCGGGCCGGTGGCGACCACGAGGCCGTTCTGGCCGCCGGTGAGTTCGCCGCCCTCGATCAGCGCGTGCTCGACGAGGAAGCCGAAGGCGATCGTCACCATGGCGAGATAGGGGCCGCGCACCCGCATCGCCGGCACGGCGAGCGCCGCGCCGACGAGGGCGGAGAGCCCGGCCGCCGCGGGCAGCGCCAGCCAGAAGCTCACGCCCTTCAGCGTCAGGATCGCGCTCGTATAGGCGCCGATCGCGTAGAACCCGGCATGGCCGAAGGAGATCAGCCCGCCGAGCCCGAGGAGGACGTTGAGGCCGGTGGCGGCCACCACCGTCAGCGCGATGAGGGCGATGACGAAGTGGCTGTAGCCGCTTGTGCCCGCGACGAGGCCGAGGCCCGCGAGCGTCAGGGCCAGGATGGCGAGCGGCATCGCCGCCGGCGCCCGGAGAAGCGAGCCCATCGTCAGACCTTGTTGACGGCGGCGCGGCCGAGAAGGCCGTTCGGCCTCAGGGCGAGGGCCAGGATGATGACCGAGAACACGACGATCTGGGTCGCGCCCGAGCCGAGGGTGGCGGTAACGCCGGCCTCCACGAGGCCGTAGAGGAGGCCCGCCAGCACCACCCCGGTGGCCGAGCCGATGCCGCCGAGGATCGCCACGGCGAAGGCCTTGATCCCGAACAGCGCGCCCATCTCGGCCGAGACGGAGAAGAGCGGCGCGATCAGCAGCCCCGCCGCGCCCGCGAGCACGGCGGAGAGCGCGAAGGCGCAGGCCACGGTGCGGGCGACATCGATGCCCATCAGCCGCGCGGCTTCGGAATTCTGCGCCACCGCCAGCAGCACCCGGCCGAGCTCCGTCCCGCGGAACACCGCGCGGATCGCCACCGCGGCGGCGATGCCGACCACCGGTATCAGGAGCTGGAGCGGGTAGATGCCCGCCCCCAGAACCTGCACGGGCGCCGCGACCAGGGCGGAGGGCAGGCTGCGCGGCTCCTTGCCGAAGGTGAACAGGAGCACGTTGTCGAGGATGATGCCGCCGGCCACCGTGGCGAGGAGCCACGCATCCGAGCCGCGGGTCACGAAGGGGCGCACCAGCAGGCGCTCGACGACGAGGCCGAGCCCCGCGCAGCCGGCGAGCGCCGCGGCGATGGCCAGCGGCATCGGCCAGCCGAGCTGGACCCCGAAGGTGTAGCCCAGCACCGCCCCGAGGGTGACGGCGCTGCCCTGCGCGAAGTTCACGGTGCCGGAGACCGCGAAGGTGATATGGAAGCCGAGCGCCACCAGCCCGTACATGCTGCCGAGGCCGAGCCCACTGACGAGGGTGCCGGTCAGCATGGGCGCGTCTCCCTGCGCTGACTCCTGAAGCCGCTCACGACGTCATTCACTTGGACACCGCGACGATCTCGCCGTTGCGGAAGCTCGCGAAGATGTAGTCGTCCGGCTTCAAGGCGTCGTGCCGGTCCGGGGCGAAGGGCGCCTCGTAGGTCTTGATCAGGCCGGCATAGGCCGGGACCTTGTAGAAGCCGTCGCGGAGCTTCGGCCCCTCGGTGGCGCCGGCCGCCTGGATCGCGAGCGCGATCAGGTGCGTGGCGTCGTAGGCGTTGGCGATGCCGACGGCGGGGGTGACGTCTGACATGGACTTGATCGCCGGGTACTTCGTCTTCAGCGCGTCGAGCACCGCCTTCGCCTTCGGGCTGTCGTTGCCGGCAAACGTGAAGGTCTGGACGAAGTGGACCCGCGCCGCGCCGGGGCCGGCGAGTTCGTCGAAGCGCCCGCCGGCCGGGCCCCAGTGGGAGATCACCGGCACGGTCCAGCCCATCCGGTCGAGGGACTTCACCACCTGAGCCGAGGGGCCGACATTGCCGACGAGGAACAGCGCGTCGGCCCCCGCCTCCCGCAGGCGGGACAGCTGGGGCACCATGTCGATGTCGTTGGCCTCGTACTTCTCGATCCCGGCGCTAGGGAGGCCCGCGGCCTTCAGCGCCGCGACGATCCCCTGTTGGTTCGACTCGCCCCAGGCGTTATTGACGAGGATCGCGCCGGGCTTCTTGGCGCCGTAGGTCTTCACCGCGTAGGCGACCAGCGCCTCGTCCACGAGCGCGTCGACCGCCGAGACCCGGAACACGTAGTTGTCGGCCGCGCCGTTGCGGGTGATGCCGGTGCCGGCGGCCCAGGGGCCGACGAACGGTACCTTCATCTGGTTGGCGATGGGCACGATCGCCATCGAGACCGGCGTGTCGAGCCCGCCGATCAGCGCTACGACCCCGGCGCGCTGGATCAGCTCGCGGGCGGCGAGCACGCCCTTCGACGGGTTGGCCTCGTCGTCGCGGGCGACGAGTTCCAGCGGCCGGCCGAGGACGCCGCCGCCGCGATTGACCTCGTCGATCGCCAGCCCGATCCCGCGGGAGATCGCCTCGCCCGACTTCGCCGACTGGCCGCTGAGGGCGGTGACGAGCCCGATCCGGATCGGTTCGGCCGCCTTGACCGGTCCCAGGCTCGCGAACCCTGCCAGCAGGGTGCCGAGGGCGAGCCGCCGCGTGAGGGAGCGGGCGGCGTTGAGGCGGTGAAGCATGGCGTTCCGTTCCCGTATGTGGTCGACCGGCATCCGCAACAGCCGTGCCAGCCGATGAGCCTCTGATCTCTATAGCGTTTTTCGATTCGTCCGCCCGTTGCCCGTAAAGTGTGCACAAAGCCGCGGCAAAGTGCATACACTTTCTGCATGCACACCTGTTCCGGCTCCGCCATGCTCGGCCGGTGATTCCGGACAGGATGGGGCCGGCCCCACGGAGAGGACAGCATGGACGCGAAGGAAGCAGGGGCCGCACGCGACGCGGCGGCGGTGACGGCCTATCTCGAAGCCTCGATGGTGCCCGATCCGGAGACCGCCGCGCGCTACATGGCGCCCGGCATCGCCATCGTCTTCACCGGCGGCCGGGTGTTCCACCATCCGCGCGAGGTGACGGCCTTCAATGCCGGCCGCTACGCCTGGGTGAAGAAGCGGATGGAGCGGCTCGACGTGGTGCCGGGCGAGGGCGTCACCACCGTCTACAGCCTCGGAACGCTCTACGGCGCGTGGCCGGACGGCACCGCGTTCGAGGGCAACCGCTACGTCGACCGCTTCACCGTGCGGGACGGGCTGATCGTCTCCATGGAGGTGTGGAACGACAGCGCCGAGCGGCTCCTCGACCGGCAGGGCGCCTCGGCCTGATCCGTCCTGCGACATCCGGATGTTCGCTTCGCGAGGGGGATTTCGTGCCTCGCTCGAAAGCCGCGCGGGCTTGGTGATCCCGTGCCCGCCTTCATCGAGCGGACACCGGGTCACCCCTCAACGTAGGGGGCGAGCAGGCGAATGAGGTCGTGCTCGCGCCGGGGCTCGTTGAGGATGCGCGCCCGCTCGGCCACCGCATCGAGATGGTGATCCATCAGGGCGACGGCCCGTCCGGCATCGCCGGAAACGAGAGCCGCCACGATCTCCCTGTGCTCACTCACCGCGCAATCCGACGAGTGCGGCCGGCTGTAGAGCGACAGGATCAGGGCGCAGCGATAGCCCAGTTCGGCGACGTAGCGGCGCAGCACCGGACTTCCGGTCATCTCGGCGAGCAGCAGGTGGAATTCCGTGGCGAGCCGGATCGAGGCCGCCTCCGGCCCGCCGCTTGCCCGCTCCTCACCGGCGATATGGTCCGCGAGCGCGGCCTGCTGCTCGGCGCTGAGGCGCCCGGCGAGCCGCTGGACCACGAGACGCTCCAGGCTGATGCGCACGTCGAAGGTATCGCGCGCCTCCTCCCAGCTCGGGCTCGCGACCACGGCGATGCGGTTGCGGCGCAATTCGACCAACCCCTCGCCCGCGAGCTGGCCGAGGGCCTGACGCGCGATGGTGCGGCTGACGCTGAAGCGCTCGCCGAGCGCATCCTCGGGCAGCCGGTCCCCGGGAGTCAGGGCCCGCTCCACGATGGCCCTGCGCAGGGATCGGCAGATCGTTCCAACGCGATCGGTCGGGGGGCTCGTCTCGCCCTGTCTCATCGCTGACGCACATCCTGTTGCGGAGCGCGGGCGCTCCCGACCGAAACACCACATCGGTTCCGTGGAACGCGACACCGCCGGCCCATGGCCGGGCTGATCGCCTTCGCCCATGGCACCGGCTCGCTTCAGATGCACGATTGACGCCGATGCGTCGCGGCCGAGGCCGATCCGGACCGCGTCGCGGACGATGCCTCCCTTGAGGGTGATCCAGCCCAGATCGAAGGCCGCCTGGATTGCAAGTTCGGAAACGAACAATGCGTCCGCGCACACTCCGCCCCCCGAGGCTCGCTCAAAGCCCTGGGTCACGCCGCAGCGCGACTGCGCGAGGGGCGAAGCGAACGGATGATTTGAGGAACTTAAGTGGCTGGGGGACCTGGATTCGAACCAGGACTAGCGGAGTCAGAGTCCGTTGCCATTTCAATCTCCTCAATGGGTTATATGTAAAATCCGACCATTTCGCAAGGTGATTTCAGAGTGGGTTAGCTTCGGTTTGTAAAAGGATTTCCCCAGGGACTTCGGGCTTGGCGCCGGCCGAAACGGCGGCTTCAAGCTTGCGCATGGCGCTCTCCGCGAGGCCGTTCCCGCGACTCAGGTAGTGCTTGTCTAGGATCGCCTCGACATCTTTCAGGGAATGCCCTGTGATGGCGGCGATCTCAGGCACGGAGCAACCGGCGAGAGCCAGCCGCGTGACGGCAGAGCCGCGCAGATCGTGGAAGGTGACGCCCTCGACCTTGGCCTTCGCACACGCTTTGCGCCAAGACGAACGGAAGCCATCAGCGGTCCACGGTTTGCCATCCAGCGTCAGCAGTACGAAGCCTGAGCGCTCGCGCGCCTTCTCGGCGTCTAGGGCGATCCGAAGCACCTCGCCGCAGGGGATCATGATGTTCTTCCTGGTCTTCCCCTGCATGAACCGTAGGGCCTTGCCGTCGTAGGCAGACCACACGAGCCGTAGGAGGTCGCCCTGCCGCTGGCCAGTCCAGAGAGCCAGCAGCAGTGGCAAGCGCATGTGGCCGGGTGCCTTCAGCAGGAACCGGGCCTCGTCCTCGCCAGTCCAAATCTTGTCGGTGCGCTCGGCCACATAGAGCCGCCCGCCCTTTTCGGCTGGGTTCGTGGCGAGCTTGCCCCGGTCCTTGCCCCATGAGCAAACACGGGCGAGGATGCTCCAAGCGTAGTCGGCCTGCCGTACGGAGGCTTTGGAGAGGACATCGCGCCAAGCCTTGAAGTTGCCGCGCGTCTCCGTCCGGAACTTCTCATCGAACGCCACGATAGGCATTGCGCCGAACTTTTCCTCGATCTTGACGAGGTGCTTCAGGTAGTCGGCCTTGGTCCGCGGCGAGAGCTGCTTGTTGAACTCGGCGGACTCCTTGTAGGCGGCGATGACGGATCGGAACTGCCCTTGTGGTAGCACCTTCCGCGAGGCCACGGCTGCATTGTAGCTTGCCAAGAACTCCGGCGAGCCATAGCGCCCCTCAAGCCGAGGGCCACCGCGCCAAGCGTAGTAGTAGGTGCGCTCCTTGCCGCCCGCGAGCTTCATCTTCACGGCGTGCAGGCCGGTCATTTTAACCCGCACGGTAGGTCTTCCTCCATTCCTCCATCGCCATGTCGGCGGCACTCATTTCGGAGGCGCCGATGCCTGAAATCATGTCCCATGCGCGATCAATCGCCTTGCGGTCCCACCGGTGCGTGCCGGGCAGGGGAGGCGGCATGCGGCCGTCGCTCACCCACCGATCCCATGTCGCCGGCGACAGGCTGCAATAGGCCGCCGCGGCTTCGCGGGTCATGCCCCGAGGCTCAAGGCCAGAGCGTCCGCCCCTCTCTCTAGGCAAGATCCTCTCTCCCCTTGTCTTCGGTGGTGGGGGTGGGTTGGTCTCGAAGCCGAGCCGCATTCTTGCGCTGATCGTCGTCCACCACGCCGGCCATGTCGTTGCGACGCATCCGCCAGCCGTGTTCGAAGGCGACGGACGGGAAGGCCGGACGCTCAAAGCTGCCACTGGCCGCTAGATAGCCGCCGAGCATGTCGTGCGCTTCCTGCGGCGTGGGGTTCAGCGGGTCGAAGTCGGGCGCGTTGTTGCCGTTACCGGTCATTCCGCTCCCCTTCGGGCTGGAGAGGGAGGGCAGCGAGCAGGCGCTCGACGGCGTTCGAGAGGCCCTTCGCCATCAGCGCGGCTGCATGCCAGTCGGTGGCCTCGCGGCTCTCCCATGCTTCCTTGTAGTCGGCGAGGAAAAGCGTCTGGCAGTCGCGCACCGCCTTGATCTCGGCGGCGAGGCTCTTGGTTGCGTCACCCATGACGGTCGGCCTCCTCACGGTTGAGGGCGGGCCGCTTGCTGCCGAACTGGAGCCACCAAATCCGCATAGCGATCAGGATGAAGGCCAAGCCCAAAGCGATGAGCGGCATGAACGGCTGAAGGATCGCGAGGGGCACCAGCACGGCCCCCATGAAGATCAGGAAGCGCCACGGCTCGGGTATCCGGTCGTAGCGGCGATTGAGGCGAGCGATCATGGCTCTACCCCTTACCTGTTAGGGCCTTGCCGGATGAGGCTGGCGGTTGGTCCGAGACGCCAAGCAGCCCGAGCACTGTCCGCACGTCGTCGATCGGCACCTCCACAACCTCATCCCAGAGATCAGGTCGCTCCCCCATGTCATGGGCGTCGGCCGCTTCGCTCTCGAAGTCATCAACGGCCTGCTGAAGGCGCTGGCGCACTTCCTGCGAAAGCCCGGACGAGGCCAACGGTTGATCCGAGGTGCCGGGCGCAGGCCCCATTAGGTTATTGATCGGGGCGCTCGGATCGCACGTTAGATACCGTTCGATCTCATCGCATCTTCCTCGAATTTCTGCGAGAAACTGCCAGCATTTGTCGTCGTATACCGGCTCAAGTAAATATTGTGGGGCGATCATCGAGCCCTTGGCCCAGTGCGCGCAGACTTCCGCCAGAGCAGCGGCCTTGAGAACGAATGTTGCTCCATCAAGCTTCTTGCTCATCTCAGCGCCCTCCATTTGAGAGCGCCTGAGCGCTCAGGCTGGACTTGCTGTCGGCGCATACTGCTTTGTCGTGAGCAACCTTTCCTTCTTGCAACGATCCCAGGGTTCTAGCCCGCCAGTCCTTGATCCAATCAAGATCATAAGCGGACGCTATGTTTGGGCTTGGAGTGCGAGGCCACGGCATTTGCTTTTCCGTATTACACATTTTAGTATTACCCTGTTTATATTTGCGGTCTGGCACGTAACGAAAATCGGTAAGGCGCCTTCTGACGTCTGCTGAACTTCTGACAATTGGACCCTGGCCTAAATCGAGCTTCCAGCGTCCCGCACGATCCGGCTCAACAGACATCGCCTCAAGGATTTCGCAGGGTACGCCGAAGCGTTCCCATGGACCGACTCTGGCGCCTTTGCTTGGAACGTAGCGTCGGACTGTGTGGTAGCCGATACTGGCGTCAAGCTCTTCTGCCGTATATCGTCCCGCCATAGGCAGAGACCAGAAGTAACCGGCACTTTCTGGACCCCAAAAAGTAATGTATGGCTGGCGAGTCCATTCCTTTCGGAAATCGACGACGAAATACATTTGACGCGCATCTTTCATCGCCGCCTCCACATGTGAAGGGCGATCGCAGCCGTCCGTCGATCGTATGAAAGCCCACCCGCCGACGAGCGCCGGGCAGTCAAGGGCGAAGCCGCGCGGGGCATCACTGCGCCTTACCTGTTAGGGCCTTGCCGGATGAGGCTGGCGGTCGGTCCAGGGCGCCCAGCAACCCGTTGCCCTCCAGTTTCAGCATGATGCTGCGGACAATGGCTTCGCGTGCGGGCTCGGCGAGGCCGGGGGCGCCGAGCCTAAGAGATTGCCGGATCACTTCGCGAGTGTAATCGGCAGGAGCGCGTTCTTGCTGTTCGATCATCTCAGCGCTCCTCGGTCTGGCCGGTGCGGGCGATGTAATCGGCGCGCTGGATGGCGGCCTTCATCGCATCGAAGGCTCGCTCCTCTCGATCCGGGTCACCCGGATCAAGGTCGCCAAGTACGAAGTCGTAAGTCGCCAGGGCCGCCGAGATGCGCTCGGACTGGAAGAGTTCGGCGGCCTCCTCATCCTTGGCTAACGGCCAGCGGGGACCATGGAGTGCCGCATGGAGCCGTCGCAGATCGCCGACCCTCAGGGCCGACTTCCATTCGCCGAACAGGGTCTCACGCACGGGCTCATCATCGTGCAGCGCGTCAGGGAGGCCGAACTCCATGTCGGCGACGCAGGCCCAGAGAACCGTATTGGCGGCCTTGCGTAGCTCGCCTTCCCTTGACGCGATCCGCTGGCGTGCCTCCGGTATGGCCTGATGCCAGACCTCTTCCGGCAGCCGCGCCCCCGTGGGGTCGGCCGAACCGACCTTCTCGGCAGCGATGGATCGCGCAAGGGCCTCCAGGTCATCAGCTTGGACCGTATTCGTCCTTTCGCCCTTCGCCCGAATGGCTTCTGCGATCTCGCGGGCCGTTTTGTCCTGGCGTTCGGTGCGCTCCCGGATCACCTGCGGCATGTCCGGCAGCGTCTCGCACCGCCAGCATTCCGCCGTTTGCGCGCAGTCCTCGTACGCGTCCGTCGAGAGGCTGATGAACAGCGTTGCGTGGGTCGGTATCTCAGCCATCTCAGCGCCCTCCAATGAAGAGCGCCTGAGCGCTCAGGCGTGTCCGTCGATCGTATGAAAGCCCACCCGCCGACGAGCGCCGGGCAGTCAAGGGCGAAGCCGCGCGGGGCATCACTGCGCCTCCGGGGCTGCCGGGCGGGCGGCGATCATGGCGCGGTAGATATCGTCGGGGTCTACGTCTTCCTTGTCGATCCAGCCCGCCGCAATCATCTCCTCGGTCGGCTTGGCGGGCACCAGAACCCAATCCGTCCCCTCGTCCCCCGTACGGGTGCTGTCGGGGGCGGGCATCTCGGCGAGACAGGCAGCGACGGCGACTCGGTTCCAGCACTCGATGGCGTTGTCGCTGCTCTCCTGGAGAGAGCCGTCCGGATAGCGAGCCGCGTAAGCTGCAATGGCCCCGGCGGTCGGGATCACGGCGCCGGTGACGAGTTCGGTCGAGCGTCGCGATGTGGTGGGCCAGCCGTGGTACCAGCAGAACGCGGCATAGGCGGCCACGTCGAGCGGATCGCCCTTGCCGACGTGGCGCACAAGACCCTGCTGGCACTCCGCCTGCCAATTGGTCTTGAGCCAACCGCTCTGCCAGCCGTACTTTGCCTCGGCTGCCCGCAACTTCGCCTTGAGGGCCAGCGCGAACCGATCCACGAGTGCGTCGGTGCCCGCCTCCGACCCGGCGCTCTGCCCGGCCGGATGGGAGGCGAGGAGGGTACGGACGAAGTTGACGGCGGCGACGATGAAGGCGGTGTTCGTCCGCGCCGTCTCGTCCCAAGCCGTGAAGCCGTCCTCGTCCGACTCCTCATGGATCACGCCGAGCGTGCTGTTGCTCGTCTCCGCGATCACGCCAGGGTTGCCGTAGCGGGGCTCGGCGTCTGTCAAGATGCTGTAAGCGAGATACCCCTCGCCACAGTCCTCACCCGAGCCATAAGACCCGTCGCACTTCTCACTCTCGGTGTACCACTCGCCCTGCGTCGCCGCCTCGCTCAGCGCCCGCAGGCCATCCGGCACGGCCCCTGCCGGCTGGGCGGGGGCGGCTGAAGCGAGGACGGACGACACGTTCGCCGCGCGCCCGGTCGCAACGTCGAGCCAAGACGCGGCCTTCCCCTGCTCGCCTGTCAGATCCTCGCCGATCGTGTGCAGATCAGCGCGAAGCCGTTCAAGCTCGGCGAGCAGGTAGGCGCGCGTCCGCTCAAATGGCCACGCGCTTTCCGCGTCAGAGGCTCGGGCGTCTCGCAGCGCTTTTTCGGCAATGATCTGCACATCACCGTGCCGGTCGGCGAGCGCATCATGATCGAAGTGCCCGCTGCGAGGGTCGGTCAAGCCAAACCGGGTCCAGGGCAGGTTCAGAACCTGCGTCGCGATCTCGCTCACCAAATCATGAGGTGCATCGCCGAAGTTCGCATCCTCCCCCGCCGTCATCCCGCCGTCCGTGCGGGGAGCGGGTGTAGCGAGGGCAACGACGGCCGCAGCCGCACGGCGCCAAAAATCGCGCACATTCTCAGTCTGGGCCTGCCAGAGGCGGCTATCCGGCGACAGACCGTAAGCCGCGTCATGGGCAACCTGCCCCGCCGTCATCGTCTCAGCGCCTACCGCGCCCTGGTGGGTGGTGGTGGACATGGCGTCAGGCTCCGGGGGTGAGGGAGGCGGGGGAAATGGGAGCCGACCAGGGCACGAGCGGCCGGTCGTAGCCCTGCATCAGCGGGTGCAGCGGGTGGCCGTCTTGGGCCGTGCCGATGCAGAAGAGCGGGATGCCGTGGGCTTCGGCGATACCGACGACCTCCATCCACCGGTTGCGCAGCCACTTCGGCAGCTTGGCGCACGAGCCCCACGCCACGATGACCTTGTCGGCCTCGCGCACGATCCGCCTGAGATGGTCGCCGCCGTCGATGCCGATCGGGTCGGACGCCGTGCGCAGCGCCTTGATGTCCGTCGCGCGGAACGCGAACAGGTTGCCGACGACGACCCGGCCGGCGCCGAGCCGACGCGAGAAGCCGAGCACCTTGCGGATGGTTGGATCATCGGCCGTAGCATCCGCCGTGGACGGGTTGACCATGATCCAGGCGACGGTCGGCCCGGCGAGCATGCCGCCGAGATCCCGTTCGAGCCGGTAGCGGTACAGGCCGCAGGGAGAGATGATCGCGCCCATCACCGCCCCCCTTCAGCGAGACCGCCAGGGGTCGGGGTGGGCGAGGACGGTATGAGGGCCGCAAGTTTGGTCGCGATGGAGACGGTCTCAGCGACCTGTTCAGGCGTGCCATACTCGCGGGCGCCGTCGAGAAGCTCGCAGATCTCGTATGCGTGGATGGGCGCAATCGCCTCGACCAAGGCGTCGGAAGACCAATGCTCCAACTCCTCTCCGAATGCGTACTGGCTCAGGCTGTAGCCGAGAAGGTGGCCGCATCCGCCGCAGAATGAGGTGCCATCGCTCTCGCGGCGGTGATCCCAGCCGCCATCCGCAACAGCGTCCTTCTCGCCGCGCCGACGAAGGTGCTTGGCCTTCCAGCGCGCGCAGTCGGGGCAGTAGTCTGTGCCGGCGTCACCAATGCCCGAGATCCAGCAAATTGGACGCGCATCGGCCTGCCGGGCGAGCGGACGAAATAGGCGCAGGAGGTCATCGAGCCCGCTCATACCGCAGCCCCCTCTTTCTGGCTTTCGTTGGCGGGGAGGGGTGACGCGACAAACAGGATATCGCGTCCGCCGAGCAACGCTCTGGCCTTTGCCCGACCGCGAGCCGTCAGCATTTCCGCCCCTGCGGAATGATCCCAATAGCTGCCGAGCCGACGAAGCCGCCGGACGAAGCGCGCGGTGACGGGCGTAGGCGGGCCGTCATAGACCACGGCGCCCGTACCCGGCCTCGGCCATCCAGCGTGCAATGGGCCGCCGTCCACGCCGCCATCGGCGTCAACGTAGACGTACAGGAGCCCGCCGCAGGCCATGCCCGAAAGCAGCCGGCGCTCTTTGCCGTTGAGCTTCGGCGCCTCTCTCGTCCCCACAGGCGCTCGTGTCTCTGATGTGAGGGTCATTAGGCTGCTCTTCTCATGTAGGCGAGGCAATGGGCGACGAAGTTGTCGGATCGGCCGTCGAAGAGATTTCCGATCTGACGCGCGGTCATCTCGGGATGAGCCGCGCGAATGTTCGCAACAGCTTCGTGGCGAGCGAGACTAACTGCTTCGACGTAGCACCGACCGATGACATCATGCGGGGCCACGCTGTACTTCCGAGACGTATCCTCGATGATTTGCATCGGCGAAGGCGCTTCGGCGCAAACCACTCCGGACTTTTGCCGATTGGCGCTTCGTGGTCTCGGGTTCAGTCCGAGCGCATTGCGGATCGAAGACGGATCGCGCCCGCCGAAGATGCGTCCAAGCCGCTTGATGCTGAAGGTCGGATGCGCCTCTCTCACAGCTCGAATTGCGGCATGCCGAGCCGTGACGAACTGAACGGAGCGATCCTCGCCCACGATGTCGTCAAAGGTCACTCCGTGCTGAGCGGCCACCCGGCGAATAATTGATCTCGGCAGGCGTGCGAGCGCGTCGCGCAGGTCAGACGATCCCTGCGGAAGGGCAGCCGGCGGCGGCGCTGTTTCTGCCGGCTCCTGCTCCGCCTCGACCAGAACGGGCTTCGGCTGAAGCGCCTTAAGCTTGCGGCCTGCTTCCTCCTGCCGACGCCGGATCTCCTTCTGCCGGGCGATCATCTCGGCGGCGGTCGTCAGATCAGCGACAGGAACGTAATCGACGTTCATGACTGGGCGTCTCCGTAGAAGGGACGGTTGCGGGGAACGGGCGGTTTGGTGAGGGGAGTGGAGGCCCGGCGCTGCGGCGGGGCCTTGTCGAAGCCGCGGCCTTGCAATCGCTGCTTCGGCGCAGGCTTGGCGCCCAAGTGAAGAACCTCGCGGCGCTTCGCCTTGGCGATCATCGACACGTCCTGCTGAGCAGTCTTCGCGCCGTGACATGTCTTTCGGTGTGCGGGGGCGAGGTTGGCTTCCTCGTCCTCGCCGCCCATTGCGATCGGCGTGATGTGGTCCAGGTCCCACGCTTCGCCGATGCCAATCTTGCCCTTGCAGATGTGGCAGATGCCATCATGCGCGAGGAAAATGCGGAGGCGGGCCTTCGCTGTGCGGCGCTTACGCATGGCGCTTGATCCCCGTGACATGAGACCAAGCCTTGCCGTGCCGGATATTGTAGATCGCGGCGGCAGTTACGCCGTATCTGGCCGCAATGATGCGGTCTGGCTCAGAGGACTTAATGGCCCTTAAGACCTGCTCCTTGTTGAGCTTTGACGTTGAACTTTTTTCCCCACGGATTACAGGCGGCGTCGCGTTCCTGCCTTTGGCAAACATATCGTCCATGTTCTGCCGGTGAGTGCCGAGCCACAGGTGACTGGGGTTACAGCAGGGTGGATTATCGCAGGCGTGGCAGACGAACAGACGCTTATCCAAGCTCCCGTTTGCCAACCGATAGGCTATCCTGTGGGCCTGTTGAGTGTCGCCCCGCTTATTTGTGAAGCGCCCATAGCCAAGTGGGCTTCTATGCCCCTTCCAGGGCCAACACTCATCTTTGCCGTTGACATCAACCAGCGCCCAAAATCTGTTCGGGGCCCTCGCCGCGGTGCGCGCGGCCTTGCCAGCGGTCTCGCATTCAATGCCGCAATACTGCCTCCCCGCAGCTCGCTTGCGAGAAACTGTATAGCCGCGCTCAAATGCCGAGCCGCAGTGCGCGCAGGCGAAGACGGTCTGCGCTTTATCTCTCGGCGGCGCCTGAAATGCCGCGTATCTGATCCACATCTGATAGTGGCGATTGCAGACCGGGCCGCCGCCGCTTCTCAGAAGCGCGCTGCGATTGCAACCCGGCGCAGAGCACGGCAAATCCTTGATCCGAGTCGTCGTGCCGACATCGGCCTCTTCGGCGCGGTAGAGGCGGCTCATGCGCCGTCCCTCATCGCGGCGCGGAGGGACATGCCCCACCGCTTGCGAGGGTTGGCCTTGCAGCCACAACCCTCGGCGCAGACGGTCTCGATGCGCGGGTCGTAGTACGCGCCGGTCGGGAAGTCGGCTTCCTGCGTGTAGGGCGCCTCGTAGGAGCCAAGGCCGCCGTGCGGATAGTCCCAGCTCGTGATGACGCGGCTAACCGTGTCCTCGGCTGGCACCTTGCAGGCGCAGCAGTCCGTCCAGATCCTCTGGCCGGCAGCGGTCGAGAACATCTCGTGCGTCGCCCAGAACGGTCGGGCGCAGGACGGCGTGCGGAGGATGTGCAGGGTCATGCCGCCCCCCTCCGCTCGTCCACAAGCGTCGGATCGGACCACACGACACCGTGCTCGGCGCCGAAGGCATGGATCAACTCGATGAGGTCCGAGAACTCGCCCTTTGTCAGTTTCGACGTGCGGAGCCCGAGCACCACGAAGGAACCCGCATCCAGGCCGGGGACGACCTTCGCTTTGCGGAGAGACGCGCTGAATACGTCCTTCCAGTCGTCGGCGGTGAGGTGTTCGCCGTACCACTCGACCTGACGGGACACGTCCGTCAGACAGGCCCAGAGCTTCGCGTTCTGCTCAAGCGAGCGGGTGGACGGCTTGAACTCGACCGACATGCCGAACGGCGCGGCCATGATCCAGCGCACCGCACGCGCTTTCACAGCCTCGTTGGCGAGGATGAGGAAGTGGCGGGCGCTCATGCCAGCGCCTCCCGCTCGGCGGCTTCCTCGCAAGCCTCGATCATCTCCCAGCGGTCGCCATAGGCGAGCGGCGAGGGGGAGAAGCCTTCCGGCGCTTGGTGGCCGGTGGCGTCCAACTGCATCGAAAGGAAGCCTGCACAGACCAGCGTGCCGGCCGTTGCCTCGGGCTCGCCCTCGTCACCGTCGTAGTCGAGGGTCTTGTGGCAGTAGAACTCCGAGTAGGGGTTTTCCGTCGCGTAAGCCAACTCCGTCGCCCGGTCAGGGCGCAGGAAGGGCTTCACGTCCCGCCGAAACGGGCAGTGCTTGCAGGGGGCGGCCATGAACCAAGGCTTGCTCATTCCCCTGCCTCCCGACGACGGAAGACGGCGACCGGCCTGCCGTGGCAAGTTTTCCTGCCGGAGTTGAGGTAGCCGACCTTCTTCCACTCGGAGCGGAGGAGGACGCCGCCCATGCACCTCGGGTCGATGCCGGCCGGCGGGGGCGCAGCCTCGCGAACCTCGTCAATCGTGATGCGCTTGCCGCCCTTGCCGAGTTCAACAGCGACGCGGCGGGCGTGGGCGAGATAGGCGGCGCGGTGCTGCTCAAAGAGCGGGGGCACCTTCTGCTCGAACTGGCTGGTCATGCGGCAGCCCTCCGGCTGTCGTCGCCATCCGAGCCGCGACCGATGGCTTGAAGCCGGGCCGTCACGGCGTCCTTGAGGGCATCGATCTCGGCTTGGCTCAGGCCGAAGTCGCGACGAGCGGCCTTCTCGTCCGCCGACATCCACCAAACCTGCAGCAGCTTGCCTTCTGTTGTCGCCGCGATCGTGCGCTTGCAGGCCGCGATGTACTCGGCGCGCTGGTCGGCCTCGCTGCGCTCTGAGCGTTCTTCCGTCTGCTCGTCGGTCTGGTCGATCGCCTCGCCGCGCGCCTTGAAGTCGTCAGCTTCCTCTTCCGAGTAGGCGAGCCCATGCAGGGCGAGGAGCTTCAGGATCACTCGATCCTTCGCCCGCTTCTCCGCCATCGCATAGACGTAGGCCGCCTGCTTGCCGGACACGCGATAGTTCACGTTCACGACGCATTCGCCGATGGACCACTCCCGCAGGTCGCCGCGTGTGCCGGCAACCAGCATCACGGCCTCGTCGCGCTCAGCCCGCAAAATGGTCGGCAAATCGAAGCGGATGCCGACGCGGCCGGCGATGCGTTCAAGCGCCTTGTGGGAGATTACGGCAGTCCCCTGCACCCTCCAGACGGTGGAGGCGTTGGCCTGCTCGCCGTGCTCTTCAAGCACCTTTTTGATCGCCAAGTCGGCAGCGCGCTTGGCTCCTGCATCCTGATCGCGGCTCATCGGGCAACTCGCTCGTCGTGGAAGGCAAGGCCGGGCACGCCGCGCACGCGCTGCGCGCAGAGCGTCTGGGCGAAGGTGTCCAGCATGCCGCGGAGGGCTTCGGGGCGGTTCTCGGCGATCCACCGCAGGAAGGCGCGATGGTCCGTAATCTCGGCTCGGGTGACGGTGCGGAGGCCAGTAGCGACAGGCTTGCCGGCACGCTTCGCATCGGCCTCAGCGGCCTTTGCCTGCGCGGCCAGATCCTCGGCGCGCTGGCGGCCCTCAAGGTCATCGCTGCGGGTCACGTCGAAGGCAAAGGCGGCGTCGCCCTTGGCCTCCTCGGCGGCCTTGCGTGCCGCCTCGGCAGCGGCTTGACGCTCTGCCTCGATCCGAGCCCGCCACGGCGTCAGGGCCTTGCGGCATACATCCCGAACGAGGATGGCCGTGCCGGTGACGCTCTTCGTCTCGCCGATAAGCTTGCCGTAGCGAGCCTGGACCTCGGCCTTGCCGTCATCGAACGGCTTGTTCTCGTCGCGGCGGCGCTGCTCGGCCGTCTTGATCTCGTCGCCGATCATGTCAAGCAGCTTCGACACGGCGTCGGCCTCATCCTGCGAACGGATGGGCTCGCCGGTAAGCCAATGTTTGGCCTCGCCGGCAATCTCGTTGATCCGGTCGCGGGACACCTCGTAAGGCGTCGGCTCAGCGCCGGCCGAATTGTGACCGATCACGGCCAGGGCAGGGGAGGCGGCCATCATGCAGCCTCGACCAGCTTGAGGGCGGGCCGGGCGAGCGCATGAGCCGTCGCCGCTTCCACCGAGCCGAGGAAGCCGGCGATGACCAGTACCTCATTGCGCAGGTCGGTCGCCTGCAATGCCTGATGCACGGAGGCGTGGCCTTCGTAGGCACCGGCTAGGATGCGAGCCGCTTCGTTGCGAGCGCACGCTAGGGCACCCTCAAGAGCGCGGAGGGCATCGGCCGTCTCACAGAAGGCCGAGCACGGGTCAGGGTGACGGTCGCTCACGGCTCTTCTCCGATTGCGATGTGAGAGGTAGGGGCGAAGTCGCGAGCCTCATCGAGGCGGGCGAGATGACGGCTGAGAAGGGCGATGCCGACCGAGCCGGCGAAGGCCGAGAGAATGGCGAGGGCGATCATTGGCCACCTCCCTGGATGCTCTCTTCATCCATGGCCGGGCACATGAAGCGGAAGGCTTCACCGTCGCTGTCGTAGCCAGCGAGCGCGCCCGTACCGCCGCCGAGGAAGCGTGCGCGGGCCTCAGTGATCTCGCCATCGCGGAAGCGGCGGCGATTGTGGAAGCGGTCCTTGCAGAGGCGGCGCCCGCGAACGGGCGAGCAGAACATCTGCGACGGGTGCTTGGCGGAGATCGCCTTGCCGCACTCGCGGCACTTGCGCTGCGCGGTCATCACCAGAAGCTCCCGACAGCAGGCAGGCGGGGCTCAAGGCAATCGGCGGGGATCAGCCGGTGTTCGTCGTCGTCGGCTCGGCCCGTCTGCTCGTTGCGCCCGAGCCGGGTGAGGAGCGCGTCCTTCATGTCGTCGCTGTCGTTGGCAGCGAGGCGCCGGCCTTTGACGAACTCGACATCGAGGGCGGCATAGATCGCCCGGTCCATGTCCTGGCGGGCATGATCGCAGCGGGCTACGGCAGAGCGGACGGTCTCGACCGAGACGACATCGCCGGCCGCCAGCTTCGCAACGAGGCCCGTCAGGTTGGCATCCGCCGCCATAACGTGGTTGCGGGCGAGGGTGAGCGGGTTGCGGATGGTTTCGAGGTAAGCCGAGGTCATGGCCGGGCATCCATCTCATGGGGGACAGGCTTGCGGCGGCTCTGCGCGGCTTCCTCGCGGCGCAGTCCGATCTCAACGGCCTTGCGGCGCTCAGCCTCGATCCAGGCGTGAGCCTTGGCGCCAGCCTCATCGGCCGTGGCGGCGTAGAAGCCGACCGACGTGCCCTCGCGAGGGTTGCCGCCCTTGACCGGCTTCATGGCGATGGCGCGGGCGTAGAAGCGTTCGCCCGGCTCGGCTTCGCCAACGGTCTCGTAGACGCGGACGGAGACTGTCATCGTCCCGCCTCCGCCTCTGCGGCAGCAATGGCGGCGTCGAGGATAGCCAGAGCAGCGTCGTGGCCCCGCCTATCTTGAACTGCACCTATAAAAGCGCTGCCGTAGAGCTTTTCACACGCCCGCTGAGCGAGCCGCTGCTCTGGTCCGCCAGGGCGCCCTCCTTCGGCGCAAATGCTGCCAAGTGTGCACCAACATGCAGCTGTGCGGTCTAACGGATCAACATAATGACCGTCAGAGTTCCGGGCCGAATATTCGGTCGTCCAGCTTCTGAGAGGTGTAATCCGAGCGCGCGCGGCGCGGAGGATGTCGGCGGAGGCCATGGATCGAGCCTCCATCTCGTCAGCGGTCCGCACGAGCAACGCCGCGAAGACGCGCAGATCCGTGGGCTCGCCGTAGGAGCGGACGAACTGTCGAAGTCCTTCGGCGTCGTCAGAGTCGAGCTTTTCAACCTGACGGGCGATCAGAGCGATGACTTCACCCATCTCCTCTTCGTCATCGCGGAGTTCGTCCACGATCTGATCAGCACTGACGTGCGCGTAGAACTGAGCCATGACTAGAGCCACCCGTTGATGCGAAGGCAGATCACGAGCATGGCCGCGCTGCCGGGAATGATGACGAGGAAGCCGGCGGCGATGCCCCATGCGGTGGCGTTCGGATGCGGCTCGGGCATTGGTTGAGGTTGAAGCACGGCTAGGCACTCCGGTTCGGGAGACGGGGAGGGGATCAGGCGGCTTCGGCAATCTCGGCAGCGTCGGCCTGCGCATGCAGCCGCTTCGCCTGCGCCCAAAGCCGGGCGGCTTCGTCGTGGCGATGTTCGTTCCAGGCATTCGCGCCGGCCTCGTCATTCCAGAGGGCGCAGGCGCGGAGACGGCGGGCGAGGATGGAGGACATGACGGGCTCCTGAGTGTCGTGCGGGGAGGGGAAGGGGAGCGTCAGACGGCTTCGGCAGGCGCGATGTGCGTGACCGTGCCGTTGAGGATGCCGGGCTTGGCATCGGCCAGCATGCGGGCGACGCTCTCGCGGTCGTGCATCAGCTGAAAGGCTAGCGATGCAGCGGCCTTCTTCGCGCAGCAGGCACTGCCGCCCTGCTGGCCGATGATCGTGTGAAGCGCACCAGTCCAAGGATCGCGGACGGTGCGGGGCGCATCGACGTGCAGCGCGTAGTAATTCGGCTGCTGCTTGGGCCACGAGATGGTGTGACCATGAACGGTGACGGTCTCGCCGTGCTCGATCACGCGCGTCAGCGCGGCGAGGAAGTCGGCATAGAGAACCGGGTCGGGCTTCGGCTTAGCGGCGCGGGCAGCATCGCGGGCCTGAGCCTCAGCGAGCTTCTTGGCGTGCATCGCGGCGATGGCATCGCGACGAGCCGTGTCGGAAACGCGATCAGCGCGGAGGTCCGAGAGAGCGTTCGACCAAGAAAGGCTGCGGCGGGACATCGGGTAGCTCCATCGCTTGCTGCGATGAAACCGTTGTAGCGATAGGCGCTACGTGCCGTCAATCCCGCGTAGCGAAGAACGCTACAATTATTTTCCGCGGCGCCCGGCGCTCGGGCCAATGTCCAGCATGGTGCGATAAACCCGACCCACTACGCGGAAGGGGCCATCCATCAGAACCGGTCCATGATCCCGATTAGTGCTGTAGGGCGCGAAGTGCTCCGGCTTGGACCGATAGCGTTTGTATGTGGTGCCATGGTCACCGTCCGCAGCGACCACATAGAAGCCGCCATCGATCAGCCGAGTGTCGGCGCGATTGACGAAGATGATCGACCCAGGCGGTGACACGAGATCCATGCTATCGCCCTCAACTGAGAGGGCAATCCAATCTCCGGGCGGAAGATCGCTGGCAGCGATGTAGCGTTCAACGTCTTCAGCCTTCACGGCTTCACGCGCAGACAGATTGCTGGCGCTCACGAGGCTATCCAGCATCGGCACCTTGACGAGACCGTCGGCATTCTCAAGAGGAGCCGGGAAGCCGGTGATCTCCTCGATCGCAATCATTTCGTCGCCGGCTACAGCTCGCTTGCCTAGCGTCATTTTGTTGACGGCGGCACGATCAATAGCGCGGTGCAGATGCGCAGTTAGCCGCCTCGCAAGCTCTGCCTGTGAGAGCTTCGAGTGCTTCAGCGCGTCTGTGACCCACCCCTGTAACATAGGTTCGGCGTAGCGCCTATCGCGACGCGCGTCCGTGACTAAGTTCGCTACACCCACTTGCGCCGTCGTAGCGATATGCGCTACAACCGGCGCATGGAACCGGCTGCCTCGATAGTCAGAGCCCTCGGAGGGCCATCCAAAGTCGCTGAGATCGTCGGCGTCCACCGGACGCGCGTCTCTAACTGGATGCGCCCGCGCTCGAAGGGCGGCACGGGCGGCTTCATCCCTCAGAAGCACGTCGGCAAGCTCCTCGGGTACGCCATCAAGCACGACAAGCCGGTGAGCGCCGCGTCGTTCATCCCCGCGCCTGCGGAGGCGGCATGACCCGCCGCCCGATCACACTCCCGCGCATCTCCATTCAGAACTTCGACCCGACGGCCGATTGTGTCGCGGACAAAAGAAAGGGCGCAGCCGGCGAAGCGGCGCGCCCAGTTAGTCAAAGCAGAGGAAGAGATACCATGTTGCAGGCTCGCGCGCCACAGACGAGTGGCACCGAACGTCGGTTTGTTGGACGCAATGATGGCATCAACCGCAGTCAGTCGCATGCGGAGCAGTGGTACATCGCGCAGATGGCGCGCGGCGAGAAGGAAGTTTTCTCGGAACAAGCGAGTATCACCCCGGAAATTGCGGCGCTGCTCCTGAATAAAAACCCCGACAATCGGAACCTCAGCAAGAAGCGCATCGGCGAGATCCGCGCCGATCTCGAAAGCGGTCGCTATGTCCTCAACGGCGAGCCGATCATCGTCTCGAAGGACGGCCTGCTCAACGACGGCCAGCATCGTCTGATCGCCTGCGTTGAGTCCGGGGTCACTTTCCGCACGATCATCACCTTCGGAGTCACTCGCTCCTCTCGCCTGACGCTGGATCAAGGCGGCGCGCGCACCGTAGCCGACTACCTCGATATGCAGGGTGGCGGCGATAACACGAAAGTGGCCGCCACAGTTGCTCGGATGCTGTGGCAGTATCAGAAGCTCGGCCATCTTTCTTCGAACGGCAAGAGCAAGCAACGGACTTGGCCCACAAAGGCTGAAAGTCTGGTCGTGGCCGCCGAGAATGAACGAGAGATCGCCTTCCATCTCTCTTGCGTGCAGAAGACATCTCGTCTGGTGGGCTCGCTTTCCTTTGTTGTGCTCTGCCGGATCGTGTTGGCGCGGGCGGACGCTACCATGGGAGCCGTCTTTATCGACAGGCTTCTGGACGGCAGCAACTTGAAGCCCGACAGCCCGATCTTTGTCCTGCGCGAGCGCTTCATCAACGATCCGAAGATGCGCCAACCTGATCGGTTCGAGGCGGTGGTGCGCGCTTGGAACGCCATGCGCAAGGGCAAGACGCTTGGCAAGATCCAGATCATGGGCTCTGTGCCGAAGGTCGAGGCGTAATCCATGCTGCCTCAAGACCTTCCGATTTCGCACGTCTTCACGCGGCAGGACGCGCGCAAGATTGATGAGGCCGCCGTGCGCGGCCTCATGGAGAGCATCCGCGAAATCGGGGTCATCAATCCGCTTCGGGTACGCCCGGCGCGGAAGCACGTGGATGGTGAGGACACCGACGCCTACGAGGTTACGGCAGGCTCTCACCGCCTGCGTGCGTGTCGCAAGCTGGGCCTGGAACTCGTGCCTTGCATCGTCGTCGCTGACGACGACCTCCGCGCCGAGTTGGCCATGATCGATGAAAATCTGATGCGGGCAGAGTTGTCGCCTGCTGACCGGGCTCGTGGCACGGCTCGCCGCAAGGCAATTTACGAAGAGCTTCACCCCGAGACTCGGCACGGCGTCAATCAACACGACAGCAGTCGCCAAGTTGGCGACTGCTCTGAGAGGTTCAGCGCGGAGACCGCCGCAGCTACCGGGCGCTCTGAACGCGCCGTGCAGCGCGACGCCGAGCGTGGCGAGAAGATCAGCGAGCGCGCCCTTGCTCTCGTGGCTGGCACACACCTCGATAAGGGAAACTACCTCGACAAGCTCAAGAAGCTCGGCCCGAATGAGCAAGAAGCGCGCGTTCAACGCGAGTTGGCCGCTGTTCAGGCGCCGCGCAAGCCAATCGGTCCATCCGACCCGCCCCGCAATGATTTCGAGATCATCAACAAGGATCACCGCGCCCTCGTGCGTGCATGGGAGAATGCGCACCCTGATGCGCGCGAGAAATTTCTGACCGACATCGGCGCTGTGCTCGACACCCCCGTCTTCGACCGGGGGGCGGCATGAGCCCTCGCGATATCCGACTCTGCCGCATCTTCGGTGCCTTCGGCCTCGCGATGGTCCTGGCGACCTTCGCTGTCTGCGGCGGTCTCGCCATCGCCTCCGCCAAGCGCGGTGATCTCTTCCCTCAGATGCATTGGAGGACTGAGCGGTGATCTCGCTGTGGTTCGCATCTCTGGCGGCCCTGTTCGCTCAGCGTGCGGCTGTGGTCGGCAGCTTCGAGCGTGAAGAGCACGGCATCGTCATCGCCATTCCCGGCTCGCTTCTGGCTGTCGGCGCTGTCCTCCTGCTGGTGGGGCGCTGAGATGCACCCCGATTTCCAACGCGGCGAAGCCTACGGCGAGCGGTTCGATGACGAGATCGTCGCCGCTCTTGATGATGGGCTGAACGGCTATCAGGCAGCGGCCCGCATCGGCATCAGCCGAGACTTCGTGGTCAAGCGCGCTCGCGAACTCGGCTTTGAGAACGCTTGGCGGCAGAGGCGCCGCCCCGTGTCCGGCAGAGATCCGCTGCGCCCGACGAAGCGACCCGGCAAGCCGTCGAAGGCTGCGGCATGCGCTTATGCGTCCCGTCCTGACGATCATCCGACGCGGCTCGCTCGCTCGCTTCGCCGACAGCTTCTCGTCGTTGATCGTGATGGCCTGGACCCGTCCCATGGGGTCGCTTGCCTGCATGCGGCGGGTCTGACGCTGGACGAGATCGAGCGGTTCACGGGCGTTCCGGTCCCGGCCGTGATCGCCGCTGTTCGCCGGCACTGCTCGCTCTCGACCTTTGCCGAGGTGCGGGCATGACCGCCCCCTCAAAACTCATCCTCGGCTGCCAGATGCGCCCAATACGGATGCATCTGCATGAAGCGCGGATGCGGCTCGGCCAGGGCTGCGAAGCCAAGGGTGGCTTGCACCTGTCGCATCTCGCGTCGGACGGCCTGCCAGTAGACCCGCTTTCTCGCGGCTCGGTCTGGCATCGCTCGGGCGAGGCTGCGTGATGCTACCCGCCTCATCGTCCGCCCTCAATCACCAGCCCGCCGTGCATTCGCACGAGCCGGGCCATTTTCTGACGACCTCGCTTGCCGGCTTGGTCGTCTCCTTTGTCCGCCGTCTGCCTTGCCGGGCTTTCGGCTTTCCCCTGCGCGTCCGCTCCAGCCTGCAAGCTCTCGGCCGCGCCGTTTTCAGTGTTGCGTACCCGATCCGTCCTTTCTGTCTGCACCGCTCGAACCCCTCTGTGACGCTCACAAGCTCACACGGAGGATTGTTTGAGTGCGGACAAAAATTGCCCGGAAACGAACAATGACGACCGCTGCCGATCTCGCGTTCCCTCGCGTCGGTGCTCTCGTTGATCTCGCAGAGCGCCGCAGCGGCTCGCGGATGAACGCCTACGACGACGTTGGCCGGAAGATCGGCGCGACCGCTTCATGGGTGCGCAAGTTCCTCGGCCGTCAGCCGATCCGGCTCGACGCCGACACCTTCCTCAACATTCACGCCGCCTACCGCGCCGAGTGCGACCGGTTGGAGGCTCAAGCCGAGTTGGAGTGGGCGCGTTTTCGCGCGCTCGGAGAGGGCGACGATGCGATGGCTTACGAGGCGGATCGATCTCTGGATGGCCCGACAGGGGGTCGCTCATCGCACGGCAAGGAAGCCGCTGCCCTGGTGGCTCCGCTGGTGGATCAGGGCGCGAAGTGACTAGCGCCGCTCGCCTCCGCGCCGCGACGACGCTCGCCGCCTTCAACCAGCGCCAGGACGCCGAGCGCGTCGTCCTGCGCCTGCCGGTTCCGGTGAGCGTCAACGACATGCATGCGCCTCGCAAGGGCGGCGGCATCCGGCGGTCAGATCCTTACAAGGATTGGCTCAGGGACGCCGGCTGGCGCCTTGCAGAGCAGCGCCCCGGTCGCATCAGTGGCCGATACGTCCTGCATCTCGGATTGCCGCGCGAGCGCAACTTCGACCTCGATAACTTGCTGAAGGTCACTTCGGATTTTCTTCAGATCCACGGCGTGATCCGCAACGACCGCGCCGCCGAGCACATCGGCCTCTGGTGGCAAGACGAGACATCCGAGGTGGTTGTCGTCGTCGCCCCTGCGGCTGGCCCTATCAGCATGCCGGAGGTGAATGCGTGACTTATCGCGTCGAACAGATCTCCGATGATGTGCAGATCATCTGTGGCGACAGCAGAGAGATCGTGCCGACGCTGCCGGTTCCTGGCGCGCTCGCAACCGATCCTCCTTACGGCATGGCTTTTCGGTCCAACTTTCGAGCGGTGAAGCACGACGCGATCGCCAACGACAAGGACGATGCCGCGCTCATCTGGTGCTGCAGCGTGCCGGTCTTGCACTCGCGCTACATCTTCTGCCGGTGGGACAATCTTGTCTCAGTGCCAAAGCCGAAGAGCCTTGTCACCTGGGTCAAGAACAACTGGTCGATGGGTGACTTGGAGCACGAGCACGGTCGGCAGACCGAAGTCGCGCTCTTCTATCCTGGCCCGGAGCATCGCTTCCCGAAGGGGCGTCCGAACGACGTCATCATCGCTCCGCGCACGGGTAATGAGCATCACCCGACCGAGAAGCCGGTCCAACTGATGCTTGCTGTGCTGGAGTGGACGGAAGGACTTGTCCTTGACCCCTTCTGCGGCAGCGGCACGACCGGCGTGGCCGCAGCCCGTCTCGGGCGCCCGTTCGTTGGCATCGAACTGGACCCGAAGCACTTCGACACCGCCTGCAGGCGTTTGGAGAAGGCTGCGGCCCGTCCGGACATGTTCGCGGCGGCTCGTCCCGAGAAGGCGCAGCAGCGGGCATTCTTGTGATCTCCTGGCTTCGCTACGCCCGGCACGCGGACGTGCCGACCATGGAGGCCGCCGGCTGGCGCAACCTCGGCCCTCTGCCGGGCAATCACGGCCATTGGTCCGTGCTGATGATCTGGGAAGGGGAGGGAGAGCCGTCATGAGCGCCCCCCTGTCCTTCGCCGAATTGCAGCGCCTTGAGCGCCTTGTCGAGTGGAACGAGAACAGCGCCAGAAGCTGCTCCGACCTCGCTGACGGCCTTGAGGCTCACGCTCGCCACGAAGCCAACCAAGGCCGCATTAGCGACGCCGAGGGCACCAAGGAAGCCGAGCGCCGCAACCGCGTCCGCGCCAAGGCTCACGCCGACACAGCGCGCTTCCTGACGCGCCTCCTGCCCCGCCACGACAGCGAGGCCACGACTTTCCGAGCCCATCTGAAGCCGAAGGACAAAGCGCAGATCCGTGCGCCGCCGTGACCTGACGCGCCTTCCCGTCCGTCACCGCCTCTCTGCAATCGAGCGCGTCTGCGCTTCTCGGAACGGCTTCGTCATGTCCGATGTCATGCCTAGGCTCAACGCCGATCCTGCTCTCTACCGAGCCGCGAACGACGCCCTGAGGGCGTTGCGCGACGACCTCGTGCGGCGCGCCAGAGGCTCCGGTGATTTCCGGCATGTGGTGGAGTTCGGCGAGAGCCTGATCCGCTACGGTGCCTCGACCGTCTCTCAGGCTTCCGGCCTGCCCTATGCCGCCGAGGTGGCATATCGGACGGCTGACGATCTCGTGGCTGCCTCCATGAAGGGAGGCGAGCAATGAGCGTCACCGCCATGAAGTGGGCCAAGCGCCAGCGCGTTCGCACGACGTGCCGTGTCGTCCTCAACGCGCTCGCCGACCGTGCCGACAAGGAAGACAAGTGCTGGCCGTCGCAGGCCCTGCTTGCCTCGGAGACGGGCCTAGCGGTTCGCACCGTCCGGCTCGTGCTGGCCGAGTTGGAAGCGGGCGGCGTCATCGTCCGGCAGCACAGAGGTAACGGCTACGGTGGGCGAGCGTCGGACCTTATCACCCTCATTACCGGGCATGACTTCGACCTGATGGTGGAGCCCGAACCGGCCACCGCCGAGGCCCCCTTAGCGGCACCAGGTGCCGGAAATAACAAAGGAGGTTACCGGCATATTAAGGACGGGTTAGCGGCATATGAAGGACAGGTTAGCGGCACCACGTGCCGGGGAAAGAACCTAACAGGAAACCAAAGGAACCTCCTTCCTAGCCGTGAACAAGGGTTTCAGGATGTAGCTCTGTACCCCACGCGATGGGCTGAGGCAGACGCCGACCCGTTCGGGGATTTCGACTACAGCCCCCCCTCATCTCGCGGCTCGGACAAGTCGGCCGACGATTGGCTGGCGAGAGCGGATGAGGCGCTTTACGGCTCAGGTGGCCCAGGACGGGCGAAAACCGATTTCGGCACCCTGCCTCACGACGAGGCGCTGAAAGCCGCCCTGAGTCGCCCTGCGCGATCTGGCGGGCATCCCACGGCTCGTGTCTGTCGTCGCACGGTGGAGGTGGCCCGATGAGCCGCACCCTCCACCCCCATCAGGTCAAGGCGCTCGACAGCCTTCGCTCCTCGCTCATGGCCGGCTTCCGCCGCCCGATGCTCCAAGCCAGCACGGGTTTTGGGAAGACCGTTCTGGCCGGCGCCATCGTCAAGAACGCCCGAGCTAAGGGCAAGCGCGTCCTGTTCGTCGTGCCCGCAATCGCGCTGATCGACCAGACGGTGCGCTCGTTCTACGCGGAGGGCATCCGTGACATCGGTGTGATCCAGGGCAATCACCCGATGACGAACTCGGCCGCGCCGGTCCAGGTCGCATCCGTTCAGACCCTCCAGCGGCGCGCGATCCCGCCGTTCGACCTGGTGATGATCGATGAGGCTCACCGCTGGTTCGAGATGGTCGGGCAGTGGATGCGCGACGACGGCTGGCAGAAGGTCCCCTTCATCGGCCTGTCCGCCACGCCTTGGACGCGCGGCCTCGGCAAGCACTACGACGACCTGATCCAAGTCACGACGACCGCCGAATTGATCGAGGCCGGCTATCTGTCGCCGTTCCGGGTCTATGCGCCGTCGCATCCTGACCTCGGCAAGGTCCGCACCGTCGCCGGCGACTACCACGAGGGCGACCTAAGCGAGGCGATGAACAAGCCCGCTCTGGTGGCCGACGTGGTTACGACCTGGCGCCAGCGCGGGGAGAACCGGCCGACCTTCGTGTTCGCCGTCGATCGGGCGCACGCCAAGCATCTTCAAGGCGAGTTCGAGAAGGCCGGCATCGGCTGCGGCTACATCGACGCCTACACGAAGCCGGACGAGCGGGAGGCGATGTTCAAGCGATTCTCTGCCGGAGAACTGCGCGTGATCGCCAGCGTTGGGTGCCTGACGACGGGTGTCGATCTAGACGTGCGCTGCATCTGCCTCTGTCGGCCGACACGCTCGGAAATGCTCTACACACAGATCGTCGGGCGGGGCCTCCGTACGGCGCCCGGCAAAGACCACCTAATCCTGCTCGATCATAGCGATTCCACTCTGCGGCTCGGCTTCGTCACGGACATCCACCACGACGTGTTGGACGATGGCCGCGAGCGCCAGAAGGCGGAGGCTCGGCAGAAGCCGGAAGCCCTGCCGAAGGAGTGCAGCGCCTGCAACTTCCTCAAGCCCGCCAAGACGCCGAAGTGCCCAGCCTGCGGGTTCAAGCCGGAGCGTCAGAGCGAGATCGTCTGCGAGGACGGGCAACTCGTGGAGATGACGCCGATCCGCAAGAAGGCGAAGGCCGACGAGAAGGCGTTCGTGTTCGGGCAACTCCGCTCCTACGCCAAGAGCCGGCGCCTCCGAGAGGGATGGGCCGCCCACAAATTCAAGGAAATGTTTGGTGTCTGGCCGAACGCGCACCGCCTCGCGCCGGACGTGGAGCCGACGCCCGAAATCCTCGGCTGGATCAAGTCCCGCCAGATCGCTTTCGCCAATCGCCGCAAGGAGCCGACCTATGCTGCCGCCGCTGAGTGAGCGCGCCCGCGGCCGGTGGGCGGGCTTGCTGCCGATGCTAGGCGTGGACAGCCGCTTCCTGTCTGGCCGCAAGAATGGACCGTGCCCGATTTGCGGAGGCAAGACCCGCTTCCGGTTCGATGACCTGGAAGGCCGGGGCACCTGGATCTGCAATCACTGCGGGGCCGGCGATGGTGCCGACCTCGCGATGCGGACGCTCGGCATCGACTTCAAGGAACTTGCCGAGCGGATGGCCCCTCTGATTGGCGAGGTTAAGCCTACAGCTCCGAGGAAGGGGCGAGACGAGGCAGACACCCGGAAAAGTTTGAACGCCCTCTGGCAAGCCTCCAAGCCGGTCAAGCGTGGCGATGCCGTTTCCCGCTACCTCGCGGCTCGGGTTGGCCTCGTTGCCGTGCCTGACTGCCTGCGAACGGTGGAGCGCCTGCGCTACTCGGACACCCCGCCGTCGTACCACCCCGGCATGCTTGCCAAGGTGGTTGCGCCAGACGGGCACGGCGCGAACATCCATCGCACCTATCTGACAGCGGACGGGCGGAAGGCGGACCTAGAAGCTCCCCGCCGTCTAATGCCCGGCCCGCTGCCTGATGGCTCCGCGGTTCGGTTGTTCCCGCCAGGGCCTATCCTCGGAATCGCCGAGGGCATCGAGACGGCCTTCGCTGCCGCATCGTTGTTCGGCATCCCGGTTTGGGCCGCTCTCAACGCGACGATGCTGGCGAAGTGGGAGCCGCCGCCGGGAACCGATGAGGTGGTCATCTTCGGCGATGCGGATGCCCAGTTCGCGGGGCAGCATGCCGCCTACACACTCGCCCGGCGCCTCTGCCGCCTGCTGAAACGGCCCGTCAAAGCGCGCGTCCAGATCCCCGAAACCCTCGGCTCGGATTGGTGCGACGTGTTCAACGAGGGTCGGAGGGCAGCCGCATGATCTGCTGCCCCGCCTGCGGCTGGCCAACCTCCCGCGTCCTCGACAGCCGGGACGCTCCCAACGCCATCCGTCGCCGCCGTCGCTGCCTCAGATGCGAGACGACATGGGCGACGCTCGAAACCGTCGAGATTTCATCGGATCGGCGAGTGCGCATTGCCGGGCGCCTCACCGCTCAAGTTCCCGCCTCACCTAACCCGTAGCCTTCGGAGGAAAGCCGCCATGACCAACAAGGAACGCCAGGCCCTCCGTCGAGCGGCTGCCCGCCAGAAGGCTCAGAAACGGGCCGTGAGGCGCAAAGTCGCCGTCAACATGCAGTCGGTGCGGGCAGGGGCCTATTCGGCCGCCAGGGAGACCCAGGATCGATTTATCGTGGACCCTGATCGGACATGGTACGTCGTCCGCGCCCTCCCGCGCCGTGCATCGTGGGCCGCCGAGCAGATTGCGGCGGTCGGCATTCCGGTGTTCGAGGCTCGCGAGGCGGTGCGTCTCGTGTCCGACATCGGCAAGGTTCGGACGGCGCTGATCCCGGTCCTGCGGCGCCTGCTGTTCGTCGGCGTCCGCAACTGGCAGGAGTTGAAGAAGGCCGAGGAACACCCCGGCGTCTACGACGACCGTACGGGCTTCGGCCGAAAGGGTACGGTCATGGGGCCAGGCGGTGCTCCGATGGTGATCTCGGCAGAAGAGCTTCAGAACTTCGCGGACTGCATCACTGGTTACGGCGGTGACATCGAAGCAGCTCGACGCATCCTGTTCGCTATCGGCGATGATGTGGTCGTGGAAGAGGGCGCCTTTACCGGGCAGTCGGGCAAGGTGAGCCGCGTGGACGAGCGCACAGGCCGGGTGAAGGTGGAAGTTCCATTCACGGGCGGGACCATCTGTGTTGATGTCCCCGCACAATCTGTTCGCGCCGCTTGACAGAACGAAATAGCGATGCATCTATGTCGGCAGGATACCTGCCGGCCAAGTCCTAGCGCCTCGCGCATGTTGACGGTCAGAGCGGCCCGGCCCACGGACCCCTAGGCCCGAGGCGAAAGGGTTGTTGTCCCTAAAATTCCAGTTTGGTGCGGCGACACGGTGAAAGGGCTTCGGCCCTGAGAGCGCACATAGACCCGCGCTCAATCTGCTGGCCGTAGGACGAGGCACCGCCGCTGCTCCGGCTCGGATGACACGCCTCGGATCGCAATGCGGGGTTCGGTAGCAGGCCCTGCCCGCATCAATCAGTTTGCCGACGTAGCTCAGATGGCAGAGCACCCGCCTTGTAAGCGGGCGGTCGCTGGTTCGATCCCAGCCCTCGGCTCCAAGCTCCCCGCCCAGGCATCGGACAGCGCTTCAAGCCTCGCGCCCCTTTGCACCCTGACGCTGACCGGTCTGGGCGGTGGCGAATTCGATGACGTGGTGCCCGCCGACTGTCACCTGATGACATAGGGGTGGCGGGTTGAATGAGGCCATGCGTCAAGCCCGTCATCGAAGCCTTCCGGGCGTCCGACAGTGGCGTTCCGCGAACCGCATCTCTGCTCCCCGTGGCGGAATGCGGTGGCTCCTAGGGCCACAGTCACGGGGTGCTCTGCGGCTGGGCGAGGGTCGCAGCTAAGACAATCGGCTCTGCGTCAGCGGGGCTGATAGCTCGCCCCGAATTCGAGTTCGATGACGGCGGCACGGAAGGACGTGCTGAGGGACAATGCAGGCGAGCGGGTGCCCGTTCGGCCCAAGGGTACACGGTCAGGTAGGCACGGTGCCGTGTGAAGCTACCCAGCTAAAAGCTGGATGCCAGATCCCTGATAAATCCTGCAAGCGCCACCTCGATAGACTGAGGCGGGCTACAGCCGGTGTCGAGTCCGGCCCGTCATCGAACCCCTCTCGCAGGACGAGCGCCATGGCTGACAAAGCGCTGATGGAGGTTGGCAGGCGCTTGTCGGAGCATCTGGCTCGGCATGGTGTTCGGCAGCCTGTTGTGGGCGCTGGCTCACGCGGCCTGTTCGTCTACGCGCTCAACTCCGACAGGCGCGCGATTGAGCGGCTAGGCGGATTGCCGGAATTCGAGGGCACACCCGTTCAGTACAGCTTCGGCGGCAGGTTCAAGGCTCAGGCGGCATGACCGAATCCGACCGCCGCCTCATCTCCCGCATCGCTCGCGACCACGGCCTCACGGAAGAAGCTCTCGCCAAGGCCGTCAGAGAGCAGAAGCGGAAGCCGAAGGGCGATCGGCATGCGGTGGGGGAGTGAGAGCATGCATATGATCGCCGTTCCCCGCGAGGCGCATGAGCGTCTGATCAGGGCCGCGCAGGAAGTCTGCCAAGCGCCTTACGCATCTGGCCGCGAGGCTGCTGTCGCAGAGCTTCGTGCTGCTGGCGTCGCATACGGCGAGGCGATGAGACGTTCGGGCTATCAGCGATCCCATCCCCACGGCTTGTTCGATGCTGCTGTCGTGCGGCACCAAGACGGCGGATGGGCCGCATGATCCTCCCCTCCGGCCTTTCCGCTCATAGCGCCCGCATGGATGACGCTCCGAATGTGAAGGGCGCTGTCGATATGGCGAAGAGGCTGCGACGGCGGGCGGCCATGGCTGAGTTGATTGCGCTGGACGCTGATCAGATCGGCAACGAAGACCCGGCCGAAGTGCTTGAAGCCGCCGCTGCCGCTCGTCGGGAGCTGGCCCGCGAAGACTTCGACTGTCACGCCCGGCTTCTCATCGGCTCGGCATACCGGGCACAGGATAGGCGGTGATGCCGCGGTTGGCCCTGTCTGATATTCAGGCTATGCCTCACGATGTTGACGAGGCTAGGCTCGATGCGTTGACGGATGAGGACATTCGTCGGTTCAAAGCGTTCGAAGGCTACGCTGACGCCCGGCCGGTCAAACGTTCAAGATTGCGCGTCACATTTCATATCTGCCAGCCAATCGAGATTGCCAAGCTAAGAGCCCCGTCCGTCAGTTCGACCCACTCGAAACAGGATAGGCGGTGATGGATTTCCTGTTCGGCATCCTCTCGACGGTCGTCTACGTCCTCGGCGTGACGTGCGCTGCCTTCCTCGGCGCGTTCGCCGCCTTCGTCGTCATCCTGTTCGTCGTCTCGGCCGTCGACGGCTTCGTGAAGGGGCGCCCTCAGGGGCATCGCCGTGGCTGAGGCCGTCGTTTCGCTCACCCTCCGCATGGACCCTGACGTCGGGAATATCATCGGCCGCCTGCACACCCTTATCGTGAGCGCCTATGAGCGTGGCGCGATCTCGTGGGTAGAGCGCCAAGAGATGATCGACACGCTCGGCAGGGAAGAGGCGCTGAGCTTCATTGACTTTCACACCTACGAGCTGCCGGTTAGCAAGGACCGATTGGTTGCCGGTGTCTTTGCGGAGCCTTCACAATCATTCCTCTCACGGCTAGGATTTGCAGATGCAGACCTGTGAGACGTGCCGGCATTGGCATGTTGATATGGACCGCTCAGTGGGCGACTGCCGCCTTTCTGAAAGTAGCGAGCACGGCGAACCACGTCAGGCCAACACGTTGGCTTGGGCCGTTGGGGAAGACTCCTGTGGTGAGGCTCAATGGGGCATCCTGCGAACGGCCCCAAGCTTCGGCTGCATCGCTCACGAGCCCCGCGAGTAGGCGGTGAAAGACCTCGCCCTTGTCTGGGCTCTCATCCTCGCCGCCAACCTCGCAATGGCTCTGACGGCTCGCAGGCTTCCGTAGGACAATCACCATGGGCTCAGAGACAGAGCCGAAGAAAGGGGCGGGCGGTCGGCCAACGAAGTACGATCCGGCGTTCTGTGGCGTGGTTGAGGCTGAGATGGCCAACGGCCTCTCACTCGGCGCTGTGGCCGGGATCATCGGTGTCGCAAGATCCACGATCAACGAGTGGATGGCTGAGCACCCCGAGTTTTCGGAAGCGGTATCGCGCGCGAAGGCAGGGCGCTTGCTTCATTGGGAGCGCGCTGCTCTGCGCGTTGCGACGACAGGCGGCGGTCCCGGAACTGCGACCATCATCGTCTTTGGCCTGAAGAACATGGGCGGTGACGAGTGGACCGACACGACGAAGACCGAATTGTCCGGTCCCGGCGGCGGCCCGATCAAGACCGAAGAGACGAGCGCTCGTGAACTCCTCTCTAGCAAGCTCGCTCGCCTCACTGCCGGCGGATCAAAGACAGGCGGTGCTGGCGAGCCTGAGTGAGGCTCAGTCCGAAGAACTCCTCTGGGACTGGCGCTTCTGGGCGCGGCCCAACCAGATCGCCCCTGACGGCGATTGGCAGACATGGCTGGCCCTCGCCGGCCGTGGGTTCGGGAAGACGGAGGCCGGCGCACAATGGGTGCGCGACCGAGTTAAGAACGGCGCCCGCAGCATCGCTCTGATCGCCGAGACGCAAAAGGACTTGGAAGAGGTGGTGGTGGCGCGGCTGATCGCGATCCACCCGCCGAAGGAAGCCCCGACGGTTCGCTACAAGCCGGTTCGCCTGATCTGGCCGAACGGCGCGGTGGCTCTGGGCTACAACGGCACCGAGCCTGATCAGCTTCGCGGTCCCGAGTTCGATACTGCCTGGATGGACGAGCTAGCGAAGTATCGCTACGCCCGCGAGATCTGGGACATGCTTCAGTTCACGATGCGCAGCGGCACTGATCCGCGCGTGTTCGTGACCACCACCCCGCGGCCGATCCCGGTCATTCGGGAGATCTTGGCGGATGCGGCGACCGTCGTCACCCGCGGTTCGACCTTCGACAATGCCGAGAACCTGCCGGCGCAGTTCCTCGCCCGACTGAAGGAGCGATACGCAGGCACACGGCTAGGCCGACAGGAGCTGGAAGCCGAAATCCTCGATGATGTGCCTGGCGCCCTCTGGACGCGGGCCATGATCGACGTTGCCCGCAAGGTTCGTGAGGCGCCACCGCTCGCTCGCGTGGTGGTGGGCGTAGATCCTTCAGGTACGGCGGGACAAGCTGACGGCGGCGACAGCATCGGCATCGTTGCGGCCGGGAAGGGGTTCGACGGCCGGGGCTACATCCTCGGCGATTGGACGTGCAAGCTTTCGCCCGCCGGGTGGGGGCGACGTTCGGTTGAGGCTTACGCGCACTTCAAGGCCGACCGCATCGCCGCTGAGCGCAACTACGGCGGCGCGATGGTCGAGAGTGTCATTCGAACGGCCAACCCGAACGTGGCCGTGAAGCTCGTCAACGCGACGCGGGGCAAGGTGGTCCGCGCCGAGCCGATCGCAGCCCTTTACGAACAGGGGCGTGTCTCGCACGTCGGCGAAGGGCTCGAAGCCCTAGAAGACGAAATGGTCTCGATGACCGGCGATGGCTTCCTCGGTGAGGGTTCCCCAAACCGAGTGGATGCGGCGGTCTGGGCGCTGACCGAACTGATGCTTGATGACGAAACCTACGACCCCGACATGTGGGCCAGCCTTCTGAACTAAGGGCGCGAGAGGACAGCACGCTGCCCATGACAGAGGAGATCACTAAGCCTCGCGTTCGTGTGCCGGCCGGCGTCCGTAGGACGACCGACGCCCGCACGACCGATAGCTTCCAGAATTTCGAAGCCGCGCTTGGTCTCGGCGCCGACAATCAGATGTCGAGTTCGCGCTACGGGATTACCCCGCTAACGCGTAACCGTGCCGAGTTGGAGGCGATGTATCGATCGTCGTGGATCGTGCGGCAGGCAGTCAGCGTGCCGGCTGACGACATGACGCGAGCGGGCATTGAGTTCTATGGCCTAGGTGAGAACAGCGAATCTCAGGAGCGCAACCCGCTTGTGCTTCAGAACGCTCTTGACCGGCTCGATGTCTGGGGGAAGCTGGCATCCACGATCCGGTGGGCCCGTCTTTACGGGGGTGCCCTAGCGGTCATCCTGATCGAGGGGCAGGATCTTACAACGCCACTTGATCCCGCCACGATTACGAAAGGCCAGTTCAAGGGCCTTCTGCCGATTGACCGCTGGGCGCTGACACCGTCCACGGAGACGGTGACTGAGCTTGGTCCAGACTTTGGGCGTCCGGTTGGGTACGCTGTCATTGCGGGCCAGAGTTCCGGCGCAGCGGTCGGCGGCCGGTGGATACACCACACCCGCGTGGTCCGCTTGGAGGGAAACGATCTTCCCTACTATCAGCGCCAAGCCGAAATGGGTTGGGGCATGTCAGTCGTGGAGACCTTCCATGACCGGCTGGTGGCCTTCGACTCCACCACACTCGGCATGGCCCAGATGGTCTACAAAGCCCATTTGCGCATTCTGAAGATGAAGGATTTGCGCAAGAACATCGCGACGGGCGGAAAGCCGTTCGCCGCTGCGCTGACGCAAGTCGAGTTGATCCGCCGCTTCCAGACGAATGAGGGTTTGACTCTTCTGGATTCCGAGGATGATTTCAGCGCGCTGAGCTATAACTTCAGCGGCCTATCGGATGTCATGGTTCAAATGGCACAGCAGATCGCTGGCGCCATTGATATGCCGATCGTGAAGTTGTTCGGGATGAGCCCTGCCGGCTTTTCAACCGGTGAAAGTGACCTTCGGTCTTACAACGATAATATCCACCTCTCGCAGGAAAGGGATCTGCGCCGACCACTAGAAGTCATCGCGCATATCACCTTCCGTAGCGAGTACGGCGAGGCGCCGCCCTCCACTTTCGGCTTCCGGTTCGCCTCGCTGTACGGACTGAACGACAAGGAAAAGGCCGAAATCGCAGTTCAAGTGGCAACGGCTCTTTCGACTGCCGAAGGGACTGCCGCTCTCAAGCCGTCGATTATCCTTCGCGAGTTGAAGCGCTCAAGCGAGACGACCGGCATTTTCGCATCAGTGAGCGACGACGACATTGCTCGTGCAGAGGCGGACGAGGCGGATACTGCCGCGCCGCCGCCGGAGAGTGATGAAGGTGACGGAGCCAAGCCCGTGAGTGAGCCGGGCGAGGTCAACGCTGACCCCAAGCGCATCTTGTCCCTCGTGCCCCGCATCCCCGCGGCAGCCTAGCGACGTATGGAGACGCATCATGACCGAGAAGAACAAGTCCACTGAGACGAAGCCGTCCGCTCAGGCCGTGACGGAGACGAAGCATTCAGAGCCGGTGCCGAACTCGGCCTCGACTGCTCCGGCCGTGCCGCTCGCGGGCGTGCCCGAAACGCCCCTGTCCAATGCCGGCATTGCCTCGACTGGTCCTGCGGTCCCGAGCACGGATCACACCGTGGAAAAGGCGTCTAACGAGGACTGAGCGCGATCACCGCAGATGGCGCAATCGCCCTACCGGCTCGACCCGCGGGCGTGTCCGTCCTGTCTTCGACCACGGCCGCCATTGCTGGATGGACAACGATCCGGTGTCCAGCATCGCGACCGCGGCCCATCACCTCGCTCTGCGTTCATCCGGGCGACCAAAATCGTCCAGATCTACGAAACCCGGCTCCGTTCAATCGCGAAGCACATCGGCGATATCCTCGGGGCGCACGACGTAGCATCGCTGATTGGTTCAAGCGCGGCTTCGGCGGCGCTCCGGCGCTATGCCGATACGGTCGCACCATGGGCCGAAGCCGTCGCCGAGCGGATGGTGCGCGAGACAGCGGCGCGAGACGAGAGAAGCTGGTTCAAGGTCGCGTCTCGCATGGGGCGCGAACTCAAGCGCGAGATCCAAGCGGCCCCGACCGGGCAGGTGATGAGATCACTTCAGACGGAGCAGGTGATACTGATCCGCTCCATTCCGCTTGATGCCGCTGAGCGGGTTCAAACGCTTGCGCGGGAAGGGCTGTCGCAAGGTATGCGGGCCGAGACGCTTGCCAAGGCCATCATGGAGGGCGAGGGCGTCTCGCGCAGCAAGGCAACCCTGATCGCCCGCACCGAGTGCGGACGCGCAGCAACGACGCTGACGCGCGCACGCGCCGAGCATGTTGGGTCCACACACTTCCGGTGGATCACCGTTGGCGATAGCGACGTTCGCGCCTCGCACAAGAAGCTCAACGGCAAGGTTTTCCGCTGGGATGATCCCCCAGTCTGTGACGAGCCGGACTTGAAGGCGCTCCCCGGCGCCATCTTCAATTGCCGCTGCTACCCCGAACCGATCCTCGACGACCTGTAGTCGCGGGCAAGGAACGCTCTCTATGTGCCAAGCCTGCGGAGGCGCCTGCGGGGCGCTTCCTTCGCGCCGCAGCGGTCTAGTGCTGGACGTCAATGTCGCGGGGCGCTCGCTGCGCATTCGTGATGCTGGAGGCGCGGCGCCTCTCTACGTCTCGCGTCCCTTGGACGCTGATAGCGCCTCCCGAATGACGGAGTGGGCACGGCGGTGCGGCTTCGTCGATCTCGTGCCGCAGGATCAAATGCATGTCACCGTGGCCTACAGTCGGGCTCCGGTTGATTGGTTCAAGTTTCCCTCTTGGTTCGCCGCCGATGACCTCGTTGTGCCAGCGGGTGGCCCGCGTCGCGTCGAGACGTTCGACGGTGATGTATCCGTCCTCCGCTTCGCCTCTGAACCCCTGAACCTTCGCTGGGATGAGTTTCGGCGCGGCGGATGCTCTTGGGATCATCCGAGCTACGCGCCGCACATCACGTTCGCCGGCCGCCTCGGTACGGCTGACCCGTCTCGCCTCAAGGCGTTCGCGGGTGAGTTGCGCTTCGGCCCCGAAGAGTTCGCTCCGATCTGAGCCATGACTGAGCGCCATCGTGTCATTGACGCGGCGATCATACCGCCGCGCCTCGAAACCACGCCTGAAGGCTTTTTGATCTGCCGCGACGTACCGCTCGCTCGAACGGGTGAGCAAACCTACTACGCGCACGAACTTCCGAGCATTCCTGCCAAGAACGGCCAGATCATCGCGGTTCGCGACGAGGATGAGGTTTTCTCCGAGGCGGCGATCGAAAGCTTCCGCGGCAAGCCCTTCACCGACGACCATCCCGATGAGGATGTCGATACGAAGAATTGGCGGACGCTCATGCGGGGCGTCGTCATGAACCCCCGGCGCGGGGAGGGTGAACTTTCCGACCGACTGCTTGGCGATATCATGGTCTATGACCCGACCACCATCGCCAAGATCAGGGCCGGCAAGCGCGAAGTCTCGAACGGCTACGATGCCGACTACGAGGCGATTGAGCCGGGGCGAGCCCGGCAGATCCGCATACGCGGAAATCACGTCTCGCTGGTCGATGAAGGCCGGTGCGGACCCTCCTGCGCCATCCGAGACAGGAAGCCTCTCATGACCAACCGAAAGACCTCCATTGGCGACATCCTCCGCCGCGCCTTCAAGGCTAAGGATGAGGCCGCCCGTGAAGAAGTCCTAGCCGAGGCGGATGCCGGCATGTCCGGCGACGAGTCGGCACACGAAGGCGATGGGCATCACATCGTCGTCAACGTCGGCAGTCCGCCGCCCGCCAAGCCCGAGGGCGAAGGCGACCAACCCAACCCGAATGACCCTGATGGGCTCCTCAAGGACGAGGAGGGCGATCCCGAGGAGAACAAGGACATGGACGAGGAGAAGGTCAAGGCGCTGATCGCCGAAGCGAATGCGCCGATCATGGAGGCGCTGACTGCGCTCACAGACAAGATCGAGCCGCTGCTGCCGAAGATCACCGAGACCGTGGAGAGGGTTGAGGAGCTGTCCGAAGCCGTCGATGACATGGCGGACCCGGAGGACATGGCGACTCAGGATGCCGTGGCACGCGCCGCGATCCTTGCTCCGAGCCTCAACCGCCCGACCAACGACGCCAAGCCTGGCTCCAAGTCGCACCGTGACGCGATGAGTTCCTTCAAGCGCGATGCGCTGAAGGCCGCGCTGACGACCGATGCGGGCCGTTCCGCTGTCGGCGCGGTGCTCGGTCACGTGCAGTCGCATCGCATCGCTGCGATGACCCCGGCCGAGGTCAACGTTGCTTTCCGCGCCTCGTCTCAGATGATGCTGGATAGCAATGCCGCGCGCACCGTCGATACGCTGCAATCGGCGACGTCCGGCTATGTCCGCGACGACAAGGGCCAGCGCCAGCGTGCCATGACGCCCGCCGACCTCCAGGCCCGCGCCAACGCTTATTACAAGCGCGGCTGATCCCCTCACACTCGAACTTAGGAGACAGCCGATGGCCGTCGTTCAGAACGTCTACGCCTATCGCATGCCGGCGGGCATCCCCGGCCGTGTGAACCGTGAGCAGGAGCATACCGGCGAGCCGAATGCTCTGGATGCAACCACCCCGCCCACCGCCTTCGGGGATGCCGTCAAGATCGGCGCAAATGGCCGTATCCAGGCGCTCGCCGCAGGTGACGCTGCCACTGCTGTGTACGGCCTGCTGGAAGCTGCCTTCCCTGGCGGTCCCGGCACGACCTACGGCGCGGAGACGCAGTTGCTCGGCAACACCACGCCGCAGCCCGGCAGCCGCTGCACCATTCTAAAGCGCGGGTACATGACCGTTCGCCTCCAAGGCGCCACGGCGGCGGCCAAGGGCGCACCGGTCTACATCCGGCTCGGCGGCACCATCCCGGCCGGCGGGCGCCTCAATGGCTTTGAGGCCGCTGCCGACTCCACCAACACCATCCTGCTGACCGGCGCCTACTGGATGGGCGCGGCGGACGCCGCAGGCAACTGCGAACTCGCCTACAACCTCTGAACCTACGGCGGCGTCGGGCGACGGCCGTCTTTCCTGTCACGCGGGCACGACCACGTCGCCCCACGGAGATCACACAACCATGTCGTACGGTGTTTCCCCGATCCCCGGCTTCGGCCACAACGGCGGCCCGCCGCTCAACCGTCTCGGCTTCCGCACCTTCGATGGTGTCGGCCATCACGATGCGCGCACGATCGACAGCGCGGGTGTGTTCCTCCAGAGCGAGTTGGAGCGGCTTGACCCGATCCTGCACGAGCCGCTGGCGGGCTACACCTACCTGCGCGACGTCCCCCTGCGCCAGGATGTGACCATCGGCGACGAGGCATCCTCGTTCGCCAGTGTCGGCTACGCTGCGGCCGGCGGCATCAATCCGACTGGCGTCTCGTGGGTCGGCAAGACCTCCACTGCGATCACCGGCATCCAAGCGGACGTCGGCAAGATCGTGACGCCCCTGAACCTCTGGGCGATGGAACTTGCCTACACCATTCCCGAGTTGATCAGCTCGCAGCAGGTGAACCGGCCCATCGACCGCGTGAAGCTTGACGGCCTGAACCTCAAAGGCAATCAAGACGCCGATCAGATCGCCTACATCGGTGACGCGACGGTGGGCAGCTTCGGCCTGACCAACCACCCCGATGTGGTCGCGACCAACGCGGCGACGGGTGCGGGCGGCTCGGCCACCTTCGCGAGCAAGACGCCTCGCGAGATCCTGGCTGACTTCAACGCCGGTCTGATGGCCGCCTACACGGCGTCTGGCTTCACCATCGTTCCCAACAAGGTCGGTCTGCCGCCGATCCAGTACGGGCGCCTTCAGCAGATCGTCAGCGAGGCCGGCACTTCGTCGGTGCTGGAGTACCTGAAGAAGAACACCGTCGCCTCCTCCATGAACGGCGTCGATCTTGAGATCGTCCCGATGAAGTGGCTCGTGGGTCGCGGCGTCGGCGGCACCGACCGCATGGTGTTCTACACTCAGGACGAGTCGCGAGTGCGTCTGCCGATTACCCCGATGCAGAACACCCCGATTCAGTTCCGGGGGCTGCACTACCTGACCTACTACTACCGCCGCATCGGCTCGGTGGAGATCACCAACTCGCAGCTCGTCTACTACGTTGACGGAATCTGAGGAGGCGCGCGATGCAGGATCTCCACTTCGCCAAGCCATGCACCTTCACCGATGCCAACGGTGAAACCCGCGTGTTCGCGCCAGGCCGGCACAAGAACGTGCCTGCTGAGATCGCGGGGCATTGGTTCGTCCAGGCACATCTGGTCAAGGACACGGATGAGCCTTCCGTGCCCGAAACCGCGCCGCTCCAGCATGAGGAGCGGCTGAAGGTGAAGGCGGCGATCGATGCCGCTGAAGGACGTGCGGCAGGCTTTGAGGCCGAGCGCGATGCTGCGGTCGCCAAAGCGGAAGCGCTTGAGGCGGACAACGCCACCCTCAAGGCGCGGGTCGCCGAGCTTGAGGCGGCTCAGCAGTCGAGCGGTGAGGGCTCTGGCCAGAGCGGCGATAACGAGTTCGCCGGCAAGGTGCATGGCATCAAGCGTCGTCATCAGGGCAAGTTCGCCGTGGTGACGCAGGCCGATGGCAACGTCGTCGTTGACAGCCTCAGCAAGGCGGATGCCGAGGCTAAGGCGCGCGAACTGAACGCTCAGGGCTGAGGCACTTCCTTTGGCTCTCACCGTAGGTCAATTCCGCGAGATCTTCCCCGAGTTCGCGGATGAGTCCCGCTACCCCGACACCCGTATCGCCTTTGCGATCAGCGAGGCATCCCTGCGGCTCCTCCCGAACGTCTGGGGGGAGTTGCTAGACACGGGCATGGCCTACTTCGTGGCTCACCGCCTTGCGCTGGCCTCGCCGCTGACGCCTGCACAAGGCGGCGGTGGAACCGCTACAGCGTCGGTCGTGCCCGCCGCTGGGCTGGTGACATCGAAGTCGGTTGGCGGCGTATCCAAGTCCATGGACGTAAGCGTTGGCCAGACGGAAGGGGCGGGGGAATTCAACCTGACCTCCTACGGCCAGACGTTCGCTTCTATGGCGGCAACGGTCGCTGTTGGGGCGATGCAGTTCTGATGACTGTCGTCGTCACGCAGGATCGCACTGCCGCAGTGCTGGCAGCCCTGCGCGAGTTGACACGGAAAGAGGTGCTGATCGGCGTTCCGGCTGAGAATGCGGATCGGGACCCGGCGCCGGGAGAGGAGAACACCCCCAGCAACGCCGCGCTCGGCTACATCCACGAATTTGGCATGCCGGAGGAGAACATCCCGGCTCGTCCTCATCTTCTGCCGGCGGTGGAAGAGATCAAGGACAAGGCGGTGGAGCGCCTGCGAAAGGCGGGCCAGCAGGCTCTTTCTGGCAAGCCGGAAGAGGCCGAGAAGGCCCTGCATGTCGTGGGGTTGATGGGCCAGAACGCAGTGCGCGGGCGCATCACGAACGGTCCCTTTGCGCCGCTGTCACCCGTCACCATCAAGCGCCGCAAGGCCAAAGGCCGAACGGGCGAGAAGCCTCTGCTCGACACCGGCAACCTGCGCCAAGCCTACACCTACGTCGTGGTTTCGAAGGGCAGGAAATGAACACGCTGTCTATCGACATCTCGCGACCCGAGTTCGCAGAGTGTGCTGAGGATGCCGTTGCACAGATGATGAAGGTGTCGGAGGCGCTTCACTTATTGCAGCGCAGCCGTGCTTCTCTCTGCATGAAGGTAGACGGCGGCACGGGGCAGGCGCTTGTTATTTCCGATATTGGTATCACGTCGGATGCAATGAGCGGGGCTTGTCTCCGTATTGAGGTAGGCTTCAAAGCGGTCGGACCCTAATGGGGCACGCACTCCTCGACGTCACCGACGTTCTCGACGATCCCGACTTTCTCGACACCACCCTCGTGCTGGTTCGCCGCGTGGTCGCGCAGCAGCAGGATGGCACGGCGCGAGGTGTGGGCGGGCCAATTCCGTTCGCTGGCGTGGTGATCCCTGATGGTGGTCAGGAACTGATCCAGACCCCTGAGGGCAATCAGGTCCAGGGCGACATCACAATCTACACCCGCACTGCCCTGACGGCGGGCGACGCCAATTACGACGCCGACGTCGTGATCTGGAACGGCGCCGTTTACCGCGTGATCGCCACGAAGCCTTGGCTTTACGCCTCGGGCTACACGCAGGTCGTCGCAGCCCTGACCGATCTGAACCCGACTCCGCCAGGGACGACCGCGCCCGATGCCGGCTACCTCACCTAACACGAGCGCGAGCGGCGGCTTCCTCGGTCCGCTGACGTCGGCCCCAGATGATGACCTCGACCTTGACCTCTTCATGCAGTCGCTGGTGGTGGGCCTAACAGGTCTCAAGGGCGAGAATGTCCGCCCTCGATATGTGACGCTGGGCGATGACGAGAGGGCCACGCCTCGCAACCCGAACCAAAGGGACAACTGGGCGGCTGTCGGCGTCATGTCGATGGAGGCTGATGGGCAACCCGCCATGATCCACGACGGGACAGGTGAGGGGACTTCCACACAGGTCCAACATCTGACGCTTGATGTGCTGGCGAGTTTCTATGGCCTGCGCAGCTCGGCTCTCGCGGAACTGCTCCGGTCTGGCCTCTACGTCGCCCAGAACAGGGAAGCGCTGTTTCGGGTTGGCATGGGATTGATCGACGTCGGGGCCGGTCGGCACGTCCCCGAGATCATCAACACCAGCCCGCGCCGTCGCACGGACATCGGCTTCCGTCTCCGCCGCCGTGTCGAGCGCACCTACGCTGTCCGAAACGTGCTCGAACTCGACGGCACCCTCATCGGGAGGGGCGGGAGCCAGGACGGCGCCGTCACTAACCAGCAACCACTCAAGACGCCGAAAGTCTGAACATGGCCAAGGGATTGGACGTCTCCGGCGTCGTTCGCGTTTCCGTTACCCTCCAGCCGATCGCGGCTCAGGAGCGGAATTTCGGCACCGGCATCATCGTCGGCTCGTCGAACGTCATCGACGTCACAGAGCGCAAGCGCCTCTACACCTCGGCGGAAGCCATCGCGACCGACTTCGGCGTCGATAGCCCCGAGGCTAAGGCCGCGACGCTGTACTTCAGCCAGGAGCCGCAGCCCGAGATCGTCTATGTCGGTCGATGGGCTCAGACGGCGACGGCTGGCCTCCTGCGCGGTGCCACGCTCAGCCCGACGCAGCGGGCGCTTTCCAACTTCACCGCCGTCACCAACGGCTCGATGAAGGTCAGCGTCGATGGCGTTGAGCGCACGCTGACCGCCCTGAACTTCTCCGGCGCGCTCAACCTCAACGGCGTCGCTCAGATCGTGCAGGACGCTCTCGCTGCCGTCTCGACCGGAGCCACCGTGAAGTGGGACAGCGTTCTTGGGCGCTTCACCGTTCAGTCCGGCACGACCGGCGCGGCCTCGTCGGTGTCCTACGCCACGAGCCACACGACCGGCACCGACGTTTCCGGCCTGCTGCACCTGACTGCGGCCGACGCCTCTGCGCCCGTAATCGGCGTCGAGCCCGAGACGCTGCCGGCCTGCATCAGCCTGTTCGCGGACCTCGATAGTCGCGACTACACCTACCTGCTCGCGGTCAACACGCCGCCCGATGACGCGACCTATCTCGCCACTGCCGCCGTAGTTGAGGGGCTTGGTCAGAGCCATCTGTTCGGCATCACCATTCAGAACGCGAACGTGCTTGATCCAACCACGAGCGCGGACCTCGGCAGTCAGTTGAAGGACTCTGGGTTTAAGCGGACGTTCTGGCAGTACTCCGCGACCAATCCCTTCGCGCACGCTTCGTTCTTCGGCCGCGCCGCCACCGTCGATTTCGACGGCGCGGACACGACGATCACGCTCATGTTCAAAAAAGAGCCGGGCGTCATCGCTGAGACGATCGCCGAAAGCCAAGCGGCTACCCTGAAGGCCAAGAACGGCAACGTGTTCGTCAACTACAACAACGACACCGCCATCCTTCAGAACGGCGTGATGGCGAACGGCTACTACTTCGACGAGGTCCACAACCTCGACTGGCTCCAGAACACGATGCAGACGGCCGTCTACAACCTGCTCTACACGAACCCGACGAAAGTTCCGCAAACAGACGCCGGCATGGAGATGGTGAAAGCTGTCATCAAGAGCCGGTGTTATCAGGCGGTCAGCAATGGGATGCTCGCTCCCGGCGTCTGGACCGGCCCGAAGATCGGCTCGCTCAACACGGGCGATGTGCTTGAGAACGGGTTTTTCGTCTACGCTCCGCCGATTGCCACGCAGTCGGAGGCCGACCGCGCTGCTCGCAAGACCGTACCATTTCAGGTCGCCGTGAAGCTCGCGGGCGCTGTGCACGCGGTCATCATCAGCGTCGTCGCCAACCGCTAATCGAGGCCCAGCGATGCCCACCTATTCCTTCCAAGACGTCGTGGCCACGATCACTGGCCCCGGCGGCACGATCAATCTCTCCGATGAGTCGGTGGCCGATGAGGGCATCACCATTGAGATGATCGACGACAAGACGTCGATGACGACTGGTGCGGGCCGCGGCGCGATGCACTCGCTCCACGCCTCGAACGCTGGACGTGTGCGGGTGCGCCTGCTGAAGACCAGCCCGGCCAACGCTGCGCTGATGTCGATGATGAACTTCCAGTCCACGTCGAGCGCCTACACCGGGCAGAACGTCATCACGCTCTCCAACCCGGCTTGGGGCGACGACCACTCCTGCCGCCAGTGCGCTTTCGTGAAGCGTCCCGACAACGCCAACGGCAAGGACGGCGGCATGATGGAATGGAGCTTTAACTCGGCCGACGTGAGCAGTCAGCTCGGGCTCGGCATGATCGTCACGGGCGCGTGAGGCGGCGATGAACGAGTTCGAGGTTGACGGGCACACCTACCGCTCGAAGAAGATGAACGCGCGGACGCAGTTCCACGTAATGCGTCGCATGGCTCCGATCCTGGCGCCGCTCCAGTCGGTCGCTACGGGCGATCTGAACGGCACGCTGGTCCCTCTCGCGCAGGCGATCGGCAGCCTGTCGGATGATGCTTCCGACTACATCCTCGACCGCTGCCTTGAGGTGGTCGAGCGCAAGCAGGGCGAAGCCGGCTGGGCCAAGGTGAAGCTCGACGGCGGGCGCAACATGTTCGACGACATCGACCTGATGGCGCTCCTCCAGATCGCAGCCAACGTGCTCCGCGACAACTACGCCGTGCTTTTTCAAAAGGGCCTCGCCCTTCAATCGAACGGCGGGGCCTCTCTCTAGACGTTGATCTTGCCCAGATGCCAGAGGGCGAAGAGTTCTACTTGGCGCCGATCCCGCTCGGTTATTACCGCTACCCGGACCTTCTCGACGGCACGCTTCAGATCGAACACCTCGTAGAGATTAACGAGGCGATGGCCTACGAGGGGGAAAATAGACGTCGCATCCAAGAGGCCCAGCGTCCGAATGGCTGACGACGTACTCAAATCCTTCGTAGTCTCGCTCGGCTGGAAGGTTGATCGCGAGGGCGAGCGACGCGTCACGGAGACGATCGCCAGTGTCACGCGGCAGGCCGGGCTGCTTGCTGCCGCTCTCGGCGCGGCGGCTCTGGCCGCAGGCGCAGCGGTCGCCAAGATCGCTGAACAGTTCGATACGCTCTATTTCGTGAGCCAGCGGACCGGCGCGACGGTCCAAAATATTAAAGGCTTGGCGTATGCCTTCGGGCAGGTCGGCGGCTCGGGTGCCGGTGCGGTCTCGGCAATTGAGTCGTTCTCGCGATCCATGCGGACGAACCCCGGCATCCGCCAGTTCGTCCGGGATCTGGGTGTTGCGACTGAAGCCGGCGGCAAGGCTCGCGATACCGTAGACGTGTTGTCGGACGCTGTTGAGGCGATCCAGAAGAAGCACCCCTACTACGTCGGGGCGCAGATGGCCGCCCTGCTCGGGATCGACGAGCAGACGTTCAACACCGTCTCGCGCTACGGTAAGGAGATCAAAGAGTTTCGCGCCGAGTATGAGCGGACGGCGCGCACGGTTGGCTTGAACAACGATGCGGCTGCCGCCTCGTCGAACAAGTTCATGACCGCGCTGCGCGGGCTCCAAGCCGCAGCGCAGGCAGTCGCTGAGAAGATCCTGACCGACCTGTCTCCGGTGCTCACGAAGTTCCTGGAGGACGTTCGGTCTTGGATCGAGAAGAACCCAGAAGCGATCACGAAGGCGATCGAGGCCATCATCGCTGCGGCGATCGCCTTGGTGACCACATTCCGGGACATCGCCACGGCGCTCACGCCGGTCGCACAGGGGTTCCAGTCCATTGCCGAGAGCCTGACCGGCAAGGAGGGGCTGGAAGCCGCCATGACCGCGTTCGCTGCGTTCCTCGTTGGGACGTGGCTGGTGAAGATCCTCGGGGCGTTCGGAGCGGTGAGCACGGGTTGGGTTGGATTGCTTGCGACGCTCGGCCTCGCCAAGGGTGCTAATGCGAACGGCATTTTGAAGCCCTCTGAGCACGGGGCCACTCTTGAAGGCTTCATCGACAACCTCGACCCCGGCTTACGGCGGCTGATCTACGGCCCCACAGAGCAGCAGAAGGCGGACCAGGGGAAGCCCGGCCTGCTTCGCAGGATGTGGGAGGGCGGCAAGAAGATGCTCGGCCTCGGTAATTCCGCACCTACAGATGGTGGCGGGGAGGCCGCGCCGGGCCGGTTCTCAGCCCTCAAGTCCCTCATTCAAAGCAGAGAGTCGGGGTCGCACTCCTACAACTCGGTCTACGGCAACGGAAAGTATGGCTGGCCCGAAAAGAAGGTCACAGAGATGACCGTCCGTGAGTCCTTGGAATGGCAGCGGCAGCAAAAGGCAAAATTCGGCACCCCTGCTTTCCCGGTGGGGCGTGGTCAATTTGTCGGCAGGACGCTTGCCGGGTTGGCCCGCGAGCACAATGCTCTGGATGAGAAGATGACGCCCGAACTTCAAGAGAAGTTCATGGACAGCCTGATCAAGCGGCGCGGGCGCAGCGTGCAAGGGCTCCGGAATGAGTGGGAGGGCCTAATCGGCGTTCCTGCCGACAAGATCCTCAGCGCCTACGATAAGGACGGAAGTGCTAGGTCACCGGTCCCGTCAAAGCCTTCAACTCCCATCCCGCCGCTGAAGGTGCCCGCGGGCGGCATCACCTCCCAGAGCTTCAACGATCGCTTCGGGGCGGCGCCGCCGATGGGGTCGATCAGCAACAGCTCCTCAGTCGACAATCGGTCGGTCAAGATCGAACATAAGACCGATGTCAACATCAATGGGGCGGGCGATCCGGCGACAACGGCCGAGCGCTTGAAACAGACGCTCGGCCGTGGAAACGAACTCAGCCTGCGGAACGCACAAACGGCAATTCGCTAGTTAAATAGGGCTTACATCAGAGAACCGGAAAAGGTATTCCGGTCTCTCTATCGACCCCGATAGGGTTAGACTTCCTTCCTTCACACAGTCTATTGACGAAGGAATAAATGATCCGGAGAATTGTATATCAGCACCCTCTCGCAACGCTGATGCCTGTCGAAAAACCTTCGACCCCGCCTCTATCAGCGTTCCGTCGGATATATCTGATAGGGCGTTGTTCCATGTTTTGAGTGTTATTTGGGGTGAAATCTCGATATGCAGGACGCCCTTGCCCTCGCTATTAGACGATAACTTGGATATCTTACCTATCCAGCCTGAGACTGAATATCCCTTGAGTGCCGCACAAACGTTCTTAGCCCTCATGGGGCGTGCAGCGCCCTTGGCCATGTCATTTTGGCCTTGAGCATATTCGGTTCGAGCATGCTTAACAGCGGCAATAAATCCTGCCTGTTGGTTCAAATTTGCCTCCCTGTCTGAATGCGCGCTCGCGGGGGTCGCTGGCGCAATGTCGGGGAGGTTGCTAGGTTCTTCTTTGCCGCCCAAGGCGCGTTGGACAGATTGTAGATTGCTTGCGTCACCTATGTTGTAGCAGGCTTCTTCAGGCCCTATTTCGGACTGCTGGTACTCATTAAAGTTTCGATCTACGAGTGCGAGTACCTTCCTGACGCACCGCCCTCCGTACTGCCAGTACGCTATTATGGCAGAGCTATTTATGTTGTAGAACATCTGAAGATATGGAGTCTCCTCGCCGCCGATAGGCACGTTGCCAACATATCCATTGCGATTGTCGGCGATGTATACCTGCGTGCATCCGGTGCCACACCCAAATGAGATGAGGGAATAGGTTCCAGAGAAGTTTGGCCCACTTGAAATACCTGCGCGAATACGCGTTCTGTATAAATTAAATCCCCGGTCTCTTCCTCTAAAATCAGGAAATACAGGGGGGCCATGGTATATCTCGCTGACAGCAAACCGTTTCAGCGCGCCTTTATCCTGTTGCGACTGCGGCGAGGCCGGCGACGCAATAAGGGCGATCAATGCAGTGAGGGTGAGAACGTAGCGCATCGGCTGAACCTAGCTGCGGCAACCGCCTTGTCGAGTCCGCCCGTTCCGCCTAGCGTTCTGGTATGCTTCTGAAGCCTCCATCCTTGCCGCGCATGACCCTCGACGAGATGGTTGAGGATCTACGTGCGGATGCTGAGGACATCGCCTCCGACCTTGAAGGCATCCCACCTGAGGAGACGGTGACGGGCCAAGCGGCCCAGACCCTGGAAGAGTTCGGAGCCGCCCTGGCTCAGATCCGAGATGGGGCAGCGGAGGCGGTGGAAATCGCCCGCGCGGCCCTGGCCCTTGAGAAGCCGCTTAAACCGATTGGCGGGGCTGAGGACACCATACGAGGGCTGCTCAAGCCGCGGCACGTTTGAGCCCTTCATTTCTTGCCGCCGCCAGATGGTTTCGGCGACGGCCTCGGTGCTGGCTTTGTGTCGCCCGTGATGATGTGAGGCTTGCGCGTGCTCCCGTCAGGCCCTTTTGTGCCGGTTGGCCGGTCCTTCGGCTGCATGTGATAATCGTGGTGCTGCATGTCTGACATCGCCGAGAGCCTTTCGCGTGCGGACGATGACACGCTGGAGTTAATCAAGCGAGATGCCGACGCTTATCTTAGCGCGCAGTTGACGGTGGCCTTGGCGGGCAATCAGCGGGCAATGACCTTCTTCGGCTTTTTGGCCGCCGCCTCGGCCGTGATCGGCAGCGCCAGCATCGCGGCGCTGGCCACGAATGCACCTGCTGCTCCATTCGCATGGGCTGGCCTACTCACTGTCGCTGGCCTGTTAGGGGCTATGTTCCTCGCAAACCGGGCGGCGATGCCGGATGCCTTTTCCTACGTCGGCAATGATCCCGAGGGGTGGGTTGACGACGTAAAGGATGCCAAGCCGCTCGCCACTTCAAAGGCAGAGGCTCTGGCCGACAGCTCCCGGTGCATAGGCCGCAATCAGGCCGTCCTCCACCGGAGCGCGAAGCTGACGCGCATGGCGGTGTGGACAGCCTGGGGAAGCTTGCTCGCGGGCACGGTTATGGCAGGCGTCACGGCCGGCGTGATGACACCGTAGGCTGGCTGATTAGCGCGCCCCAAACGCGCCGAAGACGTGCCACAGTCGCAGCCCGACCTTGTACGCGCTCAGGTGCTCTAGTGTGTTCGTGCGAACCCAACGAAGGATGGCTTCAAGGGCTGCGAACGGCGCAGCTAGAACGGCTGCGAGGAACGTGGAAACGGGCCACGTTTCAAAGCAGAGCTTGACCGACAGCCTAAGTGCGACGGGCAGTCTGTCATCATCCCAAAGGGGGGACGATGCAGGCACGTGGCGTAGCGTCCCAAATGCGTAGACGATAGAGCGGGGCCTATCGGGGCTCGGGATCGCATCCTCTTCGAGCCGAGGAGCCAGAATGTCGGCGATCACCATGATTGGAAGGATGATCGGCGTGAGCGCAACAACCGGCGAGCCATAGGCGTCGTCGTCGATCTGGTTGAGCGCGTCCTGTTCTGGCTTCCCCTGATAGGCAGGGTCGGCCTTCATCTCGTCAATCAGGGCGCGAAAAGCCAAGCGATCAGCGCGGCGTAGGCGGATCGCAACGATCTGGATCAACGGGTAGGCGATTAAAACCGCCAAGGCGACAAGGACGGGCGTCGGCATCTACGGCTCCTTGCTCCACTCCCAATCGTACATCAGGTTCACGATAAGGGCGAGGACGAGCCCAATCGCGAGTTCCCAGCGGTAGTCCTTGATCACGTCGGTGTAGGCGTCTTCGACGCCGAACACGGTGAGATAGGTACTCAGGGCGCCAAAGACCGCACCGCTGCGAATGACGAAAAGCCACAGGCTGCGGACAAGCCAGCGCCAGAAGGAAAACGGCTCGACGTTGCGCGGCACGTCAGTTCGCGCTCTCGGCGTTCTCCCGAAGCCTCACGCCAGGGCCGCCGCCATTAGCGGGAATGAATTCTAGACCGGCTTGCTCGAACACCCGTCGTAAAAGCTCAAGGGTTGATCTCTTCGCCTCTCCGTTCTCGGCTCGGTTGAGGGTGTTTCGATGGAGGCCGGTCATCTCAGCCATCATAGGATTTGACCAGCCGAGGGCGGCCTTAGCCATCCGGATTTGCTCAACGGTGAGAACCACCGTTCGCCCATCGGTCTCAGTCATGTGCTAATGGCACCATTTTTGTGTTGACAGCACCTTTACGGCGCCTCATATTGTGCTGGTAGCACAGAAATGGGGCCAACGTCCATGTCTTCCCGCCGCCAACTCTCTTGGTCCTCCGCTCTCACCGGCCTCCGCGCCGACCGCCAACAGGTACCCGCCGGCTTCCTCGGCGCTCGCGGTCGGGTTGAGGTTTTTGTCAAGTTCCAGCGCCGTCCGCTGGTCGTGAACGGTCAGTTCGACCGCGCCGCAATCATGAAGGCAGCCGTTCTCGCCGCGAAGGCGCATCAGGATCGTTTCGGCGATAGCTGGGGCGAGGCCATGTCGGTGGCGCTCAAAGCTGCGTGGCAGACGGCGCGCACCGCTCGCGCCAAGACCGCGAACTGAGGGGAGGGGGCAATGTCCAACCACTCCCGGCGCGGTTTCCTTCGCGGCCTCACGACACTGCCTTTGATCGGAGGTGGCGTCACTCTCATCGGCTCGCCAACGGCTGTTGCCGAGCCCGTCACTGACCGACTGTTCGATGCCTATCTCGGTTTCATCGTTCATAAGCATCGCGAGATCCTGGCGCAGCACTCCTATCGAAAAGCGGTTGCGCGCGCTGCTTCTCTATCCCGAGAGGGGGTGACGATGCCGGCGGGGTTTCCGGAGGCCTGCGCTCAAGACACCCGCGAGTTGCCGTACTTGCAGTGGGTGCCCAAGGGCAGCGACGCGGTTGATTATTTTTGCCGCGCAGCCTGCCCAACGACCCGAGCGGCGCTCGTTCTGAGTGCTGTCGGCTACGACTGGCGCCAATCCTAATCGCAGATCCGTCGGAAGACGGAAGCGGACGACGACCGTATCGGCAGTGCCGCCCAATACCGTTCTGTCGTCGTCTGCACCTATCCCGCCCCGCCAGGGCGGTATCAAGCGCGATCCCGAGTTCCCCGACTTCACGGGTGCCGGCGGTCGCTTCCGACCACCTGTACGCGCTTCAGGCCCTGGCGGGCCGGCGCCCGTGGAGACCCGACATGGCCGCTTCAGCAAAGCCCAAGGAAAGAGATCTCGTTGCCGAGGCGGCTCGTGCCGCTTTGGAAGCCGCGAACGGCGATGTGCGTGAGGCGACCCGCGCCCTGGAGCAGTCCGTGCGCAACAACCGTCGTCTGCGAGACGATCTGACCGACCCACTTCTCTCGACCGCTTGCTACGCCGCCGTGACCGCACAGTGCCGCGTCGAGCGCCGGAAGGTGTGGACCCCGCCGGCCGAGAAGCTGGTCGCCAACCGCACGAACGGTTCGCACCGCGTGGTGCAACTCGCGGCTGGCACGCTCCTCATGTTCCCGCTCCCCGGCGGCAAGAAGCTCGGTGAGGCGACCCGAGAGGAGATTGCAGAGGCCGCGCAGTTCTACGATGCGCAGGCAACGGATATGGGGGTCAAGGCGCGCTGGCTGCGCCTCGTGGCTCAGTCTGTGCCGGGCGACAAGACGGCTGGCGATGTGCTCACCGATCGGCGCCTGCGCGAATTGCAGGAGGCGGCACGTGGCCTCGCGGAGTAATTCAGAGATGCCGGGCACGTCCCGGCGCGGTCGGGCGACCGTTGAACATCTGCCACCCCATCACGATGCGTCGCCCACCGCACCCCTTTACCCAATCGGCGGTAACGCCGATGACGAGGCTGGCCAGTGCCTTCGTGGCACCCATACAACCACTGCCAGCCTCGTCGCCCATGATACCGAGATCGCCGACCGTGAGGCCGGCGAAGGCGAGGCCGGCCATGGCAGACGCGTTATCCAACTACCCCCTGCCGACCTCGCCGACCTTATTGCAGAGGTCCGTGAACAATGGCGGCGCCGGCAGGCGTGGCACCGCGCCGAGAAGTCGTTGACCTTGCAGGCAAAGGCCCTGTGCCGTCGCCTCGCTGAGGGCGGCGACAAAAAGGAAGCGGACAAGATCTACGGTGCCGCCATCGGCAAAGGCTCTCATCCCATGGGTGAGGTTGCCCTGGCTGCAATGTTTCCTCTGACCGAAGCCCGAGATGGTGTCGAGCGCCACCGCAGGGCTGTTGAGAAGCGGCTAGTGGCCTTGGCGAAGGGGCTACCCGTCGCGCCGTGGGTTGAGGCCACACGCGGCGTCGGCTTGCTGTCTCTGGCGGCCATCGTCGGCGAGGCTGGGGATCTCGGCTCCTACGGCAATCCCGCCAAACTATGGAAGCGCATGGGGCTGGCCGTGATGCCTGATGGCGGCCGGCAGCGGCGTGTCGGTGGTGTCGAGGCGCTTGACCACGGGTACAGCCCGGCTCGGCGCTCGGTGATGTGGAACCTCGGTGCCTGCATCGTGAAGGCTGGCGGGCCGCTCAAGGTAATTTACGACGCACGGAAGGTCTACGAGGCCGAACGGGTCGAGACCAAGGCGCACGCGCACAATCGGGCGCAGCGCTACGTCGAGAAGCGATTTCTCCGGGACCTCTGGTCCCAATGGAGGAAGGGTGAGGGTGGCCATCTGATGGACGGCACCCAAATGGCAGGCGCCGCTCTCACCCACTAATCGCAGACACCGCCTCGGCGGTGAGGCGAGGGCGGCCGATGTATCAGCGCGCCCCAGCCGAGAGGTGCCGCCCTCGTCACTCACTTAATGGACGATACCAGCCACACGACCGCTAGGGCTTGAGCGCCTACCGTTGCAAGCGTACCTAAAGCTGGGACATCGAATTCGACCACGTAGGTGTCACCCAGATTGACGACATGCACGACCGTACCTTCAGACCCAGACGGTATGCGCTCGCCTTCGTCTCCTACGGCATCTGACAGCAGGCGCACCACGTCGAGATCGCGCGGTGGCGCCTGATCCAAAGTGACGGTGCCAACACTCATGCAGCCGTCTCCAACGGTCTGATCGCAGCGATCTCTGCCCCGATCTCGCGGTCCAAGACGTCGATTTCGTACTTGCGCTGAAGGTTGAGCCAGAACGCGGGGGTGGTGCCGAAGTAACGCCCGAGCCGCAGCGCCGTGTCGGTCGAAATCCCGGTCTCCTCCGTTGCGATCCGCTCGATGCGGGTGCGCGGCACGCCGCAGGCGCGAGCAACGGCGCCGGCCGACAGGTTGAGCGGCACGAGATACTCCTCCCGGAGGATTTCGCCGGGGTGGATGGGAGATGTGATCTCCTCAATCTGAGTGAGGTCGAGGGCGCGTAGTTCGGCAAGGGGCGGATAAGCGGTCATCGGACGGATCTCCGTGGCGGCGGAGTGGTGACGGGCGGTCAGTGATAGTCGGTGAACTCGACCCGCTCCGGCCCGGCTTCGGTCCAGACGAAGCAGAGACGGAATTGATCATTGATGCGGATCGCGTGCTGGCCGGCGCGGTCGCGCTCCAAGGCGTGAAGCCGATTGCCGGGCGGCGAGCGAAGGTCCTCCAGGGTCTCAGCGGCGTTCAAGGCTGCCAGCTTACGCCGCGTCGCCTTGAACAGGTCGGCCGGGAAACCCTTCGGGCGCAGACCTTGCGCCACTGTCTCGGTCAGGCTGTCGTGAAAGCTCTGGATCGCCACGTGGCAGCTCGCGTCTGAACGGCCCATGTATCGCACGATGATACATCCACGTCAACAATTTTGTATCGCCTCGTGATACGCGGGTTTCGTTGATGGCCCTTCTTGGCGAGCTGACTTACGCCCTGATCTCTACGTCCTCGCGGTCCATCGGTGGCATCATCCCCGATGTCGTGATCGAGGAAACCCACCGCGACAGCCTCATCATCACGCAGCACCCCGTGGAGAAGGGCGCGGCGATCACCGATCACGCATTCTTGCGGCCTGCCGAGGTTGAGATGCGGTGCGGGTTCTCCAATTCGTCCCACGGCGATGCGGGGTATGCGAGGCAGGTTTACGACGCGCTAAGGCGCCTCCAAGCCTCGCGGCAGCCGTTTAGCGTCTATACCGGCAAGCGCGCCTACCGCGACATGCTCATCGCCGATCTTGGCGTGACGACGGAGGCGAGGACAGAGAACGTGCTGGCTGTCGCGGTGCGGCTCCAGCAGATCATCATCGTCTCTACTAAAACGACGGGTACGGGCACGAGCACGACGACGGCCGGCGGTTCGCAGAGTGCGCAGGCCAATCCTGAGTCCACGGGTAGCGTGCAGAATAAGGGCGAGCAACAGGGCGTCGGCGTCGGCAACCAAGAATTCATCGGCGCCGCCCAGCCGAACTTCAACCCGAACAATCCAAGCTTTTCTCCAGGTGGCTTCGGCACAGACGGAAATGGCTCGTTCGGCCTGAGCCCTAACCAATTCGGCTTGGACGGCATCAGCTCGGGCGGGCCGCTTGAGGTGACGCTGCCTGAACAGAGTGTGGTGGGAAGCAGCCCTTCGGCAGGCGCCGGGGGCGTCTACGCGGACCCCTATAATGTCTTCGGATCTTGATCTGTGGCGATCGTCGAAATCCCGCTGACGCCTGAGGCGCAGTCATTTTCCATCACGCTCGGTGGTGTGTCTTACCGAATGCGCTTGATGTTCAACGATGCCGACGAGGGCGGCTGGACGCTCGACATTGGCGACCAGGGCGGCGCGCTCCTCCTTGCCGGCGTGCCGCTCATTCCGGGCGTCGATCTGCTCGCCCAGCACGCGCACATGGACTGGCCAGGAGCGCTGGTGGTGACGACCGACCGCGATACCGGCGAGATCCCGACCTTTGATGGCCTCGGCGCCACATCGCACCTCTATTTCGTGACGATCTGACGGGCGATGGGACAGCAATACGCTCGAAACTGGAAGGCCAGTTTCACGGTCGGCGGCAAGGCGCTTGATCCGAGTAGCCTTCGCATGCGGTTTGCGACGCAGCAGAAAGACACCTCGACGCCGCACGTCCTGAACTTGTTCATCACGAACCCGAGCCGGACGACCATCGAGGCGATCCGCGAGGAGTACAAGAAGGTCGAGATCAGCGCCGGCTACGATCAGGACATCGGCACGATCTTCTCCGGTGAGATCATTCAAGTGCGGTCCGGTCGGGAGAACGTCGTGGACACCTACGTCCACATCCTCGCCACCGGCTCGGAGCGCCCCCGCAACTTCGCGGTGGTCAACAAGGCGCTCGCTGCGGGCCACACCTTCCGGGATCGGGTTGATGTCGCCGCTAAGGCGCTTCAGGAGTACGGCGTCAGCGTCGGGCACATCGACGACCTCGGCAACAAGAAATTCCCGCGCAACTTCATCTGCTTCGGCATGGCGAAAGACTTGCTGCGAGAGGTCTGTGAGGCGACCGGCGCCTCATGGCACATCCACAACGGCAAGCTGAACATCCTCAAGAACCAGAACACGCTGCCTGACGGCGCAGTGGTTCTGAACTCCGACACGGGCATGGTGGGACTGCCGGAGCAGACGCTTCAGGGGGTCATCGTCCGGTGCCTGCTGAACTACCGCATCCGGCCCGGCACGAAGCTTCAGATTAATGAGTCAAGCATTCAGCGGGCGGCGATCAGCCCGGCCTACGCGGCAGGCGCGCAGAACACGTTCTTCCGAGATCAGAGCCCGAACGAAGCCTTGCAGAGCGGCATCCTCGGGATCGCGGCAGACGGCTTCTACAAGGCTCTGCTGGTTGAGCACAACGGCGATACCCGTGGACCAAATTGGTACACCGAGATCGTCTGCGTGAAGGCTGATGGCGGTTATTCCCCCGCGCTGATCTCGCGCGGCATCTCGGACGCGGAGGGCAACTGATGGATCTGCGTTACCGCTTCGACGACGAGACCGAGATGCACGAGACGATCCGCGACGCGGTGCTCTCGGGCCTGCACATCGCGATCCCGGTCGGCGTGTCCGAGGACAGCAAGGACGGCCACACCGTGAAGCTAAAGGCGCTCGTGAAGGCGGTGCGCAGGAAGCCAGACGGCAGCAAGGAACTGGTGGAGATGCCTCCGTTCTCTGACGTGCCGATCCAGTTCGCGAGCGGTGGGGGGACTACAGCAACCTTTCCGATCAAGTCTGGCGAGGAGGGGATCTATCTTGTCGCCTCGCGCGGCTTTGATGCATGGCATCAGCAGGGCGGCGCGCAGCCAGCGATCGATGCTCGGCGGAACAGCCTGTCGGACGGCTTCTTCATCCCCGGCGTTCGCAGCGGCAAGCGCAAGCTGGAGAACTACTCGACGGAGTCGGCGCAGATGCGGTCCGACGACGGGAAGCACGTGTTCGACCTCCACCCAAAGAACGGGCCGTCCATGGCGGCCGATGGGGGCAAGCACGTGGTCTCGGTGAACCCGACCGGCGGCATCTCCATCAAGACTTCGACGGCGCTCGCTGTGGATGCCGCCAAGGGCACGACCTTCAAGGGCGCCGCGCACTTCACCGATGCCGTGAGTTCGGACAAGAGCTTCAAGGCACCTACCCTGACTGGACAGGTCGGCGGCGGCTTCACAGGCATCGCCAACGGCTTTGTGGGCGCCCTGATCGGCGCGGGTGCCGTTCTGATCGCCATGGCCGCCCAGGCGCCCTCTGACGGCGTCCAACGCGCTTCCTACACGCTCGCTAAGGTGATCCGCTGATGCGGGTTCGGAAAGTCGATGCGACCGGCGACTACGTGTTCGGCGGCAACCAAGCGGCCTTCCACCGCGACACGCCCGACGCAGTCGCCCAGATCGTAGAGAGCCGCCTGCAACTCTGGTCTGGCCAGTGGTACTTGGATCTCGACGAGGGCACGCCCTACGAGACACAGGTGCTCGGCAAGCGCACCGAGGCGATGCGTGATCCGGCTCTGCGCGCTCGCATCCTCGACACGCCCGGCGTTACCGAGATCGCGGACTACAGCAGCGTCCTGAACCGCGATACCCGCGGCTTCTTGGTCAGCGCGGCGATCATCACCGATTTCAGCCGGACCGACCAGCAGGGCCGGACCGTCAACACCGCGACCGTCACCACGTCGGTCCGCGAGGCGCGCTGATATGGGCACCACCCCAACTTGTCAGATCACCGCGGCCGGTATCGTGCGGCCGACGTTCGAGAGCGTCCTAGGCTACGTGCAGACGGCCTACCGCGGCATCTATGGGCAGGACGTGTATCTCGGCGCGGACAGCCAGGATGGCCAATTCATGGCCCTGCTGGCGAACGCGATCCACGACTGCAACGGTGAGACCGTCTCCGTCTTCAACGCCTTCTCGCCCTCGACCGCGCAGGGGGAGGGGCTGTCTTCGGTGGTCAAGCTGAACGGCATCCGCCGGAAGTCGGCGACATTCTCCACCGTCGATCTCCTCATTGTCGGCCAAGTCGGTTCGGTCATTTCCGATGGCGTGGCCCGAGATGCCAGCGGCGTGGCATGGAGCCTGCCTGATCCGGTTGTCATCCCGAACAGCGGACAGATCACCGTAACAGCAACCTGTCAGGTGAAGGGCGACGTCCAGGCGCCGACCAATACCGTCACCATCGTCGCAACTCCGACGCTTGGATGGCAGTCGGTCACGAACCCGAGCCCGGCTTCGCCCGGCTTGCCTGTTGAAACGGACCTCCAGCTTCGGCAGCGACAGACGCTCTCCACAGGCCTGCCGGCGAACACCCCGCTTGACTCCCTCCGCGGTGCCCTGATGGCAGTATCGGGTGTGGCGGCGAGCCGGGTCTACGAGAACGACAGCAACATCATCGACGTCTATGGCGTGCCGGCCCACTCTATCGCGGCCGTGGTGGATGGCGGGGACGTCAACGACATCGCGGGCATCATCGCGCGGAAGAAGACCCCCGGTGTCGGCACCTACGGCGACGTCATCGTGCCCGTGACCGACAATTACGGCGTCCCGCACGACGTCGGGTTCTTCCGCTCCAAGCCTGTCAAGGTCGCGTTCTACATCCCGATCCGGGTGTTTCGCGGCTACACCGCCGATACCAAGGCTGCGATCCAGCAGGCTGTAGCGGCTTGGGTCAACGCCCTCGGCATTGGCAACCGTCTCCCGCTCAGCCGCGCCTATGACGCCGCGAACCTGAAGGAGTCGCCGATCAATGCGCCGTTCGAGATCGTGCCGGATGGCATGGTAGCGACGCGCGACGGCTTTGCGCCGGGCGAGCCCTCTGACTTGGAGGTGGCCTTCTACGAGCGCTTGGTGTGCGCCGCTGAGGACGTGAACGTCACGGTCGTCGGCTGATGGTCACGCTCGACGACTACCTCGGCCGGATCACGCCGTGGCAATCGCCGCGTCCGAAGTTCAGCGCGACGGTCTCGGCCACTTTGGAGCCGATCACCACGGCGAAGGCCGTCATCGCCTCAATCCCAGTCGCCTACGATCTCGACACGGCGGCCGGCGCGCAACTCGATGTAGACGGTGAGTGGATTGGCCCATCACGCCGCGTGCCGGTGCCGATCCCGAATGCCTATTTCGCGTGGGCGACGCCGGGGCGGGGATGGGGCCAAGGCGTTTGGCGCCAGCCCTTCTCGCAGCGCTTCGGTGTCTCCCTCCTTGATGACGAGACCTATCGGCGTCTGCTGAAGGCCGTGGTGCTCGCCAATCGGTGGGACGGCACGGTGCCGGGAGCGCAGGAGGTGTTGGACGCCTTCTTCATCGACCCCGAGACCTTCGTCTTTATCCAGGACAAGGGGCAGGTGCCGTTCCCGCGCGCCACGTTCGCGTGGGGCATCGCTGGCCGAGGATGGCAGCGGGGTTCCTGGCGAGGCGATGGGGTGCAGAAGCCGAATATCGGCACCGTCAACGTCGCCATGAGCATTTGCATCGCCGGCAAGATCCCGCCTCCGGTCATGCTCGGATTGCTCGGTCAGAACGCACTTCGGTTGAAACCAGCCGGCGTGACGGTGACGTACCGCGTCACCTCGGTCAATCGGCGGCCGATCTTCGGATTCGGCGTGCAGAACAAGTACATTTCCGGCTGGGGGGCAGGCGCTTGGGCCGTTTCCCCGGAATATCTGCTGAACAAAGCTTGAGGCTCCGCCTCCCCTAACTTGCAGGCAAGCAATGGCTGGTCAGAACGACTTCTACCCGTTCGCTACGGGTTCGGGAGCGAATGTCTACACCGTCGCCAGTTACATGGCGAACGCGGCGCGGCAAACCGGCGTCGTGGAAGGGGAGGCCGATCCGCTCCTCGCCAACAATGCATGGCGACAAGGCACCGTCCTCGCCTCCATGATCGGTGACTTCATCGCGGCGCAAAACTACGATGCGCGCGATAACGGCGACATCGCTGGACTGCGGACCAACTTTCAGAACGCGCTTGGTCAATACGTTGGCGCCAACGTGGTGCCTTCGGTCGAGCGGGTTCACTATGGTCTAGATACGGGCACGCAGAACAACATCGTCGCCAACGTCTCGCCCGACATCGCAAGCTACGTGGCCGGCGCGCTCTACCAGATCCGCGTGCTGTTTGCGCCAACCGGGGCCGTGGTTGCCAACCTCGACGGGCAGGGTGCTCGTGCAGTCGTCAGATCGGATGGCACGCAGATCCAGGCTGGCGATTGGGGCACGGGCGACATCCTGCTCATGTCGGATGACGGCTCGGTTCTGCGGGTGCAGGGCATCCGGTCCTCCAACCTCCCGGCGCGGCGTCTCTCGTCCTACACGGCAGCAGGCAACTACACCTTCACGGTCCCGCCCGGCGTGTTCTGGATCTTCGCCGAGTGCGTTGGCGCTGGCGGTGGCGGTGGAGGCGGCGGCGGCGGCGCGACGTGGTCGTCGGGCGGCGGCGGCTCGGGCGGATACGCTGCGGGCTGGTTCAGCGTCAATCCCGGCGACACCATCGCGCTCGTCGTCGGAGCCAAGGGCATCGGCGCGAACAACGGCAACAATGCTGTGGCGACAACCGGTGGCACAACCACGGTCGGTTCGCTGATGCAGGCGTCCGGCGGCACAGGTGGACGCGGAGGCGGCAACGGCTCGCCTGGCGGCACGCCCGGCGGCGGGCTCGGCGGCCAGCGCAATCTCTACGGCTCAAACGGCGGCGACGGGAACCCCTACAGCAACGCCGTCCAAGGCGGCCAGGGTGCGGCATCAGCCTTCGGTGGCGGCGGTCGAACTGCGACCAACAACACCAACGGCGTGCTTGACGGCTTCGCTCCGGGCTCCGGCGGCGGCGGCATCTGGCACACGAACACCGCTCAGGTCGGCGGTAACGGCGCGGATGGCGCCATCTTCATTCAGTACTGATCGGGGCTCTTTGACATGCAGACCTTCGCCCATGTCGTGGACGGGACGGTTCGCGAGATCCTGACCGTCGAAGATGGCCTGAAGCCCGGCGAGGATGTGTTCCGGCCCGAGTTCGCTGCGGCTCTGGTTGCCTGCAACGACAGCGTGGCGGAAGGAGACCTCTACGCCAAGGGCAAGTTCAAGAAGCCCCCGCCGCAGCCCGATCCAGTTCCGCCGAGCATCAGTGCGGCGCAGGCCAAGATCCAGCTTCGCCGCTCTGATCTGCGTGAGAAGGTGGAGGCGGCCATCGCCAAGGCGGATGACGACGTCAAGGACTGGTACGCACTTGCGGGCACGTGGGAGCGCAACAACGCCTACGTGACTGCGATCGGCGAACTTGTGGACCTCGACAGCGCCGCCATCGACGACCTTTTTCGCCAAGCCGTGACGATCGGGAGCTAAGCCCTCTCGTGGTGAGCCAGATCCTCAATATCATCCCGCGCAAGCAGAATTTCGAGACCGGCACCAACGAGGATTGGGTCGATGGCTTCGCCTTCGTCGTGGCAGCGTCGCCGGTCGAGGTGGCCGATCCATCCAACAAGGGCAACGGCACGGTCGGCGCCGTGACGGTGCAGCCCTACACGCCGCTCGGCACGTATCGCATCGTCATCACCGATATCGAGGCGGGGGCAACCTTCTACTCGCTCTCACTGCTCCAAGTCGGCGGGGGAGCGAACGAACTCGCCCGCGGGGTCGTCGGCGCGCCGCTCGTCGTCAACGGAATGAGCCTGACGGTCAATCAGGGTTCAACGGCTTTCGCGGTCGATGATGGGTTCTCGCTGGCTGTGCTCGGCGCCTTGCAGGACGTGTCTGGCATCCGCTTCGACATGCAGCTTCGGCGCACGCTTGGCACGGCCTCGGACTATCCTGCCACGGTGGTTCTGTCGGCTTCGACCGAAGCGGCCCCGACGCCGACGCTGGTCAACGCAGGCGCCGGTGGAACGGTCAACATCGCCTTCCCTGCCGCCAAGATGCAGGGCATCGCACCAGCCCTCTACGACTACGACCTGATTGCCCGCGACGGCAGCATCACGCGCCGCGTCTACAGCGGCACGGCGAACATCGTGCCGGGCGTCACCCGCGTGGCCTGACGGGTCACGCATCACCCTTTTCCGCTCCTGATCGTGTCGAGGCTGTCCGCCTCCGCGGTCCCTTGCGCCGTGGGTCTCCCATCATGGCTATCGTAAACAGCACGGTGCCCGCACCGTCCGCCATCTATGTGCCGGGCATCGGCACGCCAGGGCGTGACGGCACTGACGGCGTGGATGGCCGGAACGGCACCGATGGCCGCGATGGCGCACCGGGGCAGGGCGTCATCTTTACCCGCACCGCTGCGGCGAGCATCCCGGCCTGGCGGGCTCTCGTTGCCAATGCGGACGGCTCGGTCATTCCTGCGGCCCCCTCCGATCCTACCCACCGAGGCCGAATCATCGGCATCACGGCACGGGGCGCTTCGGTTGGATTGCCGGCCTCCATCCAGAATGCCGGGGACTTGCTCGGCCCCGACGGCGGCTTCACGGCTGGGACAACACTCTTCGTCGGAGCCAACGGCACCCTCGTCACGACCCCTCCCGCCTCTGGCTGGCGGCAGATTGTGGCGACCGCGACGGCATCAGGTCAGGTCGTCGTCGCCCTCGGGGAGGCGCGCGTCGTTGCCGAGGAGGGTACGGCGCTCGTCGTGCCGGGCGGGTTCGCCTCGGCCGCATCGTCCGCCGACGTGGATCAAGGCGAGGCGACCGACAAGTTCGTGACGCCGGCCGCGCTGGACCCCGCTCTGTCGGGCAAGCTCGGTCTCGCCGCGTTCCTTCAAGCGGCGGCCGGCTACAACCTTCCGTCCTCGAACAAGACGATCCTCGATTGGCTCGCCGACCTGATGATTGAGGGCGCTGAGCTGCGCGCGCTCGGCTTCGTTGGAGACGGGCAGAGCCATCCGCTCAGCGAGCGATTCGGCACGGGCTCGGCGGGCCTAGCGGCAGCGAAAGCCGTATTCCCGCGTGCGGTCGCCCTGACGGAGGAGATCGACGGCCACGCGATCCAGCGTCGGATCGATATTGCCGTCGGGAACGGGATGGCCTCTTGCACGGTGCTCCCGCGCGGCTGCACGGCGCTGACCTCGTTCCCGATCGACAGCACCGCAACCAAGGCATGCCACGTCTCAAGCCCCGGTCCCGCGACGATCAAATGCGTCGGAGCCTCGTCGGGGTGCTGGAATCACGGCACGGAGGCCGCGAAGGCGTCGGGGCCCTTCACATGGCGCGGCGTCGATCTCGACAGTGCGTCGAGCGTTCCGACGACCCTGCTCACGACATTCTTCGGTGTGGGCGGGATCGGACGCGGCCAATGCCTCACCGTGCAGAAGGCTCGATTTGATCGCGGTACACGCGGATGGCTGCTCGGAGATATGCCGCGCGGGGCGACGATCTACGACCTTCAGGTGTTCGGTCCCGACAATCAGATGCAGGCTGGCGCCGGCATTGAGGTCAAGGTCACCAATGCCTGCACCTACGGCTCGTTCGCCTACTCGTGGAAGGACGTCATCGTCGCCAACTATACGTGGGCGTGGGACTGTTCTTGCGCTCAAGCCCTCGAAGCCGTGCTGTTTTCTGGATGCCATGGCTACAACGGCTGGGGCTTCTGTCGCGTCAACAACAGTCGCTCCGGCTTCTATTACTCCCTCCTCTGGGAGTTCAATGGCTGCGATTGGGAAGGCCTCGGGTTCGCCCTCGACATGTACCGCTGCAAGGGCGTGCGCGTGCGTGGCGGGTTCTGGATACAGACGGCCAACAACGCCGGCCGACCGCTGCCGGCCGGCGTCGTGACGGATGGGGGCGAGCTGCGGCACGTCAACTTCCGCGACGTGAACGACTTCATGCTGGACGGAATGCAGTTCTCGGCCGGAGCCCCCTCGGACGGGAGCACGCGTACCAACTACGTCCTCGTCCACACGGACACGGCCTGCTTCGCGGGCGAGATCACCGGAAGCTCGCTGCTCACCGACCACGCCACCGCAACGTGCGCCTTCCGTATGGGTGGGTCGAAGACGGGCACGATCGTCGAGCGTCGCACGAAACTGTTGAATTGGTGGGGCAACCCGCCGGTCGTCGTCTACGCCGGCACGGGCGATCAGCCGTACCAGATCAGCGAGGCCGATGCGGCTTCAAAAGGCGGGACGGTCAGCGACAGCGGCTACTATCGGTTCAAGGGAGTCGGCGTGTACACGTCCGACGCTCAGGGACGGTTTACCATCCCGCTCCCGCGCCGGTCCGGCGGCGTCCTCCCGTTCTTCCACGAGACGCCGGTCGCCATGGTGACGCCGGGCAACTCGAACGGCGCCACAGTCGGGCTCTCGATCATCAGCGTCACGGGCACGGTAATCACTGTCGTTGTCGCCGGCAACGCCTCTGGGGTGACCCTGGCGGCGTACTGGACGGTTGAGGGCTTCTAGCGCTCGCGCGCTCCTGTCTTCCGTACATCACCTGACAGCAAGGCATCTGCATGCCCGAGTTTCGCTTTGGCGCATATATCGACGGTGTTCTGTCCGAATTGAAGCCTGGAGATGCGCGGGTTGGCGCAGCGTTAGCTGCGGCACCTGTGCCGCTTGAAGGTGGAATCAAGACGATCGCCGCCGCTATCGACGGCGCGGTCCAAAAAGACAAGCTCCCACAGCAGCCCGTCGCCGGGCGACTGTTGCGTGATTGGTTCAGTGACGACATCAACTTCAAAGCGCTTGGAGCGCCAGGGGATGGTGTTACCGATGCAACGGCATACTTGGAAGATGCCTTGGGGAACGCCTCCCTGAGGGCGGATCGTTTCTTTCTAAACAAAGGGAAATTTAGATTTGTAAGACCGCTCACCCTCGATATCTCCAAGCGACTTGAAGATGGGCGCACGCCAAACTTCCAGGCTGCTGGCCCCTCATCGGCACAATTGTTCTATGACGGGCCAGATGGCAATCTGTCAGCGCTGACGATTGTTGGAGACCCGGCCATCAGCGGAAATTTCGGCGCCTATTTGAGGCACCGCCTGGGGGGATTTACAATCACGACGGGCGGCAAACAGCAGGCCGTCGGCCTGTCGCTGAAAAAACTAGCCTTTGCCGATTTTGATCCCATTTATGTGGAAGGGTTCGGGCTCGGGTTCGGACTCACAGACGTCGTCTCTTGCTCCTTTAGTAAGTGGGAAGCAAAATACAATCGTGCTGGGCTGCGCGTATTCCCGAGAACTACATTCTCGAATGGAAACGCGCTTACATTTAACGCCCCCGTTATTTCTCTAAATTCTCTCTACGGGGCTCATATCGAAGCTGCATCTTGTGTGGCGATTGTAGGGGGAAGCATCGAGGCAAACGGGGGAGATGCTGGGGGATTTGGGTTCGGCCTTCAGATGCTCAACTCGGGCGGCGAAGGCGGAGCAGCGCTGTCGATGCTGGGTACATATGTTGAGGGGAATATTGGACTCTCCGATATAATGCTGACCGCAGGCAGCGATCCCTCAACCTATTCAATGACCGGAGTTACCTTCAATCGGCCGGATTCATCGCATTTTGCCACGCACAACGTCATGGTTGAGACAAGTGCGAATTCTGGCCATGTCAAACTTGATATGAGGGCGTGCGCTCATCGAAGTTACAATGATTATCAGCCTCTGGCTTCTCGCAGATATATCCAGCACTACGGCCCGTCGAACAAGTTTACCTTCAGCGATAGTTCACCGATTTACAACAGCCCGGTTGAGGCGCCTGGACTACTCAGCGCTCGGGTTATCGCCCGCGCTAGGTTCGACGGCACTGTGGCGAGCGGGCAAGTTGCGCCGGTATCGTCATTTGGTGTGGCGAATATTTCTAAAGATGCAACCGGCACCTACACGATAACTCTACTCGACTCAACGGGGAACGCGACTAAAACACCCGTTGTCTCAACGAATGCCCCGGTTACTGTGCAGACGTTCGGCGAGAGTGCGTCTCAAGTTGCAATTCGGTTGTTCGACCGAAATGATGCCCTGCGAGACGCGAGTATTATCTCCGTAGCCATCTTCGACGGTTGAATTGGGCGCTGGTCCTGCTCGCCCGACACCTTGCCTCCATACTGGAGAGGGCCATGCGCCGCGAAGAAGCCGCCTACTTCGGTCTCTGCCTTGCCGTCTGGGAAGCTGGATGGCGCCTTTGGTGGGAGCGCTGCATGACCTACGGTTGGGGTGACCTGTAGATGGCGATCATCGTCTCCGCCCCCGACGCGTTTTACGACGCCGAGCCGTGGGAGTTCGATCTGACGGTCAACGAGTTGGACGGCTCCGCTCCAATGAACCTGACCGGCTCGGAACTCTTCGTGAGGTTCGTGTCACTGTCGGACAACGTGTCGGTTGGCGTCTGCAACACGGCTGCCGCGAATGGCTCGCTGACCATCGTAGAGCCCGCCGCCGGCAAGGTGCGGGTGAGCGTGCCGAGCCAGGGGCGGACTTGGCGACTGTCGGCTGTACGTCCCGGCGCGCTCCTGCTTCCATCCACGGTCGTCGGAGATCTCTTCCGCCGAGCTACAGCGCAGGGCGAGCCCAAGGGCATCGGCCGCATTCAGATCCGGGTTCTGCCGAGCACGGGTGCTGCGTGAGCAAGTTGCCCGTCTATGCCATCGCCGTACAGGGGCGCCCTCAGGTGGCCGTAGCGGCCCTTGGGCGGCCTGCCGTGGCTTCCGTGACCGTCCCCGGCCAGCAGGGCGCACGGGGCATCCAAGGCGAGCGAGGGCCGCAGGGCGACTCGGGCGACTACGGCACGGTCCGCTACGGCGAGATGATGGGGGCGACCGTCACGGATCTGCCCGCCAACACGGATGCTCCCTTTATCGTGACCGCGCCGAGGGATGTGCTCGGCAACCTGCGCGGCCCCTTCGCCGACTTCGCCTTTCTGGATGACGACGGCGTGCTGCGTGCTCGCAAGTCGGGCGACTCCTACCAGCTTTCGCTCCGAGTGACGGCCGTGCCGCAGCTCTTCGGCGGCTGGCTCAAGATCGGGATCTACATCGCCGGCAATATCTCGGGCCTTGAGGGCGCGACCTCCGAGCGCACCGTGCCGCTGACGGAAGCGGCCGGCACGCCCCACCGCATTGATGAACTGTTCCAAGTGACCCCGCGGTCAGGTTTCCTCGCGAACGGCGCCAAAATCATGCTGCGCGCGTCGGTCCCGGTCCGGCTCTCGCAAGAGACCTTGTTCGTGACTCCCTTGGTGGCTGCGCCGTGATCGTCGTCCAGTACCTCGCCGATCGCAACGTCCTGTGCATCACGGGGGTGGCGACGCCGTTCCCGGCCGGGTCGCTGGAGGCTCGGCGGCAGGGCGACACGGCCGGGACCGGAACGTGGGACGACATCAGCCCGATCAACCGGGATAGCGTCCAGGCCACGGCCGGAAGCCGTCCGACCGCGAACACGACAGACGGCGGCATCACGACGACCAGCACGCAGAAGATCCCTTCCACGTTGCCGGCCGATCCTGAGATCGAATACGGCTGGGCCGTCATCACGATCCCGGTCCTGACGGGCAGCAACAAGTCGATCATCGGCTCGACCGACGGCTCGGGCAACAGCGGTCGCCAGATCGCGGTGAACACGTCCGGCGGTATCGTGATGAACCGTCAGGGGCAATCGCAGCAGATCGGCACCGCGAGCGGCCGGATCGTCGCGGGGCAGAAGCAGCTTGTCGAGTGGATCAGGCAGCGATCGACAACGCTGCCGACCCAGATCTGGGTCGATGCCGTCCAGTCTGCGTCGGGCACCGTCAACGACGCTTATGCTGCGGGAGTGACCTCGTTTATCGGCGGGCGCCAGAGCGGCGAGAACTTCGTTGGCTCTATCCACGAAATCGGCGTCGTCCAAGGCAACATCCCTGACGCGGCGACCCGGGCGAAGGTTCAGGGCCGGGTGGCTTGGGAGCACGGCATCCAAGGGCGCTTGCCGGCCGCGCACCCGTACAAGGCTACGGCGCCAGCCTGACTGCTCATTGGTTGCCTAGCCCTCATCGCGGTCGGCATCAACGCGCCGCTGACGAATCGATCTCGGGCCGCTCAACGCCCGCCCTTCCTGACAATCCGGAGAACACGAATGGACCTGTCGCCCATCGGGCGCGCGGCTCTGAAGTCGCGCGAAGGCGAGGTGCTGACCGCCTACAAAGACAGCGTGGGTATCCTCACGATCGGCGTCGGGATTACGACGGCTTCCGGGCTGATCAAGGTGACGCCGGGGCTGACGATCACGGCGGCCACCAGCGACGCGCTCTTCACCGAGGCCGTGAAGGCATATGCCAAGCCGGTGTCGGATCTCGGCGTGAAGCTCGAACAGCACCAGTTCGACGCACTCGTGTCGCTCTGCTTCAACATCGGCCAGCCGGCGTTCACGCGCTCCACCGTGGCCAAGCGGTTGAAGGCCGGAGACGTCAAGGGCGCCGCCGAAGCGATCCTGATGTGGAACAAGCCGGCAGCAATCATCTCGCGGCGGCAGGGCGAGTACGACCAGTTCCGCACGCCCTACGCCGTAGCTCTGCCGAAAGCTCGGCGCGGAGACCGTTCGCCCGTGAAGACGCCGAACTTCATGGCGCCCGTACCTGCCCCGGCGCCCGCTGTTCTGCCGAAGCCCACCCCGCCTGTTGCTGAGGCGACCGTGAAGACCGGCGCCCTCGGCGGCTGGCTGTCCTCGCTGTTCCGGTGGGCTTCGTAATGGGCTGGGCTGCTCTCGTCCTTCTCGTCATCGGCTGTGCTCTGTTTTGGATGGCATGGAGCGACAACGCTCGCCCCACCAGTGCAGACGAACGGCTCGGGTCCGCGATCTTTGCCATCCTCGGGGCCGCCTGCCTCGGCTTGGCGTTCCTACTCTGGATGGCGTGGGTATCGTTTCGCTGAGCCTTTGCCCCTCACCCGCTGAACACAAGCGGGCTTGCCTCTCACAAATCGGCTTTCGTTGAAGACAAGCCCCGCCGCCGGCCGGTTGCCGCGCACCTCCAGAACGAGACAACGACATGACCCGTTTGCTTCTCGCGGCGCTGGCGCTCGCCTGTGCCTGCTTCCCCGCTCTCGCCGCAGAGGCCGCAGAGCCCGTCACTTGGGGCGCGCTGGGCGCCATCTTCGGCTGGATCGGCCTCGGCCTGATTGCGCTCGTGGTGGGCGGCATCGCTCTCGCCGTGATCGGCGGCATCATTCTTAAGGCATGGAGTCACTGACATGCCGCAGGAGCAATTGCCGCCTATCACTGTTGCCACGCCCGCCGCGGCTGCGACCGTCACGACGACCATCGTCAAGCGCCGGCCGTTCAAGATCGTGCTGTTGAACGCCGTCAATGCCATCGCGACGACCGCTCTTGCCGTGCTCGGCTACCTCCAGACGATCAACCTCAACGGCATCGTCTCTGCCGAAGCCGCGCTGTGGTGGATGGTCGGCATCAACGTCCTGACGATCATCCTGCGGCAGTGGTTCTCGCCCTCCGAGACGGTGCAGACGACGGTGCACCCCTCGCACGAGGGGCCGTGATGTGGGGCGCTCTCGGCGGTTTCGTCCTCAAGCTCTTCGCGGGGCCGATCCTCGACTACATGAAGCAGCGGGACGCCAGCGGTCGAGACATCACGATCGCCGGCATCGGCTCGGAGAAAGAACAGGTCGTCGCGCAGCTTCAGGCTGCCGCTGAGACCAACCGCCTCCGCGCCGCAGCCCAGCCGCAGTTTCGCTTCCTGATCTACCTCATAGCGCTACCACCAGCCCTCCAGGCCGCAGGCGTCTACCTTGATAGCCTGCCGTTCTGGACCCCTTGGGGGGCGCACATCGTCGGCGCCTGGGGCGTGCCGAAGCCGCCGCCTCCGTATGACGCTTATCAGAAAGAGATCCTTCTGAGCTTCTTCCTCGTCGCGCCGGCCGTGCAGGGCATCAAGGCCCTCGGCTCGATTGCGGCGGCGGCGGTCGCTCGCCGCTAACCCTTCCCCCGAAGCAGGCGGGACCGGTCGCGAGCTTGGAACCCGAGCGACCGATCCCTGACCATCAACGCCAACAGAGGGCGCAATGGCTGAGAGCTTGATCCCCCGCTTATGGCCCGACTCGCAAGTGCCGATCCGCCACACGAGAGCGGGAGGCGCGAGATCGTGACGAGCCTTGATGTGGCAGGGCTGCTTCGCGAATATGGGGGGTGGGGCTTGTCTGCCATCCTCATGGGCGTGATCGCGAAGCAGTACGCAGACAACAAGGCGCTCAGCGGCGGGCACATCGAGCGGCTTATCACGGGCCTAACGGCGGCCACGCAGGCGGCTGGTGGCGTGCAGAGCGCTCTCAACGAACTCCGCGCTCTAATCGACGCGAGCGGCAAGACAATCGGGGACCATACTCACCAGATCGGCATTCTCATCGAGAAGGTCCAGCACGGCTTCGGCAATACCTCCCAAGCAATGCAGGGGGTGACGAGCGAGCTTCAGCGGATACGCGATGATCGAAGAGAACGCGCCGAACGGGGGCGCTCCTGATGTGGAGACGCTTCATGACATGGCTTGGATGGGGGCCGCCGGCTGAGAGCTTGGCGAAGCTTGACGCTGCGATTGCCGGCAATGTGGCGGCACAGAAGGCCGTGCAGCGAGCGGGAGACGCCGCCGCAGCTTCGGCGCAGCGGCAGCGCCGTGAGGCGGTGATCCAGCGAAGACAGGCACGCGCCGCCTCACACCAATTGCGGAAGCAGGCGCTTCAAACGAGCGAGGTTCGCGCCCTCGTGGATGACATGCTGCGGAGCTTTGAGGCTTCGCCTGAGAGGCAGAAGGACGGCCCGCCGTGCTGATTTATCACGACCCGAGGCCAGAGAACATTCGAAGCGTCATCGCCTGGACCGCGTTTCTGCTCGGCTGCGGCTACATCGCGTTAAATGCGGTTCTGCCGAACAACGACATGAACATCGCCGTCGATATCCTGATCGGCGTGATGGCAACGGTGGTGCTCAGCTTCTACATCCGAGCCGGGATCTTAGCGCTATGGACCGGCTCGCGCACCAATACCGACTATCTGATCGTCGGCATCGCTCTATCCTGGCTGTCTCAGGACGGGCAGGCTTGGCTTAGGACGATCCTGCGACTGTCGAATTTCAATCCGGCCTTCGCAAACAGTGAGTTGTTCGTCCCAATTAAGTTGCTGACGGTGATTGCAGCGGTTCTGCACATCGTCCCGAAGGGGGCCGCCAATGGCGTCGTGCCTCGGGGCAACACGTACTCCGTTCTCGTCGGGTTTGGCATCGCGGCGGTGCTCGTCTTCGCGACGCTCGTCTATAAGCCGGATGTGCAGCCGGTCATTGACCGGATACCGCCTTGGACCCGAGACCTATTCCGAACCGGTGCGGTTCCGACAGGGCCGCCGAACCCACCGGCCTGAGGGTCCTAGCCGAGTTATAGCCGCTCCCCGCTAAACCATCCTAAACTCGCTCAATCTCAGCCCCGCCGGGTCCGCCCGAGCGGGGTTCGTCGTGTCTAGGCGTTCGCTTCCATGAGATCGCGGCCCCAACGCGCATAGGCTTTCTGGAAGCTTGAGACCGCAGTCGGGTCGCCCCACACCTTGAAACGGACAACGCTGCCGGCGCGCTCGTGCTCGAACTCAAGCCCATACTTCCAAGCTGCGCCCTTGATCTCGTTGACCATTCTGCCACGGATTAAGATGCCGGCATCAAACCAACTTTTGAACTCAGCGACAGCCATCCCCGCCTCCTCTCAGCCCGCTCGGCACCCGCTTGGCGGGCTTTTTCGGCATATCGAGAAGCTTTGGTTGATGGCACGGGCCATGCAGTCCGTTTCACACCTGAGAAGCTTTGGTTGATGGCAAGGAGGCGGGCTCGAACTCCGCTTCGCCATTCCGGGTTGATGAACGCCCAGGCCACAGGCAGGTAACAGCGTGAGGCGGCTCGGCCGGCAGCTCATCAGGCGGGATGAGCGCTTTCAGTGTGTTGAGATCGGCCACCAAGTCATTCCAATCATCGCGGCTGACGGTGAGTGGAAGCCAATCGTGATAAGCCGTATTGTCCACGAGCGCCCAGGCCGAGCGGACGACCGCGAGAACAGCAGCATAACCTCTCGTGGTGTCTTTCATTTGCCGCGCACCTCTAAACGATCCAGCCGCTCCACTTCAGCGATAAGCAACGCTGCTGCGCGGATCAAATCTTCTCTGCGGCTCTTCCGCCTAAAGCTGCCTGGAGCCCACGGCCAGACGTGATTGGCCAGCTTAAGCCCAAGAGTTCCCCTCGGGGGAAATGGCGCTAAACAGCCAGTGTAGACTGCCACGGGCAGAGCGTAACACGCAGCGGCGGCGGCCAACTCACCGCGAGCATGATTGTCGTCGTGCTCGAAAGAATAGCCTTCGGCAGACACTTGGCGCATTCGCTCTGCCAAAATGTCACGCCGAGCACGCGACGAGACGATGTGAGTCAGTGCACTGGCGCATTGCGCGTCGCCAGCCTGTGTCCGCTCTCGGATTTGGGCCTCGCCGTGGCATGGCTCACGATCAACTCCGCAATATGGGCAGTCGTAGATGCCTTTGGCGTCCATTGAGGGCTCCCACAAGTGCATAACCTCACCGTCTTCCGGAAAGACGACTACATCGAATGCCCGCCTCCGGACTCCGACAGGCCCCGTTGGCTAAGCCATGCCCGCATCTGGTCGATCTCGTTCTGTTGAGCAGCCCTGATGCGAAGCGCCAACTGCTTCGCCCAGGGGTTCGACCCGTAGACGATCTCCGTGTTCGCCATTCGAATTGCCATCTCGTGGTGCGGGATCATGCCCCGGATGAACCGGACATCGTTATCGTTGTAGTCTTTCACGCGAAGCCTCCTTAGTAGATATCCAGGGTATCGGGAACATCGGGCTGATGAGTGATCCATCGGGCCGGACACCACACGGGAAAATCGGGTTGATCGGCCCATCGAGAGCATGAAGGCGGCGCGTAGCCCCACACAGCGCAGAGCCGCCTTCATGCGGGTTTAGTTCGCTCTCGTGCATCTCGGCAGGCGGCGCACATGCACCGGCCATCGTCGCGAGGTAGAGCGCCAAACTCCATGATCGCGTCAGTCAGCCAGCGCACCCCAGCGGTATCGCTGAACTTATCCCACCGATTGGCGGCAGCCTCGGCAATGGCGCGGGCCTTTTCATAGGTCTCGCTATTCTCTCGCCCAGCCGAAACTTGCAGGCGCCTCCGGTCCAGCCGCTCAATCTCAGCGAGGATCAGGGCTCCGGCCTTCACGAGGTTGTCGCGGTAAGATCGCGGCTTCCACCACTGAAGCTCCCAGGGCCATAAGGGGCCGGGACCGCCGAGCGCATCAAGCTGCCGACCGGCGGTCGCATAGGCCGCCGCCGCCGCCGCAAGTTGCCCGCCGTTGTGGGCGTCATCATGCTCCGGCGTCCAGCCTTCTACCTCAATCTGTCGTCGCCTCTCGGCCAGCACATCGCGGGCGGCCTCACTCACATCCCGCTCGGCGATCATCAGCGCGTCGCTCATCTCCTCAAGCTGCTGCCCGCAAGCGAAGTTGCGCGCTATGAGGTCCGCGTTCTCACGCTTCAAATCCGCGACCTCGGTTGCGCCCACGCCCTGTCGATACCGATCCCAAGCCTGAACTACGGTGCGACGGGTGGCGTCATCTGCCGGTGGCAAGTCCGCCGCCTCATCCACGCCGAGCAGCGCGTCGAAGGCATTGCGAAGCATCTTCGCAGAGCCTGAACGACCGATGCCCTCAAGCTCCTGGGCGACGCCTTCGACCGCTGCGGCGGCATCGACGTATGATTGATCCATGAACAGGCTCCAATCCGATATCTGATTGAAACCTAATCCGACATCGGATACGGGTCAACAAGCGATATCGCATTGGAGGCGGTTTTGACTCGGAAACCGATATCGGTCACAACCGTGGCCGTGCCCAAGGAACCGTTCAAAGACAAGACGCTCGTCCGCTTTAAGGAGGGCACGCTCGACCGCATCGACGCGGTCGCGGGCAAGTTTCGCCGCGCTGAGTACATCCGCGATGTCGTCGAGACATCCCTGGCGAGGGACGAGAAGCGGAAGTCGCGCAAAGGGGCTGCCGAGGGGGAGCAGCCGTGAGCGATCTGCTCAACCTGCCCGGCGTCGTAGAGACGGCACGAGAAGAGGCGGACGATCACTACGTTGTCCACGCACGGTCTCGCAGGCCGACCGCGCAGGCGTGTAACCTCGCGTGCAAGCTGCGCAAGAACGGTACGAGGGTCACGGGCATCAACGACGTGCCGCACCACGGCAAGGCGACGCTGATCGAGTTCAGCGTTCAGAGGTTCGCTTGCCCTGACTGTAAGAACGAGGCGGGCGAAGTCGTCGGCAACGACGCGATCTCGGAAACGCTGCCCTTCAAGGAGCCCGGCTTCTTGATGACACGCCGTCTTGTACTCTGGATGGCCCGACAAGCTATGCGTCGGACGTTCGCCGAGATCGGCCGTGATGTTTATGTGGACCCGAAGTCGGTTGCAAAAGCGTTCGACGCCTACACTTCAGTTGAGATAGCAAAGCTCCATCGCGAGACGCCGCGCGTCCTTGGGATCGACGAGAAGAAGCTACGCGGCGAGTTCCGTGCCGTGATGGGCAACCTTGAGGAACTGACCGTCCTCGACATGCTGAAGGACAGAGGTGAGACGCTTGAACTTTACCTCAACCAGTTGTCCGAGGATCGGCGGCTGGAAGTCGTTGTCACTGATCGGTTCGACGGTTACCGCAAGATGATACGAAGGTGTCTGCCTGGGCGCCTTCACGTGACCGACCGCTTCCACGTCACGCGCGCGGCCAACGAGGTGCTGGACAACATCCGCGCCGCCGTGGCGAAGCGGCTGCCGGATAGGCGCGAGGGGGCCGCCTTGCGCATGTCCCGGCAGCTATTCCGCACCCGATGGAGCCAGACTTCGGAGGAGCAGAAAGCTACCATCAACAACTGGTGCAACCGCTGGCCGATCCTGCATGACGCTTATTGGACCAAGGAGCGGTACTGCGACCTCTATCTGTGCTCGTCCCCTGCTGAGGCCGAGACTTACTACAAGGATTGGCTCGCCACGTTACCGCCGACCGTGTCTCTGGCCTACAAGACTAAGTGCGCGATCCAGCGACGCTGGATGCCGATGGTTCTGGCCTACTTCGAGGAACCCTACACCACCGGCTACGTCGAGTCGGTCAACCGCTTTCTCGACGACCTACAGCGGGACGGGCGCGGCTACTCGTTCGAGGTGATGCGGGCGAAGCTGATGCTCGCCGGCAAGCTGGAGAACAAGACCTTCCGGGACCGGCACCCCGGCGCCTTCATGGGCGGCGGGGCCAACGTGGAGCCGCTGGAAACGTACCACTGGGGCGTGGACCTGGGCCGCCTTTCCGACGTGTTCAGCGCCGAATTCTACATCGTCCGGGACGGTCGCCGGTTCGACCAGCCGAAGGGCCTATCAACCCTGGACCCCGATTTCGACCTTGCCGCCTAGCGAGGTCGGATCAACCAATCCTTCTCGATAGCTGCAATTTCTGCGGCTAGGTCTTCGATGCGCCGACGCCGCTCGCCATGGAAGCGGTTGATCTGCTGGCCGCTCATATCGGGCATCGGGTTGAGCAGGAGCGCAATCCGGTTCGCGATCTCTCTGGCGTCCATCGTCCTATCCTTCTGCCTTGCATGCGGTGGGGCGGGGCAAGCGCTTCGTGGCGAAGGCAACCCCCTCGGACTGCTCTAGCCGGCGCCGCTCATCCGGAGTGAGGTCGGCCAAAAAGCCCCACGTCATCTTCATGCTGTCTTCCTCGCCGTGACAGCGGACCTTGATCCCCCGCGACATGTCGGCGGGGTTTTCCCACATCGTCCACTCATCGACCGGCTTGTCACAGACGGCGCACCTGATCCTCATTCGTAGGCGGGTCGGAGCCATCATCCTCTCCCCTAAAACTCCAGGCTCTCCAGCCGTTCGATCTGCCGGCGAAGGCGGTCACTGGCCTTCCATGAACAGGTGCCAGACGAAGCCGCCGTCTTGCAGCGAGCCGACGTGCGTGCATCCTGTGGGGATCGGATGCCCCGTGCCGACGATGTAGATGCCGCGCGGCAGTTCGTGCCGCTCCCATGGTGAGACGACGGCCCACACGGTTGGGATGCCGTCTTGCAGAGCGAAGTGGACCGGCCTCGGCAGCCCCGGCCCGGTTATCTCTTGGCGTCCGTCCGCGATGCGAACCGGGAACTTCCACACGGCTTGTTCTGACATCGGGAGGGCTCCTAGGATGCGGGGAGTAGCGTGCGGACGATACCGCTCGGGATCGGCATGCGGACTCGGCTGTCTGCCTGCCACCAGTGCATCGGGAAGTGGCCGAGTTCGTCGGCTCGGCGAACGGCGGCCGGAAGCGAAACGCAGCCGGGAAGCTCCACGATAGCGACGTTACCCTCGGCAACCGGAATGCGGAGCCAGAACGGAGCGCTCTGGCAATCACGATCAAAGACGATCTCTGCACTCACGGCTTGGCCTCTCTTCACGAAGGACGGATCGGGTGGGGTGGGGCTAGGCGGCGCTCTTCTCGGGCGTCAGCGGCACGCCGAGCTGCTTCAACAGCATCGAGCTATGACCGTGCTCGTGCGCGTACTTCATCAGGGCGAGGATCAAGCCATCGGCGTTGTTGCCGGCTTGCGCCGCCGCGTCAGCCATGCGGATGCCGAGGCCGCTGCCGGCTTGAAGGGTGAGCGTCCGACCGTGCTCGCCGGGTTCCCACTCAACCACGGCTAGGAAAGACAAGCCGCGATCCTGGCAGCGCTTGGCCAGACCGGCGAGAGCCGGGGCGATCTCATTGTCGTAGAAGGTCTCGTTCTCGCTCATCATTCTCTCCGTTCAGCAGGAAGGGGAGGGCGGGTTAGGCAATGCAGAAGCGTTCAGGATCGCAGTCGAGGCAGGGCTTGCCATCGCCGTCATCCCGAGCCGTGCGACAGAACTCGGCGCATTCCTGCGGGTTGGCTGGACCGTCCGTCAGCAACCGCATCAGGCGGGCGTTCTCGGTCTCGACCTCGGCCTTCTCCTTGAGGACAAGACGATAGAACTCGTTGTGGCGGGCGGCGCTGTTCATCCGGTGCCATACCTGCCAGACCAGCACGTCGGCGGCGTCTGAGTGACCGGCCGCGTCCAGCGCGTCGATCACACCCCGCAGATAGCCCCAATGGGTCGCCGTGTGCTTGTTGACCTTCGTCTTGCGCTCGAAGGCGCCGAGCTTCTGAAGCGTGTCGTTCGTCGGGTGCTCTGTGACGCCATCCATCACGGCAAGGAGGCGACGCGCGCCGTCCTCACTCAGGGAGTTGCCGAAGCCGCAGACTAGAGGCTCCTCCACGCGACACATCTGATCGGACAGCCACGCGGTGACGGCTTTGGCCTCGACGGACATGCTCATCGCCGCGCCTCCACGATGAACTCGTACTGGTCGCTGCCTGTGTCGAGCATGACGATCTCAAGCCCTTCCTCGGCTAGGAGACGATCTACGGCCTCCAGCACGACATGCGGCGCCGCCTTCCAATCGACGGAGGCGATCTCGTCGTCCGCCTCGCGGCTCTCGCGCAACTGAGTGGTCTTCTGCGTTCTCATCTTTGCCTCGGCTGCGGTTGAGCGTGATCTGGCTGATGCTCGGTCAGGCTCGGTGGATCGCCAACCATGAGGGCTACGGGCGGGTGTGAGACACCAAGGATGACGAGGTAGATTGGCGCTCCTGCTGCGATCCGCGAAAGCTCGTCTGGCGTCGGCAACCAAGCCGAAGTCATCCGATTGACGCCAGGGCTGTGCGGCTCGTCTCTGATCGGCAGATGTGCGCAGTGCCCGTCTTTCTCAGGCTCCCATCCGGCCGGCGCCCCGAGATAGCGGGTGGCGCCCTGTACGCGTCCGACCTCCATCACTCTGCTCCTGCGTGCCGGGCGGGCTGCTGATGACTGCTGCCCTGGATGCCGTGCGGGTTGACCTTCAGCCCCGGCGCAGCAGCGAGCGCATCGCGCCCCTTCGCCGTGATCCCGATGCGCAGATCTCCGCGCACCTCAATGTGGCCGGTTGTGATGAGCCGGAGCCACGTCACGGGCTCCAAGCCGAGCAAGCGTTCACCGCTCGCGACGACCTTGCCATGCTTGTCGATGACGCCCTCGCCCCCGTGATCGCGGAGTTTCTTGAGGGCTAGGTGCTGTGCGTCGGTGAGCATTAGGCCCTCCCGAGATAGTAGGAGCCGGCCCGCAGGCAGAATTCACGCTCGGCGTGGAATGCGGCCAGCGCCTTGCGGGGCGCGCGGACCGTGCCGACGAAGCCGGTCGCCTTGCTGAAGACCTCCCAAACTTTCCACTCGCGTTCGGGATAGTCCCTGTTCGGATCGGGGTAGCAGTAGGCCATGGCGGTATCTCCGTCGCGGATATGGACAAAATAACCGTCCCCGCTTATATGTCAATAAGCGTCCCCGCTTATGAGGCGATTTTGACGAATATTCCGTCCCCGGTTATGGGCCGACGTATGGGCCGCCCTGCCATGAACCTCGAAGAGACGAAGGTCCGGCTGAATGCTGGGGCCAAGGAGCGCATAATTGCGCTGGTTGGGGAGCAGCGCATGGCTACATTCATCCGCACGGCCGTTGAGGAAAAGCTTCAGCGCGAGGAAGACTCTACGGCTCGTCCCTCCAAACCCTCCCCCGCAGAGGGGTAGGGGAGAAACCTAGGGCGTCCCCACTGCGTGGGCCGGGCTGTCGTGCTCCGCACCGGACTGCTGCGCATTCCGGCCCTTACGGGCGTCCATCCCCTGACGCGGGCGGCTCAAGGGAAAAGGGCGAAGCTGACCAAGACCGCGCCGAGCATAAGCGCGATGGCCAGCACGATGCCGAAGGCGATATCCCACCCGCTCGTGCGATCCTCAGGGCGGCACGGTCGGATACCAAGCCTCCCACGCTCGACTGCTATACGGCGCATCGCTCGCTCGCGATCCGGCGATTGCGGAGCATGCCGCCACGCGCTCTCCATGTTATCGAGAACGGCCGAGCGGATGATCCAATCCATCTCACCAGAGGCTTGCAGATCAGCGACCGCATCCTCGCCGATCTTTTGCCCTATGGAGCGGAAAAGGCTCATCGCGCCCCTCCCCGATCCACCACCTTCCCGCACTGGACGCAGATGTCGTGCAGGTACGTCTTAGGCTTCAGCGCCTCGTAGAAGGGGCCGGCGTCCTCGGCGTCTGCGAACCGAACACGGCCCATACCGGTCATGTCTGGCGCCCCAACGTCATACCGCGGCTCGAACCGGCAGCCCCGGAACCACTTGTCCCGGCGAGGGCAGGGAGGGTCAGCGCCATCGGCAATTCCCTCGGCGGCGGGCGGCTCAGGGAGGGGCATCCAGTGAGTGAATGCCTTTCGGTGGTAACTCGGGCCGTCGGCCGTAGAAAGCTCCCAGCCGACGCGGGGCGGATCGTCGTCCCAGAAGACGACCTGCTGAAAGCCGCCCGCTATACGAGCATCGGCGGCAAGAAACGCTTCGCCATCCTTTGGCAGCGTTGCGATTGGCCGCCAGCCGTCGCGCGAGGAACACTCGCCGGAGGCTGAGACCGAAGGGCTCGGGGCAGAGCCCGAGTGGTCCGGTCCCGAAGGGACGCGCCCAAGATCGTCGCTCATCTCTCGCCCTCCGATTTCCCTTCAGCCGCGAGCAGGGAGGGGGAAGGACGCCGCTTGCGAGGCTTCGTGACGCTGTAGCCGTGGCGCTCAAGGCACTGACGCATCTGGTTGAGCGCGACGAAATCGAGATCGTTCGCCTCGTCGGCTCGGACGCCACTGTTCCGGCTGACGATCACGACCTGAGACCAATCAGCGTGCGCCTGCGAGACGACCGTGCCGCCGAGGAAGTTGCGGTGAAACGGGTTCGGGTGGTCGTACTGCCTGATGGCGTCGGCCATGCTACGACCGATCCGCCCCTCGCGCTCGAAGTCTGCGGCATAGTCGTTGAGCAGAACGGCAACCGTGTTGAAGCCCATGGCTACTCTCCTTCAGCGATCATCGGATGGCGGGGAAGGGCGGGGGGGCGAGGTCGGGAAGGTCGGCTTTGACCCAGTAGTGCCGGGGCCGATATCCGCCCCGAGCCGCGGTTGCCTCACCCCACCGAGAAGCGATGACGCCTTCACGCTCTAGGTCGAACAGGTGCCCGTAGATGGAGGCGATCGGCCAGCGCTTGCCGAGCCGCTGTTCGCACTCCTTCGTCAGCGTGTAGCCTGTGCCGTTGGGCTGCTGTGCGCGGACTGCATTGAGGACGAGGGCGCGACGGTCGCGGGAGCGCTTGCTTGCGGCTCGGAAAAGCCGGCCGACGCCGAAGATGAAGCCACCGATCCCGAGCACGAGGAGCGGCAAGCCGGCGACGTAGGTTGCGAGGTTCATCGCTCAGGCTCCTTCGGATCGGATGGGGGTAGGGATACGCTCGACGGACACGCCAGCCGCTTCGGCCTGCCGGATCATGTCGGCAGTGCCTCTGATGAACTGTCCGCCCGGCCCTCTCTCGGCCGTGCCGTGGATCAAGCGATCAGCCTGATTTTCGGCCGGCGTTGCCCAGCGGATGTTTTTGTCCGAATTGTTGGACGGGTTGCCGTCGTTGTGCGCTGCCTGATGCAGTGCCGTCGGCGGCTCTCCCCTGAAGGCGTGGGCTATCAGACGATGCACCGAGTGCCGCTTGGACTTCCCGTCAACTTGCAACTGGACGTGAACGTAGCCGTCCTCGTCCATCCAAGTAGACAGGTACTCACCCATTCGCCCAGGCAGCAGGGATATCACACGCCCTATGCTGGAAACGGCATAGGGCAGCCCACCGCGGACCAAGCGCCATTTCTCGTTTTCGGTATCGTATTTGCTCGGGTCCGGCAGGCATTCCATTGAACGCCTGAGGCCGTGCGTTGTGACGAGCCGCTTGATCGCTACGCGCGATCTTCCGAGTGCGGTAGCAATCGCGTTGTTGCTCTCGCCTTTGGCGTACATATCGGCCGCAAGTGCCAATTCCTCGTCGGACCAGTCGGCACCTCGTTTGAGGGTCTCGCGAGGGCGCTGTATCCCCTTCGCTTGACGGAGGTTGGACACCGAGCCGACAGACCGGCCGAGCGCCACCGCGATAGCGGCGTCATCCTCGCCAGACGCGTACCACTCCCGAACCCGCTCAACTTCGTCGGGCTGCCATCTGCGCTTATTCATCGAACCACCCCACCGTGACGACGGGTATTCCGGCGGCGCGAGCCTGCCGAACGCAATCCTGAGTTCCGCGCCCACCCTTGAAGGCGATCACAACGTCGGGCTTGCCCTCGGCGAGCATGTGAGCGTTGCGGATCGGGCCAGCCGCCTTGCCGTGCTTCTTCCAATCAGCCGGGAAGTGCTCGTAATCGTAGCCGTAGGTGCGGCACCACTCTCGTGCCAGCATGTCGGCACCGGGTGCTCCGCCCTGGATCACCCGCACGCCGTTGTGGCGCTGGGCGATCTCGTGGAGCGTCCCGAAAAGGGTATCGCGGTCGGCATAGTCGCGACCGCCGCAGACGAGGACGCGGATCATGCGCCGGCCCTCCCGGCGCAACCGGACAGGCTGGCAAGCGATTCGCAGCCTGTAAAACGGCTGTAAAATGCGGGATATGGGTCGAGCGATGCGCTGCCGTGAAAGCCTGAAATCGGCCTACAGCACCAATCACTTAGCGATTTGCAGGAAGTGGCTGGGGGACCTGGATTCGAACCAGGACTAGCGGAGTCAGAGTCCGCGGTTCTACCGTTAAACTATCCCCCACCGGGGCTTTCGCGCGTCCGGCTGATCGGACTAGCGCGTTCGGGGAAGCGTTGGCCGTATCCCCGAGCTCGGTGCTGGCGTCAGATAGGCTGTGACGGGCGCCGCGTCAACATGGCTGCACGCATCGTCGGCGTGGTGAGGCCTGACGGCCACGCTCGCCCGCTCTCATCCGGTCCGATCGCGCGGCCTGCGGGACCGGAGGCACGGATCTGTTCCACAAATCTGTTCATTGAGGGCTGTCTGTGACTGGCTTCGGCTTTGACGAGCGTCTTTCCCGCGGGCGGAGGCGCGGGCCGGGCGACCGGACCCGGCGCCAGCGTCTCCTCGATCACGTATCGGGCGAGCGCGTCGAACGTGTCGATCCGCTGGACCGGAGCCTGGGCCGCGGCCGTCGTCCGATCGACCTGCGCGTCGTCGGTGCGCAGGATGAGGCCGAGGGCCCGCTCCAGATCCTCCCGCGGGTCGAGGTAGAACCCCTCGCGACCGTGCAGGAAGGGTTCGATGCCCGTCAGCGGACGGGTATCGAAGAGTCGGGACGCTGCCCAGTGGGGCGACCTCGCCCAGCGCCCGCGCCTTGCGGGCGAGGTTGGCGCTGTTGTTCTGCCCGGTGCGGCGAAAGCAGGCCACCGGGCGGGCGACGCGCATAGGGCTCCCGCGCCAGGGTTCGGCGGAACATCTCGCAGCCACCGCAATCCTTGAACGCGTGATCGAAGCCGCCGGAGGTCGGCGTAGAGATCGCGCGAGATGTGGGTCGCGATGTACATGACTGGGTTCCAGCCAAGGCACACGAGCATGCGCGGCGTCATCCGGTTGGGCGGCGCGGCGAGCCCACCGCGACCGCCGATCCACCGCCCAGCGCCGCTTCGAGCGGTTCAGTGTCGAACTGACCACAGACGACTTCAGGCCGGTTTCCTCGTCTCCGGATTGTCTGGCGCTCGGATCGCATCGATGGCGGGTATGTTGGGAGCGGCACCGGGCCCCTCACGGCGCCGCGCTATCCTCAGGCGACAGCCACCAGGGTGCCGGAGGTAAATCCGTCGCGACCGGAGACGAGGGGGAAGGGGGACAGAACGCTCCCGAACCGCTCGGCGGGCGGGGCGGCGCTCGTCACGATGCCTCTGTTCATCGCCCAGACCGCGGCCTGCGTCCGGTTCTTGACCCGGACCTTGCGCAGGATCGCCTTGACGTGGACCTTCACGGTGGCCTCGGCGATGTCGAGGTTGCGGGCGATGACCTTGTTGGATTCTCCGAGCGCCAAGCCTTCGAGGATGTTGACCTCGCGGCTCGACAGGCTGGAGAGCGAGGTTCCGTCCGCCCGCTGAAGCCCGGTCAGGGCGGCGACCGGGCCGGGCGCCCGCACGGGATCGGCCGCCAAGCACAGACGCCCGAGGAAGCTCATCGGCAGCACCGCGCAATCGGCGATCACCACCTCCAGAGTTTTCAGAAGGTCGGCGGGAGAGACGTCCTCCGTCAGATAGGCCGAGGCGCCGAGTTGAAGACTGCGCAGCATCAGCCCTTCGGTATCCCGCAGCGCCAGCGCCACGATCTTGACCTCGGGCAGCGCCTCGGCGACCTGCCCGACGATGCAGGCCGCCTCCTCGTCGATGACGACGAGTGCCAATCGCGCCGCCTCAAGGTCGTCGAGGTGCAGCCCGGGACACGCCGCGACCTGTCGCACCGTGAAGCGGGTGCCGGACAGGAGCGCGACCAGGCTTTCTCTGACCATGCGATTGTCGCTGACAATCAGTGTATCGACGTGTTCCATCGGAGCCACTCCCCTGATCTGCAAGAAACCTCCCGCGCCCGATTCTCCTGAACGCCGCTTCTATTCGGACCATTCGCGCCGACGTATTGTGCACCGCAGGATGTTAGGCACAAATTAACTAGACCGAATGGGACCTTTCCTGTCACGTCGGAAAAAACTTGGACACCCATTAGGATCTATCCAGTCCGTACTAGTTTTTGCCCTTGAGAATTGTCGGAGCGAGGAGCGCAGCCTCGGTCCGATTTCTGACTCCGAGCACCCGGATCACACCGGAGACGTGAATCTTCACTGTCGCTTCGGCGATGTTCAGCGCGAACGCAATCTCTCGATTGGACAATCCTTTGCCGATCAGAGCCAGAACCTCGCGCTGACGCAGGGTCAGCCCGATCGCCCGCACGTTGCGCTCCGGTGGTCGCATGGCCGGGACGGCATCGGGCGGCTTCGCGACCAGGATCGCGTCGGGAGCGTAGAGCCGGCCGTCGAGCGTTGTGCGGATCGCCTCGACCATCTCCTCGTGGCGCTGCCGCCGGATGATCAAGCCGTGAAAGCCGAGGCTCAAGGCGTCCTGAAACAGGTCGGCGGAAGCCTGCGGGACGACGAGCAGGAGGCGCGCGGCGCCGGCCGCCCGCTTCAGGGCCCCCAGATAGGTCGGGTCGCCGGCGGGAAGGAGGCGGGACCCGACGATGACGAGGTCCGTCTTCATCGGTGACCGGACATCGTTGATCAACTCGGATGCCCCGGACACATCGACGATGATCACGCCGCTCAAGCCGGCTTCCAGAGCCCTGCGCAGACCGATTCGGAAGCTCTTCTGTTCATCCGCGATAATGATCCGCCACATGATTGAGTGCTTACTCCACTGGCGGCAAACAATATTCGGGTGAAATCCACTCCGACTTGGCTATCGCGCTCCAGAAGCGAAGGAGGCGCGCCGATTGTGCGCAAAGGGTTTGCCGCCGAGCTGTACAACGGATGGCGCGAACGAATTCGATGGGGAAAACCCTTGGCTAAGGGCAAGATCGCAAGTTCGCCACGCCACAGCAAAGCTCAACGCCGCCGATTCTGAGCACTCGTCCGAGCGACATCAAGCATCCTTCGAGAGGCTACCCTCTATGGTCGAATAATATTCCGAGTCTCCGTCCAAGCGGTCGATCGAAGCCAGGATACGCCCACCCAGTCCAGAATCTGTCATTGAATACGCCCTTCGGACTATCAACAATGAGGTATCATCGAATCGCTTTTGTTATATACCGCGGTGCAACTGAGGCATATCGTGTCACCCTACAGTGGCCTGCGCGATACCGATCCAATGTCTAGGCCGTAGCCCGAATGGATCATGCCGCCGCAGCCGCCGTGCATCTTTGGGGGCTCTGATGACGTCAGTAATCGCGGCAGGCGACGCCCATTCGCCCACGATTTCGACTGCCGAGTGGCCGCACGCCCCCTCGTGCGACACGTCGCGGACATGCCCGGCGCAACGCCATCCGTGGGACGGATCGACCCGGCCCGGTACGCTCAGCCGCTGACACGCCGAGGGGGGCCTCGTCGATGGACCAGGACATGGCATCGGCAGCGGTCCGCCCGGGTCCGCTGACCCCGGAGGACATGCGGGCCCTGGAGGCGATCGGCGACCCGGTCCTGGTCGCCACCCGCTCCGGCAGCGTCGCCTTCGCCAACGAATCCGCCCATCTGCTGCTGCCGCGGGAGGATCCATCCCGGATCCATCTCACCGGCAAGGCCTCGACGGCCTTCCTGGCGCGGGTCCGGGCGGCGGGAAGACCGCTTCCCGGCGTGGTCGCGGTCAAGCGGGGAACAGGAGTGCGCCGCTACCGCTGTCAGGGCTGCCGCCTGAACCGTAACAGGCTGGATCCCCTGGTTCTCGTGCGGCTGCTGTCGGTGCGGGACGCGCGTTTCAGCCTGCTGGCGAACGAGGCCGTCACGCTGCGCCGTGAACTCGCCGAGCGCGAGCGCTATCAGCAACGCCTTCAAGCGCTGCTGCGCGAGCGCGACCTGCTGCTGGCCGACCTTCGCAGCACCGACCAGGCCCGGACCCGCGCCGAGTGCGACAGGGATGCGGTGCTGGCTCAGCTCTACCGGGCGCATCAGGCGGAGCGGGAACGCCTCGCCCGCGAGCTTCACGACGAGGCCGGCCAGCAGCTCGCGTGGCTGAAACTGCGGCTCGACCGCCTGCGGCGCGAGCCCTCGCCCGAGGAAGTCGGGGCGATGCTGAACCAGGTCGACGCGATTTCAGCCAGCCTGCGGCAGGTGGTTCGGGAACTGCGCCCGGTCGCGCTGGCCGAACTCGGCCTCATCCTCGCCCTGAACGGCCTGGTGCGCGAATGGTCCGACCGGTGCGGAGTCCCGATCGAATTCCAGCTCTCCGGCGCCTCGGTGCCTCTCACACCGGAAATCGAGGTGACGATCTTCCGGCTCGTGCAGGAAGCGCTGACCAACATCGTCAAGCACGCGCCGGGATCAGGGCACGTTTCGGTGACCCTTCAGTACAACCGCGACGGCGTCACGCTGGCGATCGAGGATGACGGGCCGGGTCTCGGACCGGACCCCGAATCGGAATCCGTGGACGGGCCGGTGTCGGAGAAGTGTCGTGCGGGGAGCGGGTTCGGACTCGCGGGGATGCGCGAGCGGCTGATGCTGCTCGGAGGAAAGCTCTTAATCGAATCGCCTCCCGGCGGTGGGACGACGATTCTCGCGCGCTTGCCGTTGTTGCGCGCTTGCCGATGACAGGGGGATGATGTGCGTACGGCGAAAGCAAGAATCAGGGTCGCCCTGATCGACGACCACCCGATCTTCAGGAGCGGCGTCCGCGGTCTGCTCGGCGAGACCGCCGGCATCGAGGTCGTCGGAGAGGCCAGCGACGGCCGGCACGCCCTCGACCTCGTTGGTCGAACGCTGCCCGACGTCGTTGTCATGGACATCACCATGACCGGCATGAGCGGCCTCGCCGTCGCGCGGGCCCTCCGCGACGCCGGCTCGGCGGTGCACATCATCTTCCTCACGGTCAACGAAGATTTCGCCTTCGTTGACGAGGCGCTGACCGCGGGAGCACAGGGCTACGTCCTGAAGCGCTCCGCCGGCACCAGCCTGCTGGAGGCCATTGAGGCCGTCGTCTCCGGCGGCCGCTACATCGACAACGAGATGCGCTCGCCGCCATCCCTGTCCGATCGCACGGAAGCCGGACCGCCCGCACCCCAAGCCGGCGAGGAAGGTGGCCTCACCGCGCGGGAGCGCGACGTGCTCCGGCTGATCGCTCTCGGCATGACGATGAAGGAGGTGAGCCTCTCCATGTCGATCTCGGTCGCGTCGGTCGATACCTATAAAATCCGTGGCTGCAAGAAACTCGGCCTGCGTTCCCGCGCCAGCATCGTCCGCTACGCTCTCGGACAGGGCTGGCTCGAGATGGAGAATAGACGACACCCGTCGGATCGGCCATCGCCCTTGATGTGAGCTTTTCGAAAACACCATTTCAATGTCCGGGAGCAGAGTGCCCCTCGAGCCCGCTCCGCACCTGGGACCCGGCTGGATCAAGTCTGCCTCCGCCGATCCGATTCTGCTGATCCTGATGTCTCCGAATTGATTTCTTCGATCCGGTTCAACGGACCCCGGTTCCCCGCGACGCAGGGCGGGACGAGCGCCCACGATCCAAATCAGACGCACGAGCCGCGAGACACGGACGGACATCGACGGCTCCGCTCCGTTCGAGGGAATCGGCCGAGGCGCTTCAGGCGAGTTCTCGCGCCGCGCGCTCCAGCGCACCCAGGAGCGGCTCGATCTGCGCGGAGTTCAGATCATGGAAGCCGAGGGTGCGGCCCATCACGACACCGAGTAGGGCGAAGAACAGCGCCGCCCCGACCCCTGCCGGCCCTTCCGCGGCCTCGAACCGGGCGAGCCTCTCGGCCACGAAGGCGCGGTAGCCGGCGAGCGCGTCCGGATTCTCGGCCGAGGCGAGGAGCAGCGCGCGGCTAAACTCGTCCTCGTCGCAGTAGCTGCGGCGCAGGTGCTCGATCATCCCGAGCGCGAGCCCCTCGGCTCCCCCCGCCTGCTCGGGTTCGCAGGCGGCGATGCCGGCGCGCAGATGCTGCAGCTTGCGCTCGACCAGAGCGAGGATCAGCGCATCCTTCGAGGCGTAGTGGTGCAGGACCCCGCCCTTGCTTAGGTCCGCCTCCGCCGCCACGGCATCGATGGTCAGAGCCCGCGCCCCGCCGCGGCGCAGCACCGCGCCCGCCGCCTCAAGAATCACTTCCGCGCGGTCGTCGCGGCGGCTGCGCGTTCTCTGCGACATGATCGCCCCCGAACTCCACTCCCGTACGCCGTCCCGGATGCCATATCCGGATCGCCAAACTAAATCTCTGTGGAATATTGATTTTTCGGAGCAGAAAGACCGGGTTCCCCGATCTGCCGAGATAAAAACCGTCTGGACGGTCGGTAAGATACGCGATAAGCCTGCGCCGCGAAAGCGGGCTCGTCGGAATTGGTCGCCCGGGCCCTCCCGTGTCCGGATTCCGGTTCAAGTCCGGTTCGAGTCCTGGTCCAAATCACGCAGCGTCCCACCAAGTCCCGTCTCAAGCTCCACTCCCTGCCCGGAAGCTCGGCCGATGTCCTCAGGGCGACGCCCCATCCTCACCGCAACCGCACGCGCGGCCGTCTTGTCGGCCCTTCTCGCGACCGCGGCTCTCCCAACGCCCGCATCGGCCGCCTCCGCCCTCCCGGAGGCGGAGAACCCGTCGGTGGTGATGGTGCGCGTGGTGACGGCGAAGAAGGAGCCCGTCACCTCGGACGTAGTGCTGACCGGCGACGTCCAGGCTCAGGCTCAGACCAACGTCGCCTTCCGCACCAACGGCAAGGTCGCCGAGCGCCGGGTCGAGGTCGGCGACCACGTCGCCGCCGATCAGGTGCTCGCGGTACTGGAACCGCTGGTGCAGCGCGCCAATCTCGACAATGCCCGCGCCGCCCTGGCCTCGGCGGAGGCGCAGCTCACCCAGGCCAAGGTGACCTTCGAGCGCCAGAAGCAGCTCATCAGCGGCGGCTACACCACGCGTCCGGCCTACGACAACGCCGAGCAGCAATTGCGCACCTCCCAGGCCGCGGTCGATTCGGCCAGGGCGGCGCTCGGCACCGCAGAGGAGCAGCTCTCCTACACGGAGCTGCGCGCGGGCGTGCCCGGCATCGTCCTGAGCCGGACCTTCGAGGTCGGGCAGGTGGTGCAGTCGGGACAGGCGGTGATGGTGCTGGCCCAGGACGGACCGCGCGACGCGGTGTTCAACGTCTACGAGGCGCTGACCGCCCACCCGCCCGGCGACAAGACGATTCAGGTCACCCTCCAGTCGGACCCCACGGTGGCGGCGAAGGGGCATGTGCGCGAGATTTCGCCGACGGTAGACGCGGCGAGCGGCACGGTGCGGGTCAAGGTCGGCCTCGAGCGGACGCCGCCCGCCATGTCGCTCGGCGCCGTGGTGATCGGCCGGGGCCGCTTCGCCTCGCGCGAGGCGGTGGTGCTGCCCTGGTCGGCGCTCTACCGCTTCGACGACCGCCCGGCGGTGTGGATCTACGAGGCCAAGACCGGCACGGTCGCGGTCCGCACGATCGAGATCGACCGCTACGGCTTCGACGACATCGTGCTCAAGGGCGGCGTCGAGCCCGGCGAGGCGGTGGTGACCGCCGGCATCCAGTTCCTGCGTCCCGGACAGCAGGTCGCGCTGGCGGGGCAGGAGCGCGCGCGAGACACCAGGAGATCCGCGGCGGGGGAGGACGGACAATGAAGTGGGCGCCCCTCGTCGCTATCCTCGTCGTCGGCGCCTCTCTACTCACCGCCTGCCAGCCGTCACAGGAGGCGCCGCCGCCGCCGGTGCGGCCGGTCCTGACCACCCTGGCGCAGCCCACCGACAGCGAGATCTTCGGCCCCTTCGCCGGCACGGTCGAGCCGCGCTACCAGTCGCAGCTCGGCTTTCAGATCGGTGGCCGGGTGGTGGCCCGCGACGTCACCGTCGGCGATGTCGTGAAGAAGGACCAGCGGCTCGCGGCCCTCGACCCGATCGTCTCACGGTTCGACCTCAGCCGGGCCGAGGCGGAACTGGCCGACGCCAAGGCTCAGGCCGAGAACGCGACGGCCACCGAGGCGCGCACGCGGCGGCTGATGGAAGGCGGCAACGTCACCCAGGCCCAGCTCGACGCGGCGGTGGCCCGGCGCGACACCGCCCAGGCCCGCCTCGCCCAGGCCGGGGCCAGCCTGCAGAAGGCCCGCGACCAGATCGGCTACACCGAGCTGCACGCCGATTTCGATGGCGTCGTCACCCAGCGGCTCGCCGAGATCGGGCAGGTGGTGAGCCCGGGCCAGGGGATCGTCACGCTCGCCCGGCCCGAGACCCGCGAGGCGGTGGTCGACATTCCCGAGACGCTGACCGGCGCCATGCCCAAGGACGGCCTGTTCACGGTGGTGCTCCAGAGCGCGCCGGAGATCACCGCCCGCGGCCGGGTGCGCGAGGTCGCCCCCTTCGCCGAATCCGGCACCCGGACCCGCCGCGTCCGCCTGACCCTGGAGGAGCCCGGTCCCGCCTTCCGGCTCGGGGCCACCATCACCGTCGCGCTGGAGCGCAGCACCGAGCGCCGCTTCATCCTGCCGGCCACCGCGCTCCTCGACGCCGACGGGCGCCGCTCGGTCTGGATCGTGCCGGAGGCCGGCCAGCCGGGGGAGGCCGATGCGGACAAGGCGGCGGGCGACCGGCACGTCGAGCGCCGCGATGTCACCCTCGACGGCGACCGGCCGGACCGGCACGGGCGCGTCGCCGTTCGCGCGGGGCTGAAACCCGGCGAGCGGGTCGTGGTGGCGGGCGTCCACTCCCTGCGCGACGGCCAGACCGTCCGGCTGGCCGACGACCGCAACTGAGCCGGAACCCGGCAGCAATCCCGGCAAGAGAGCCGCAAAGGTTTTTCGCGCGTGAAGGACTTCAACCTTTCCGATTGGGCGCTCGGCCACCGTTCGCTGGTCTGGTTCCTGATGCTCGTCTGCCTGGTCGCCGGCGTGATGGCCTATTCCCGGCTCGGCCGCGAGGAGGATCCGCCCTTCGCCATCAAGACCATGGTGGTCCAGGCGAGCTGGCCCGGCGCCACGATCAAGGACACCCTCGATCAGGTCACCGACCGGATCGAGAAGGAGCTGCAGCAGATCAACGCCCTCGATTACGTGCGGAGCTACACCACGCCGGGACAGGCGACGGTGTTCGTGCAGTTCCGCGACACGACGCGGAAGGAGGAGATCCAGCCCGCCTTCTATCAGGTGCGCAAGCGCCTGGGCGACATCCAGCACACCTTTCCGCAAGGGGTGCAGGGCCCGGCCTTCAACGACGAGTTCGGCGACGTCTACGGCAACGTCTACGCCTTCACCGCCGACGGCCTGACCCACCGGCAGTTGCGCGACTATGTCGAGGGGGTGCGCACCGAGATCCTCAAGGTGCCCAATATCGGCAAGACCCTGCTGATGGGCGTGCAGGGCGAGACGATCTATCTCGACTTCTCCACCCGCAAGCTCGCGGGCTACGGCATCGACATCCAGGCCCTGATCAAGGCGCTGCAATCGCAGAACGCGGTGGCCGCCTCCGGCGTGGTCCAGGCGGGACCGGAGCGGGTGAGCCTTCGCGTCAGCGGCCAGTTCAGCTCCGAGGAGTCGCTGCGAAACGTCAACCTGCGCTTCAACGACCGGTTCTTCCGCCTCGCCGACGTCGCCGAGATCTCCCGCGGCTACGAGGACCCGCCGGCCGCCCTGTTCCGCGTCGACGGCAAGCCGGCGATCGGACTCGCCATCGCCATGCGCCCGAACGCCAACCTCCTGAAGTTCGGCGAGGATCTGAAGGAGCGCATGCACGTCGTCGAGGGCAAGCTGCCCATCGGCGTCGGCATCCACCTCGTCTCGGACCAACCCAAGATCGTCGAGGAGGCGGTCGGCGGTTTCACCAAGGCGCTCGTCGAGGCGGTCGTCATCGTGCTGGTGGTGAGCTTCGTCAGCCTCGGCCTGCGCGCCGGGCTCGTCGTCGCGGTCTCGATCCCGCTCGTGCTCGCCATCGTCTTCGTCATCATGCAGATCATGGGCGTGACGCTGCAGCGCATCTCGCTCGGCGCGCTCATCATCGCGCTCGGGCTCCTCGTCGACGACGCGATGATCACCGTCGAGATGATGGTGGCCCGCCTCGAACTCGGCGACAACCTGAAGAAGGCGGCGACCTACGCCTACACCTCCACCGCCTTCCCGATGCTCACCGGCACGCTGGTGACGGTGGCGGGCTTCCTGCCGATCGGCTTCAACGGCTCTTCCGCCGGCGAGTACACCTACTCGCTGTTCGTGGTGATCGCCGCCTCGCTGCTGGTCTCCTGGGTGGTCGCGGTGCTGTTCGCGCCGCTGCTCGGCGTGACCATTCTCCCGAAGACCATGAAGCACCATTCGGAGAAGCAGGGGCTGTTCACTCGCGCCTTCATGGCGGTGCTGCGGGTCGCGATGCGGCTCCGCTGGATCACCGTGATCGTCTGCGTCGCCCTGATGGGGCTGGCCGTGGTCGGGATGGGCCACGTGCAGCAGCAGTTCTTCCCGTCCTCCGACCGCTCCGAGGTGCTGGTCGACCTGACCCTGCCGCAGAACGCCACGATCACCGAGACGCGGGCGCAGATGGACCGCTTCGAGGCCCATCTGAAGGACGACCCCGATATCGAGCGCTGGTCCTCCTATGTCGGCCAGGGCGCGGTGCGCTTCTACCTGCCCCTCGACCAGCAGCTCGCCAACGCCTTCTACGGGCAGATCGTGATCGTCACGAAGTCGCTCGCGGTGCGCGACGAGGTCATCAAGCGCCTGCAGCGAATCGGCCGGCGCGACTTCGTCGGCACCGACGTGCTGGTGCAGCCGCTCAATCTCGGCCCCCCCGTGGGCCGCCCGATCCAGTACCGCCTCTCCGGCCCCGACGTGCAGGAGGTGCGCCGCCTCGCGCTCAAGCTCGCCGACGTGGTGGCCACCGACAAGCGGCTGGCCGTGCCGACCTTCGACTGGAACGAGCCGGGCAAGGTGCTGCGCGTCGAGATCCTGCAGGACAAGGCGCGTCAGCTCGGCGTCACCAGCCAGGACATCGCCGGCATCCTCAACGGCATCGTCGGCGGCCAGGCGATCACGCAGGTGCGCGATTCGATCTACCTCGTGAACGTGGTCGGCCGGGCGCGGACCGTCGAGCGGACCTCGCTCGACACGCTCCAGAGCCTTCAGGTCGCCCTCTCCAACGGCTCGGTCGTGCCGATCCTGGCCTTCGCCAAGATCGACTACGACCTGGAACAGCCGATCGTCTGGCGCCGCGACCGGGTGCCGACGCTGACGGTGCGCGCCACCATCAACGACGCGACGCAGCCTCCCACCGTCGTCGCCGCGCTCCAGCCCGCCATCGACGCCTACGTGAAGGCGCTGCCGGAGGGCTACACGCTGGCGACCGGCGGCGCGGTCGAGGAGGCGGGCAAGGGCCAGGGACCGATCGCCGCCGTGGTGCCGGTGATGCTGCTGGCCATGGCCTTCTTCCTGATGATCCAGCTGCAGAGCTTCCAGAAGCTGTTCCTGGTGTTCTCCGTGGCGCCGCTCGGGCTGATCGGCGTGGTGCCGGCGCTGCTGCTGTTCGACAAGCCGATGGGCTTCGTGGCGATCCTCGGCATCCTGGCGCTCATCGGCATCATCGTGCGCAACGCCGTGATCCTGGTGAGCCAGATCGAGGAATGCGAGGCGGAGGGGATGGCACCGTGGGACGCCGTGGTGGAGGCCACCCGCCACCGCATGCGGCCGATCCTGCTCACGGCGGCGGCGGCGAGCCTCGGCCTGATCCCGATCGCCCGCGAGGTGTTCTGGGGTCCCATGGCCTACGCGATGATCGGCGGCATCCTGGCCGCGACGGCGCTGACGCTGCTGTTCCTGCCCGCACTCTATGTCGGCTGGTACCGGATCAAGGCGCCGCCGCGGGGCACGGCGACCGAAAGCCGCGCCGCCGCCGCGCACTGACGGATGCTGCCGAATCTGCTGATCCGGTCCCTGGCCGGATTCGGCGGATTTGGTGCGCTCACTCCGTCGGCGGGCCGGGATGTGCTGTCGATCAGGATAAATCCGGATCTATTATGCAGTTTACGCGCATCAATCCGCCATAAGCGCGCGTAAACGCCGTATCCCTGTCCTGCTTGCATAGCCGGGCTGTGCGGCCTATTGCGACGCCAAATTCTCTTTTCGTATGTCAACCCATCCGCTAGGCACGTGCCGAACGCCGCGGCAAGGCGGCTTCGATCGTACCTTCAGGCGAGCCGGCTGCCCGCGATGACCCCCGACCACGCCACCGCCAATTCCCATCCGCTCGAGCGCGACGCGCAGGTGGCCATGAGCCATCACGACGTCAGCCCGAACGACATCGCGCTCGGCGTGGTGATCGGGCGGGCCTCGGAATATTTCGACTTCTTCGTGTTCGGCATCGCCTCGGTGCTGGTGTTCCCGAAGGTGTTCTTCCCCTTCGCCGATCCCCTGACGG